>JANRKU010000158.1:0-48731 GCA_033763335.1 bacterium
TCGCGGTCTTGCACCGTTTGGGTCAATTGCAAGAGCCTATCGGCTAGGGTGCTTTTGCCATGGTCAACATGGGCGATAATGCTAAAATTTCGGATATTCTGACGATTCATGTGTCTAACAGCGCCAACTTTCTTAAACCAAGTTCAATTTGTTCACTAAGATTATCGCTATTATAGCAGAAACCCCTCATATTGATGCAGAGGGGTTTTGATAGTCATCCGATAAGGGCTTGCTCAAAGCGGGCTTGTGCTTCTCGCCAGAGCGAATTTGCCTCTTGGCGTAATTGACGGGCAAGGTCTCTGCGCCGATGCAATTCCGCTATAATGCGCTCTTGAATATCTAGGGGTGGAATAGGAATCATCAAACTACCAATCTCTTCTAAGTTAATATTGGCTCGGGCAACAGGACGTTTAATTCTATCTAGTTGTTTTTGACCAACCGTAGATTTCATGATAGCCTCAACATAGTCCACATTGATACGGTCTTTATTGAGTCGGATACCCGCAATAGCCTGATTTATATTGGCGGGTTTATCAGAGCGATACACCCCTATTTTGCCAATCGTCGCCCCAACAATGGCTATCAATAAATCATTTCGTTGCAATTGTGATGTTTTCATCTTTTTGTAATGAACATCATATTGCAAGAATGTTGTTGGGCGATAATCATCTTCCAAGTTTTCAATATCACCACTTTGAACAAAAGGAATCCCATTAATTTCATCGGTATAGTCATCACCGCCAGAGAGAGGGGTTGTACCAGAGAAAATCGTATTATCACTCAGTTGCGATAAAGATTCTAATGAAAATGGCAAAGATTTTAAGCTGTTCTGAAAACGAACATATTCAGGTTCATGGTAATGAGCATCGAATCGTCTTAAAGCATCTGCCAAGCGCACAGCAAAAGCGAGTGGTGGCTCACTTTTTGCAGACGGTTGCAAACCCAATTCACGCATGACTACTTCATCCATACCTTTAAGCAACTCATCTGCTTCTACAAGTTTGGATTTGCGTGTGGCACGCGCTTGGTCTAAATCGGCGACTAGGGCGCGTTGGATGTCTGGTGGTGGTAAAGGAATGAGTAAATCACCCAACATTTCAGTATTAACACCTGCTTGATTATTAAAATTTACACAATAAAATTCAAATAATCGTTTACGGCGTAATAAATTGAATATATCTGCAATATATTGTGGCACAGCCTTTTCTAAATTAATCGTCAATCGTGTCATGTGATTTGAACAACATGCCAGATAATCCTCATTAAAAACGACAGATTTACCAACCCAAATTGATGAATTTGTATTATTGAATAGCACCTCACCTTTTTGAATATAGTCTATCGGCTTTGGTCTATCTATAGGGATATATTTTGTATCTTCAATTGTTAACTCTTCATCAGATGTTAAGTTTAGTGGTCTAATATGTGGAATGCCCGTTATTGAATCAAAGGCTTGGTCATCTCCGCCAGCGGCAAACCCTGTATCTAATTGCAAAGTAATATGCCTAACCGTCTCTTTTTTATAACGTGTAACAAATTGGTCTTGCAATAAATTATACAGTTGATAATCTACATCTATCCGCTTTTTAGTATCACCCTGCCGAACCGCAAAGACGGTTATTCCCTCGGCAGGGCTACCTGAAAAAAAGGCTCATGGTCTTTCTGAAATTGCTCATATAATTTAGCAATTTCTATAAAATCATTCTGCTTGGTTTTGCGTCCTGTGGCATCATAACCAATATATTGTGGGCTTGCCATAAATATGGCTTCATCAGGATTGGGTGTTTCATTTTTTGCACGTTTACGTAGAAACAAAATGCTGGCTTTCACCCCCGCCCCATAGGGTGCAAACGCATGTTGTGGCAAACTGATGACAGCATTAATTTGAAAATGGTCTATCATCCAATCGCGGACATATTGATTTGTGGAATTGCTCAAAATACCATCTGGCAAAATGACAGCCGCACGCCCTGTACCTGCTTTTAGAAAATGCCAAATACGCTCAATAAATAAAATTTCTGGTTTTTGGTTTTTACGCGGGGTTTGTTTATCTTTGGCATCGGTTACATTGGCAAGGTCGTAATCATCTACCAAATGTTTACGCGAAGATAAATTGATAGAATCACCACCAAAGGGGGGATTGGTCAGCACCAAATCGAATGAGTAATTATTGAAATTAAAATTTTGGCTGTCTTTCATGATTGTATCTTGATGCTCAATTGCATCGGCACGGATGACATTGGTATGCCCATCATCGTGAATAATCATGTTCATCTTAGCAACACGGGCAATATCATCATTAATTTCAATACCATACAGTTTATTTGTCGCAAATGTATGCCAATGAGCAAAGTGGTCACGACTATTAGGGTCACGATAATATCTATCTGCCTCTTTACGAACTGCATTAAGAGTATGGAGCAAAAACCCACCACTACCACAAGCGGGGTCAATTACTTTATCTTTGTAGGTGGGTTGCATGACCTCTACAATGAACTCGATTATTTGACGGGGGGTAAAGTATTGACCAAAATTGCCCTTAAAAAAACCATCCATGAATTGCTCAAATGCCACCCCTTTGGTATCGAGGTCAGTTTTATGCAGATTAATGCTCTCTAAATGCGAAACTACTTGTGTGAGCATATCATCATCAATACGAATCCCTTCTGTAAATACATTTGGGTCACGTTCTCGCTGTTGGTTATAGAGGGCATGAATACGCGAGGCAAGTTGTTGGTTGGTCTCGTATGTTTTAATCTGAAATTGATAGGGTTCACCAATATCACGGGGAATCTTCTCATCACTCATCTTGATAAAAATAATTTTACATAGTTCACTAAAGGCTTGTGGTGGCGAAAATTTACCAGCTCCCCATAGCGTTTGATGCGATTTTTTAATAGCAGAACTCAATTCTTCTTGAGTCACTTCTTCAATATCTGAATTTTCTATTCCCTTACGGTACTTAAATTCTAAGGGCTTACCATAGGCAATTGGCAAATCTGCAATGATATTGCGATTGCGTTCCCCAATGGGTATATTACCAGAAAAATCGAATGCCCGCCGTGTAATGCCAGCAACAACCATCACATAATCAGCACGCATTTTTTGCCAACTAGCATTACCGACAACTTGTTCAACGGCTTGGTTAAATTCAACATCAGTAACATATTCTTGTTTACATTCAATGACAGCATAGGGTCTTTTACGTTCATCGTCATGAAAAACAATTAAATCAGCGCGGTCTGTAGGGGTTCTATCAGGTATAGTTACTTCAATACCGATACGATGAGGCTCATATTCATAGCGATAAATCAATTCTGCCCAAAATTCCGCACGAACTTGTTCTTCTGGGTCAATATATTTTTCAGTATGGTTTGCGGCGATATATTTAATCTTTTGTTGTTTACCTTCACCAATGAAGATAGCATGTCCGTCTTGAATTGCACGCTCTAAATAAGTCATTGTGATACCCCTTATTCATCAAATATAAACAGATATTCTAATGCCAAATGGCTATTATGGCAAGTTATTGGCAAAAATATTCTGGATAATATGGTCAATCGGCGTGATTTCTCCTATATCCTCCCCAACACTCAACCATGCCAAAAATTCGGTATTGCCTGCGGGTCCTTTGAGGGGCGATGTTGTCAATCCGCGCACAGCAAATCCCAATCCCACCGCAAATTCGAGTACCTCATGCAAAATGCGTTCATGCACACTAGCGAGTTTCACCACCCCGCCCTTGCCAACATCTTTTTTCCCCGCCTCAAATTGTGGTTTGATGAGGATAATTAAATCGGCTTGTGGCATCAGCCATGCTTTCACGGTGGGCAACAATATTTTTACGGAGATAAAAGAGGCATCTATCACCACCAAATTGACCAATTCTGCCAATTTTTCTAAATAACGCGCATTGGTGCGTTCTATGACCACCACGCGGGAATCTATGCGGATACGATGGTCTAAAATGCCATAGCCAACATCTATGGCATACACCTTTTCTGCCCCATGTTGCAACAAACAGTCGGTGAATCCGCCCGTACTCGCGCCCACATCGGCGCAAATTCGACCAGAGGGGTCGTATGCAAAATCACGCAATGCACGCTCTAGCTTATCCCCGCCTCGACTCACATAACGGGGTTTTGCCTTGAGGATGAGGTCATCGGATTCATGCACTTTTGTCCCCGGTTTATCCACTAAAACACCATTAACCGTCACTTCACCCGCCATAATCATGGCACGGGCTTTTTCTCTGCTTTCGATGAGTCCGCGCTGATGCAATAACACATCAAGCCGAATTTTTTCTACCATATCACTTAATCCTTCGTCATAACGATGACAACCTCTAACGGATTTTCGGTTTCTGCATCCACTTCTACCCCATCGGCGCTCACGGTGAGATAGCCATCTGCCACGACAATCACACTATAGGGCAATCCCAATTGCAATGGGCGTTCTAGCTGAAAACGTCCGTTACGGTCTGTGGTCGCCATCGTATACACTTGGTCTGCACGCCACACAAAATCTTCAACCGAGAAATCTTCGCTAATGACGATAAAACTCACATTTGGAATCCCCACACGGGTTTCGGCATCCAATACACGCCCATTCATTTGTACGCCTGTCGCTTGGGCAAAGGGGTCAATCGGCAATTGACCAATCCCCACTTGTGCCTCAAATGTGGCGAGTAGCGCGGGTCCAATAAATAATTGTAACCGATACGTGCCGTCTGGAATCCGTGATGTACTGGTGAGCAACATGGCAAAATTTTGCCCCGTCTCAATATTATCCCATGGGAGCGTTTGGTCATAAAATGCCACATTATCTACCGACCACACCGCCCGCCACAATGTCCCCGGTGCGATAAATTCCCAATCGAATAAGCCATAAATCTCGCGGGTGGTATTGGCAAATGTGCGTACACTGGGGTTGCCGACTGCTTCTTCTAGCGAATCGGCAGAGGTGAAGCGCAAATTGCTAAATACTCTTGGGAATGCCCCCTCACGCGCACCTGCTACAACAAAATCGGATGTAGCAAGCAATAACCCATCCAAATAGAGTTCCAACCGATACCGCCCCGATGGTAATGGCGACCCACCAGGGGCTTCTACGCGGAGGATGCGCGTATCTTGGGTGTCATTCGTCCATGTGGCATCATTTCTGCGGATGATGGTTTCGTCATAATACCAAATTTCTGCCCATTGAGCGCCTTCTGGGATATTGCGATAGATAAACCGTGCATTGACCACAATCCCCGTTGGCAAAACATTATTCCGCCCATACAGATTATCGCCATCTTCCACCCCAAACGCGATATTACTAAAAGTAGGCGCATTGGGTTGAGGTGTACCGATGATAATTTCTCGGCTACCACTTGCCAGCCCATTGATATACAACGTAAACCGATAAATGCCATTGGGATAAACTTGCCCACGACTGCCGATATACCACATGCCATTACCACCACCACCCCACCGCACAGGCGCAAGGCTAAAAGTAGGACTGGGACGGTCATCTATGGTCACGCGCAATTCATAGATGGTATCGGGGGTCATATTGCGATAATCAAAAAATAGATAGAGGCTATCTGTGCCTGTCGGCAAGCTACTAGCCACTGTGGTCGGCATCCCGTCTATTTCGGATGGGGCAATAAATAAACGCGATACAGTTGCTTCGCCCCCTGTTTCGAGTTGGACAAACGGCTGTGTAATCCGTCCGAGCGTAATTCCCAACGCCGCCCCACGTTGTAATGGACGCACAAAATTGGATGGGCGAATGGTATTGATAAACCCACCAATCGGCACGCATGAATCGCGGTCATTGACCAATCCATCCCCATTGGTATCGGCGAGGAGCAAACAGGTTTCATCTGCGCTGAGGGGACGAATCGGCACTGTTGTGGGGATACCAATCAGTTGCCCCTGCTGATTATAAACTCCCCCGCCCGTCATCGTCCCTGGGATAGGGGTATCGGTTTTCATCCATGCCCTATCGCCACCGATGGGTTCTGCGATAAAACTACCCACCGTCCCGCGCAAACTCTCAACGGAGCTATTCCCCACATCTGGATAACCGACTACCGTGATGGTTTGGTCTAAATTCACTAAAGATGAATCACCCAATTCTACAAATGGCAATGCCAACGCATCAGAATTGACCACACGCCCGCTCAATTCACGGCTAATACGCAGTAAGGCGAGGTCTTGTCCAATATCGGCTTGTGCGACTTCGGCATAATACGATGGGACAGGCGGTTCATTTGGCAAAATACTCAACGAAATGACAATCGTATCCCCAGAGCAAGCAGTATTCGTCACGGTATTATGTGCGTTGGTGACAATCAAGCCAGAACGGTCAATCAGCGTTCCGCTCCCCACGCAGGTCACAACAGGAATACCGCCGATAGTGCGTGTTTGCATGATATATACCGTAGAACGGCGGATACGGTCTAAATCAATTTCTGGGATGGTTGTCTGAGCAAATGTGGGGGCAACCGTGAGCAACAATAACATCATGATAATCGTAGGGACGGCATATATGCCGTCCTTTATTATTTGGGACACGATATATCGTGTCCCTACACCCCACCAAAGTGGGATGGTGTATTTTTTTTGTTTTTTCGCCATATTAAAACTCCAATGTCCGCAAAAATTGTAAAAAGATGGGGCGGTCTTGCTCGAATGTGCGGGCATCTGTCCGAAAGGTGATGATAATGGCTTGTCCGCCACTGAGGGTTAAAATATCCTCCCCCGCCACCACAATCGGGAAACTCTCTAAAAACGGATTCGTCTCTGTATCCACATAGGTATAGCGCATCAGCGTTGCGGGACGCTCTGTGGTGAGCATAATTTGTTCAACCGATTGAATATCATAGGTGGATAGCGTAATTGGGCGGGTGATATTGAGCGCATCCAACACATTACGCTCAGTCATATCGGGTCCCACAGGGCGCAAGGTCACTTGGAGCGTGGTCTTAAACCCAATCCGCGACATATCCCGCACACGGAACACGTAATCACCCGATGTATCGAGCAACCAATTGAGCGGATAATTGACTGTAATCCCCGCCTGTAAATCGGTATAGGGGACAGTGGCATTCACCACCCCATTCCGCAAATTGAGCGAATAGAGCAATGCCAAGATAATCACCAATAGGGTAAAAAAATGTCCGAGTCGTTGTTGGCGGATGAGGATTTGCTCACGCCCTGTAATTTCGACTAAGCCCATACCATCAATCCCCTTCTAAGGCTTCGCGCTCACGGCGTTCTGCGTTGTTATATAAAAAGGCAGTGAGCGTCAATACTGTTATCACCACCACAACACTAAATACAAATCCCAATAATGGTCGTGTACCACCAATTCCCAGCACAAAGCCACTATTGGTCAAACTCGCACGAATGCTGATAAATGCCCCTGTGACAATGGCGCTAAATAACATGGCTAAAGGCATGATAAAAAAGACCTGTGGGTTAAATCGCAATTCCGATAATCCATAAGCAAGCACAGCACTCGCGGCATAGTGCATGACCACATTGGTATACAGGCGCAATGCCAATACATCGGGAGAAATAATGCCATCGGCAATAAGGTGCAAATTGGTCACGGTGGCATACCCAACCGCCGCCGCACTCGCATATGCCAGCGTATCCCACCGATTGCGAAACCCCTCTTGCCATAAAATGACGCGCATGACCATATATTTGAGACCTTCTTGCACCACCCCCACCGTGAAGGCATATCCAAAAATCCGTTCAAACGACCCCGCAGAGGCGAGCCAATCATCTGGACTTAACGCATTGATAATGGGGACACCAATGGCATTGGCGACCAACCCCGACACAAGCATCACCGCTAATAATTGCACACGCGGGTCTTGCACACGGCTTTCTTTCCATCCAGAAAAATATAACCATAGCCCCACTGCCAATAATGGCAAAGCATAATTGAGGGGGGCGTGTATCCGTTCTGGAATGGTAATTCCCACCACACCCACCGCATAAAATGCCGCGCTAATGAGGGTTAAAATGCCAATTTCACGGAAGATACTTTTCCATACCCGCCGATAAGGGTAAACTTCTTCTTCTTCACGCGGGGGCGTGAGTAATCTGGGACGATTATATCTCATCTTATATTCCGTTTTATGGTAGACTCTATTTCCATCTATCCTATCGTATCGAAAAATTTCATGGAAGTGTGAATGGACAAACGCAATTCCCTATTCATTACCCTGTTCGTTGCCTTTTTACTCAGTGCATGTGCGCCACCTGCACCCACCACAGCACTCCGTTCCATTGTTTATGGACTCACATTAGAACCATCTGGCTTTGACCCACATATCAACCAATCATCAGAATTGGGCATCGTTTTACGGCAAGTGTATGACACGCTGGTCTATCGGCATCCTCAAACAAATGAAATTGTGGCAGGCTTGGCTGAAAGTTGGGCAATTTCTGATGACCAAAAAACCTATACCTTTTTCCTCAAACAAGGCGTGACATTTCACGATGGTGAGCCGTTTAATGCCCAAGCAGTAGGGGCAAATTTAGACCGTATCACCGCGCCAGATACCCAATCCCAACGGGCGGTGTTCAGTTTGGGACCCTATCTGCAATATGTCATCGTGGATGAATTTACCATCCAAATTATTCTCGCAGAACCTTATGCCCCCCTGCTCGATTCATTCGCACAGGTCTATTTGGGCATTGCCAGCCCCAAAGCCCTCGCAGAATATTCGCTTGGACGCTATCAATTCCATCAAGTCGGGACAGGTCCGTTCAAGTTCATTGAATATACCACAGGTGATAAATTGGTCATCCGTAGAAGCGACAATTACACATGGGGACCCGAATTTTATGGCGCATTGCCAGAAAATGCAGTGGATGAGGTCGTTTTCCGTTTCTTCGCAGACCCCCCCACCCGCCTAACCGCGTTGGAGAGCAAAACCGCCCACATCATGGGCGAAATTCCACCCGCCTCTGCGCGTGCCATCACCGCCAATAGCAATATTCAGCTATTCCCTGTGGCAGTCCCCGGAATGCCCATGCAATTCATGTTTAATACACAAAAATACCCCACCGATAATGTGGTCGTGCGCCGTGCGCTCATCCAAGCCACCAATCGTAGCCTCATTGCCGATGTGGTGTATCAGGGATTTTCACCTGTGGCATGGTCGGCGTTGTCTGCCAATACCCTGTATTATAACCCGCAATTGGTGGGGACTTATCCCTATGACCAAGATGTCGCCCGTGCCGCCTTAGAATCGGTTGGGTTCACCGATGCCGATAAAAATGGTTATTTTGATGCGGGTGAAGGCGATTTAGAAATCACACTGCTCTTTGCCCCATGGAATTTTATGCCAGAAACGGCTCAACTGATTCAAGAATCGTGGCGTAGCGTGGGTATTAAGGTGATATTAGAGCAAGTCGCAGGGTTTACGGCTCTACGTGAAGGCGTGGCAACGGGCGAATATAACCTTGTGGCATTTGATAATGCCTCTTTTGACCCACAAATTTTGTCGCGCTTCTTCATGAGCAATGGGTCAAATAATTATTCACTCATCCAAAATGTTGAATTGGATGTGGCATTATTGGCAGGCACAACCGAGAGTTCCCCAGAACTACGCTATGCCCGTTACGCACAAATTCAGCAATTCATCATAGATAACGCCCTCATTTTGCCCATCCGTGATTATGTCAATGTCAATGCGGCAGTGGTCGAAATTGGTGGACTCATTTATGACCCCTATGGCTGGTTTCCGTTGTTATATGGGGTGACACTAAATTGATGAATGATTTCGGTGGGCGGGGCATCATGCCTCATCCACATCATCCGCACCTGATATGATAAGGGCAAATTAACCATGCAACGCCTATTATTTGCCCTGCTGACGGTATGGTTGGCACTCACCGCCTCATTTTTTTTATTACGCCTCATCCCAGGCGATGCCCTATCGGCACAACTGGATTTGGGTGGCGCATCCCGCGCAGAAATCGCCCAAGCGCGTGCCGATATGGGACTAGATGACCCACCCATCGCCCAATATATCCGTTATATGAGTGGCGTGGTGCGCGGTGATTTTGGCTATTCCCTCATCCGATTATTCCCTGTGAGCGACCTCATCGCCCAACGATTTGCTCCCACAGCCCTCCTCGCCCTATTCGCCATGAGCCTCGCCGTGATATGGGGTGTTGGTACGGGCATTTTGGCAACTCTAAACGGATTTTGGGGCATTATGGGGCGTGGGATGATGACCCTATCGCTTGCCACTCCCCTTTATTGGACAGGCACGCTTGCCATCATCGCTTTTTCTGCCTATTTGCCTTATAGCGGGGTGGATGAGTGGCAAGCATGGATACTACCCATTTTGGTCTTAGCATTTCATAGCATGGGTGGCATTGCACGAGTGGCATTTGCCAATATTCAGGCGGTGAAATCCCTCTCATTTGTTATAGTAGCACGGAGCAAAGGCTTGCATCCGCGCACGATTATGCGCCGTCATATTTTGCGCGTGGCACTGTTGCCCGTTTTGCCCATCATCAGCACCCAATTTGGATTTTTGCTCGGTGGCGCAGTCATCACAGAGACCCTATTTGTGCGCGTGGGGATTGGGCGCTTATTGCTGGATAGCGTCATCGCGCAAGATTATCCTGTCGTACAGGGCATTGTGGCGCTATCAGCCATGATAGTCGCCTTTTTATCCCTCATCACTGATTATTGCGCCTATCTCGCAGACCCGCGCTTGCGCTGGATGGATAATAACACTCCATGACGCGCAAAATCGCCCTTATTTGGTTGGTCTGTTTGTGTGGGATAGCGATTTTTGGCGCAATGCTCGCACCATACGACCCCATGACCAATCACGAAAATGCGGTGGCACAAGCCCCCAGCCTTACCCATTTTTTAGGCACAGATGGGCTTGGACGCGATGTATTCAGCCGATTATTGGCTGGCGCAGGGCGCACATTGGGTATTTCTGCGTTTAGCACCTTACTTGCCATCGGCATCGGTGGCACGATGGGCATCATTGCCCCATTACTGGGTAAATTTGGCGATAGTAGCCTTGTTTTGGTGATGAATACCTTACTCGCATTTCCGCCGTTACTGATGGCGCTCATTTTGCTCACTCTACTCGGACGGAGCGATATGGCGCTGATTGTGGCGGTGGGAATCAGTCAGGTGGGCATGACCGCACAGGTTATACGCGGAGTGACACGGAGCATTTTGGGAGAAGATTATATTTTGGGGGCGCGGGCATGTGGGGCGAGGTGGTGGCATATCGCATGGGTGCATATTCGGCGTGGAATTGCCCCAACATTGGGAGCGCAATTGGGCGTGGTCTTTTGCTATTGTCTATTCAATAGCGCAGGACTTAATTTTTTAGGTGTGGGGGTTGGCATTGGGGTACCAGAATGGGGCGCAATGTTGGCAGAAGGACGGAGCATATTTCGCACCGCCCCTCATGTCGCCATTTTTACGGGATTATTGTTGATGAGTGTGGTGATTGCTGTAAATCGGATTATAGACGATTAGCCAATCCACGCCAGCACCGCATCTACCTGCCCTATGGGCAATTTTCCCGCCGTGTGCAATTCTATCATCACATCTTCTAACTTAAATAGGCTATGGATGGTCATGTTGGTTGCATCTATTTTGCCGTAGGTTATCAGCACCCACGCCACATCAATTTCTAAGCCGACTTTTTGCGCTTTATGGATAACTACCTCGTGCGATTGTTGCCATGTATTCGCCACAAATAACGCGGGATGCCCAACATCATACGCGCCTAACAGGTCATGCACACCATCGCGTGATGTCCCTTTGCTATACACCAATGGCACATTCGCCATATAAGAGAGAAGCGTCCCCAATGGCACAGAATCGGCTGGGGCGAGTAAGCGTTCATAACGGGTTAAATCGGCTTTGGGGATGAGCCTATCAAGCAAATTTGCCCATATATCGGGATAGGATGGCAACAATTCAAATTGAATTTTGAATGGCACATCTTCAAATCGCCCAAATTGAATGAGTCCCGCGCCCCAAAATTGTTCGATTAGTGCATCCATCTAACAACCCTGCCCTTAAATTGATAATAATCCCGTAAGGGCGCAACATGTTGCGCCCTTACACAACATAATCCATAATTATATTCAATCATCACACATATCCATTAATTGCTGATGCAACCTATCCCCAAAATTCGCTGTACCATCGGCATAAACCACGTCATCACCCACAATTTTGAGGCGTATATCACCAATGGTCATCTCATCCATCCTGCGCGAAAAAACCCCGCCTGCATGGGCATTATCAAAAGCATGGTCATATGTCACAAAGGCAGTTCTATCTGGACGGGTTAAATAGGCGGAGAGGTGTTTATCATCCGCCAAAATCAGGGCATCGGCATTAAACGTGCCTTCATCCGCCATGTGAACATATCCCACGCCAGAAAATTGCCCATCAATAATGGTGATGAGCGCCCTATCCACATAGGCAATAGTGCGCTCCAATGCCACCACACCCGCCGCACCGATGGCGAGATAGGCGGGAAAATCGAACACATAGCCACACACCACATCACGAGTCGCATTGATGACCAATTTGCCAAATGGCAAAAACGGGTCATCATACGCCTTAACAAGCGCAGGCATCCGCATCAGGTGCGGGGTTATCCGCAACAAAATATGGGTGTGGTTGGTCATAATAATGCGGTCTAATTTTTGAATAAACGATTCTATCATGACGATAACTGGTCTTTTAGCATCCGCCACAGCATCGAAAGTGACCATGTGGTGACGAATTGCTTCGCCATATCCGATTTTCCGCCAAACCCATAAACCCGTTCTGCCGTTTTAGATGATGTAAAGACAGCTACCGCCGCGCCTTCGTTGGTATCTGAGGCTTCGTCAATATCGGGATTGGCAATAATGGCAATACCCGCATCCGCATGTGATGAGGCGACAAAGGCTTTTATGGCATCTGTTGATAATCCGCGTAAACTGGCTGTATTCAGCGATAATGCCCCGCGTAGGGCATCTGGTGAATCGTAGTGGGCATGATTGACAACCACACTATCGCTCGTGGCAATTTTTCTAATGGCATCACTGACCACTGGCGCAATCCCCGCCTCAACGATGGCGAGTTTAATATTGTGTTGCTGGCATAGGTCAATCAACACTTGCTCAATTTTTTGGTCATTCACGCCATAAATATAGCGCCCTACCCGTGTCATGATTTTATCTGCAAAATCGGCAATCATCACATCGGCTTCTGCTTCGGTATCGGCTTTGGCGGTAATCCGCACATCAATCTGTCCGCTATGAGCCGCCAACCCAACCGTTGGATTGCTGGCTTTGAGCAAATCATGTCCGAGCATTTCATCTAACAGGCTTTCACCAATACCCGCCGCTTTGAGGATATGCGCTTTAATCGTGCCAAGCGTATAGCGACTCCGTAAATAGGGAATCACTTTTTCTTGCATGAGGAATTTCATCTCACGCGGGACACCCGGTAGGCTAATCACCACCTTCTGCCCCATCTCGACTGCGAATGATGGTGCTGTGCCAACCGGATTCTCGATAATCACCGCACCATCTGGCACAAAGGCTTGTAACCGATTGTTTTCTGTCATGCTGACATTAAAAGTTGCAAACCGCGCCGCGATTTGTTCTAATAGTGTCTGATGAAAAATTAATTCGCGCCCAGTGGCTTGTGCGACTGCTTGACGGGTCATATCATCTACGGTGGGACCCAACCCACCACAGGTAATAACAACATCAGCACGGTCTAGGGCAACACTCACAGCAGAGGCAATACGATGCGTATTATCGCCAACGGAGGTCATAAAATAGAGATTAATCCCAAGGTCACGCAAAACTTTCGCAATATAAACGGAATTGGTATCGGTCAATTCGCCAAGCAAAATCTCAGTGCCAATGCTAATTACTTCTGCGTTAATGGTTACATTCATCATCATTCTCTCATGTTTTTAGCAATTTCTTAAAAAAGGGGGCTTTTTTTTGGCAAAAAAATGAAAACTAGATTATAATCAATACTTGATAAAAGCAAGCGTATCTCTCAAAAATATTTGTGCAGTTTTAACAAGAGATTAGCTTTTTTTGTACAATTGTGTGCATTTTAGCTTAAAAAGCATGGAGGTATATAGTGGCAAGTGTAACCTTCGATCATGTATGGAAACGTTACGGCAACGTTCAGGTCGTAAAAGACTTGAATATTCATATTGAAGATAAGGAATTTCTTGTTTTCGTCGGACCATCAGGTTGCGGAAAATCTACCAGTTTACGGATGTTGGCAGGATTAGAAGAAATCAGTGATGGACAAGTACGCATTGGCGACCGTGTGGTCAACAATGTCGCCCCAAAAGACCGCGATGTTGCGATGGTATTCCAAAGCTATGCGCTTTATCCCCACATGACAGTCTATGACAATATGGCATTTGGCTTAAAACTCCGCAAGACCCCCAAATCGGTGATTGACCAACGTGTAAAAGAAGCCGCAGGTAGCTTGGGCTTGTCGAATTTGCTCGACCGTCGTCCTCGTCAACTCTCTGGTGGTCAACGTCAACGTGTGGCAGTGGGACGCGCAATCGTCCGCGAACCAGATGTATTCCTCATGGATGAACCCCTCTCCAACCTCGATGCAAAATTGCGCGTTGAAGCCCGTTCATTCATCAGCAAATTACACCAACGCCTCGAAACCACCTTCATCTATGTAACCCACGACCAAGTGGAAGCCATGACGATGGGGACACGCATCTGTGTGTTGAGCGCAGGCGAATTACAACAAATAGATAGCCCATTTAATTTGTATCACAACCCCCGCAATGTCTTTGTTGCGACATTTATCGGAAGCCCTTCCATGAACCTGTTCAAAGCAACTTTGGGCAAGGGTGCAAGTGGCTTGACGATTGATACTGGCACGTTCCAATTGAATGTCCCAGAATCAAAAGCCGCCCCATTCATGTCTCACATTGGCAAGGAAGTTATTTTCGGGATTCGTCCAGAAGACATTCACGACATTGATTTCCAACCACCCGGAATTTTGCCATCACAAACTGAAGGTAACGTTGATGTGATTGAGCAAATGGGTAACGAAATGATTATCTATCTTGAAGAAGGTGGAAAAACATTCATCGCTCGTACCGACCCACGTACCCGCGCTCGTATTGGTGGACGCATGGGGTTGGTATTCAATATGGAAAATATGCACATTTTCGATAAAGATACCGAACTCTCTTTGGCATACGAAACAAAAAATCAAGCGGCAATGGCTGTTCGCTAGTTAGTCATCGAACTCATCCTGTTCCCCTGCCCCACTCTGTGGAGCGGGGGAAAATTTTTATAAAATATTTAAGCAACTCTTTATTGAACAAACAAAAAAGAGGCGATAATCGCCTCTTTTTAATTTTTATAGATTGAGTGGAATAACTGCTTATTCCCGATGCAAAACCTTACGGAATTTGTAGCCATAGACAATCATGCCCTTTGCGCCTTCGGTGGTCAATTTGCGTGTGACCATCTCGACTCTATCACCAATGGCGAGGGATTCATCGCCTAAATCGGTTATTTGCGCGGTGAGCATAACGCCTTCATCCAATTGAATCATCGCCAGTACATAAGGCGATTGTTCTGCGAATGATTCTGGCGCATCTTGCAGGGTGGTATAGCTATATACCGTCCCTGTGCCAGAAAAGGCAAACCGTTCATGGCGGATTTCCGCCTGAGTTGTCTCGCCCATTATTACGCCACTTTGACAGGGGTTGATTGGATGACGACAGGTTGTTGCAAGGTGACGGCTTCAAGTTCTTGGGTGTCGGTATTGGTCAAACGGGCTTGCAAACTCACTTCGCCAGTTTCGCCACGAATACCTTCTAAACGATACCGTTGTGCATTCATACGCCAGTGTCTTGAAATTTGCATTTTACATCGCTCCACATTGTGATTACTTGAACAAACTACAGTCAGTATATCGTGAAAAATCTCTCAATTACTCTCAGAGAGTCTCTAAAAGTCTATCAAAGGGTCTCTAAGATGTGGGTAATGGCGGTTGTAGCCAGCCCACCTAAGTTCTGGATGAGAGCCACGCTTGCGCCACTCACTTGGTTCTCATTTGCCGTTCCGCGCAGTTGAAGCACCGCTTCTACTGCCTGATAGACCCCTGTAGCCCCAGTTGGGTTGCCACGACTCTTTAATCCGCCAAATGTGCTAATGGGTAACTCACCCGTCAAGCCAATTTTATCGGTCAAGCGCCAACCTTGCCCGCGTTCTGCATATCCCATCGCTTCTAGTGCCAATGCAGAGAGAATCGTGAAGGAATCGTGCAATTCCAGCAGATTGAGTTGGTCAATATTTTTGCCCGCTTGTGATAAGGCTTTTTGGGTTGATAGTGCCACCGATTTTAGATATAGCGGGTCTTTGCGGTCATGGACAGCGAGGGTATCGGTTGCCACCGCACTCCCCGATATTTTGACAGGGATAGACACTCTATCCAGCGCCCAATCCAAAGGCGCAAGCACCACCGCCGCCGCACCGTCGGCATCTGGCGCACCATCAAACAAATTCACAGGGTCAGAGACGAATGGTGCCTTAGCAAATGCCCCTGCTTTGATAATATTGCGATACATCGCCAGTGGGTTACGCTTACCATTGGCATGAGCATTAATGCTGAACCCCTCAAATGAACCCAATTCCACGCCAAATTCATACATATATCGGCGCATGAGCAATGCCGCCAATGCGGGAAGTGTTGCCCCATGAATAGATTCATAATCGGCATCAAGGCTGACATTGCGCCCTTCTACGCGGGTATTACCGATGGCATCTGATGATTTTTCCACACCCGCCACCAGCGCAAAATCCACCGCACCACTCGCAACAGCCATATAGCCTGTGCGGAGCGCCGCCCCACCAGAAGCATCACCCGCTTCTACGGCATAGGCTTCTATTCCACGCAAACCCGCGTAATCTGCCACCAACGCGCCTAAATGCGATTGGCTACTGACAGTCGCGCCGTAGGAATTGCCTAAATATAAGGCATCCACACTATCCAAATGGGCATCTGCGAGTGCCAATTGCACCGCATCTGCGCCCAACATGCGTAAACTTTTATCCCAATGTTCTCCCACAGGGGTCATACCGACCCCAATAATGGCTACTGGTCTCATAATATTTTTAATCCTTCAACTTATCACGGAAACGGCAATAGGTGGCATAATCAATCACAGTACGGCGATTGATATAATCACGGGTACGGGGTGCGCGATTTTGCACCTGCGTGATTTTATCGGTCACGAGGATGTCAAACGCATCAGACCCCGCCCCACTGCCATAACTGACCATCAAAATACGGTCGCCTGCTTTGGCTTGGTCGAGGATGGCAGTCAACCCAACCATACATGAACCAGAATACACATTGCCGATATGGTCTGCGAGTAACCCTGTGCTATATTGTGCCTCATTAAATCCCAACATCTGCGCCGCCCGCATGGGGAATTTGACATTGGGTTGATGAAACACCGCATAGGTATAATCCGCAGGGGTGGTATTCATCATCTCCATCAATGCCGATGCCGCGCTGGTCACATGATGGAAATAGGCGGGTTCACCCGTGAATCTATCCCCATGCGAGGGGTATGTCTGACCAGAGCGTCGCCAAAAATCGGGGGTATCGGTCACATAGCTATAACTACCCTGATACAACGCACAGGCTTCTTCTGCCAAGCCAATCAAAAATGCCGCCCCGCCTGATGCCGCCGTATATTCCAACGCATCACCCGGACGACCTTGCGCGGTATCCATGCCAATGCTGAGGGTATATGCCCCCATGCCACTCCCGACAATACCGATAGAGGCTTGTACAGCTTCTGTACCCGCTTTACAGGCAAATTCCCAATCTGCCGCCTGAATATTGGGCGATGTGCCGATACTTTCCGCCACAATGGTGCTGGTCGGTTTTACGGCGTATGGGTGGCTTTCACTACCCACCCATACTGCACGAATGAGTTTGGGGTCAATCCCTGCCCGCAAAACGGCATTACGCGCCGCTTCGATAGACATGGTGGTGACATCTTCATCAATCCCCGCCACCGCTTTTTCTTTAATCGGACTTCCGCCCAATCCTTGTGTCCAGACCCGTGCGACTTCTGTACCCGGTAGACGATAACGCGGGACATACGCACCATATCCCACAATCCCGACTTGACGGGTGGGGTTCATCAACAAAGACGCGCTCTGTTGATGCTTATATGTGCCATTTTGATTCGACATGCTGTTACGACTCCTTTTCTTCCGATAAAAGGCTTTCGACCAATTGCTTCGCTCGTTCTAGGCGGATATTTTTCTCATCAATCATCATTTTGGCAATTTTAGGGGCTTGTTCGGGTGTTGCACCCGCCGCCAACGCCAATTGTTTTGCGTGCATTCGCATGTGACCTTGTTGGATGCCATCGGTTGCCAATGCCCGAATCGCCGCAAAATTTTGCGCCAATCCAACCGCCACCATCACCTCTGCGAGTTCCTGCGCGGTGGTGATGCCCAAAATATCCAGTGCCAATTGTGCCGTTGGATGCACCCGTGTTGCCCCGCCCACAATCCCCACCGCCAAAGGCAATTCAATTGCCCCGTGTAAATCGCCATTAGGGGTAGCACGCCATTGCGTCATGCTGGTATAACGACCATCGCGTGCGACATAGGCATGTGCGCCCGATTCCACCGCCCGCCAATCGTTACCCGTTGCCATAACCACTGCATCAATGCCATTCATCACACCCTTGTTATGGGTGGTAGCGCGATACGGGTCAATTTCGGCAAAATATCCCGCTTCTACAATCGCTTTCACCACCTGTTCGCCTGTGAGCAAATCGGTTGCCAATGCTTCTTTGGGGATAACACCCTCTGCCCGTGCTTTACGCTTATCCGTGAGGTTGCTCAATATCCGCAAATTCACCCGTCCACCTGTCAATGATTCGACATGCGGGGCGAGATGTTCCACCGCCGTGTTGATGGCATTTGCGCCCATCGCATCACGGGTATCGAGTAGCAAGTGAAGCACCAACATCGCGCCAATCGGGGTATCATCAAATACGCGGATTTCAATATCACGCGCTCCCCCACCCCGCTTGACAATGCTCCCGCCAACACTATCAGCTTCCGCCAATAAACGGACTTTATTCGCCTCAATTTGGGCGATGGCATGTGCCATATCGGGAATATCCAACACCTGAATTTGCCCAATCATGATAGGTTGGTCGCTGGAGGTGGTGAATCCGCCCCCATCCCGAAACAGTCGCGCCGCATTGCTACACGCCGCCACCACAGACGGCTCTTCTATCACCATCGGCACGAGAATATCACGCCCGTTGATGAGGAAATTGGTCGCAACGGCAAACGGCAAGGCATACCGCCCCAGCACATTTTCTATCATGGCATCGGCTTGGTCGGCAGAGAGTCCACCATCCAACGACAGGTGACTTTCAGCAGATTTTCCGAGCCACTCACGAATGATGGCGAGGCGCTCATTGATGGTCTTTTTATAAAATTGTGAGATTCGTGATGTTTTTTGTGTATTCATGCCGTCACTATAGCATGAGAACACTCGCAAAAACTTTCAAAATCTATCAGACTCGTGAAAAAGCGCACAAGGCTCATCTGTGGCTTATCTAGGCGTATAGCATCCGTAGGGGATACAACGGGCATGGGTAGGGGTATACGATGAGGTGAATCGCTACACTAGGGGCATGGTTATAATGAAAGGGGTATTTTATGAAAACGACACTACGATTTTTCACCATCGGCATGTTGAGCCTATTGGTCTTTGGCATGGCGACATCCACCCAACCCGCATTAGCGTGCAGTGGGGGGCAACCATCATCTATCAGTGAGCTTATCAGTTATGCGGATGTTATTGTGCGCGGACACATCGTAGAACGCGATGATTCGGGTCAAAATGCTATTATGGAAGTAACGGAATATCTCAAAGGTGAAGGGAATGAGTTTATTTTACTGGGTATAAATAACCCAGCGTCTATTTTGAATAACCGTTTACGTCATAGCGGGGGTGGTTGCTTTTATGGTATATCACGCTTACCAGAAAATCGTGAGATTATTATATTTTTGAATAAGGATTTTGATGGCAGTTATACACTAGGGGATGGGCATTATAGCAACGAAGATTACTACAGTGAGCAACCCACTATCAGAATTTGGGAAGATCTTTTTGGTATTCGTCGCTATCGGGATGTTACATTTGATAATTTTATCAGCATCATTCAACGAATTGTGGGGATAGCCCCTACCCTGCCAATGATGAATAATTCCTATCCACTCCGTGCGCCGATGGTCATTACAACTGAATTAGGGATAAAATATATCTTGCCAATAGATGAGTCTCCGCCAATATTACCATCTGAGTTGGGACTTTATGAACTTCATTTAGCATCTTTCTTAGAATGGTTAGGAAATTCCCCGACGAATTGTTGGACTATTGGTTGTCATGGTCGTGCTAGTAGTATATTAGATAGAGCGCAAATCACAACAGAGGGTGTTGTGATTGAATATCCAGGCGCGCCTTTTTCTGGTGGGTATACAAAAGGTGGTAGGGGATTCGCGTTTTCTCCGACAAATGAGGGTGTTGTTGCGGTATGGGCAGAAGCAGACATCGGTATTCTGACAAACAGAGGTACATTTGACAACGAAATCATCATTCAGATAAGGCGCTACGAACATCCATTTATGGGCTTTCCTATCATTTCGGAGAGACATATCGAAGCCAATCGAGTCTATTGGCATGGCGGGGCTTGGAGTCCTCATGCCCGCTTCCTCGCTTTTTCAGATGATACGGGTATCCGCCTATGGGATATGTTTGCCAATATTACTGAAGAACCCCGATTAATTCTTGAAACCCCAATAAAAGCGATACAAGGCTTTTCGCCGATGGGAAATTATTTGGTCATTGGGGATAAAGAAGCGGGATTATCGCTCCATATAGCCAGTGGAAACACCTACCCTGCGGGTGTTTTTTCGCCTAATGATAGGGTCTTGATTCCTTATGGGGATACCTTTCAGGTGATTTACTTCACCCCATTGCATGAAGTGGCTTCGATTCAAGCCCTTGATATGCCTGTAGAATTGTTGGGTTATACAACCGAAAAAATTGTCTGGGCAAGTGAGAATACGGTCTATCGGTTAGCGTGCCAACAACTGGATTCAGAAAAATCTTGTTTTGTCGTTGGTGCAGATATATCACGCGGGGTCTATACCCCCCACCCGCTAATCGAAGCCATCAACTTTGATTATGATAGCGCAAATGCCCAACTGGTCATATTGCATAAAAATTCGCAAATCACAATCTCAACATCCCATTTCACAAAACAATATGACCTATCCGCTTATTTGGATAGCCCAATCGCCAGCATCGAATGGCTATCCTCCCTGTTCTTCTACGACTCATAAGGAGATAATCCCCATGAAACTAGTATTACGATTTTTCACCATCGGCATGTTGAACCTATTGGTCTTTGGCATGGCAACATCCACCCAACCCGCATGGGCGTGCAGTGGTATTGGACCCACGGTAGAAGACCTACTAGATTCAGAATTTATAGTCATAGGGAATATATTATGGTTGGATGATTCGGGCAAAAATGGTGTAATGGAAGTATATGAGTATCTGAAAGGTCAAGGCAAGCAAACTCTCACATTATCATCTTATACCCCTCGCCAAATTATGCGAGACAAGGTATATAGTCGAAGTGGATGTAACTATGGCACATCTATGCGGGAAAACACAGAAGTGATTATGTTTTTGAGCAAAAATTTAGACGGTAGCTATCATCCATCGCAATATTATTACACAAATAATCAACGGATTCTGTGGTCATTGAGTTTACCGACATATGTGGAATCGCTGGCAGAACTGCGCGATGCAATAATAGGTTATCTACAAACACAACCTACCAATCCTATTGGAGGTTATTATCAACTAAATGCTCCATTACTTATCACAAGTGAATCTGGGTCACAATATCTCTTACCAGTAGACAAAATAATGGCAATATTATTAGAGGAAAATCAGACGAGATTTATCCCAGAAGAACAAAGTGCATGTTGGGAATTTAATTGTGTTGCAATTTCATCAGCAGATACCATCGAAATAAAAAATGGAGAAATAACTTTTGGACAAGGGGTTCTTAATCCTCAAACCATATCAGCGAATGCTTTTATGCTATCTCCGACACCACCCTTTATAGCCATATGGCGGGAAAATAAGATACAAATTTTTAGAATGCACTCAATACTTGATGATAGTAGTCGCATTACACTTGTCACCGAGACTCCGCTATATACGATTATTCCAAATAGTGCAGTTTGGTCTCCTAATGGTCAATTTTTAGTATTTGCAGATGATAGGGGGATTATGTTATGGGATGTCTTTGTAGAAGGGGCAGAACCTATATTGATTTATGACACAGACATCAAAAGGATACAAGGATTTTCGCCATTAGGACGATTTTTAGTTATTGGCGATACTGAAAATGGCATATCAATTGATTTAATTAGTGGTGAAACATATCCTGTTGGGGTATTTTCACCAACTGAAAATTATTTGATGAGTTATAACAATGAACTCTTTCAATTTATACCTCGACAATTTCAAGATATGAGTGAACTATATTCACCCATTCATAAGATTCAATGGCTTTCCAATAATTCATGGATAGCTCTTGCGTGTAATAGTGAAGATAATCCTGCTTCATGCAATATTATTAGGGAAAATACAGGAATAAGTTCTGAGGCAGTACAAACTCATGGCTATGCGTTTGATTATGACATGCAAAATCGCTCATTAGTAATGGTAGTTGATGAGTTTCAAATCAATATCGAACAAACATTAGGGCAAAGTCAGTATATAAATACGATGCACTATAATTACGACCTCTCCCCCTATCTCGATAGCCCCATCGCCAGCATCGAATGGCTACCATCGCTGTTTTATTATGACGATTAGCCATAATTTACACATCATTTAGCACCTACTCATCCTCATTTGGTATCATACTATATCAAGTCACTTACAAATGAGGATGAATCCCCAATGCGCCGATATATCTATAAGACCATGCACCCCCATATTTTTCAGGGGACACACACCCGCCGTCCCTATTTTGAGGGGTGGTATTTTAAGCTCGTCAGCGCCGATGAGCAAACCCGCTATGCCATTATCCCCGGAATATTCAGAGGGCAAGACCCCGCCAAAGACCATGCCTTTGTGCAGGTGTTGGATGGCATGAATGGTCGCGCCACCTATCATGAATATCCTGCCAGCGCGTTTTGGGCGGATGAAAAAACATTTTTGGTGCGCGTGGGCGATAACGAATTTTCTGCTGATGGGATTAAGCTCGCCATTGCCGATGATAAATTATCCCTACATGGCGAAATTCGTTTTGCTGGTGGGCGCGGATGGGATATAACACCCCTTCAACCGGGGGTCATGGGCTGGTATATGTGGTTGCCCATCATGGAGTGTTATCATGGTGTGGTGAATTTGACCACATCGCTCAGGGGCGAATTAATCGAAAACGGAAAGTCGCTCAATTTCACGGGTGGCATCGGTTATATCGAAAAAGATTGGGGGCAAGCCTTTCCATCGGCATATATTTGGATGCAGAGCAATCATTTTGATACACCCAACACATCCCTCAGCGCCTCCATCGCCATGATTCCCCTGCTGGGGCGGTCATTCAAAGGCGGCATTGTCGGGTTTTATCATGAGGGGACATTGCATAAATTTGCCAAGTATACCAATGTGGTCAATGAACAGTTAAAATTAACGGATGACCATGTGTATTGGACAATGCGAAACAAAACCCATCGGCTAGAATTGGTGGCAGAGCGCGGTAGTGGTGGATTGCTCCTCGCACCTATCCGCACAGAAATGCACAAGCGCGTAGATGAAACCATGAAATCCAGTGTGCATGTCCGCATGACGACCCTCAACGGTGATGTGGTATTCGACCAAATTGGGCGCAATACAGGGTTAGAGGTGCATGGTGATTTGGACACACTCTTGAAAGCGAAATAATGGACAGGTTGAAATTAGCATATCAATTTTGGGGCATTCTGCCCCGCCACCAACGAGTCGTATACGGCTTGGTAGCGGGTTGGATTTTGGCGATGATTTTCGTCCCTATTTTACGATGGACATTCGGTGATGCCATCATCCCCCCCGCCATCACCTTTGCGTTGATGATTCAATGCGCCGCCGTGTTTGTGGCACTCGCATCGGTATGGGGATTGCCCCGTATTCGCGGGGTGTTTTTGATTGTCGCCGTGATGACATGGGGCGTGGAATTTTTGGGGTCAAAGACCAATTTCCCCTTCGGCAGTTATGATTATACCCCCCTGCTCCAACCGCAACTCGGTGGCGTGCCACTGCTCATCCCACTAGCATGGTTTATGATGTTGCCTGTGGCATGGAATATTGCTCATCTCACTGTTGGCACAAAAAATCCGCTTGTGTATATCATCATATCGGCATTCGCCATGACTGCGTGGGATTTATTTTTAGACCCACAAATGGTCATGTGGAAATTTTGGGAATGGCACGAATATGGGGCATATTTTGGCATACCCATCGTGAATTATATCGGTTGGCTACTGACCGCAGGTATCATTACCGCCGTCATCCGTCCCTATCGCTGGGAAATGCCCCGCTATCCGTTATGGGTAGTGTATGCGGTGGTGTGGTTTTTGCAATCTATTGGACTAGCCGTATTTTGGAGTATGGCGGGACCCGCCTTTTTTGGGTGTATCAGTATGGGGGCATTTCTTATGTGGAGTTGGAGAGGGTTAAGAGGACATCATGAGCATTGAAGCCATCATTTTCGCATTAGTCGCCTTTTTATTGGGGTCAATTCCATTCTCATTCCTCATCGGCAAAATCGGACTCAAAAAAGATATTCGCACCGTTGGTGATGGCAATCCGGGCGGGTTCAATGTCCTTAAAGCGGGTGGTGTGGCATGGGGCGGACTCGCCATTTTCCTCGATGCGTTCAAAGCCGCGCTCCCTGTTGGGTTAGCTACGCATGTTTTTCTGTTCACAGGCTGGGATTTGGTCATCATCTCCATTGCGCCTGTTTTTGGACATGCCTTTTCGCCATTTTTACGCTTCAAAGGGGGCAAAGCTATCGCCAGTACAGGCGGTGTGACTATCGGCTGGAGTATTTTACCCATGCCTGTGGTGTTGATGATTGCCCTCATCACCTTTTACATCACCCTCACCAGTAGCGCATGGGCAACGATGTATACATGGGTAACAGGGGTACTATTTTTGCTCGTCACATCTGCCACATGGGAATGGATGACAGCATGGTTTATCATCGGCATTTTATTGAACTACAAACATTGGCACGACTTAAAAAATCCAGTGCAAGTTAAACCCAACATCAAAAAACGCTTAGGCATGGGGTGATATGTCTATTTGGTTCATCCTCATTGCTACCCCACTGACCATTATCAGCCTCAATATGCTCGTTAACCTGATGATTTTCCCGCGCCTATCCGCCAAACCATCCGCAGAAATGCCATTTGTCTCGGTGATGATTCCCGCACGAAACGAGTCTGCCGTGATTGCGAATACGGTAGGCGCATGGCTATCCCAAACCTATCCCAATTACGAAATTTTGTTATTGGATGACCATTCCACCGATAACACCGCCCAAATTGCCCGTGAAGCAGGTGGGGATTGTGACCACTTGCGAATTTTATCGGGTGCGCCCTTGCCCGATGGCTGGATGGGCAAAAATTGGGCATGTCACCAAATGGCACAAGTGGCTAAGGGTGATATTTTACTCTTCACCGATGCCGATGTGCGTTGGTCGCCAGAGGGGTTAGGTGCTTTGGTGGCGGATATGACCGCCCGTCGTGCCGATTTATATAGTGTATGGTCAACCCAAGAGACGGTGACATGGGGGGAGCGGTTGGTTGTCCCACTTATGGCGTTGGTGATTTTAGGCTATTTGCCCCTCATCGGCGTGTATTTTATCCCATTGGGGGTTTTTGGCGCGGCGAATGGGCAATGTATGGCATGGCGCAAAAGTGCCTATCAGCAAATTGGTGGGCATGAACGGGTCAAAGGCAATGTGTTGGAAGATGTCACCCTCGCCCGCATGGTCAAATCGGCAAAATTACGCCTACGCATGGCGGATGGGGCAGGCTTGGTCACATGCCGTATGTATCGAAATTGGCATGAGGTCAAAAACGGCTATGCTAAAAATATTCTGGCAGGCTATGGTAGCCCATTGGCATTAATATTCGGCACACTGTTTCACTGGCTGATATTTATCATCCCTGCCCTATGGCTCATTGGGACATTGATAACAGGTCAAAATATTTTGCACCCTGCCATATTGGTAATCATGGGCATATCCATTCGTGCTATGAGCGCCATATTCACCCGTCAGCGCCTATTCGATGCGCTATTCATGCCCCTATCGGCAGTATTGATGACCATCATCGCTACACAAGCCCTCTATTGGCACTACAGACAAGGCGGACCCACATGGAAAGGGCGCGTTGTATCTCATAAAAGGAAATAAAATGGATAAAAATCCCATCCTTATCATCGGTGCAGGCATCGGTGGATTGAGCGCCGCCATTCGGCTCGCTGTGGCGGGTGAGCGCGTCATTATTCTGGAAAAAAACGCGCAAGTTGGCGGAAAAATGTATCAAATTGAGCGTGATGGCTATCGGTGGGATACAGGTCCATCGGTCATCACCATGCGCCATGTGTTTGAGGAGCTATTTCGTGTGGCAGGGCGTAATTTGGATGATTACCTCACCCTCTTGCCACTTGAACCCCTCACCCGTTATTTTTATCCCGATGGCATGATGTTTGATGCCACCAGCAATTTATCGCGCATGGCGGAGCAAATCGCTCAGTGGGATGAACGCGATGTGGCGGGGTATTTCCGTTATTTGGCGTATGTGGCGACCATCCATCGCATCACGGGACCTGTTTTTATCTATGACAAGCCACCCCGCCCCGCTAGTTTCCTAAAAGTACCCATCACCGAATGGCTCAAAGCCGACCCATTACGGCAAATGCAACCCGCCATCAACAGCTTTGTCAAATCACCGTATATGAGGCAATTATTGGGGCGATTTGCAACTTATGTCGGCGGAAGTCCCTATCTTGCCCCTGCTACGCTGAATGTTATCGCCCATGTCGAAATGACAGGCGGGGTATGGTATCCGCAAGGCGGGATTTATACCATCGCCCAAGCATTGGGCAAATTGGCGGGGGAATTGGGCATCGAAATTCGCACGAACACACCTATCCAAAAAATTGATGTGCAAAATGGGCAGGCTGTGGCGGTCATTACCCAAAATGGGGAACGGATTGCAGGAAAGGCAATTTTAGCAAATGCCGATGTGACCACCGTCTATGAGCATTTGCTCCCGCGTGATATTGCCGAAAAGCGACTCAATCGGCTCAAAAAACAAGAACCATCAGGGTCGGGGTTTGTGATGTTACTCGGTGTGGAAGGCAACTATCCTCAATTGGCGCATCATAATATCTTCTTTTCTGGGGATTATCGGCGGGAATTCGATTCGATATTCAAAAAAGGATTGCCTGCCGATGACATGACCGTCTATGTCGCCATCACCAGCAAAACTGACCCCACCCATGCCCCCAATGGGCATGAAAATTGGTTTATATTGGTTAATGCGCCTGCGCTCTCCTCGCAGTATGATTGGAATGTGCAAAAATTAATCTATCGGGATAAAGTTCTTGACCAATTGGCGCGGTTTGGTGTGGAAATTCGTGATAAAATTCGTGCAGAGCAAATCATCACACCCAATGACCTCCAAACGATGAGTGGGGCTTGGCGTGGGGCATTATATGGTGCATCTGCCAATAGCAAATGGACAGCATTCAAGCGTCCCCATAACCGATGTGCCGATATTCGCGGATTATATTTCGCAGGTGGCACAACGCATCCGGGTGGTGGTGTGCCAATGGTCATGCTATCGGGCAAAGTGGCGAGTGAGTTAATTTTAGAAGATATGGGGACATAACCCAATGTAATCGTAGGGGCTTGCCATGGCAAGCCCTATGCGTAATTTAACAATAAAATTACTCTTTTACCTCACCCCCCAGCCCCCTCTCCAAATTGGAGAGGGGGAGAAAATCATTTTGCAGGGCGGTTTAAGTCCCCTCGCCAGACTGGAGAGGGGATTTAGGGGTGAGGTTGATTTTTTAAGTTGCAGTATATGGGGCGCAACATGTTGCGCCCGCAAATTTTGAACAGGGATATGATGAAAGCGTTTTACGTCACCGATTTTGTTCTGCCATTGCCACCAGACCACCGCTTCCCCATGAGTAAATATTCGGGGTTATACCAGCGCGTCAAAGAAACAGGCATCGCAGAACTTATCGTCCCACCATCAGCCACCGATGAACAAATTTTACGCTGTCATACGGCAGATTATTTGCATCGGCTGGTGCAGGGGCAATTAACACCCGCAGAAATTCGGCGCATTGGCTTCCCGTGGTCAGATATGATGGTCGAGCGATGCAGACGGTCATCTGGCGCGACCATCGTGGCGGGGTATGCGGCTTTAACCGATGGTGTAGCCGTCAATTTGGCGGGTGGCACCCATCATGCCTGCACCGACCATGGCGAGGGATTTTGTGTATTCAACGATGCCGCAATAGCCGCCCGTGAATTACAAGCCTGTGCGGGAATTAAGCGGGTATTGATTGTGGATTGTGATGTGCATCAGGGCAATGGCACGGCACAAATCACCCATAACGACCCAACCATCTTCACATTTTCGATTCATGGCGAAAAGAATTTCCCCCATCGTAAATTCGCGGGAAATTTGGATATTGGCTTGGATGATGGCACAACTGACGATGATTATTTAGCCTACCTAGAAGAAGGCTTGCACCGCGCCATATTCCTCAGCGACCCCGATTTTGCCATATATATCTCTGGCGCAGACCCATTTGTTGGTGATAAACTCGGTAAACTGAATTTGACGAAAGAAGGACTCGCAAACCGTGACCGTTTGGTCATGAAGATGTTACGCGAGGCAAATTTGCCTGTGGCAGTGGCAATGGGTGGCGGATATGCGCCTAATATTGCCGATATTGTGGATATTCATTATCAGACCGTTTTGATTGCCTCTCAATTTGCACAGAAAAAGGATAGTTAGGCGATGGTTATCACACTCAAAGACTGGCTTAAACGTCAATTGGATAGCATTATCAGTGTGCAAATCACCCAGCCTCATAGCGAACATGCCGATTTAGTCGTGCATAGCTGGAATGGGTATAAAATTTATATCCACACCCTCGACCAAGTTCCAAAACCACGCACCATTCGCAAGGCATTGCAAGATGCTACCGAAATCGGCGTAGGGTCACTCTTTTTGCTCGATACCAGCATCCTCCCCCAAGATGGTCATCGCACACGGGTAGAAGAATGGGCGCAAACCCTACACACCCTCACTGGAGAACGCCTCTATGCCACGAGGACGGTGAAAGGTGTGCCAGAGGTCTTTCAGGTGCATTTAGAACCCCTTAGCAATGGCGAACACATGGCATGGTATGGTCCATTGGTCGAATTTAGTCATTTGCGCTTTTTTAAGACATCCATCAAACAACCACGCGCCGCCAAAGGCGATTGGTTTGTGGCAGATTTTGGTGGTGGGTCGTTTTGGCGCAATACCGATTATCGTAGTTATCGCGCCCAACGTGATGCAGAAATTCCGCGCCAACGCCAAACCCATTGGCAAACATGGGAGGCATACGGGCAAACATGGGCAGGTATGGCAGATGAAAATAATCGTGG
The DNA here is from genome assembly GCA_033763335.1 of bacterium. GTDB lineage: Bacteria > Chloroflexota > Anaerolineae > Aggregatilineales > Phototrophicaceae. Next base: position 29,873 of record JANRKU010000158.1, read on the forward strand.
AAAAAATAATGGGAATAGCAATAGCAACGGTGCTTATAAATCGGCAAACGCCACCAGCGCCATCACTGACTATTTAGAGGTGTGCTTTAAGCTACTCGGACTCGACATCAGCGCCGATAAAGACGCGGTAAAAACGGCATTTCGCAAATTGGCAATCGTTTATCATCCAGATACCAGCGAATTACCCGATGAAGAAGCCTCTGCCAAATTTCATGCCCTCAACAAGGCGTATGATTACATCAAAACAGCGCGTGGCTGGCATTAATCACCACTAGGGGCGACTACTTGCGCCCCAACACGCCCCCGTTGCCGTTCTTGTAGCACACCCCAAAAGACAATTGTCCCAAAGCCATAGGTTTGCATGGCAAATAGGGGTATTAGGCTCGGCATATACTGAATGGCTAAAATACCCGCTATGCCTGTATAAATGGCTAAAAATAATTCGCCAAAAATTGTCCAATCGGCGCGGAGGGCATATTGATTCATCGTCCAGAGCTGATTCGAGAATTTTGGCGTGCGGTTAAAATAATTTGGGCGATTAAATACCGCCTTTAACACCCCAATCGTGTTGCTAAACATCACCCCACTGCCAATAGCGATGAGGACGGGAAAGGCGATGAGCCGTTTGTGCCAATCGGGATATAAATAGTGTTGGCTGATGATATACATCACAGGGGCGGCGAGTCCTGCCAATCCCAACGGGGCAAGCGGGAGAGTTTGTAACCGCCCCGTGAGCATCAATATGGGGTTGAGGATGGTCAATATGAGCAACAGCAATTGGGGAACATATTGCCCCAAGTGAATACTAGCCATAATCTTTTGGAGGAGTGTGATATTTTTAGACCGCCATACCCCCCCTATCAACCGAAAAAGGTTCTGTGTGACCCCTTTTGACCATCGGGCTTGTTGGGCTTTATAAGCGGCAATTTGGGGTGGCAATTCGGCAGGCACAGCCACATCAGGTAGATATAAATAATGCCATCCGCGCAATTGCGCCCGAAAACTAAGGTCGAGGTCTTCTGCGACTGTATCCGCAGACCATCCCCCCGCATCGTCAATACACGCTCGTCGCCATATCCCGCCTGTGCCATTAAAACTGAGCAATAATCCGCCCCGATTACGTGCCGTTTGTTCAATCACAAAATGACCGTCTATGCTCATGGCTTGGCTACGGGTAATCAGGTTCTGCTCCGCATTCAAATGCGCCCAACGGGTCTGAATAATGCCCAAACGCGGATTTTGCAAAAAATACGGGATGGTCTGGCGCAAAAAGTCGGGTGATGGCACAAAATCGGCATCAAAAATCACCACAAATGGCGCATCATTCACCCCAAGCCCATATTGCATAGCACCCGCCTTATATTCTGTCCGATTTGGGCGACAAACATGCTCCATTAACCAACCATCACGTTGATAGGCACGCACAAAATCGGCAACGATGGCGACTGTCTCATCGGTAGAGTCGTCCAAAATTTGTATATGAAGGCGGTCTTTGGGGTAATCCAGATGAATCATCGCTTCTAATAAGCGTCGAATGACAAATTGCTCGTTATAGATGGGTAATTGGATGAGGACGGGGGGTAAATCTGATTCGGAGATATGGGGCAAACTTGGCGTATTTTTTCGATGAATTACCCACAACACCAATAAAATAGCAATCGCGCCAGAAAAAATAGCGAGCGCAATGGCGCTGATGAGGTAGAGTATGGTCAAAAATGATAATAATGGGGTCATAGTGTTATCTTGTCTATATAAGTGTAAGGGCGCAATATATTGCGCCCTTACAGAATCATGAACAAGACGATATTAATTAGGCTTCTGGGGTAATGTCAATAGTGGGGGTAATTTCTGGTGTGGGTTGGGATTGTTGTTCAATGGTGATTGGGGTTTCACTAATCGCTGGGATAACATCGGTTTTGATGGCATTATAGATGAGGGGCGCAAGTACGAGCGCCACAATCGCCACCAATTTGATGAGGATATTCAACGAAGGACCCGCAGTATCTTTGAAGGGGTCACCAACGGTATCACCGACAACGGCGGCTTTGTGGGGTTCAGATTTTTTACGATAGACAATTTCATTGCCTTGTTCGTCTTTACCCTTCAAATTGCCCGCTTCAATATATTTCTTGGCATTATCCCATGCACCACCTGCATTCGACATCATGACGGCGAGCATAAAGGCAGTGATGAGCGAGCCAACCAACACACCCACAAGGGTTTCTGAGCCAACAAATTCACCAATGATATTACCATTGCCAAGAATGGTGAGGATGGCGACAATCACAGGCACGCCTACGGCAATTAAGCCGGGCAAAATCATTTGTTTGATGGCGCTATCGGTGCTAATACCAACGCATGTTTCATAATCGGGGTCGGCTGTGCCTTCTGCCAAGCCCGGAATTTCGCGCCATTGACGTTTCACTTCTGCTACGATTTCTTGGGCGGCTTTGCCGACTGCCAACATCGCAAGGGCGCTGAATACAAATGGCAACATCGCACCAATAAACATACCTGTAATCAGGCGTGGTTCGAGCAATACGGCGGCAAATGTGGTTGAGGTTGCGGCATCGCCACCTTTTACGGCGGTGATAAACGCCGCCATCAATGCCAAAGCGGTCATGGCGGCGCTACCGATTGCAAACCCTTTACCAGTGGCGGCAGTGGTATTCCCCAAACTGTCGAGTGCGTCCGTGCGGTCACGGACACCTTCTCCCAATTCTGCCATTTCTGCAATCCCGCCCGCATTATCGGCAACAGGACCATAGGCATCGGTAGCAAGGGTGATTCCGAGTGTAGAGAGCATCCCCACCGCAGAAATCGCAACACCATACAAACCAGCCGCCCATGCGGCAACGAGGGTGACAATCACGACAATAATCACGGGAGCGAGTGTGGAGAGCATCCCCAATGCCAACCCACGAATGACGATAATCCCCGCGCCACCTTCGGCGCTGGCGGCGAGTTCTTGGGTGGGTTTAGATGACCCAGAGGTGAAATATTCGGTAAAATACCCAATCAACACCCCACCGACCAACCCGCTTAAGGTGGCAATCACGACACCCCAACCCAAATTGAGCAACAGCCCTAATACGACGATACCAATAGCCACCATCACACTCGCGCCATATACACCTTTACGCAAACTCCACAGAAGTTGTTCTTGGGTCGCGCCTTCTTTGGTTGTCACCAAGAATGAGGCGGCAATCCCAATCAAAAGCCCCAATGCAGAGACCAATAAGGGATATACTTGGGCGGCAATAGGGTTGATATCTTGCCCACGAGACCCAAATGCCCCCAAAACTGCCAACGTGATAGCCGCGATGATAGAGCCAGCATAACTTTCAAATAAATCAGACCCCATGCCAGCTACATCGCCCACGTTATCACCGACATTATCGGCAATAGTGGCGGGATTTTGTGGGCTATCTTCTGGGATATTCAATTCGGTCTTACCGACCAAATCTGCCCCCACATCGGCGGCTTTGGTATAGATACCACCACCCACACGGGCAAAAATGGCGATACTCGTCCCACCAAAGCCAAAGCCTGCGAGGGCGCTAGAGGCAGTGACGGGGTCTAAATTCAATACATTCGTAAAGAAGATGAATAAAATACCAATACCAAGCAATGCCAACGCCACGACCAAATTTGCCATGACCGTCCCACTCGAAAATGCTACACGCAAGCCTTTATTCAGGCTTTCGGATGCGGCTTGTGTGGTACGGACATTGGCACGCACAGCGATATACATCCCGCCATAGCCTGCCAAGCCAGAGGCAAATGCACCACTCACAAATGCCAATGCTGTCCATGGACTCATCCCAGAACCGGGGATTAGACCAAGCACAATGAGTGCTATCACAACAATCGCCACCAAAACTGCAACGGCGCGATATTCACGGCGCAAAAAGGCTTGTGCGCCCTTTTGAATTGCACCAGCAATTTTAGCCATTTTTTCATTGCCCGCATCTTGTGCCAGCACCCAAGTGCGTTGTCTCCATGCAAATGCCAATCCAATCACCGATGCTACAATGGCGATAATACTGGCAACAGTCACATTATCTGTCAAAAAATCCATGTGACGTTTATCCTCCTCAATTGATAGATGATATAAAGAAATTATCAAGATGGAGATGATAGCGCATAATTTCACACATTCAAAGACTTTTCGGGTGAAATACTATACAAACACAACGCCTAAAATAGACAATTCATCACCATAATCTAGCTGTATGCAAAGAATCATGGCACAATATGTCATAAAGTCATAAATTTGAGGTCGCTTGTATGTCAGAAACATCTCAATCCAAACCACCAGCAACACGCCCAAACCAACCCAAACGCCCCTCTACCCCAACACGCGGGCGCTATAACGGACTTACAGGGATACAAATTATGTTCGCGGCGATTATTGCCATCGGGTTAATTTTGGCAATCAATTTTAGCGCCCGTATCACCTCTAGCCGTCCATTGAATGAATTTTATCAGAGTGTGGAAAATGAAATCTTGATATTACGTCAAGAGCAAGCCACATTAATTGCAGAAAAAAATTATGCAGAAAGCCCTGCATTTGTCCAACAATGGGCGCGTGCTGATGGCAAGATGATTCGTCCGGGTGAAGTATTGGTCATTCCCCTTTCGGCGGGATTGCCTTCTACCCCAACACCCATTCCCCCTGTATTTAATGATGTGCAAACCTCGCCAGAAGGTCCAGAAAATTGGCAATTGTGGTGGGCATTGATGTTCGATTCGCCACCGCCCGATTTAGGTGGATGAGGCATCATCGGCTAAAGCACTGGCAATCCGCTTGAGGATATAGTCACGGTCTGCGAGGTGGTAATGATGATACGAATCTGTGGTGTAATCAATTTCTAAGCCATATAATGCGTCATCAAACATTTTTTGATATGGGGCATTAAAATCAAAGATATAGGTTTCTTCACCAGCTAAAGGGATAGGAATTGTTGGGATTTTATCGGCTACACCAAAGTTATAGACAAATATTTGCCCTTTTTTAACAGATGGGCGTGGTTCAAACACCCCAATATAAAACGGCGACGCATTTACCGCTTGTGAAGAATAATCGGCAATCCGAGACAAGGCAGGCGGTTGGGTATGAATGAAATCTAATTCAATAAAACTAACTCCTGCTGTATAAACCCCTGTACGTTTTGATAAGTATTCTGCAAAATTGCGATAAGGCGATTTATTAGTGGGCGAAAGTAATTCTATCCATGTAACAGGTTGAGCATCATCACGTTTGCGAATCACAATGGCGGTCATCTCGGTATCTGCTTCATCAAACACCTCTTCAAAAAGAAATGTTTGAGTGGCGGGTGCTGTTAAAGTTGTTGCAGATGTATGAGCCGATAGATACCGTTGGCTAATTATCAAATCGGGGCGATAGGATTTGTTATCATCACCCAAACGTTGAATTTGCACACTTTCTTCCAACCCAATATGATAGCCTTTGGTGATTAAGGCACGCTTTAGGGCATCTCTAAGATGAACCAAATAGGAATTATGAAAATCTTGCCACCGACCTTCATAGAGCAATTTCTCATTCAGAACAGGGTTTATCCCTTCAAAAATATTGTGTGCAATCCGTTTGTTCATCCTCAATACCTCATCACTACACTTTATTTTTTTTGATTATAATATATATCATCATCCACGCGATTTAGGTGGATGAGGCATCATCGGCTAAGGCACTGGCAATCCGCTTGAGGATATAGTCACGGTCTCTATCAAGATAAGAAGTTAGATTCGGATTGGTATAATCCAATTCCAATCCATAAGAGGATTCAAGAAAAGTCTTTTGATATGCCATATTAAAGTCAAAAATATGCGTATCATCACCTTCTAGCGGAATAGGAATCGTGGGAATTTTATCTGCCACACCAAAGTGATACATGGTAGCAGTACCATCTTGAACATTTGGGCGTGGAATAATAAGGCTTGCATGAAATGGATACCCACCATCAGCATATCGAATAGCCTTACGATAGGTGGATGGTTGTGTATGAATAAAATCCAGTTCAATATAACAAATTCGTGATTTTATAATATCTTCACGCTTCGATTGATAATCAAAAAAAGCAGTATTAGGCAGTTTATTGGTAGGTGAAAGCAATTCTATCCATGTAATTGGCTTATTCTGTCCTCGTTTACGGATGACCACTGCCAGTATATCTGGATATTCTTGAGGGGTTAGTGCATCGGAGATAGATACAATTTCTGTGGCAACTGTAGGTATCCCTTGTGTTTTCACATTGTCTATGGATAGGGGGTGAGGGGGTTTGCTGATAAGCGCGTCTGGACGATAAATAATAGGGCTATCACCCATACGGTATACTTGTACCGATTCTTCTAAATTAATTGTGTATCCTTTGAGTAGTAAATCGGAGCGCAATAACTTGAAAATATCCCCTAAATATAAATTATGAAACCCATGCCACTCTTCATACAACAATTTTTCATTCAGAACAGGATTAATACCCTCAAAAATATTGTGTGCAATCAATCGTTTTTGAGTCATAGCTCACACCTCACCCATCGTTTTATTCATCATATCATGAATTATGTGATGCGTGGTTGCACCCCCAAGTAGTCGGTTAATGTGGCAGATGCACCATCACTTGACGCAATTTTGACCACAACCCCATGTCCTGCAATACCTGTTTTGACCACCGCCATCGCATGAAGTGACCCATCTGGCGCAATCACACTGCTGGTAATTTCGCCGACTTGTTTGCCTTCATAAAATAGGGGTGTGCCTGCTTCTGCGAATTGCGATAGGCTAATACGCATCAATACGCGGGCAAGTTTATTACGGCTTTCCATGCGAGCGAGGATTTCTTGTCCTGTATAACAGCCTTTGCTAAAACTTACTTCATCCCATAAACCCAATTCAAGAGGGATATACTCGGTGGTGAGTTCACGGGCGGTGCTTGGTCTGCCAGAGGCAATACGGAGCGCGTTATAGACCAATCCACCACTGGGGATAATGCCCAACGACTTGCCATTATCCACCAATGCTTTCCATACCATCCCTGCGGATTCGGTGGGGGTTAGTAATACCCATGTTGAGCCAACAAGCGGTTTTTGACGGAAGGCATATATGGGTGAATCGGCAATTGCACCCTCTAATACAGCATACACCCCTTCAACGGATGGTGTTTCTGCCTTTTTTTCATCACCCAATTTGTCATTTATATATTGACTATGCGAATTTTCACTCAAAAGGGTATACATCAATTCATCAGCCCGTGTGCCATGTAAGGCAAATTGATGATAAACAGGTCGCCAATCGGTTACTGTCACTTTATCTTGATAAAAAATATTCCCACGCAAATAGGCACTTAACGCATCACCCCGATTGGGTTCTGTGAGGATGACCACGCGCTCACCATCCAACACATATACCATAGCGCGGTCTAAAATTCGTGCTGTTGCGTTGGTAAACAGGGTCGGTTTGCCCGTTTTTGGCTGAATATCCACCAATTTATTGGTCGCAATATTATCTAGCCATGCCAAAACCCCTGTGCCACTCACCAAAAGTCGCCCTTCATGACGACGGTCAAGCAAAATCCCACCTTTTTTGATGGCATGATACTCGCCTAATGTGTCACCAAAATGAAGGGGTATGCCATCGGGCGCGAGGAGCGCCCCTTTGCTAAGATACAATCCAGATAAGTCCATCATGCCTCATCCTGATAACTAAAATGATAGGCGATATGATAACGCCGATTGGGTTCATTAAACTCTACCGTGACGGGCGTATCTGCGAAAAATAATTTTTCTGTGATAGGGTCAATACCCTCCTCACGCAAAAGGCTCAAAGCGATATGGGTCGGTTTTTGATGTCTAGGGATATCACCTGTGACTAATTTTTGTGTGCTGGGTATGATAACACTGGTCGAAAAAGTGGTGGTGATATTGGGGAGGATATGCGCGTTATGTTTGCGAATTTCGGTGATAAGTTGCAACACTTGCCCGATGGCATCGGTCAAATTCCAGTTGACGATGACAAAATCGGCTTCTGGGGCATAGAGCATTTCTTCAGCCGAGCGATGAATACGGTCTTTGATGCTTTGTTGGTCATCTTGACGGGCAATTAATCGTTCTGCCAAAATGTCCATGCTCGGTGGGGCGATAAAAAAGGCGATGGTGTTTTGCATATAGCCCGCCCGAATTTTGATTGCACCATTAAAATCTATATCTGCCACCAAATCTTGCCCAGATTCAAAGGCACTTTCGAGCGCAATTTTTGGCACACCATAATAGACACCCGGATGCACCTCTTGATATTCTACCAAGCGATTATCGTCTATCATCTGCTTAAATTCATCCAAAGTGACAAACCAGCGTTGCTTGCCATGTTCCTCGCCTTTGCGCGGTCCACGAGTGGTAGCGGTGGCGAGTTGTTTAAGGTCGCTCACCTTCACCAATAATTGGTCTAAAATGGCATTTTTGCCCACGCCACCCGGTCCCACCAACATGAATAAGATACCTTGTTTTTCGTCTGCTACCACACTCATTCTTATCCTCGTTTTGAATAGTATTGCGGGGTAGTATAGGGCGTATGGTCAAAAATTACTATGGGAATAGTGAATAGAATTTGTAATCTGCGATGGTACAATCGGGCGCTATCGGAAAAATATCATATAAAATTCGACCATCTGTTCTTTATATGATATGATTTTTGTCCAAATTTGTCAAGCACGCACAATCCGCAGACCGGTATTATTATTGCGGGTCACGACTGTATTAAATGGACGGGCAGTGACATAAAACGGTTCAATCACTGCAACACCTTTACTACCGCCCCGTATCACACGACTAGCATCGCCCTCAAGGTCATTAGCACCTGTTTTGAACGCTGTTAAACACCATTCCTCAACATTGCCAACCATATCCACCACACCAAAAGGGCTATCCCCTACCCCTTCATAATGATATACGAGGCTTCTATTGTGTGTGCGTGTACCAATACTATTCGCGCACCGTGTTGCATCCCATTCATTTCCCCATGGGAATAAACGTCCATCATCACCCCCTGCGGCGCGTTGCCATTGTTGGTCAGTAGGCAATGTAACCGCTTCGCCTGTGGCATGAGTTAACCAACGACAAAAAGCGATTGCCTCATACCACGACACGCCACAAACAGGTTGGTCATCATGTCGAATTTCTTTATTCCATGATGATGGTGTCCATTCTGATGGTTCTGTCCATGCGATATCGGTTTTTACCCGTCCGCCAACATGCCCACCGGGTCCATCGGGGTCATAGGTCTCTTGCCAATTCTCGCTACGGGCTGTCCAACCTGCTTCTGTCCACCACTGTTTATCATTATAGCCACCTGCTTCGATGAATTTGGCATATTGGGCGTTGGTGATAGGATATTTGGCAATTTGAAATGTGGGAACAGTGAAGGTGGTATCGGCTTTGATATAGTCGTAATCGTATTTATGTTTTTTGAGTGTTACTTGCCCTGCAGGAATCGTTATCCATGCAAATGGCGGTGGCAAAATCGTCATGATGGGGTGTCCTCACTTTTTTGACTATGTGCCAAAATTTTCTCACGGTCATCGGGATGATAGGTGGTCAGTTGTGCAACTGATTTATCAATACGAGACGCATAATCTGCGTCCACGAATAATCGCTGATAAATAGCATCCAAATCAATTTCCACAGTTTCATCACCTAAAAGTGGAATGGTCATCATAGGAATTTTGCTCATCACACCAAAATGATTAACTTGCGCGATACCATTTTCGAGGGTGGGATTGGGAATAACCAATGTGGTATGAAAAGGTTGGGCATCTGTTTCGCGCTTTGAATAGTCTGGATAACGAAATGTCGGAGATTGTGTATGGATAAAATCAATCTCTACAAAAACAATCCCCATAGATAACACAACTTTTCGCTTCCCAGCATACTGATAATAAGCATGATTTGGCAATTTATTGGTTGGTGATAAAAGTTCAATCCATGCCACAGGCTCACCATCACCTTTGTGAATTACAATTGCAAGAGGGTCTGGTTCTTCATCATCCATATCCAAAATATCGGTAACAGCAACAATCGCATTTGCTATTTGCGCCCGTGGGGGATAAGAAGATATTTTTTTTGTGCTTATATATAAGTCAGGACGATACCGAATCATATCTTGACCAATAGGATGAATATGCAAAGTATCTTCTAATTCAACCTTATATTCAGAACCCCTCAGTTTTGTGCTGAGTGTTTTGAAACATTCCACTAAAAAAGCATTATGAAATGACATCCATCTATTTTGAATAAGTAACATTTCATGATATAGCGGGTTAATCCCCACAAATGGGTTCTGGTAATCCATCACTCACCTCACATCATAACAAACAGGGCATGAAGATTCATGCCCTATAGTAATTATTATATGCGATATTGTGTGTATTGGGTTATGTTGTCTGTGATACCGCCGCAAATACGGTGGGGAGTAATTGCTTCTTACGTGACATTAGCCCTGGTGCATCGAGTGTATCATCATCCAAACGGGGATAGGGCAAAGCGGCGATAATGCGCGACTGCCCTTGTGCCACCAAGCGACTATTGCCACGTACCACATCTGTCACCATCAATAACGCCAATTTCAATTTTTGCGATTCGACCAATTCAGCTAATGCAGTACGAATCTCATCTAGGCGATGTGGCAATTCCGATAAATTCCCAACTTCTACCTGTGCAATGCCCATATTAGCACCATTGACCTCATAGAATTTAATATCGGAGTTGATAATTTCGCTCACAGGTCGGCTACCCAATCCTGCACCCGCCGCTAATAATTTATTCCCAATTTCAGTGATGGCTTCCATTGCTTGCTCATCAGTCGCTTTAGCAGGCGCGAGTTTCGCCATTTTGACCAATGCAATAGCTGTAGCCCGGTCTCTTGGTGTGGCGGTTGGCGAGCGGAAGATGAGCGTATCGGATAAAATCCCACATAAGAGCAAGCCTGCGATATTCACAGGGAATGTTTTACCCAATTCAATCCCGCGTTCAGCGACCAACGTCGAACAACTACCTACAGGCTCTATGCGAAAGCGAATCGGGGTGGCGGTGGGGATGCTACTCAAGCGGTGGTGGTCTAAAACCTCGACCACTTCTGCTTCTTCCAATCCCATCACAGCTTGCCCCAATTCGTTGTGGTCTACAAGCACAATCCGCTTTTTGGGGGGAGATAGCAATTTGTTCTTTTTGCACAATCCCGCATACACCCCATTATCATCCACCACAATAAAATCATCTTGCTCAGAGCGTAGCACTTGTGTCAATACATCACGGACATAATCGCCCGTTGTGAGCATGGTAGATGACGTATCGGCAGATTTAGAGGCAGGTAATTCAAAATCTTTTGCCAACGCCATGATATTGGCAGAACTCAATGATTCCGCCATAATTGCAAACAACGCCGACCCAGAAATGAGTCCGATAGGTTTATCATCATCATTCAAAAGCGGAACAGACCGATGTGTCTGTGATACACTCTGACAAGCATCCAGAATGGTACTGGTATGGTGCAAAGACGGCATTTCTTCGACCAAATCGCCCACACGTTTGCGTACATCACTAATGAGCGGTGGGGCTTCAATGTGAAATGTATCGAGTGCAAATTGTGTTTGTGTGTTTACTGTTCCAGTACGACCTGCCACATAGGTATTTCCGTCTTGTAATTGACCCAACAACCAAGCATAACCCATAGCAGAAGCAATTGCGTCCATATCGGGATTACGATGTCCCATGACAAGGATGGCATCTGTATTATTCATTAATGACCTCATATGTATTTATCAAATTCGAGATAAGCCATATTGTACAGTGTACACAAGGCGTTTGACAGATTTAAGACTTGAGCCACGCCACTTCAGTGGCAGTGGTTAGGCGTGTTTTATTGCACCAATTTGAAAAGATTGTATAATTATAGCTAAATAAAGTGCAAAAAGGTATTGAACAATGCAACCCATTACCTACAAATATCGCCTCTATCCACGCCATAGCCAAATAAAGGCATTGCTTTATATCTTAACGGTTGCCCGCTATTGGTACAATATGTGTCTCGCAGAACGCAAATATGCTTATGAACTTGAAGGTCGTTCTGTGAGTAAAAAAGACCAACTGCGCCTCGTCAAACATTATAAAAAGACCATGTTAGGCAATAAACAAGTGCATAGCCATGTGTTGCAGGTGGCAACCAACGACCTCGATAAAGCCATGAAGAAATTCTTCAAATGGGCGAAAGGGAAGAAAAAAGCAGGCGAAAAGGTAGGCTATCCCCGCTTCAAGAGTGCGAGTCGTTTTCATTCCTTCGGATTCAAAGAACATGGCAATGGCTTTAAGGTGATTGGTAATCGGTTGCATATCACGGGTGTGGGTAAAATCCCAATTCGGATGCACCGCCCGTTGCCAGAGGGTGCAGTGATAAAAACTATCCGCATAAAATATCAAGCAGGTCAATGGTTTGTCTCTATCGTGATAACCAAGCCACCGAGCGAGGAATTACCCAAAACGGGTCGGTATGTTGGGATAGATGTGGGAATCACCTCACTCATCACCACCAGCGATGGCGAAAAGATAGACAATCCCAAATACTATGGCAAAGCCCAAAAGCAACTGAGAAAAGTGCAACGGGCATTGAAACGCAAGGTGAAGGGTAGTAAGAATTACAAGAAAAATCTAAAAAGATTGCAACGGGTACATGGTCATGTTGCCAACCAACGGAGTGATTTTCTACACAAGATTTCGACCTATTTTGTGCAAAATTATGATGGCATCGCTATAGAAGATTTACGCATCACGAACATGGTCAAAAACCGCCACTTGAGCAAGTCCATTTTGGATAGTGGGTGGGGAATATTGAAACAGTATTTCACGTATAAGGCTGTGAGTGCCAATCGTGCATTACTCATCATCAACCCCACCAACACCTCCAAATGGTGTTCAAATTGTGGCTGTGCGTTTGAGAATTTCACCCTATCTACCAGATGGGTTGAGTGTGAGCAGTGTGGATTATCGTTAGATCGAGACCACAATGCGGCGATCAATATTTTAAGAAAAGGCGGGTGGGACGCACCCGTGTTGGTTAACGTGGGCGGTAGGTAACGCCGTGCGTACAACAGAAACCACTGCCTAAATGGGCATGTGGAGCGTCACAAATCTGAGAAATATTTTTTAATGGCTCAGACAAGTGATAAATGGTCTTATACAGCCAATTTTGTGATGATTGCCTCTGTTGTCGCTTGTGTATTCCCTGTATGAGGGGTCGCATATACCACACGGCGCAAACGGGTTGCATCACCTGTATAGCCCAAATAATCCAGCATCATCACCACACTGAGCAACGTGGCGCGTGGGTCTGCGATACCCTGCCCTGCTATATCGGGGGCGCTCCCATGTACAGGCTCAAACACCGCCACCGCGCCAGCGTCACCTATATTGGCAGAAGGTGCAATCCCAAGCCCACCTGTAAGCCCTGCCGCAAGGTCACTGAGAATATCGCCAAATAAATTGGTGGTGACAATTACATCAAATCGGATGGCGCTTTGTGCCATGTGCATCGCCGCCGCATCCACCAACATTTCTTCGACCACTAAATCGGGATAGGCGCTCGCCACGCCCAATGCCACCCGCCGAAACAACCCACATGTCTCTTTTAACACATTGGCTTTATGGACGATGGTCAATTTTTTGCGCCTATTCATGGCTAAATTACATGCCACCCGCGCAATACGTTCAGAGGCAGTCGCTGTAATGACACGCTCCAAAATGGCGATTTGACCATTGGCTTCGACCCGTTCCCGCCCACTATACATGCCTTCGGTATTTTCGCGGACGACCAGCAGGTCTATTTGGTCATGCAAACGACCAATATGATTCGTCCCTGTCGCCTGTGAGCTAAAACTCACCGCAGGACGTAAATTCGCATACAGGTTAAACCGTCTCCGCAAATTCAAAATAGGGCTAAGATACCCCTCTACCTTTTCCATTGGCGATTGGGTCGCCCCAAACAACACGGCATCGCTCGTCTCGCATAACTGAATGGTCTCTGGGGGAAGCGCATCGCCCGTTTTCTCAAATGTGCCAAAACCTGCTTCGGCATACCGTAACTGTAGGGGCAAATTGAGCGCCACCAACACTTTTTCGGCACATGGAATCACTTCTTGTCCAATGCCATCCCCATTAATCAATGTAATTGTGTGCATATCATCCCTCACTGGCAAAACGGCGTGATAACATAGGGGCTAATCCCCCCGCATCCAAAATCGCCTGTACAGATGGAGATAGGCGTGGGATAGGATAGCGTTCACCGTTATGATAAATATACCCGCCTTCTATTCGGATAACATCCCCCGTTTTGACTTTGGATGATAACCCCGCGCACACAATCGGATGTACGCCCTGATTAATGCAATTGCGAAAATATAACCCGCTAAACGATTCGGCAATGATGATGCTCACACCCGACCACTTGAGGCTGGTCACACCTTGTTCACGACTGCTACCACTACCCCAATTGCGCCCCGCTACAATCACATCGCCTTGTTGCACCGTTTTGGCAAAAGTGGGGTCTAAATCTTCTAACGCATGAGCGGCAATTTCTTCTGGTGTGCGGAGGGTATAGGTGTATTTCCCCGCAAAAATGAGGTCGGTGTTGATATTATCGCCATACACAAAACAACGATGCTCACTCATGACATCACCTCGTCTGGATGCACAATCATCCCACAAACCGCGCTGGCGGCGACCACATAGGCATTTGCCAAATAAACAGGCGCATCAGTTGTCCCCATCCGCCCCTTAAAATTACGACTACCCGTGCTGATAGTCGCCTCATCACCCGCAGGAATCCCCAAATGATTACCCATACACGGACCACAACCAGGGGTCGCAATACTCGCCCCTGCTTTGATTAAATCTGCCAATACGCCCGTTTGCGTGGCGCGGAGCATAACATCTGCGCTGGCAGGGATAATTATCAACCGACTACGAATTTTTTTCCCGCGTACCACATCCGCCGCCATCGCCAAATCTTCATAACGCCCACCTGTGCAAGTGCCGATAAATGCCTGTTGAATCGGTGTGCCAATGGCTTGGTCTAAATCTACGACAGCATCGGGTTGATGAGGCATCGCCACCTGTGGCGCGAGTTGACTCACATCCAGCGTATACTCCGCTTCGTATTGAGCATCGGCATCAGGGTAAAGTGGCGTATAGGGGCGCGATGTCCGCATGGCTAAATAATTGAATATCGCCTCATCTGGGGGGAAATAGGCATTCATCGCCCCAAATTCTGCCATCATATTGGGGATAACAGGACGTTCATCCATCGAAAGCGTGCCGATGGTCGTGCCAAAAAATTCAATAGACCGATATTCTCCGCCCTGCACCGATAATTCGCGCAAAATCCGCAAGGCGATGTCTTTGGCAGTTGTGCCGATGGGTAACTTTCCATTGAGCGTGATTTTCATCGCTCGTGGCACAGCCAACCATAGCTCACCCGTTGCCCATAATGCCGCCATTTCGGTACGACCAACACCCATCCCAAACGCGCCCAACCAGCCAAAATGGGTCGTATGGCTATCTGAGCCAAAAATTACCTCACTGGGCAAAATGAGTCCCTCTTCACTAATGACCTGATGGCATATCCCCCGCCCCACCTCAAAAAAATGTCCGATGCCCTGTTCTTGCACCCATGCCCGAATTTCGGCATGATTTTGCGCGTGGAGCGTGGTCGGTGCTGGAACAGCATGGTCAAGGGTGATAGCCACTCTATCGGGATGCAAAATGGCTTTTCCGCCAAATCCCAAAAATATTTTGCGGATAGCCGCCGTATTATCATGGCTAAAAATCAGGTCGGGGCGAATATCCAACACATCCCCTGCCCGCGCTCCCGCTACGCCCGATGCGCGTGCAAGTGCTTTTTCTGCAAAAGTGAACCCTGCTGTCATGATGCCACCGCCATTTCGATGAGGAGCGCATCCACTTCGTGCGGGTGCATGGGGGTTTCATCGGCACGCGATTTGATTTGTTGCGTGATATGGCGCAGGGTATCATCATCTAACATCAACCCAAGCGCCACCGCCCGATTGCGAACCGCGTTCCATCCTGTGAGCCGATGCCCAATGGCGATATGGCGTGATAATCCAAAATCATCTGGATTGAGAATTTCATAGGTGGCGGGGTCTGCTAAAACGGCTTTGGCATGAATCCCTGCTTTGTGCATAAAGGCACTCGACCCCGTGATGTAATTGTTAAAAGGGATGTCTATATCACACATATCGGCAATCATGGCATCAATTTGTGCCAACAGCGACAAGTTATATTTGGCGACATACGATTTATCCAATGTGTATAAGCGTGCAATCAATCCGCCCAAGGGGGTAATGCCATTGCGCTCCCCAATCCCCAAAACGGTGGTATCTATATGCGTTGCACCTGCTTCGAGTGCCGCGCACGCATTGGCGATGGCACAACCACTATCATTATGCCCATGAAATTCGATGTCGAGTCCCGTGAGGCGCACCAATTGGCGCACAAGCTCATACACCCGTGTCGGCAATGCCACACCTACTGTATCGGCAACACCCAAGCGATTCGCAAATCCCATACTGCTAATCGCCAAATACACGCGCCATAGGTCGGCTTCTCGGCTACGAAAACTATCTTCAGTGCTAAAACGCAAAATGACATCGGGTTTTTGTTGGCGGATAAACCCCAACACGTCATAAGCGAGTTCCAAAATTTGGTCAATGCTTTTGCCATGACTATGTTGCATGAGTTGGGGCGATGTGCCGATGACCACATCAATGCCATGCACACCCGTATCGAGTGCTTTGAGGGCATCTTCACGATTACAACGGATATGGGTCAAAATGCGAGCATTGAGGTTTGAGCGCACCACCGCCCGAATATCGGCTTCGCTTTGTGGGGAAGCGCATGGAGAGGTCATTTCGAGCATTTCCACGCCAAATTCATCCAAAATATGGGCAATCCGCAATTTTTGGTCAGTGGTAAAGGTCGCGGTACTAAATTGTTCCCCTTCTCGGAGGGTGCTATCTATGATGCTAAATTGTTCAAAGGACATACAGAAAACCTTTCTGATAGATGTTATCCCTACCCCAACAATGTGGGCGTAAGGGCGCAACATGTTGCACCCCTACAACCCGTGTGTGACTGTAGGGACACGATATATCGTGTCCGTTTGGGGATTTTTTTAATTAAGAAAGTTGCTCAATTGCGCTGGTCAATACCCGTATGGATAAAATAAATTCGTCTAAATCAATATGTTCGTTAGGGGTATGGTCGAGTGATGAATCTCCCGCGCCATAGGCGATAATTGGGCATCCCCATTCGCGCCCCACAATGTTCATATCTGAGGTGCCTGTTTTCACCACAAAGGCGGGTTTTCCGCCATGTGTACGGATTGCCCCCCGCATGATGCGGGTGAGGGCATTGTCTTTTTCGGATAAAAAGGCATGTTCCATCCCCAAAAAGGTGATGGTTGTGCCAGATTCCAGCACACTACGACATTTTTCGATGAGTGCCTCTGGTGATAACCACACAGGCAACCGAAACCCAATCGTCATTTTTGACCAGCCATGACCACTATCATCATGCCCTGTGTTGACCGCCTGTAGCGAGACATCCAACACATCAAACACGCCCGATTTATCGGCATTGAGGGTCGTCACCAATTGGTTAATATGGGCAAAATCTGAAAAAGCGTGTTCGGCGGGGGTGGTCATCTGCCCTGCACTATGTCCTAATGCCCCGCGCCATTCCCATTCACAAATCAGCCGTCCTTTATAGCCCAGCGTCATCCTATCCCAACGCGATGGCTCACCGATAATGCACAAATCGGGGCGGTATTGCGTCATAATATGACGTGCGCCCGCGCTGGTGGGACATTCCTCTTCTACCGCGCCGACCACCACCACACACCAATCGGCGGGGATATTTGCCAGCCGTGCGGAGACAGCAAACGCACATAACGCGCCTTTGGCATCCACCGCACCGCGCCCATAGAGCAAGCGACCATCTACATGCACCGATGGACTGCCCATGAAGGTGTCTATATGCCCCAAAAGCATGAGTGTATGTGAGCCATCCCCAATGATGCCCACCGCATTTCCCACTTCATCCACAAAAGCGCGGTCATAACCATGCCCGTTCATCCAATCCACCAAAAATTGCACGGCTCTGGCTTCCCCATGCGAAAAACTGGGGATAGCAACCACATCATGCAATAATGCCTCTGCTTCGGTGTCGGTGATGTGTGTTTGTGTCATCGGCATCATGCGCCCACCTCTGCCAAGACATCCGCCAAAACCGCTACCGTTTGTTGTAATTCATCCCATGTGATGATAAGGGGTGGCAAGAAGCGCAATACGGTTTTTCCCGCGACCAATGCCAAAATCCCGCGAGATTGTAATGCCTGCACCACAGGCGATACGCGCCCGCGCAATTCCAACCCGACCATCAATCCCAATCCGCGAATCTCTCGGACACCTGTTAAATTCCGTTCCCGTAATTCGTTGATGAACAACAATCCCAAATTATTGGCACGCGCAGGGGCTTCTATCGCCTCTAATGTTTGCAATGTGGCGACTGCCGTCGCACAAGCCAATGGATTCCCGCCAAAGGTTGTGCCATGTGTGCCACTTTCAATCCCACCGAGTGATGTGCGCCATGCCACAGCACCCATCGGCACACCACCCGCGAGTCCTTTTGCCAAAACGACCATATCGGGGGTTATATCGGCATGTTGATACCCAAACCAGCGCCCTGTGCGCCCCAATCCCGTTTGGATTTCATCCATAAT
>JANRKU010000159.1:0-8210 GCA_033763335.1 bacterium
TGTCACACTCGCGCAGTGGTCGAGTGTCTTATCCCCCTTTTTAATGACCTTCCCTCTCCGTAAATCGGCAAGGTGTAACCCAACAATCCCCATGAGGAAGCCATCCACCAATATGGCGATGTACATCTCAGTGGTGCTACCAGGTAGCCTGTGGATGAACAAATCGCGGTAATAATCCCCTACCGTCTTTTCCACGCGCACCGCCCGTATATCACTCGCCTCCGAGATAACCCCTGTGAATAGCGGGAATTTGGCACTGCTACTAACAATCTTCCCTCTGGAGGCTTCTATCCCCACAGGGTCACGATTGCCGATAATCCAATTAATCGCCGCCTGCCCCATGCTGTTAGGACGGTCGGCAAACAGACTCCGCCATGGAGTCCCCCACTGCGGTGCAGGGTCTTCCCCATCTGTGGCATAGTACATCATGGAAAGCGCATCATCTTCTGCCAGTGTGTCCATGAGATGCGGATAATCTTTCTCGGTGAATTGCTTGGCGCTTGGTTCATCCCAATTGAATATGGCATCTATCCCAGCAAACATACGGTCGTAACCCCCAGAATATCGAGGCGGATTAATGAGATTCACTATATCGGCGCTCCCTAGCTCGGTCTCCATCGTCACCCACATATCTTGTGCGAGGTATATTAACCCCTTCAGGTAGGAGCGAATCCCAATCACCTGTTCACGCAATTGGGCGATGTATTCCCCACTATTCCGCACCAGTTCGAGTCGTCGGTGTTCGTGATACGCCTTCTTGTCTTTCCTCACATATTGCAGAATCCGCACCATGAGTAACACCCCTACCGCCTTATCCAGTGGGGATGTCAGCAGAGGGGTAATCATATCGGCATATTCTTGTGGGGTGTCGGGATTGAGGGATAACTGCCAATCGGTGTCCATGATGGCATTACCAAGTGCTGTGGAATACAGTGAGATGTCCCCGCACACGATGCTCTCTGCCGATACATCCGCCTCACGAGCGACCCACGCCAATGAGAATGACCCCGTACACGGGATGACCACCTTGCGTGGTTTAATGGCACTCAGCACCCGTGCGGTGTAGCCTCTGGTTTTGTTTCGAGGGATGCCACGGAATAAAATATCGGGGTTTGAAATACGCCTACCCTCCTCTCAGTGTTTCTCCAATGGAGAATCCTATATAACAAAAAGACCAGCCCGCAGTTTCGACCTGCACCTCCATCTTGAGCAGATGGCGACCTTCCATAGTCGAGGGCTGGATGAAGGAACGTTCTGCTAGGTGTGAATTAAACCACAGGCGAAACACGTACACCCACAAGCATAGCAGAACTTTTATTCTATAGCAAGTATAGCAAATAGGTTTTAATACCACAAGGGCTAAATTATTCGCAATTATAGAACTATTATTCTATAATACCCCTATCTACCCTTTACTATCTCAACTAGGAGACATTGATATGCCTGATTTACATCCCCTCTATACACTTGGTTACACAGGAGCAAAGCCTGATGCTATCCTGAAATTCCTCATCGCCCATGACGCGAAGTTGGTGGATACGCGCTATTCGCCCTTCTCGCGCGCACCCATTTGGCAGAAACGAAGCCTCATGGAGAAGATGGGCGACCGTTATGTTCATATGGTTGAACTCGGAAACAAGAATTATAAGGGGCAATTCGGCGAGGGCATCATGATTGCCGATATGGACAGAGGCACACTTGACCTGCTCAAAATATTGAAGGTGCAACCCGCCGTGTTACTGTGTGCCTGCCCAGATTATCACACCTGCCACCGCACCACCGTTGCCGATGAGATGGCAGACCGCTATGGGGTGACTGTGGTGCATCTCACACTCGCCGACCTCACCAACACTCCCACCCCACCAGCACCACCACCTCAACCGATGCTGTTTTAACCCACTAACCCCTCCATCTGAACACAAAAAGCGCCTGCATCCCATAGGTGCTTTTTTGTTGTATAATCTGGGTAAAGTAATGTGAGGATATACTGATGACCGTCATGGATATTTTAGAACAAGTCAAACAACTTGAATTAGCTGAGTTGGACGAATTGACAGAACAAATCTTAGACTTACGGATACACCGTAAACAACAAACCCATAAAGCCAAAACGGGTGCAGAATTGGTTGCTATGCTCAGAAAAATGGGTCCAATCGAATTAGTTGACCCAGAAATTGAAGACCCTGTGGAATGGCTTGAAGCACAGCGCCAAAAAGAAGCTGACCGTCTCAAACCCTACTGGGACGGGGATAAATAATGCTTGGTCTATTAGATTCAACCGTCATTGTTCATCTCTTACGACATTATAATCCTGCCCTAAACTGGTTTGATGCCTCTCAGACCTTCGGCATTTCATCTATTACTTGGATGGAAATAGTGGTTGGTGTCACAAATAAACAAAATATGCGCGAGACGCTTGAATTTTTAGATGGCTTTGATATTTATTTTATCACCCAAGATGACCAATTATGGGCGCAGGAACAACTCAAACGTCTACGATTTAGTCATCATACGGGCATGAATGATTGTCTGATTGCCTCTGTTGCTTATCGCCTACAAACAACACTTTACACACATAATCTGAAACACATGACACCGCTCATCGGCAAATTGGCTGTAAAGCCCTATGGATGAGCAAAATGAATTACTGGCTGGTATCTCACCAAAAAATCTACATGGTAATGTGCTGTTTCCCGACATCAACCGCTCGGCGAAGTACCGACATCGGACGCACCCCGAGAAAAATGCAGTAAATAGCGCCGAAGCAGTGGTTGCAAATTGGTATAAATTCGGTATCTTTTCTCAAACTAAACTCACATAAAAGGAGATAGGATGAGATGGATACTGAAAGTGAACGCATCTTCCACCGGATGCGCCTGTACTTTTTCCTCAAAGACCATCCCGACTTTAGCAACCGCCGTTGTGCCAAAGACTTGGATGTCTCGGAAAAATTTGTGCGGACTTGGCGTAAACGATTTGAAACCGACCAGCCACACACGATTGAGCTATGCTATAGTCGTTCTCGCGCACCCCATAACCGGTGCAAACCGGTTGCCCCTGCGGTGAAAGATGCCATCGGCGATTTGCGTGTGGCATTAACCGAGAAATACCACCGCAAAGCAGGCGCACGCCTCATCATCGAATATCTGAAGCGCATGGTGACGTTAAAAAAGCATAAAATCCCGAAATCCACGCGAACTGTGACCAATGTTCTGCGAGAACTGGGCTACATCGTCTCACGCCCTAAACGCATCCACACACCCCTAGACATCATTCCTCCAATGGAAGAATGGGAGATGGATTTCTGTGAAGTCGAAGTTCCTCATGAAGGTATGTTTGAGTTTTTTGTCGTGGTGGATAGAGGGACATCACGGGTTGTTCACCTGGAGGGACGGCAACAGGGTTATAATGCCCAAACTGCATTAGAGGCGGTATTTGGCTTGCTGGATACGACAGGATTACCCAAACGGTTGCGCTTAGACCGCGACCCACGCTTCGTTGCGAGTTGGTCATCAAGAGGGTATCCAGCTCCCCTCATTCGGTTTCTGCGCGTCATTGGGGTTGAGCCTGTCATCTGCCCACCACGCCGACCCGATTTGAAGCCCTATGTGGAACGTTGTATTGGGTCATTCAAGAATGAGTGGTTAACCCATAGCAATTGGTCAACACTGGGGGAACTGCTCAATCTTTTCCCCCAATATGTCAAATTTCATAATTCTGAACGGATTCATCAAGGGCGAGCCTGTAACCACAGAACACCAGACGAGGCATTTCCAGACTTGCCAGAATTGCCGAAATTGCCACCCCTAGTGAAGCCGAATAGCTGGATAGACCATTATGACGGGCGGGTATTTCATCGCATGGGACGGGTTGGTGGGGCATTTCAGATAGATAAACAAGTGTATCATGTGAAGAATTTGAAGGCTCGGCAGGGGGTACTCATACGATTAGATGCGTCTCTGCGCTCTTTCCAAATCACTCAAGAAGGCAATATCAAACTCGCTCCTGTGGCGATGCAACGACTATTGCCAGAAGATATGACGCTACGTGAGTATTTCAATACCATAAAAGATGAGGCGATAAGCATCGAATATTATCGTCAGATAACGTGGAAAAAGAAAGGCGATGAATACCGTTAGAAGGATTCATCGCACACATTCTAAAAATCATAATCTATATGGGCAGGATAGCACACGTTCTGAGGTTTTAACATGCCAAAGTGCCGATTTTAGGGCTTTCGTATGACCTGTTTTGTGAGGTATGAGCGCATCTTCAAGACGATTTAACCTGAGAAATCGGTGCTTCGCGCTATTTACTGCATTTTTCTCGGGGTGCGTCCGATGTCGGTACTTCGCCGAGCGGTTGATGTCGGGAAACAGCACACCTGAGCAGGAGCAACAAGAAGGCAATCTGGATTATGTCGCACGCACCCGCGCCAAACACGAACTGGTCTACATGACCAATGAAAAATTCCTGAAATATAACACGATGCCTAATTATGCTCAGGAAGATTTTGAGGATAAAGTGTGGGATGCACCTGTGTTACCTGCCCCAGAGGTTGTCGCAATTGAAGCCGTCACCCCAGAGCCAGTCGCAGTTACCACCCCTATCGAATCCACCGAAACCTTCCCATCATTCCACACCGCCATGTCGGAAGTCTTGGGGTCAATCGGCACAAGCCATGTGCTATATGCCACAAACGATGAACATAAAATGTGTGTGTCTTATACCGCGAAATGGGATAGTTTTATCGTCAAATCCATCGCGCCCGATGGGTCAGAATCTAATGAAATCGTGACATCCCGCAATGACACCCTGCAAATGATGAAAGAATTTCAATCCCAAGCAACCCATTGGAAATTCCTCAGCCTTGATGAATGGGAAACCATCTACGTCCCGCCAGCACCAGAACCCGTTGTGGATACCGTGTTCAAACCAGATGGATTATTCGTGCAAGCCTTCACCCCAGAAACCGCTTATGACAAGATTGTTGCCGAAGAAAAATCAAATTGGGATGCCGATACCGAACCTATTGTGGATGCCATCACCACACCAGATGACCCCTATGGTCAGTTCCAGATAACCGTCACTGCCCTGCTCGCCTTGCTCCCAAATAGCAAAGGACTATTCGCGGTGGATGGCGATACCAAACTATATGTCGCACCACACATCAGCAAAATGGGGATGTTCTTCCTCGAAACAGTGAACGGGGAATACACCCAAGAAACCGTCACATTGACCGAAGCACTCGACAAAATGTATGCCTTCTCGCCCATCCCATTCACATGGAATACCATCTCAGCCAATGATTGGATGTTTGCTACTGCTCAACACAAGACCATGAAAGAACGCAAAGCCGAAGCACAATCTACCCCTCTGGTACCAACGCCACGTCCATTCGCATCCATCATGAAACAACATCTCACCGAACTCTTGACTACCTATGACCCAGATAGAGGCTTATGTGCGGATGGCGAGTCAACCACCATGTACATCACCACCGATTTGGAAGATGTCTTTGTGATGTATGAGCGCGACTATGCCGACGAAGATGACATGCTCTGGTCACGCGATTCCAAAGAGAAAAACACCGAATTGGTCTTGAAGAAGATGCAAGCCATTAACCCCAATCCCGATGCCTGGCGCATGGGTAAGTGGTCAGATTGGACGGATGCGGTACATGATGAGGCTGAATCCGATGATATGACCTTTGATGAACAACCATCTATTCCCACCCCTCTAGCAACTGAATCACCTGTCATCATTGACGTTTCAGCCAATGAATCAGAACTTGCCATCATTCCAGATACCCCTCTGGTGGAAGCCTCTACAGAGCAACCTGTCGTGGATAAACCCCAAACCCCATCTGCCGATGCCCTGCTCATGGATATGTTGGTGGAAGCCATGCACACATCGGATGGCAAATTTGGGAATCGCAAACTCACCGAAATTGCCCACCAATTGCACCTCGCTATTCGTTCCGCTTTACCTGAAATGGATTGGACGGACACCATCCGTGCCAGGGTCAAGGTTGCCGCCAAACGCATCATGCGTCAGCATAGCTATCCACCGAAAAACACCTATCCACCCGAAAGTATTGACTCGGTGGCTGATGCCATTTGCCATATCTATGAGCATGGGGCATTGCCTGTTCGTCCTGTCATTCCTGTGGATGAAAACAGCCCTTATCAAGTCTGGAAACGCGAACAAGAAGCCAGAGATGCCGCCAAGCTCATCGCCAAGACCAAAGAAACAGGTGAAGCAGTGGATGTGCAACTTGGCTTATCTGCGGACGATACACCCGAATCCACCGACACTCCCATAGAAGTAGCTCAACCCCTTGTGAGTGTTCCACCTGTGGTTGACCCAGTTCCAGATGAGACACCAACCGATACAGCACCCACTTTCTCCAATGGAGAAAACCCGCCATCCTACCAAAACGGCAAGGATAAATCGCACACCCCTGCACCCCTTCCCTCCACTGCACCCAATTTACTGAAGGTACTCATTGAAGAATTCCGTGCTTTTGAATTACCTGAATTGGAGGTGGCGTTGGAGGCGATTGCTTATGTCAAACGCGAGAAAACTGAAGGGGCAGGTGTGTGATTTTGGCACATCACCACTAACGAAATCCAACAAAAAAGCGGAGGGGTTGCCTCCGCTTTTTATTTTCTACGTTCCAAATCATCCGCCAATTTCCGCAAGGCATCTGCCATCTGTCGGCGCTCCGCCTCCCCTGCCCTACTCGCAATTTGGACATTTTTCTTCGAAAATAGCTCAAAATTAGCCCAAAATTTAGCCATTCTACCCTTTACTGGCGGTAGGGCAGGGGGAACTCCCTTAATTTCATCTGCCATCTTTTTAATAGACCACCCATTGTCAGAAGCACTCTGCAACCAATCAAATGCCACCTTACCGTTACCATCACACAATGCCAATGCTGTTTGATGATGACCAAAACTTAACTTGTCATTACGTGATGACAAGTCAAATTGGCGTACTACCCACACCAAGTTACGGAGCGTCTCGTATGTATACCCAGTGAGTTCCGCCACCTCTTGATAGGTCTTGCCATATACCCGTTCACCATATGCCAGCCAATCTCCAATAATCCACTGGATGCTGGTTTCCATCATGCGGATGTGTTGCCCAAATGCTTGCCATTCTTCGACATCTACGCCATCGGCAATTTGCAACCCAGTAGCTAATACACGAAAGTTCCCAATATCTATAGCACCTGTGTCGCTCTGCAAAACCCGTAGCGGAGCATTTCGCCCGCCCTCATTTTCTGCAATAGCATCAAAAAAAGCGTCTAATGCCCCCTCATTCACTTCGCCACCATACATGACATTAGCAATATTTTCCGCATCCGAGATGGGCTTGGGGGTATTCCCTCGACCTGCGATATTGCCTCTAAAAGACTTAGGAGGCATATACTTCCTCCATAATGTGGTCAATCAATTGCCACATATATGTAGCCGCTTTCGATTTGGGAGCATACGCATATAGCAAACGGCTTGTGACTTGTGCTTCGCTGAACGCCGTCAAAAGTGGGATTTCCTCCCATACCATATCGCCATATGTACTTTTCACACTTTCTAAAATATCTTGCTGTACCTTGATGGCTTTTTGATATTTATTAGGTAAAATCGCCAAAGGTTTGGCAATGTTCAAACCCCGTGCCATTGCTTCATTGCGGATTTCCATCACATGTTCGAGTGTTGCAGGAACACCTTGTAGCGCCCCAAATTCTTGCAGGTCAGTTGGGATAATGACATAATCACTTGCTGATGTCAGAGCAGCATGAAGCAAAGATGGCGTAGGGGATGTATCAAATATGACGAAATCAACAACCCCTTCCAATTCTTTAATCCGACGGCGCACCACCGCAGGATTACTGATGCTATTAGCGATATTGCGCGATTCTTTGTTACCCCCGCATAAAAACAGTTTTCCAGATGATGGTTCATTGGGAGGCTCATACAATTCAGGCAATACCAATTTCAACACATCTTTCCACGGTTTATTCCGAACTGTCAAATCATAAAAATCTGGCACTTTTTCATGCCCCAACGCACTAGTAGCATTCCCCTGTGGGTCGGTGTCAATCAAGACAACGGTCGCTCCACGTAATGCCAATCCTGCCGCGATATGTGTTGCAATAGTGGATTTCCCCACCCCACCTTTCTCATTAAAAAGTCCGATTGTTT
>JANRKU010000160.1:0-16330 GCA_033763335.1 bacterium
AGCATATATCACCTTCCCATCAGGCTATAGCACCGAAATTGTGGCAAATTCGGATGGCGATTTGGTAGAAGATGCAACAACGCCTATTGCAGAAAAAATAGTCATGAAACCCCATTTTCCACCACAAGTCGGTGCGCCAAATGACCCAAAGCGGGTTATAATTCAAGTGGATATTGAACCTGAAGAATCTGACTCATAATGCGATAGCTATAGATGACACTATGACAAACACAACCGCGCCCAAAACTGGTCTGAATGAATTTATCTTTCTTAGCACATCAGATGGCATTATTACGGCTTCTCCGATGGGCATCATTGAGAAAATTAACCCTGCGGGCGCGGCAATGTTGGGCATTGTCCCAGAAGATATTATTGGCAAAACAACCAAACAGGCATTTGAAGCCAATCCAGCCCTGACGACCCTTTTTACGCGCACAGGCGATCAATCGCTAGATATTCGCCTACCTCGTCGCCGTTTGGCGGTGGGGATTGGGTCTACTTTGTCGGATAACACCCGTATCGTCATTTTGCATGATGTCACCGAAAAACGTGATTTAGATAGTCGCAGGGAAGCCCTCATCCGCGCTATCAATCACGATTTACGCAACCCCATCACAGGCATTTCTGGCTTCGCAGATTTAGTTGTCAAATTTGGCGATCTTAACGAACAACAAAGCAAATTTATCACCAGAATCAGGCAAACCGCCTCAAAAATGAATGATGTCATCGGCACATTGGTAGATTTGGCATGGATTGAAGCAGGTATGCCAATGGCATATCAGCCGATTCAATTACGTGACATCATCAATAAATCAGTGAATCGGTTGGTGGCAATCGCCCAAGAGCGTAAAATCATCATCGCCATTTCGGTGCAAAACCCCATGCCTATCATCATGGGCGACCCAGAACGATTAGAACAGGTGGTGTATAGCCTACTCCATAATGCCATCGTCTATTCTGACCCAGAGCAATCAGTCGCCATTCACGGTTGGGGCGATGACAATAAGGTTTATTGCAGTGTGGCAGATAGGGGCATTGGCATTTCTGATGATGAAATAGATATGGTCTTTGACCGCATGTTTCGGTCTCGCAGTGAGGTTGTCCGCAATATGCCCGGTGGTGGCTTGGGACTCACACTCGCCCGCACCATTATTCGCAGACATGGGGGTGATATTGGCGTAAATAGTCATTTTGGCGAAGGCAGTACCTTTACCTTTAGCATCCCTACTGTCGCCACCGACCAAAAATCCGCATGATTCCGCGATTATTTATCTGGCTCATGGCAATATTTCTCATGGTGGCATGTTCCCCTGCCCCACCCCAAAATTCATCCGGATTAGTCGCCGCCACCTTTGACCCTAATGCCACCCTCACAGAAATTACCCCGTTCATATTGCCATCCGCCACCCCACTGGCATTAGAGCGATGCACAGCCGATTCAATTGACCGCGCCCTTGCCCTCATCCCAGACTATAGCCCAAGCACAGGGGCATTTATCACCATTCAAAATGGCACATTTTGGCAAAGTGATAGACCATACCCCATTTATGGCATTAATTATTATCCACGAGATTACCCTAATCATCGCTTTCTCACCGAGACAGATGTCCCTGCCATTGATTTTGAATTGGATTTAATGCGCGTACATGGACTCAATACCCTGCGGATTTTTATTCGCTATGATGATTTATTCGCCTGTGAAGCCAATGGGACAATCCCCCGCCCCGATAATTTAGCCCGCTTAGACCAATTTATTCAGCTCGCAGGGGTACGTGGCTATAAATTAATTATCGTCTTGCACCATGACCCAAATTGGGCGGAATATCCCCTATATGATATGCCTCCCCATATCACCGCCCAAACAGAATTTATCGCCAAGCGTTATGCCGATGAACCCATCATCATGGCGTATGATATACGCGATGGTGGCGATGCCGATTATCGCACCTATCGCAAAACAGCCGTGTTACGCTGGCTAGAGATGATGGGGGCGCTCATCAAAGCCAATGCTCCCAATCAGCTCATCACAGCGAGTTGGATAGAAGATGCCCAAGATACGGCAGGTTATGTGGATTTCATCAGCTTTCAGCATTTTGGTGATATAGATTCGTTACGGCAAAAAATCGCCATACTCAAAAATATTGCGGGAGAAAAACCAATTTTGCCCTCAGCAGTGGGATATGCCACCTACGAATTAGATGAATTGGGTCAGCGAGAAAATGTTTATCGTGCCATAGAAGCCATTCAACAAAATGCACTAGCAGGGTGGGTCATTTGGACAGCATTCGATTATCCCCTCACAGCCATTTGCCAAGACCCCAATTGTCCCGCAGAAGATGGTCCCGCCAACCGTTTTGGGATATGGAACACCAGTTATTTCCCAAAACGCGCCCTCGATGCCATCCGTTTAGCCACAGGTGTGGCACAAGAAGGCTAATCGCCATATCTACCCCTGTAAGGGCGCAACATGTTGCGCCCAAAACTTACAAATCTCAAATTTTATAAAAAACAAAAAGGGGCTTATTTAGCCCCTTAACGACACTTTTCACACAGGATACATGGTTCACAACGGTATCATACCGTTTATCACCCAAATTATTTTTTCTTGCTGTCAATATCGCCCTGATACATGAGGGCATCTGCACCTTCCTCACCAGAGGAAATGCGAATGACATTTTCTACAGGCAGGACAAAGATGACACCATCACCAGAATCGCCCGAATAGGCGGCTTTTTTGATGACATCCACCGTTGCCTTCACATTGCGTTCACTCAAAACAATGTTAATTTGTGTTCTGGGCAACATATCAATGGTGTATTTGCCTGTACGTCCTTGCACGACCATCCCTTTACCGCGTCCACGACCGCGTACAGGGAAGGTGTTTAACCCGACGATGCCAATTTCAGATAATGCTTTTTTGACATCTTCAAATTTATCCGTGCGGATGATTGCTTCGATCTTTTTAATCATGGTCTTCATTCCCCTTACGATAGATAATGAGGGCGAGGCATCTCTCGCCCTAGAAGTTTGTCAACGCGATTATTCTTTAGTGATAACTTGCATAGGAAGAACATCGGGCCACGCGCTGGCTTGGTGTTCGTAAGCATCAATGCCGATGGCATCTGCCACTTTATCCACACGTAAGCGATTAATCATCTTCAATGCGCCAAACATGATGAAGGATGTCACACCAATCCACAGGACTGTAGCACCAGACCCAATGAATTGCCACATCAATTGTTCTGTGCCACCGCCAGTGAGCAAGCCACCGCGTGTCAATAAACCACCCGTAGCATTGCTAACGATTTCCGCTTGGGCAAACAACCCAACTGCCAGTGTTCCCCAAATACCGTTGATACCATGCACTGCAAATGCACCAACGGGGTCGTCAATTTTCAATGCTTCAATTAATTCTACACCCAAATAGACCAAGATACCTGCGATACCACCAATGATGATGGCAGAAGAGGGTGTCACAAAGGCACAGCCAGCAGTGATAGCGACCAGCCCCGCCAATGAGCCATTGAGAGTGAAAACCAAATCCCAACGTCCGGTACGGAAAAAGACGAAGAGCATCGCCACCACAGCACCAGCACCAGCACCAAGTGTCGTATTCAACACAACCAAGCCGATGAGGTTGGGATTGCCAGTACCAAGTGTAGACCCTGGATTAAAGCCATACCAGCCAAACCACAGAACCATGGTACCGAGTGTCGCCAATGCCATATTATGAGGAGGCGGGAATTCACCAAATTTACGGTTAGCACGCGGTCCGAGCATCCATGCACCAACGAGCGCGGTCACACCGCCAACAGTATGCACAACCGTACTACCTGCAAAATCTAAGAACCAATTATCGGCTAACCAGCCACCACCCCATACCCAGTGAACAACCACAGGATAGGTAATTGCCGCCATCAAGCCAGTATAAATCAAGTCGCCAATATAATCGGTGCGTTCTGCCATCGCGCCAGTGGTAATGGTGCTGGCGGTGGCGGCAAAGGCGAATTGGAAGAAGAAGAAGGTTAATACACTTAAATTGGGGTAAGCAATATCCGGGTTGGCTTGTGTAATGGTATTGAACACAATATTCCCATTGCTAATTTCAAAGGCTTTAGCGAGGAAGAAGTTATCTGTCCCGATAAGACCACCCGCATCTGTACCAAAGGCAATCCCAAAGCCGACTGCCCAGAAGATGATAGCGGTAAGCCCCGCATCAATGAAGTTTTCAAGCAACGCATTAACCACACCCGTTTGGCGCACCAAACCTGCTTCGAGCAACGCAAACCCTGTTTGCATGAAAAAGACCAAAAAGCCTGTGAGGAATACCCAGATGGTATCTACAGAGATAGTCATATTGGATACAGTTGTAGCGAGAGTTGCTATGGGGTCTTCGACCACCAATTCTTCAATAGCTGGAACTTCAGGAACTTCTACGACAGGAGCTTCTACAGAAGTATCGGTAGTTGTTTCTACAACGGCTGGTGTTGGCTCTGGCGTTGGTTCTGGTGTCGCATCTTGCGCATTCACAATGCTGGCGATTCCCAGAATTAACGTCCCGACAAAAATAGCTAACATACGACGACGGAGTCTTCTCATTTTACTGTTCATATGGTTCCCCTACGATTCACGAATAAGAGAGTCACGATATTGATTGGTAGTTTATGCCAATGAGAAAACTACCCACAGTTGGCTTTTAGCCAAATTATGAGGAATTTTTTAGTAAGATTGTGACAAAAAAGTATCAAGAATCTATCAATGGGAAAAAAGTCACAAAGACATTGTGCAAATTACGATAAATAAATTTACGATTTGTAAAGAGGATTTTGGCGGATGTCTATAATCAACATCCGCCAATCACACAGATGTGTGGACTATTCTTGTACGAGGACAGCACCTTCATAACGGGCAAAAATACGCCGATAGGCATCGGATGAGGCTAATAAATCGTCATGTGTGCCTTGTGCCACAATGCGCCCACGCCGTAAAACCACGATATGGTCTGCCCACCGAATTTGTGATAGACGATGGGTGATAATCACGGTGGTACGCCCTTGCGAAGCAGTCCAAATGGCGCGTTGGATTTTATCTTCTGTGGCACTATCTATGGCGCTGGTGCTATCGTCTAATATCAAAATGGGTGGATTTGTCAGAAATGCACGAGACAGGGCAATGCGTTGACGTTGACCACCACTCAATGTCACCCCACGTTGCCCAATAATCGTTTCGTACCCCTCTGGAAAGCCCATAATGAACTCGTGCGCTTGGGCTTTTTTGGCGGCATCTTCAATATCGGCTTGGGTGGCATCTGGGTTGCCAAAGGCGATGTTTTCGGCAATTGTCCTGCTAAACAGAAAAATATCTTGTTCAATAATGCTGATTTGTGAGCGCAACCGCGCCAAATCCCAGTCGCGCACATCTACCCCATCAACAAATATACGCCCTTTATTGGTGTCATACGTGCGGTTGATGAGTTTGGCGATGGTGCTTTTACCTGAGCCTGTTTGTCCCACAATCGCTAGTGTCTTATTGGGAGCGATGCTAAAAGAGATGTTATTTAATACCATGCCCGAATTGGCTGTATAGGCAAAATCTACCCCTTCAAACCGAATTTCACCTTTAATCGGTTCAGCATACCCTTTGGGATTTTGGTCTAGGTCGGCGCGGGTGGTGATAATATTCAAAATCCGCCCCGCGCTGGCATACCCCAATGCCAACCGTGACAAGGAATTGAGCGATGTGAACACAGGGAATCCAAATAACCCAACGAGGGTCGTATAGGCGACAATATCACCAATCTGAATAATACCTTGTTGATACAAAATCGCGGAATGGATAAAAGAAGCCACCACCGCCAACCCAAATAACAAGTTAGACAGATATTGCGCCTCAATGCGCCCCTGTTTGATGAAATAATCGCGCACGGCATCGGCAGAGGCATTAAAATTGGCACTTTCGCGCTTTTCTTGTGCCGCACCCTTCACCACTTGCAATCCTTCAATCGTCTCGGCTAGGCGGGCATTCATCCGCCCAAAACTGGCGCGAACATTTTGTGCCACAGGGTGCATTTGGCGCACATAGCGGTATTGCACAATCACATGTAATATCACAAAAACAAGTGGGATGAATAATAAATCGGGGTGAATTAATGGCGCACCAATCAACACCAAGAGCAAAAACATGCTAGACCCCAATAACAAGTTCACACCCGGATTCATGAACAAGTTGAGTTCACGTACATCATTCGTTACACGCGCCATAATTTCACCCACAGGCATCAAATCATGAAAGGTCATGCTTTTGCCGAGTAAGCTGGCATACAATTCATCGCGCACATCGCGCTCAATGCGTTGCCCAAACGACTCCGATGACGCATTTCGCATCAGTTGTAATACAGCGCGAATGAGTTGCGAAACCACAATCATCACAGCACAAAACCATGCCATATCCATGGCAAAGCGTGTGGGGGTGACATAAGGCAAATTCAACCCACCCATATTCAAATCGAGTAACGGCATTTGTGCCGAAAACGCATTAAATGACAAGCCTGTATAATACGGGATGACCGCCGCCAGCGCCGCATTGCTAAATGCCCCTATCAAAAGGGTGACAATAAGGAGTGGGTGACGTAACATATGAGACAAAATAAAGCGTGCAGGATTTGAATAATTCGTCTTGTAGCGAGATTGAATGACAAATTCAGCCGACATAATCACCTAATGGCATAATTTAATTAAATATACTTTTTGATTGTAGCCCAAAGCCATAACCCATATAAGACCAAAATCCTTATGGGGGTGCGATTTGGAGCGTTATGGGCAAAGTGGCAATATCATCCCCATTTTCCAAAACGCCATTGACCAACGCGCCACCATCCCCAAACATATATACCCGCACCAAAATTTGATAATTACCTGATGGCAAATCTATTGGCAAACGCAATGCGCGGTTATCTTGCACATTTTCGTCAATCGTGAATGTGTTGGTGGGCATAAATCCCCCCATTGGGGCGCTATCTGTCCCTTGTGCGCGGATAAAACCTGTTTCATCTGCCAAAAATAATGCCACACGATAATCAGTTGTCATACGCTTATCTGCTGACCAAACCAATGTGATGGGCAAAATGCCACCCGATGAATAATTTTCCCCATGTGGCAATGTCGCCCCTTCTAAACGTAATTGTCCATCAAATACAAAATCGGTGAC
The DNA here is from genome assembly GCA_033763335.1 of bacterium. GTDB lineage: Bacteria > Chloroflexota > Anaerolineae > Aggregatilineales > Phototrophicaceae. The sequence continues at coordinate 7,207 of JANRKU010000160.1, forward strand.
AATTTGTGGCGGATTTTTGGGGTCTGGGGCATGGGTAGTCGCATATTCGAGTAAGCGCACAGTGGCATCATCTGTCCCTGTCGGGATTTCGCGGATGAAATAGTAATATTGGCTCAAATAGCGTTCTACAGGGCGAATTGCCCATCCCAAAAACGGGCTGGTCTCCATCAATACCCATAAGCGCGGACGACTCACCATGAGGGCATCAATTAAATCGGTGGCATTTGGCGCAAGCAAATCACGCACATCATCGGAAATAACGAGGGGTGTCTGCTCATAACTGGCACGTTCCCCAAGTGACGATTGCACCGATACCACGCGGGTCTTATCAAATCGGCGTGTATTCAAGAAAAATGGCACATATACAGGGTCGCTGAGGAGCAAAATATCCCCATCAACCTCTTGCTCATCCAAAATATCCGATACAGCATACAACGCGGGTTTATCACCAAAATGAGCAGGGTCGCCACCAAGTGTAGTCACCCCAACCATCAACAATACAACCAATGGAAAGAGAAGATTGGATATTAGAGCAAAACCTTTTGTTCTACGATTCGATAGGGCGATTGCAGAAAATATCATCATGATACTGGCTACAAGTGGGATAAATAACGTGTTTGTCCGCACCCATGCAAAATCAAGAGGAGTATTCACAAATAATTGGGACATCAGCACAGGACGCGAGTATTGGAGCAAATTGAGGCTAGGTAGCCATGTCGTCAATTGATTCGATTCTGGGGGCAATAATTTGGGGTATAAACGCCAATCAAATGCCACATGGATGAATTGCGAATATAGGCTAATGACCACCAGCACCCCTGTGACCAAAATAACCCAACGGGATGGTTTATTCACCAAACGGTCAATAACAGGCAATGTGAGTAACATAATAAATGGGATAAGTGGGATGAGGAAACGCGGTGGCAATGTTGCTCCACCAAACCAATTGACCCCTGTGGTAACTGCATGACCACCCGCCATGCTCAGTATACCAATCCATACCCCCCATAATAGACGACGTTCTCCTTTACCGATAAGCCACCATGCCCCAATGAGTGCCAAAAGCAAAATAGGTGATGTCCCCCATAAACTCCCATTCAGGCTCAATAAATAATTATGGAGCGAAATAGGGATATATTCTGGCACAATCGTATAACTGCCGATGGTGAAGGGATTTTTGATGATAAGGCTCACCAGAGGGGTGTATATCACCAACAAAACAGCGATGATGCTGAGGATAAACAATATATCCCCCATGCGAACAAGGCGTTTTTCACTGATTTTTATTTTAGGGATGATGAAAAACAGCAACATGGGCAATAACATGATGCTAGATTCTTTGGTATAAAATGCCAGCAGAAAAAAGAGTCCCCCCCCTACCCCATACAGTAAGCGGGGACGTATGGTGCTTTGCCGATAGGATAGCTCGGTCATTAATGATGCGGATAGGAGCAACAACAATGCCAATGGCTCACGTAAAAATGTTTTGGTATAGGGGAGCAAAAGGGTGCATGTACCAAGTGCCAATGCCCCAAACAAAGCCACCCATTCTGAATATCCCAATACGCGCCCATAAACAAAAAATACGATACAGGCACATGCAACAACAATGATATTCAATAAAAAGGTGGTATGGAGCAACCCTAGTGTATTATTTTGGGTAGCTATCCAATAGAGGGGTGTTGCGAGTGTACTCCACATAGGTTCAATGGGAGATGAGATAAGCGGATAGACTTCATCGGTATTTTGTCCCATTTGTCCATAATTCACCCAAACATACCACATAGATAGGTCATATTTGGTGTCGGCAAATTCGACCATACTGCCTGTCGTATCAAACATTTGCAATTCATCATTAAAACTATGCCGTCCGCTATAAACCAGCATATAGAGGCTTGCCAATAGACAAAATAACGCCACCATGAGGTCATGATGGCGGAAAGAAAACTTTTTCATAAGATAAACTCAGTTAAATTAACTTGTGCCTGTTCCAGAAAGTCGGTTTTTGACACCAAATAGTCGTTTTAGGAATTTTTGCCCCAATGATAATTTGTCAATATTCTCTAACCCAATTTCATAGGTTGAGGCGCTTGTCCAAATTTTGCCATCTTTGAATTGCATACGGGCAATGGCGAGGAGTGTTTCGCCATACATTTTGGTCTCGCCAATTTCTAAAAAGGCATCTGCCGCTTGGCGATAACACACATAGGCTTGTTCTTTATCGCCCATTTCCAAATAAACCCCGCCCATGTTGCCCAAAACAGCCGCCGCACGGCGCGAATCTTTCAGTTCCTGAAAAGTATGTAAGGCAGATTGCATAATATCAAGCGCCAATTGATGATGTCCCAACCCACGATAAGCTAACCCGATGTTGGTTTTCATCTCAGCGACCATATCGGGCTGATTGGCATTATCATAGCCCTCTTGTGCCTGCTGAAAAATTTTCACAGCCGAATCATATTCACGCTGTTCATATAATTTGACACCACGTTCCTGAAGCACTTTTACATCTTCACTCATCGCATTATTCCTTTGCTCACATCGTAATATCAAGAATACTCGCACCCACCTGACGCAAGCGGTCTGCGGGCATTTGGCTGAGTAAAACGGCAATATGAATAAATCCCACATTCAACGGATTGGCGGCAAATGCACGAACATCTTCTGGCAGTTGCATAAAATGTTTCCATGCTTCGCGCATCATCAACAATTCGCCAATTTGCCCACTGGTCTCTAAGAAATAGGGAACTGGTTTTTTATATACATCCGCCAATGTCAATAAAACAGGCATGGGTGGTGGAACATCGCCCAATTCATATGCTTCTAGTGTAGCATGGTCTATGCCCGTTTTTTCACTCACATTGTCCAAATCAAATGTGAGTTCTTCGCGGGCTTGGCGCAACAACGCCCCAATCATGCGATTGCGGAGTGAAATATATTCGGGTTGAATGGCATCACCACCTGCACGGGTAATAGTGGCGGTTTGCATCCCCCAAAAATGACTCACGGGAATATCCAAATAATAGGCGAGGAGTTCTAGTTGGGGCAAACTGGGCGAATCATCGCCAAATTCCCACCCTTCGACTTGTTCACTAGAGACATGCAATAATCGCGCACAATCTTCTATAGTGCGGGCGGCACTCACACGCGCATCACGCAACAACACCCCCATCATTTTGGCACGCAAGCGATAGGCTTCTGCAAAATCATAAGGCTTTTCTGCGGATATATCGGCTTGTTGCCCTTTTTTTTCTTTCATCTTTGCCGCAAAATCTTTGAAATCCATCGTTCAACACCTCTCGATAGTTGCCAAACATGATTGCATTATAGCCTTTAGACCCATTTTATGGCAACAGCCCAAAACAAAACAGAGCGCCATAAGCGCCCTGTTTTTGGTAATTTACTCGTTTTCTGGCTCATTTGCCACAGGATTTGGTGTTTCTGGGGCAATAGTATCGGTTGGCTCTTGGTCAGATTCATCTATCGGAGAATCTAATTTGGCAGAATCGAAAGATGGCGGTGGGGGCATAACGACCATTTCGGGTTGATAGAGTGTATCGCCAATACGATATGGCACATTGATAACAGGTCTACCTTTGCCCCGCGCAATTTGGTCATGATATAGCGCCTCGCGGATAGACACGCTTGTCCCGTTATGTAAAAAGCGTTGCCACCACTTGCTAACCACAAATTCGGGTAATAGCACCATCGTCGGAATTTTTATTTCGCTTTTTTCGTCTACAAGGTGCAAATAATCAATCAATGGCTTGCCTACCTCACGGTAAGGCGATTCGACCACATCAATCATGCCCGCATCCAAATGGAGTTCTTTGAATTTTTCACGTAGGCGTTGAACATCGGCAGGGTCAACACTCACCACACACACCCGCACCCTATCGGACACGCTCAAGGCATATTCCAATGCTTGTAACGAACACCGATTGAGGCTGTTCATAAGGACAACCATAGGGATGTGATTGCGTGTTTCAGAAGGTAACACAAAGCGCCCACGTTTAATCCCATCTAATGTAAGTGATTTTGCCACCTCGTTATAATGGTTATGGATGGCAAGGAACATGGAAATCAAAATCGGCACAGCGACCATCACAATCCACGCACCTTCTGTAAATTTGGTGACGAGCAACACAACCCCAACAACAAACGTGCAGACCGCGCCAAACGCATTTAACCCTAAGCGGAATACCCAACCACTCGTAGGCTTAAACGCTTCTTTTTGACGCTCTCTGAGCCAATGAATCACCATCCCAGATTGTGACAGGGTAAAGCTGGTGAACACGCCTACGGCATATAAAGGCAACAGATTATGTTCACGGGCATCAAAAAGGACGACCAAAACCCCTGCAATCACCGACAAAGCGATGATACCGTTGCTATAGACCAATCTATCGCCAAAATTACGCAATTGACGGGGCAGATAGCGGTCATTAGAAATTAGTGATGCCAAACGGGGAAAATCGGCAAATGCCGTATTTGCCGCCAATGACAAAATCATCAAGGTCGCAATTTGGATATAATAAAACAAAAAGCTCCCATCCCCAAACACCTCTCCCGCGATTTGAGAAAGGACTGTTTGTTGCATGTGATGTTCAACATGAATGGGGAAATAATTGGCAAGGAAGGTAATACCCACAAACATGGTCGAGAGCAATGCCACCATAACGATAAGCGTTTGCCCCGCATTTTTACTTTCTGGCTTTTTGAAGGCAGGAATCCCATTAGAAATGGCTTCAATCCCTGTTAATGCTGTACATCCTGCCGCAAATGCCCGCAGGATGATGAACAACGTTAACCCATTGGTAGCAGATGCCAAATCATGCACCACAACTTGGTCTACTAAAGCAGGTGGCACATTACCCGTTATAATCCGAATAATACCAACCGTAATCAGCCCAAAAATACCCAATAAAAACGCATAGGTAGGAATAGCAAAAAACGTGCCACTCTCTTTTACCCCACGCAAATTGATGAGGGTGATAAAAGCGATAATACACAACGCAATCGGCACGCGATACTCCGCAAACATGGGAAATGCGGATGATAAAGCCGCCACGCCCGCAGATACACTCACCGCTACTGTAAGGATATAATCAATAAGAAGCGATGCCGCCGCCACCAAACCGGGGTATATTCCCAAGTTTTCTTTGGCAACAATATACGCCCCTCCCCCGTTGGGATAAGCATGAACCGTTTGGTAATAAGAGGATGCTACCAAAATAAGCAAGCCTGTAATACCCAATGCGATGGGCCACGAAATACCCAACGCCCCCGCCCCAACGCCAATTAAAACCAACAAAATGGCTTCTGTGGCATAAGAAGTGCTTGATAACGCATCTGAGCTAAATACTGCTAATGCCTTCACTTTAGAAAGACGTTGATGCACGGCTTGGTCGGTTGCCAACGGTGCGCCAATGAAAAGACGGCGAATTGCCACCATAAAAGTCTCCAAGAATCTTGATACAATCTTTACACAGTCAATGAGTGTAGTATTAGGTTGGCGTGTCGTCAAGCGAAAAAAACGGTATAATCACCTGAAAATTGGGGGTAACAAGTAGGCATTTTATCTAATTTTGAGGAAAAGATATTTTTATGACCAAAATAAACTCTAAAATCAACACAAATGACCCAGATTTTAAGGCAAATTATGACCACAATTGCCAATTGCTAGAAACATTATCAGAACGTCAAGCAAAAGTCAGACAAGGCGGTAGTGACCGCGCTCGTCAACGCCATATTGAACGGGGTAAATTACTCCCCCGTGAACGGGTAGAATTACTTTTAGACCCCAATACACCCTTTTTGGAACTGAGTACCCTCGCCGCTTATGGCATGTATAACGATGAAAGTCCGGGTGCGGGTGTCATCTCTGGTATCGGCACAATAAACGGCGTAGATTGCATGATTTCTGGCAATGAAGCCACTGTCAAAGGTGGGACAACCTACCCCATGTCACTCGAAAAATCACTCCGCGCTCAAGAAATCGCTACAACCAACCGCCTGCCAACCGTATATTTGGTCGAATCTGGCGGGGCAAATCTCCCCCACCAAGCCGATATATTCGTCCCCGGTGGAAAAGGCTTTTGTAATCAGGCGCGGATGAGTGGCGCAGGTATACCCCAAATTTCGCTGGTATTTGGCAATAGTACGGCTGGCGGGGCGTATGTACCCGGATTATCTGATTTCACCATATTCGTGCGTGGCAAAGCGATGGCATTTTTAGGCGGACCACCACTCGTCAAAATGGCAACGGGTGAAGAAGTGGAAGAAGAAGCACTCGGCGGAACAGAAATGCACGCCCGCACATCGGGTTTGGTGGATTATGTCGCAGAAGATGATGCCGATGCCATACGCATTGGGCGCGAAATTGTTGGTCGGCTCAATTGGCGCAAATATCACCCCGCCGATTTACGCCAGCCAGAACCCCCTGCCTATGACCCCGATGAGTTACTCGGCATTGTGCCAATAGATACCATCCGCAAACCGTTGGATATGCGTGAGGTCATCGCTCGCATTGTAGACGGCTCACGTTTCTTCGAGTTTAAGCCCGATTATGGTAGCACATTGGTCTGTGGACACGCTCATATCAACGGCTATCCAGTCGGCATTTTAGCCAATAATGGCATTTTATTCTCCGAAAGCGCACAAAAAGCGACCCAATTTATTCAACTATGCAACCATAGCCGTACCCCTCTGATTTATTTCCAAAATATCACAGGCTTTATGGTTGGTCAAAAATATGAAGAGGGTGGCATCATCAAACACGGCAGTTCTATGATTAACGCCGTTGCCAATAGCACCGTCCCCCAATTTACGGTATTGGTTGGCGGGGCGTATGGTGCTGGATATTATGCCATGTGTGGTCGCCCCTATGACCCGCGCTTACTATTTGCATGGGTGACGAGCCGTACCGCCGTCATGGGCGCAGAACAAGCCGCAGGTGTGTTGGGGATTGTGCAAGAATCATCCGCCAAGAGCAAAGGCGAAGTCGCAGACCCACAACAAATCGAATTTATGAAAATGATGGTGCGCCAAAAATTTGAGGAAGAATCTGACCCCTATTTCGGTACATCACGCCTGTGGGATGACGGACTCATTGACCCCCGCGACACCCGTATGGCGCTCACTGTGGGGCTTTCCATGAGTTACAATCGGGATTGGGTCAGTGAAGGCGCACCCCGCTACGGCAATTTCAGAATGTGAGATGATATGACCAACCACATGCACGAAGCCAATCGGCAGTCATGGAACAAGGCAACCGCCCAACATCATACCCATCGCCCCGACCTCATCGAAAAATATAAGGCTGGGTGGAACAATTTATATCCTGAAGAAATTGCCCTTTTGGGGGATATTAAGGGTAAAAATCTCGTCCATCTACAATGCAACGATGGTCAAGATACCCTGAGCATTGCTAAACATCTGGGCGCAATTGTGACAGGTGTGGATATTAGCGATACCGCCATCGAATTTGCTCAACGCCTATCGGCAGGGGCAAATATCCCTGCGACATTTATCCGTAGCGATTTATTTGAGTGGTTTGATACCAATGCCACCCAATATGATGTCGTATTTACCTCTTATGGGGCATTGGGGTGGTTATCGGATATTAAAACATGGGGCAAAGGTGTTGCCAAAACCCTAAAAACGGGCGGTCATTTTGCCATGATGGAATTTCATTCGTTCATGACCATGTTCAAAGGTGAGCCTGACGGATGGAAGATGTTTTATGACTATATGGGCGGAAAGCCGATTGAAGAGCAATGGGGTGTGGGGGATTATGTCGGTGAAGAAGCCAATACCCGTGATGAAGCAATCGCACGCGGGACATTCCAAAACCCTAATCCATCGTATGAATTTCCATGGGGCGTGGCAGATATTGTAGCCGCATTATTAGAGGCAGGGCTAATGCTCACCCATCTGCAAGAATTTCCCTATTGCAACGGCTGGAAACCCTTTGAAGATATGCGTTCCGATGATGATTATCGCAACCATCCACCCGAAAACATGCCACAAAATATCCCATTAATGTTGGGGATTCGCGCCATTAAGCGGTAAAATAGATTCATAGCATAAAAGTAACAGGGCATCTTTTTTTGATGCCCCAATTAATTAAATGATTGATTATTGGTTGAGGAGACACTCTAAAATGGTTTTAGCACCAGATAAAAAAGTAAATTTATACTCCCCTTTTACGCCCGAACATGAGATGTTCCGCAAATCGGTACGGAATTTTGTCGAAAAAGAAATTGTCCCACATATCGAAGAATGGGAAGAAGCAGAAATCGCCCCTTTGCACGATTTATTCAAAAAAATGGGCAATTTAGGCTTTTTGGGACTCAATTATCCAGAAGAATATGGCGGGGCAGGCGCGGATATTTGGTATACCGTTGTATTGGCAGAAGAATTGGCAAAATGTGGCGCGGCGGGTGTGCCAATGGCAACATTCGTCCAAACCGATATGGCGACTCCTGCCCTCGCCAAACATGGCTCTGATGACCTCAAGCGGAAATATCTCATGCCTGCAATTAAAGGCGATATGGTGTGTGCCATCGCCGTCACAGAACCCGATGCGGGATCTGATGTGGCATCTATCCGCACCCGCGCAGAACGGGATGGTGATGAGTATGTCATCAATGGGAGCAAACTCTATATCACAAATGGCACACAAGCCGATTGGCTGTGCTTACTCGCCAGAACATCCTCTGGCGATGGTTATCAGGGCATGTCGTTGATTGTTGTACCCACCAATTTGGCAGGCTTCACTATCAGCAAAAAACTGAAAAAACTGGGCAATCATAGCAGTGATACCGCCTTTTTGACCTTTGAAAATGTACGTGTGCCTGTCAGCAATCGCATTGGTGATGAGGGTATGGGCTTTTATTATCAGATGGAACAATTCCAAGTGGAGCGTCTGGTTGGGGCATTGGGTGGTGTCGCTGGCGCAGAATATTTCATCCGCAAAACGATTCAATATACCCAAGAACGCCGTACTTTTGGCAAGCCATTGATTGCTAACCAGTGGATACAATTCAAACTGAGCGAATTGCTCACCGAGGTCGAAGCCGCCCGTCAATTGAATTATTATTGTGCCAGTTTGGTCGAATCT
>JANRKU010000161.1:0-79278 GCA_033763335.1 bacterium
GATTTTCCGACCATTCTCATTCGTACCCCCTATGGGCGCAACCATCTCAATAGCAATTTTGGCTGGTATATGGAATTTGTGGGCAATCGGTTTGCAGAGCGCGGGTATCATGTGATTATCCAAGATGTGCGGGGCAGATTCGAGTCTGAAGGAGAATTTTCGCCGTATTTTGCAGAACGGGCAGATGCCGAAGCGACCATCACATGGCTAGAATCACAAGCATGGTTTAATGGTAGCATGGGCATGTGGGGGGGCAGTTATTTGGGCATTACCCAATGGGTGATAGCACCCCATCATGCTACCATCAAGGCGATTGTGCCTGGCATCACATCATCCGATTTATATCCCATCCTCTATCCCGATGGCGCACTCGATTTGGGGTTGGCAATGCGCTGGATGTCCGTTTTTGAACAACTTGATAAACTGAGAGGAAAGCCTCTCATTTATTCACTAACATTTTGGCAAAATGTTGAGCGCAGGGCAAAAAAAGCCTTTGACCATTTGCCCGTTTCTGATGATGATACCATTTCATTTGATAAACGCATTGATTATTTTCGCATGTGGATAGATAATGCCGACCCTGCCACCCCTGTATGGGAAGAGATGCACCAGCCTCATATCCTGAATCAGATGAACGCGCCTGTGCATCTGATTGGCGGATGGTATGATTTTTTCTTGCGTGGGACATTGAAAGATTATGAACAATTACGGATACTCGGCAAAAATCCTTATTTGACCATTGGGGCAGGGAATCACTTTAGCACGATTCTTAGTATGATTGAATTACAAGAGGGGCTTTCGTGGTTTGATGCTCATCTAAAAGGACGAACTGAACCATTACGCGAAAAGCCTGTGCGTGTATATATTATGGGGCGCAAAGAATGGCGTGATTATGATGTTTTTCCGCCACATGAGGCGAAATCTGTCCCGTTTTATTTGCATAGTGGGGGGCGCTTATCCACCGATTTTCCACAAAATGAGCATCCCGATAGCTATATATATGACCCCAAAAACCCGACCCCCTATATTGGTGGGACACAATTTAATTTGTTGGATGTGGGCAAGCGCAATAATTGGCGCATAGAACGCCGTGAGGATGTGTTGGTTTATACCAGCGCCCCATTAGAAGCCCCACTAGAGGTTATTGGCTATGTGCGCCTGCAATTGGTCGTCACATCCGATGCGCCATGTGTAGATTTTTATGGACGGTTATGCGATGTGCATCCCAAGGGCAAATCCTATAACGTGTGTGATGGGTTGGTGCGGATTTTTGCCAAAGATGTTATCCCCCAAGCCGATGGAACATGGTGCATTGAGGTAGATATGTGGGCGACTGCACATTGTTTTTTGCCCAATCATCACATTCGGCTACAAATTGCCAGCGCCGCCCATCCGAGATGGCTAAGAAATTTGTGTGTTGATGAACCATTTGCCACCGCCACTACCAGCCAAAAAGCACAACAGAAAATTTTTCATGATGAACTTCACCCTTCTGCACTGATTTTGCCGATAATTTAACCGAATGCAAATTTAATTACAACTTGTGTAAAAAGTCACTTATTTAATCTCACACCAATGTGTTGAAATTATCGCTATGTGGGTTATAATTAAAAAAATTCTGCTCCTTTATTAAATAAAAAGGCGTTTTTTTTATGAGTTATATATCCTCTCATGAACTAGAAACACCGTTAGATGCTGGTCAAGAAATTCCTACCAACATAGATTTTGCCACAGAAGTCAAGGCAGACCGTCTGAGTTTGCTCTCCCTCATCACTGCGTATGGATCAATTGGGTTGGTTATCATTATGCTGACCATCATTGTCTCTGCAAAAGTGAGCCAGTTCATTTGGATATACGCGCCACTAACATTAGGGATAGGGAGTTTTATCACCCGCTTCTTGTTACGACGCAAATTATTCGATTTTTCTGCCGTGTTTTATGTCTTGACATTGGTCGCCGCGATGACGGTGGCAATGTTGGATAAAGACCCACAAGCCATGCAAGTTTTACCATTTATTTTTGTGATGATTATTTTTGTCGGTGGGTTGCTCATTCGTCCGCAAATCACCTTACTATTGGCGCTGGTTTGTGCTGTTTTATTAGTGGCTGTGCCAGCCGTTAGTACGGGTAGCTTTGCCTTTTTTGGTGTATCACAATTTTTTGCTATTATTCTCATCTTTTTAAGTGCGTTGCTCTCTATTCAAGCCACTGGTGAATTATATAGTGTGACAGAATGGGCGCTTTTGAATTACCGCAAGGAAAGTCAAACGAATCAGGCATTGTTTGATAACCGCGAAAAATTGCAACGAAGCCTCAAGCGGAGTGAAGTCTTGGCAGAAGAATTAAGCCTGTCCAATGTGGAACTTGAAGAAGCTCGCAAAACCGCCGAAGCCGCCAAGAATTTTCGTGGGCAATTTTTGGCAAATATGAGCCATGAACTCCGTACACCCCTGAACGCCATCATTGGTTTTAGCGAGACCATGCTCAAATTCCCCATCATGTATGATAACGAAGAATTGCCAGAAGCCTATAAAGCCGACCTCAACCAAATTTTTAATAGTGGTCGTCAATTGCTCCATCTCATCAACGACATCTTAGACCTTGCGCGGGTTGATGCGGGCAAGCTCGAAATTTATATGCAACGGGTACAACTCAAACCCGTGATTGATGCCGTGATGGGGACAGCGCGTGGGTTACTTGGAGAGAAACAAGTGCAACTCAAGGGTAACATTCCAGACCCTCTGCCAGAAGTGTGGGCAGATGAGTCGCGGGTGCGCCAAGTGTTGCTGAACCTCTATAGTAATGCTGTCAAATTCACCAACGAAGGCTCTATTACACTAACGGTTCAAGAAGTCCCCGATGGCGTACAATTTAGCTTAAGTGATACCGGTGCAGGAATCCCCGCAGACCAGTTTGATGTTATTTTTGAGGAATTTAGACAAGTACGCGGACAAACCCGCCCCACACAGGCAGGGTCTGGTTTGGGCTTGCCTATCTCTCGGCGTTTATTGGAATTGATGAACGGACGTATTTGGATGGAGAGCGAAGTAGGGAAGGGGTCTACCTTCCACTTTGTTTTGCAACCCTATCAAAAATCCAAATTCGAGACGATGGAGACTACGACTACATTAGGAGTAGATGGCTCATCATCGTCCACCATCCAAACCCCTCAGGAGGCGTAACTGATGCGTATCTTATACGTAGAAGATAATCCCGCCAATGTCTCTCTTGTCAAAAGAGTGGCGCGGGAACATGAATTGACGAATTATATAGATGGAGAAGAAGCACTACGCAACTTTGCTAAAGATAACCCCGAATTGGTCTTGATGGATATTCAGCTAACTGGGCGTTTAAGCGGGTTGGATGTGGTGCGTGAATTGCGACAACAAGGTTATACCGTGCCGATTATCGCAGTGACGGCGTATGCCATGATTGGCGATAGGGAGCGTTGTTTGGCGGCAGGTTGTGATGATTATATGGCAAAACCACTGCCTATCCCCGATTTATTGCGTTTATTTGAGCGTCGTAAACAAGAATTGGCAGAATTAGCCGCCGCAACCCTATTGGCATCGGCTACGCCAGAAGTGAAAGCCGAAATGCCCATTGTGGTGGATGCAACACCAAGCACATCACCCACGCCAGAGGTGAAAGCTGAAACGCCCATTGTGGTGGATGTAACACCAACTACATCACCAATCCCAGAGGTGAAAGCCGAAACGCCTATTGTGGTGGATGCTAAACCAGTCATCCTATCCACACCAGAGGTTAAAGACGAAATTCTTGTTGTAGACGAACAAGAGACACAACCAATTATCTTGCCCACACCAGAGGTGAAAGCCGAAACGCCTATTGTGGCGGAGACAAAACCAAGCACACCACCTACATCAGAGGTCAAAGCCGAAACGCCTATTGTGGCGGAGACAAAACCAAGCATACCCCCCACGCCAGAGGTGAAAGCAGAAACGCCCGTTGTGGCGGAGACAAAACCAAGCACACCACCCACATCAGAGGTCAAAGCCGAAACCCCTGTTGTGGCAGATATACCAAAATCGGATGATAAACCCCAATAAAGAGGGCGAGGGTAACAGTAAGATATTACTACGAGGTGTTGACAGAATTTTAAGAAAACTTTAAGATGATTAGAAATAAACAAATATCTTTTTTAAGGACTTTCTGATGACCGAAAAAATAGCCCTTGTAATAGATGACACCCCCGCTAACCGTGATTTTTTGGAACGTCTCATGATGATGGCGGGGTTTAAGATTGTTGGGGCTTCTAGTGGCAAGGCGGCTCTGGAACAGGCAGATGCTTTAGAAACCCTCACCATTGCGCTCATAGATATGGAACTGCCAGATGCTAACGGTTTGCAATTGACAACTGACCTGCGTAAACGCTTTCCAGACGCATACCTTGTAGTCGCTACGATGCACGATGAACGTGCGCTTATGCAAAGTGTATTAGAGAAGGGGGGAAATTGCTTTTTGGTTAAGCCACATGGTTTTATGGAATTATTTAAGCGATTGACCACCACCAGCATGGAGGAACTGCTCAAAACACCGTATACCGTGATTGACCATTTTGGTCCGCGTGTTTTTACGCCACTGAGCAGTTCTAGTACATAATTTTAGACCTTAGATAGGGCGTTTTCTAAATGGCTCAAGGTAAATGGCTTGAGCAAAAATTGGTTTGCGCCCGCCCCAATCGCATTTTTCTCATCTACTTTGGAGCCACTAATGATGATGATGTGAGTATGTTTCCATTGCTCACTCTGTTTGAGTTGGGTGACTAATTCTAATCCATCCATGTGGGGCATACTTAGGTCAGAAATGATGACATCAGGGGTTACAATGTGGTTATTAAGCATCTCCAACCCCTTTTGTCCATCTGTTGCCAGATAGACCGTATGATTATGAAATTCAAGCCAATCACGCAAGAGCCGAAGCATATTGAGTTCGTCTTCTACAATGAGGATGTTCGCCATAAAAAATATCCTTTACTTACTTATAAGTGATAATCGGTTTTTTGATGCTATGAGCGAATTTGCCCGTCTCCTATAACGACCCATTTATAAGTGGTCAATTCATCGAGTGCCATTGGACCACGCGCATGTAATTTTTGGGTGCTAACCGCGACTTCTGCACCAAGTCCTAACGCACCACCATCATTAAAACGGGTGCTGGCGTTCCAAAAAACGGCAGACGAATCTACCTCATTCAAAAATTGCATGGCATTATCGGCATTTTGGGTCAAAATGCCATCGGAATGTCCCAAACTATGCTGGCGGATATGAGTCATGGCTTCATCCATAGAATCTACCACCTTTAAGCCCAATATCAGCGCCATCCATTCGGTATCAAAATCGTCATCCCCTGCGGGTTTGATATTGGCATAACATAAATCTTGAATTGTGGACATGGCGCGTTTTTCTGCCCGAAATTCCACCCCAGATGAGACCAATTTATCTACCAAACGGGGCAAAAATTTTGATGCGATATTTTGATGAACAAGCACTGTATCGAGTGAATTGCAGACAGATGGACGCGATGTTTTGGCGTTATGGATGATGGCTAATGCCGATGCCACATCTGCCGATTCATCTACATATAGATGACAAATGCCTACTCCCCCTGTGATAACAGGGATGGTGCTGTTTTCTTTGCAAAAGCGGTGTAAATCTGCGCCACCGCGTGGGATTATCATATCAATAAAATCATGTAATTTGAGCATTTCGCCAACATAACGACGGTCTGTACTGGCAATAAGCTGAATGGCTTCTGCTGGCAGTCCACTTTGGATGATGGCTTCTTTCATAACGTTGACCATTGCCATATTGCTTCGTAAAATCTCTTTCCCACCACGTAAAATACAGGCATTGCCCGATTTTAGCGCCAATACTGCCACATCAATGGTTACATTGGGGCGGGCTTCATAAATGACACCGATAACGCCAATTGGGGTTCTGCGCCGAGAGACATTCAAGCCATTGGGCAAAACACGTTCTTCTATTATACGACCAACTGGGTCGGGTAGCGTCTCAACTATTCGTATATCTGCCACAATGCCATCAAGTCGTTTTTGTAGATTGATACGGTCTAAGAGTGCCTCGCTGGTACCATTGGCACGGGCTTCATCCAAATCGGCACGATTCGCCTCTAATAATTCATCTTTATGAGCCATTAGCGCATCGGCAATACACAACAGGGCATTATTTTTTTGTTCAGTGGTAGCTTTGGCGAGGATGTGTCCTGCTTCTTTTGCTTGTTTTGCCAGTTGGATGATGTCCAACGTATCCGTCATAAATATACTCCTACACACAATTCTTAACCTTCTCTAAATATAACCCCACTTGATTGTTTGTGTAAATAGGACTTGCTGAGAACTAGACAAAAGGTTAGGCGCTTGCACCTGAATAATGGCGTAACCCCCATATCCATATTAATCTTGAGAGGATAAAAATGGCGATGGCGATGCCCAATGCCAATATCCCCGTCTCGATGGGCAATTGTCCGATGAGTGCCTGTGCGGGGACGGTGATGGCGAAGGCAATTGGCACAAAAAAGGTGAGGACAAATTGCAACCATGTGGGATAAATAGTGACAGGATAGCGCCCCGCCTCATACATGCTCTCGAAAATGAACAGGATATTATCTACTTTTATCAACCAGAAGGCGGTGCTTGCCAACATCAGCCAAAAACTATAGATGATAATGCCACCTGCGAGGAGCATGAGTAAAAAGGTGAAAATTTGCCCAATGCCGATGGTTGTGGCGGTTTGAATGACCCCAATGGTGATAATGCCTAACCCCAACACGATGTCGAGTATTTGCCAAATGGCAAATTTCTTGATGCTCACCATGAATTGGGCATCTTGGGGTTTGAGCAGGGTAAAATCCAGCGTGCCTGCGCGGACTGCTTGCATCAATTCTCCCAAACTGGGGCGGATGATGAATGAAATCACCCCACCGATGAGGGTATATACCCCAATAACGATGAGCAGTTGATTGGCGCTCCATCCATTAAGGCTATCAGTATGCCCAAAGATGATAGCAATGCCGCCAATGCCAATGACCAGCGATAGGGCAGATTGAATAATTTGCAGAAAAAAATTGGCGCGATATTCTAATTCGCTGAGGGCATTGACCTTGAGTGATAATCCGATTAACCGAAAAAACATATTTCACCCTCCTACGGCGCTATAACGGCGCACGCTCATTTGCCAAATAGCGATAGCCAGTAGTATGAGTGCGACCACCCATGCGAATTGAATCCCGATACCGACCATCGCATCTTGGGGCGCGACCCATCCCAATAAGACCTCTATGGGGAAAGATATTATCCACCGAAACGGCAATATAAAGGCAATTTGCCTCATAAAATCTGGGAGCAATTCAAGCGGGGCAATCCGCCCAGAAAAAAAGAGCATCATCAAAAAATACATTTGCACCAAAGTGCCATTGCGAGTTGTCCAGAAGGCAGAAAGCCCAACCACCCATCCACCCAAAAATCCCAATGCACCAGCCAAGCAGATGGCGGGGATGAAACGCAAAATTGCGCCAAAATCGAATTGAAGGGATGGCGAAAATAGCCATGCGAGCAGGAACATCGCAGGCAAAATGACCACCATCATCAACAATTTATAAATCCAGTCATTGGTAATGCTTTCATGAATGGGGTGTATGGGACGCACCAAATATTTTGATAGTTGCCCCTCGCGCACATACCACTCAATCGTCCAAATATGCCAATTTTGGGTGAGATGACCCACGAGCAATAGGGCGATATAGTATGCGGCGAAATCGGCTACTGTTAACCCATTCACATCCCCGCCTTGTGAGACAGCGACACTCGTCCATACTGCCAAATAAATGATGGGTTCTAATAATTTTTCGAGCATCCAAATTGCTAATGCTAAGGGATATTGTAATTCGACCAGCAATTCGTTACGAATGAGTACCTTGTAGATATTTATCATGGCATGTCTATCCTAATCATTATGTTGTAAGGGCGCAATAGGTTGCGCCCTTACGCGGATGTCTCTTTTGGTGAGGCAAAGATATGCTCAATCACATCTTCAATGGGTGGTTCTTGAATACTGACATCCAATACCGACCATTCACTGAGTAATTTGCTAATCATGGCACTCGTATTTTGTTTGGGGATTTTGAGGCGGATTTGCCCATCTTCATAACCCAACACCTCGCCATAGACCTTAAAGGCATCGGTGTTTTCTGGTGGATTTTCGAGCGTGGCGCTGATGGTCTTATCGGCGCTGAATTGGTGAGCGAGTTGCGATAATTCGCCATCAAAAATCAATTTTCCATGATGAATAATAATGACCCGTTTGCAGAGTGCTTCAATATCCGCCATATAGTGACTGGTGAGCAATACGGTTGCACCATATTTAGCATTGTAATCTTTGATGAATGCCCGTATACGCCGTTGCGAGGTCACATCGAGTCCAAGAGTAGGCTCATCTAAAAATAACACTTTGGGGCGATGGAGCAGGGCGGCGGCAATTTCGCATTTCATCCGCTCTCCCAAAGATAAATTGCGGACGGGCTTGGTGATGATGGGGGCAAGTTCCAATAAGTCTACCAGTTCATCGCGGGTGCGCTTAAAGTCGTCTGGATTGAGCCGATAGACCACACGATTGAGGTCAAAAGAATCGGTGGCGGGAATATCCCATATCAACTGATTGCGTTGCCCCATCACTAGCGTCATTTGTGATAAATAGGCGCGTTCTCGTTTATAGGGGGTAAATCCCAATACTTGCCCAACGCCTGCTGTGGGATGTAATAACCCAGAGAGCATTTTGAGTGTGGTGGTTTTGCCTGCACCATTGGGTCCCAAAAACCCGACAATTTCGCCTGCTTCAATATCAAACGATACCTCATTAACGGCTTTGACATCGCGTTTTTTGCGATTAATCAAATTTTTGAGCGCGGCTTTTAACCCGCCTTCGCGGTCTGTGACGGAATAGGTTTTAGATAATTTTTCGACATGCACAATGGGTGTCATATATCTCTTCTCATGCCCATACTTTATTGAGTTCTAGCGCAAAATTGGGTAATAATGCCTCTGCGGTAATTGTGCCATCTGTGCCAAAGCGTTGTGGACGCATGGCATCGGCACTGTAGACCAATGCACCGCGATTCATGGGGTCAATGAGCCACACCATCTTGACACCATTATCTAAATCTAAATTGGTTTTATCTTGAATATCTAAAATTTGGTCGGTGGGCGAGAGGATTTCAATGACCAAATCGGGGATAATTGCCAGTGGTAGGCTCTTATTAACAACAGTTGCCAGATATTCTTCGATGCGGGTTTTCTCATAAAACATGATATCTGGTACCCGCGAGTTTCGTACCCAATCGGGGCGCTCCTCAGAAATAAATGTCATTTCCTGATAAACCTCCCCTAATCCATATTGTGTGACAAATGTATCTAATAAACGAAAAATCATGCGTAAAACAACACCATGTAAATAACCAGTTGGCATTTTATCCAGTCTCTTTCCGTTAATTAGTTCAAAAGGTTGTTGATGGCTTTGGTGTAAAAAATCATCCAAAGACATGCCTTCGTACAAATCGGGTTTGGGGTGGTCGGTTATCATGTAGGTATTCCTTTTATCGTGGACTTGCGCCTTTACGAACATTTTTGGGGTTTTGATGTACCCCTCTAGCATATTTTATCATATAAGACTTTTATAGCAGTTCTTTGATACTTTCTGCCAAGACCAAATTAATACCCTTGACCTTCATCAATTCTTCCACAGGGGCGGATTTGATGGCATCTATGGAATTGCTAAAGGCTTTGAGCAATTCCTTGCGCTTTTTTGGACCAATACCCGGAATTTGCTCTAGTCGGCTCGCCATGCCGATTTTTCCGCGCCGTTGCCGATGGCTGGTGATGGCGAAGCGATGCGCCTCGTCCCGAATCCGTTGCACCAAATATAAGGCGGGGCTGGTGCGTGATAGGACAATGGATGAAGGGTTATTGGGCAAATATATTTCTTCAAATTGTTTTGCCAGTGATGCCACAGGCACGCGCTCGGTGAGGTCAAATTGTGCCAGCACCTCCACCGCCACGCCCAATTGTCCTTTGCCACCATCTATGAGGAGTAAATCGGGCAATAAGCGCCATGTTTCATCACGGTCATCTTGCCCCGGTTGCAAAAGAGTGGGATTTTGCAAAGTATCCGCATACCGTTGAAAACGGCGGGTGAGTGCCTCGCGCATAGATTGATAATCATCACTGCCTTTATGCTTGACGGTACGGATGTTAAAACGGCGATACTCGCTCTTTTTTGCCACACCGCGCACAAACATCACCCGACTAGCGACAATGGCTGTGCCTTGTGTGGTGCTAATGTCGTAGCACTCAATCCGATTTGGCACGCGGGGCAGGTTGAGGGCATGTTGTAGGGCGGCGAGTGCCTCTTCTTGTTTGACACTATCAGCTTCGTATTGGGCTTTCATCATCCGCATAGCATCGGTGGCGTTTTCGTGCGCCATTTTAAGCAGATTGCGCTTATCACCTCGTTGTGGGACGGTGATTTGTACCTTGCTGGTGTTGCGTTTATCACTGAGCCACCGCTCAATGATTTTTGCCTCTTCGACCTCATTGGGCAAAATAATTTCGTTGGGGACTTCTTCGACATCGGTATAAAATTGGGTGATGAATTGGCTGAGGATATTTTCATCGGTTTCATCTTCGGAATTATCCAATTTGCGCGTATCACTGCCGATGAGCTTGCCGTTGCGGATGAATAAAATTTGCACCACTGCCTCGTTATTATCCCGCGCAATTGCAATGACATCTTGGTCGGTCATGGCAGGACTCACGGCACGATGCGAGAGTGTGATGAATTCGATTGCTTTTAATTGGTCACGTAAAGCGGCGGCACGCTCAAATTTGAGTTCTTCAGAGGCGAGCATCATTTCATCGCTCAATTTTTTGACCACCCCTTCCGATTTGCCACCCAATACATCCATAAAATCTTGAATCATTGCCCGATACGCCTCTTTTGTCACACGCCCAATACATGGAGCATTGCATAAGGCAATATCGGCAAACAAGCACGCTCGTTCATCTTTGCCTGTAATTTCGCGGTCACAGGTCAGATAGGGGAAGGCTTTTCGCAGGGTGCGGAGTGTTTCTTGAACCGCCCACATCGCAGAATAGGGTCCAAAATAACGACTGCCATCTTTAACGATGCGCCGTGTGGTTTCTACTTTGGGATAATCATCTTGCCATGTGATGCGAATATACGGATAGCGTTTATCATCTTTGAGCATAATATTGAAGCGGGGTTTATGCAGTTTGATGAGGTTTTCTTCGGTGATGAGCGCATGAACTTCGCTTTCGGTGATGATATAGTCTATATCTGCCACTAAACTCCGCATTTTGAGCGTTTTGGGGTCGTTTTCTGGGGCGCTGGTGAAATAACTCCGTACACGGTGGCGCAGACGCTTGGCTTTGCCAATATAAATAATTTTGCCCTCTTTGTCTTTCATGATGTAGCAACCGGGCTTGGTGGGCAAATTCTTGAGGATGGTCTGGATATGAGGGGGTGGGATAAATACCATAAAATTATCTCTATTCACTGGGCAGATGCGCCCCTACCTACAATTCTCTAACTCGTTCTATTATAATCAAAATAGATGTTCTAATGCAATTTTTTGGGATGGACAAATATGACTCGTATCGTCATCAAGGTCGGCACAAGCACGCTCACGGGTGGCACACCCCGTTTACATCGCCAACGGATTTTGGAATTGGTCGGGCAGTTGGCGCAGTTATATCAAGCAGGGCATGAGGTGATTTTGGTCAGCTCTGGCGCACAAGCGGCAGGACGTGAACGCCTCAATTTTCCCGATTATGGCTCATCTGTCCCCGCAAAACAGATGCTATCGGCGGTTGGGCAGGGACGGCTGATGAATTTATATAGCCAATTATTCGATTTATACGACATCACCGTGGCACAAGTGCTACTTACCCGTGATGATTTGAGTGAGCGCGGGCGCTACCTCAATGCACGGGATACATTGGGGATGTTGCTCCAAGAACGCATTATCCCTATCATCAACGAAAATGATACAGTTGCCACCAATGAAATTCGGGTGGGCGATAACGATAATTTATCGGCAATGGTGGCGAGTGTGCTAGAAGCCGATTGTTTAGTCATCCTCACCGACCAAAAAGGCTTATTCACCGCCGACCCGCGCAAAGACCCATCGGCGCAACTCATAGGGGAAGTGACGCGCATAGATGAAAATACTTTTGCCATTGCGGGCGGGGCGGGGAGCAAAATGGGGACAGGCGGTATGACCACCAAAATTGAGGCGGCACAACTCGCAACCCGTAGCGGGGTGACGACTATTATCGCATCGGGCAATGAGCCGAGTGTGCTATTGCGCTTATTCATCCAAAAAGAAGCGATTGGCACGCGCTTTTTGCCCACCAGCACCCATTTGGAGGGGCGCAAACGCTGGATGCTCACCGATAGACCACAAGGGACGATTATCGTGGATGGTGGGGCGGGGCAGGCATTGGTTAAGCGTGGTGCGAGTTTATTGCCTGTGGGGATGATAAAAACGGTTGGTGATTTTTTGCGCGGGGAGGTGTTGCGGATATGCGACCCAGAGGGCAAAGAATTGGCGCGTGGGCTTGCCAATTATGATAGCCCCGATATGCAAAAATTATGCCGTGTCAAATCATCGCAAATCCCAGAATTATTGGGGTATACCTATGGCGATTATGTGGTGCATCGCAATGATATGGTGATTTTACAATGATAACAGGGGCATGAAGCCATGCCCCTATATCATCTATTTTATTCTTCTTCTGGCGCGGTGATTTCGAGTGGGAAATTAAAATCAGTGTAGGAGACGATTGAACTAGATGATTGAACCAATTGCAGTGCTAACCCAGAGACGGTAATTTCGGCATCTATGGTCATGATGGCTTCAATACGGATAACTTGCTCATCGAGCAAATAGACGGTTACATCAAAGCCCGCCCCTTGTGCCATCTGAGCGAGTAAATCTTCCATATCTATGCCGAGTTGTTCAAATCCACTGAACAGAGATGCCATATCAGCAGAATTAAAGGCGGCTTCGGCATTAATATCTAAAGCATAAGCCATTGTTCCTTCTGGCAATTTCAATTCAGGGTCAACCTCAACTGATTTAAAACTATTTACGGTGGTGTCATCAAGAGGGTATAGGAGGGGCTTATTGAATGTGTTGAGAAGGTTGTCTAGGTTGAGGAGTGCCAAGGCTTCGACGCTATCGCCATCTTCGGTTAAATTAATCCACCCATCGGGATAAATTCCGACCAAAGCACCGGTCGTCTCTGAGACCTTCATATAGAGGATTTCATCCACATAAATCATCTCCATGAGCATTGAACCTTCGGTGGTGGTACCCATAGAATTGGCAGTAAGTGTTTGATTGAGTTGTGAAGTTAAGCCTATTAGTTGTGTATCTTCAAATTGCATTTCGCCAGTGATGTCTTGGACGATGGTTTGTTCAATAACTGAGCCAGAGAAGGTGATGGTCTGGTCTACGATAGTTTCGCCTTCCATACGGATACTATCATTTTTATATAAGGCGGCAAACGCATTTTCGATGTCGTCTATGGTGATGTCATCTTCTGATTGGGCAAAGACCGATAGCGGTAAGGCAAGCACGATAAGTAACAAAACGCGCACAACATATTTCATGAAAAATTTACTCCTCATTTGAACTATAGAGGCGGTAAAGTCTACCGCCCCTGATGGTCTCACCGTCCGGGGATACGCAATGGCATTCCCGAATAAATGTGATTCAGATTCAAAATGCCATTGGCACGGGCGATTGTCCACATATCTATGCCAAAATATCGCGCAATAGAGGACAGATTATCGCCTGCAAGGACATAATAATAGCCATTAACCACGGTTCGCACGGTGATGACGGGTCGTGGGGTGACAACGGCAGGTGGGCGAACAACGGCGGGTTGTGCAGGTGTTAGCACACCCCCTTGTGCGGGTAATTGCAATATCTGACCAACCAGTAAGCGCGAGCTGGTGGTCAAGCCATTGGCTTGTGCTAATGCCGCGACAGTGGTGTTATAACGGTTTGCAACCGATGTGAGGCTATCATTTGGTTGGACAGTATATGTCCTCACGGTTTGATTAACATTGGTGCCGGGTGCGGGGATGACGAGGCGTTGTCCCACATAAATGAGGTTGGGATTGGCGAGGGCATTGCGGGCGGCAATCGCTTGCCATGTGGTGTTATAGGTGGTGGCAATGGTGCGGAGGGTATCACCTTGACGCACGACATGAATTCGCTCACCTGCGCCGATGGTTTGGGCGCTGACAGTTTGTACCACCAGCATTGAAATAAATACGACAATTACCATAAGTCCAAGACGTTTTATCATAAAATGCTCCATTCTCTATTGATTAACCCAAACAAAATCCCCAATTTTCCCTTCTGTCACAAAGGTGATTTGGCGGGGGATGCCATTGGATAGTGGTGCAACGATTAATTGTGGGATGTCTGGCATGGTGCTATCCACGCCTAAATAGGCGACTTGTGTCTCATCGGGGCTAAAAATGGCATTTGGAAATGTAAAGGCATTGCTATCTACTGTCACACTCGTCCCTCCGCCCACTGGTGCAAGCACCACCCGATTTTCCAGCGATTGCAAGACACCTGTACCATCCTTTTTCCAGACAAATTTTTGGACATTAATCCGTTCTTGAAAAGCGGTAGTGATGGTGTCGAGCGTGGCGACATTCAAGCCGATAAAATTGCCTGTAGGGATGCCTTCAATGGGGTTGCCTGAATTTTGAATATAGGCGAGGATATTGGCTGTTGGGCTATAAGCGAGGTTAAAATCATTTCCAAAACCGATTGAAACCGATAGCGGACCCATGAGGATAAAATTGGACAGGTTGACGGCATAAATTTGCCCATCGCTAAAAAAGAGTGTCCCGCCATCGGCACTAAACGCCAAATCGCCCAAATTGGTGCTGTTACGGTCTATGACCAATTGTTGTTTATTGCCCACCGGACAGTCATTCGCGCCTTGCCACCCGACGGTATAAATATCCATCGGGCTATTTTCGGCTTGGGATGCTGTAAAGCCCAATACTTGCCCATCGGCGCTCCATGTGAGGTTGCGAATATCGGCAAATCCCAAACAGGATACTTGTTGTAAATATGTGCCTGTGCTGTTGGCTATCCATATTTCACGGGCGCTCCCATTTCCGGGTGCGACAAAGGCGATAATGTCGCCTTTGGGGGAGAGGGTGAGGTCATTTATTATTTTGCCTACACCAAACGTAATTATCAGTTCTTGACCTGTGCCATCATCATTAATACGGATGATGGAATCATCATTATAGAGGAATAAAATTTTGCCCGTTTCGATAATTTCTGTGGGGGCAGGGGTGCGTGTGGGTGCTATGGTCTCGGTGGGGGTGGGTGTAAAGGTGGGGGGTAAAGGGCGTAACCCACTTTGTGCAGGTGTCTCTGTGATAGAAATTATTTCGGTTGCGACACTACTCACAGATGGTTCATCTGGTAAGACCACTCGTGTTGGCAAGGATTCTTCTTGTGTGGGCGAACATGCCACCAAAACCAGACACATGCTCATGATGACCATCTGAAGATACTTGAACATCGCAATTCCTATCGTGTTTGTGCTAAACTCATTTTTATTTTTCTATTATATTCTAAATTGGGCGGACATACGACCCATTTTCAAAAAATGGGTCTAGTACCGCCCTTACACTCGTAGGGGATGACTAGCAAAGCGGATGTCATCCCAAATAATGGTAAAGGATAACTTTTTATGCTTCCGCAACACGTTTTAGACCGTTTGCTCACCGAAGCTGTTATGGTAGGGATGCGCGGGAATTTTCCGCCAGCCGTTGCCTTACGTACTGCCGAAATTATGCGTGACTACAATATGACGATTTTTGAACTCACCCTCAATTCAGTACAACCCCTAGAGGCGATGACCGCGCTCAAAAAACAATGGGGTGATGGGGTGATTGCTGGCATGGGGACTGTCCTCACGGTTGATGATGCTGAACGTGCCATTGGAGCAGGCGCAGATTTTATCGTCTCGCCTGCATTTGTGCCGAGTGTGGTGGAATATGCCCAAAAAATGGGTGTATTTGTCGCACCAGGTGTCATCACACCCACAGAGGCTGTGACGGCGTGGGCGATGGGCGTGACATTGCTCAAATTATTCCCCATCGGCGCACTTGGGTTAGATTATTTTAAGGCGATGTTTGCCCCACTGAATCATATCCGTTTTATGTGCAATGGCGCGGTAGATGGCGATAATATCCCCCAATTTATGAAAGCGGGGGCAGTCGCGGCAGGCATGGGCGGATGGCTCACAGGCGATGGTCAAATGCCAGAGGCGCTGATGCGGTCACGGGCGCAAACCATCCGTGAAGGTATAGCTGGTGTGCGGACGGTATAATGGCGCATATCTCCGTTTTATTGGATGAAATTCTCACCCACCTAACCCCTTGTATTCACCCAGATGCGCGGGTCATTGATGGCACATTGGGCGCGGGTGGGCATAGCCATGCCTTGCTCATGGCAGGATTTCCACAGCTATTAGGGCTGGATTTAGACCCACAAGCCTTAGCATTGGCGCGAGAAAAACTCGCCCCATTTGGGGAACGGGCGCAACTTCACCAAGCCAGTTATTTGGATATGACCGCACAAGCCAACTTGCTCGGTTGGGATTTTGTAGACGCGATTTTGCTCGATTTGGGCGTGTCATCTATGCAACTCGACACGGCGAGTCGTGGATTTGCCTTTATGCACGATGGTGATTTGGATATGCGGTTTAATCCACAAGATGACCAAAAAGCCACCGCCGCCGATATTGTGAATACATGGTCACAAGCCGATTTAGCCGATTTATTTTGGCGCTATGGTGAAGAAAAATATTCCCGCCCATTGGCAAAGACCATCATCGAACACCGTCCTTATGCCACCACCAAGCAATTGGCAGGGGTTATAGAAGCCGCCACACCCAAAAAATATGTGAAGGGGGTTAAGCCCATTCACCCCGCTACACGGATTTTTCAGGCATTGCGTATCGGTGTGAACGATGAATTGCGCGTCTTAGAAGCAACACTCCCGCGTGCCGTTGCCTTATTAAAACCCAAAGGCAGATTGGCTGTAATCAGTTTTCATAGCCTAGAAGACCGCATTGTGAAACAGATTTTTAAGGATATGAGCGAAGAAATTATCTCACCACCCGGTATGGTGCTACAAGAAAAACGGGCTGTGGTACAATTAATCACAAGAAAACCGCTTGTCCCTAGCGAACAGGAACAAGCACAAAATCCGCGTAGTCGGAGCGCAAAATTGCGCGTGATAGAAAAAATATAATTTGGCATAAATACATGAAGATAGTAGGGGCGCAACATGTTGCGCCCTTACACAGTATTAGAGGTATCAAATAAATGGCAAAAGGACAAGAGAATTGGCTCTCTCATGCCCTGTGGACGCGGGGATGGGAACCGCAACGTCAATTGTTGGCACTCGCCATACTTGGATTTTTTATCGCGCTCATTTTGGGTGGGTTATATCTGTCACAAGTGGTCTCTGAGGCAACCCTGAATCGGCGAATTGATGCCATTATCGAAGAACGGGACGATTTGGAACGTGCCAATGAAGCCCTGCGTGCTGATATTGCCCGCCTAGAAAGTGTGCCAAATTTGCAAACCCGCGCCGAACAGTTGGGGTTTGTATTGGCATCTGGTTCACAAATCGAATATTTAGTGGTGACAGGGTTTAATCCGCAACGGCAAGATACTGTTGCCCCTATCATCGCCCAAACCGAAGAACCGCCCCTCTATAACCAAACTTTTGGTGATTGGGCAGGGGCGCAATTGCAAGCCATCCTTGATAGCATCAATGGCTCATCGAGTGGAGGATAAATAATATCATGGCGACTCAGACCCAATTTTCAAATCAGCAAACCATTTTACGGCAACGTGCGCCCCTCGTTTTAGTTGGTGTCATTGCGATGGCGGCGGTGTTGCTGTTGCGGATTATCTCATTTCAATTCCCCACCGACCCGCGTGTTCAAGCCGAATTTCAGCTCATGCGCGATGCCAATTCTGGGCGGATTGAGCGTATCGAAAGTCCGCGTGGTGAAATTTATGACCGCAATGGCAACCCCTTGGCGGTGAATACTCTGTTATATCGTATTGGCATTAGTCCGGGACTTATTTCTAATAAGACAAAAGTCGCCACCGACCTCGCACGTATTTTGAACCGCGATGAACTCGAAATGTTTGAATCATTGACCAATGGGGCGGTATGGGTGCCTCTTGGCACAGTAGACCCCGAAACATGGTATCAAATTCGTGAACTCGACATTTTTGGGATTGAGGTGGAACGGGTACAACGCCGTGTATACCCACAAGGTCCTTTGGGAGCGCAGGTCATCGGTTTTGTGAATGGCATTGGTGAAGATTCTCGCGGAAATTATGGCGTGGAGGGGTATTATCAAAGCGAATTGGCAGGGCAAGCCCGTGACCGTGCTGTGAGCAATATCCCGTTTGATTTGCCACAAGATACGGGTGTCTTGAACAGTGGCGCGACCCTTGTGCTGACCATTGACCGCAATGTGCAATTTTTAATTGAATCGGAATTGCAACGTGCTATCACCGAAACAGGCGCGACAGGTGGCACAATTATCATCATGAATCCGCGTACAGGCGATATTTTGGGCATGGCGAGTTATCCATCGTTTGACCCCAACGCCTATTTTGATGTTCAAAATCCGCTTGAATTGCAAAACCCCGCTATCAGTGGCTTATTTGAGCCAGGGTCGGTGTTCAAAGTGATTACAGTGGCGGCGGCATTAGAAACAGGCACAATCACCCCCGATTGGACATATAATGACCAAGGGGAACTCGAAATGGGCGGGATTCGTATCCAAAATTGGGATAGAGTGGCGCATGGGGTCGTAGATGTGCGCCGTATTTTGGTCGAATCACTCAATATTGGCACAGCGACCATCGCCCAAGAAATGGGCTGGGAACTTTTTTATGAAATGCTCAATCGCTTTGGCATTGGTAGCCTCACACGGGTAGATTTGCAAGGCGAACAACCCGGCATCCTCCGCACACCCGATGACCTCAGTGGGCAATGGAGCGAGAGCGATTTGGGGACGAATAGTTTTGGGCAGGGGTTATCTGTCACCCCATTGCAAATGTTGGTGGCAGTGAACGCGATTGCCAACGGCGGGGTCATGATGCAACCGCGTTTGGTGCATCAAATTGTGGATGGCGATAAAATTTATGAATCGCGCCCTATGCCATTGGGGACGACCACCATCAGCCAAGAAACAGCGCGTATCGTCACCGATATGATGGTGGATGTGGTGGAAATTGGGTTAGATGATGCGGCGCGTGTCCCCGGATATACCATCGCAGGCAAAACAGGCACGGCAGAAATCGGCACACCTGTTGGCTATGAAACGGGCGCATATATCATGAGTTTTGTGGGATTTTTGCCAGCAGATGACCCACAAGTGAGCATTTTTATCAAATTAGACCGTCCACAAAATGGACGCTGGGCGAGTGATGTGGTCGCCCCCATTTTTAGCCGTATGACCTCGCGTTTGGTGTATTTGCTCGAAATCCCCAACGATGAGACCAGACTAAAATTATTGGCACAAAATTCAGGCGCGGGGGGATAATTCTTATGACCGCAGGCGGTTTATCATTGGCGCTCACCATGGGCGGTATCACCTTTTTACTGTGTGTGATTTGGGGTGAGCCATTCATCGAAATTTTACGCAGGCTCAAAATTGGCAAAAAAGTGCGTGATGCACTTGCAGAAATGCACCAAAAGAAAATTGGCACGCCGACTATGGGCGGTATCATGATTATCATCCCTGTTGTGCTGATTATTTTCGCCCTCAATTTGGCGAGTGTGGTGCAATCTGGGCAGGGTGCAAGCACCTTTTTGCCTATTGTAGTCTTACTCGGTTTTGCCATACTGGGTGGTATTGATGATTGGGAAGGGATTCGACGGTCTTTTGGCGCTGAGGGGGAAGGTATTTCGCCCCGCGCCAAATTTTTGGGACAATTGCTATTGGCAGGTGGTGTCGCTTGCATGATGTCGTTGTATGAAGGTGGGTTTTCATTTGCCAATGAAATCCGTATTCCTCTCATCCCTGTGGTTATCCCCCTTAGCCCAATTTTATTCATCCCATTGGCGATATTCATCATTATTGGCACATCCAATGCAGTCAATTTTACCGATGGGTTAGATGGGTTGGCAGGGATTATCACCGCCAGCGCGTTTGCGGCGTATGGGGTGATTGCCTATTTGCAGGGGCAAATTTATTTGGTGCAATTGTGCTTTGTATTGGTGGGCGCGTGCTTTGGATTTTTATGGTATAACGCGCATCCCGCCCAATTATTTATGGGTGATACAGGCTCATTGGCACTAGGCGCAACACTCGGCACAGTCGCACTCATGACAGGGCAATGGGTGTTGTTGCCCATCATCGCCATTGTGCCAGTGGCAGAGACACTCACAGTCATTTTGCAGGTTTATTCTGCTAAATGGAGTCGGCGCTATTTGGGTGTGGATAAGCGGTTATTCCGCATGGCACCCTTACATCATCATTTTGAAAAAGGCGGTTGGAGCGAAACCCAAGTCGTGCAACGGTTTTGGTTGGTTGGTATTTTGGCGGCGATGGTTGGGGTCGCATTGGCAATTTTGTGATATATCTATTATTTGTGGGCGCAACATGTTGCGCCCTTACGAAGCCCATAATATAACCTGTAGGGACGGCATATATGCCGTCCGTGTATAAATAATATAACCTGTAGGGGCGGATTAGGACGCATGTCCGTATATCCGCCCTAAAATAGATGAAGAGATAGGTTTGTATGTTCCCAAAAGGCGTAAGTAGCGAAATTTTAGAAGGACGGCGTGTGATTGTGGTCGGATTTGCCCGTCAGGGACAAGCCCTTGCCCGATGGTTGCCGAGTACCGGGGCGCGTGTGATTGTCACCGACCAACGCCCATTAGAGCAAATAGATGTGGCATTAGAAGATTTTCCGCGTGTTAGTTTTATACTCGGTGGACATCCAAGCGAATTGCTCAATAATACCGACTTAATTTGTGTATCGGGCGGTGTGCCATTAGACATCCCCTTTTTGCAAGAAGCGCGTGAACGCAATATCCCCATCACCAACGATGCCCAACTGTTTATAGAACGGTGTCCCGCGCCGATTATCGGCATCACAGGGAGCGCAGGCAAGACCACCACAACCACATTGGTGGGGGAAATGTGCAAGCGGGCAGGCATGACCACATGGGTGGGTGGGAATATTGGCAATGTGTTACTCGACATCATGATGGGTATTCGCCCCAATCATCAGGTGGTGATGGAACTTTCGAGTTTTCAATTGGAATTGTGTTTTTCCAGTCCATCCATTGGCGCAATCCTCAATATCACGCCCAACCATCTGGATAGGCACGGCACCATGCAAGAATATATGCGTGCCAAAGCCAATATTATCGGACATCAAACCGCCAATGACATCAGCGTTTTGGGGCGTGATGACCCCATGACCCGCTTGCTAGAACCGATTGTGAAGGGACAATTGGTGTGGTTTAGTCGGCGGGAGATGGTGAGCGATGGCGCATTTATGATAGGCAGTCGCTTGGCGGTCACAGGGCTTTCTAGCCCCGATGGTGAACCGCATATTTTATGCGATATAAGCGAAATTCCCCTGCGTGGCGACCATAATGTGTTGAATGTGTTGGCGGCGTGCGCGATTGCGGGATGCGCGGGGGTATCGCCAGACGAAATGGTCGAGACCATCAAAGCCTTTAAGCCTGTGCCACATCGCCTAGAGACGGTGCGCGTGGTGGATGGTGTGACCTATGTCAATGATAGCATCGCCACCGCCCCAGAACGGGTTGTTGCCGCTTTGAATAGTTATACTGAGCCGATTATTTTGTTGGCTGGCGGGGCAGATAAAAAGCTCCCGTGGGATGAAATGTTGACATTGGCACGACACAAAACCCGCCATATTATCGCGTTTGGGCGGGATGGTGATATAGTAGTAGAGACCATGAAAAAATTATTTGGTCATGCCAACACCGTTACTCGTGTGGAAGCACTTGAAGAAGCGGTGCTATTAGCGAAAAAATTAGCACAAGCGGGTGATGTGGTGTTGCTTTCGCCCGGTGGCACGAGCTACGATGCCTATCGTGATTTTGCCCAACGGGGCGAACACTTTCGTGAGTTGGTAATGGCGCTATAATGATATAAATTCAACCTCACCCGTAAGGGCGCAATATATTGCGCCCCATGCGTAGCAACTTAACAACAAAACCAGCCCCTATCCCCCTGTGGATACGATATATCGTGTCCCTACACCCCATTGCATGGACAAAGGGGGAGAAACCCTTAAAAAGGTGGTTTAGCCCCCTCTCTACGAAGTGGGGAGGGGGTTGGGGGTGGGGCGCACCGATAAAAAGATGATTGTATAGGAAAAATTGCTGATGACAGACCAATCTTTACCCCAATTTGTAGATGATGATTTGCCAGCCATCACCCTAGAGCCTATTCGCCCCAAACGCGCATCTGCCGATATTGGGGCGCGGAATGTGGTCGAGCGCAAACTCACTTTTTGGAATACCCTCGACAAGCCCATGCTCATCATCACGGGGATGCTCCTCGCGTTGGGTGTCATGATGGTGTATAGCGCCACTTTCGACTGGAGTTTGGCAGAATTTGGTAGTGAAACCCGTGTGTTGTTTAATCATCTGCAAAATATCGCCATTGGGCTGGTTGCGATGGTTTTTTTCTCGCGGGTGAATTTGCGTTTTGTCCGTCGAATCGCGCTCATTGTCATGCTCATGGCGATTAGTTTTTTGATTGCTGTGTTGATTTTTGGTGATGACACCTTTGGGGCGCGTCGTGCGCTCATCAATGGGCGTTTTCAGCCGAGCGAATTCGCGGAACTTGCCATCATCATTTATATGGCGGCGTGGATGGGGTCAAAAAATGTCCGTGTGCGGAGTTTCACCTATGGCTTGTTGCCATTTTTGGTGTTGGTCGGCATTGTGACGGGGTTGGTCGTTATCCAACCCGACCTCAGCACAGCCGTGACGATTTTTATCACATCGGGTATCATGTTCTTTTTGGCGGGTGCGAATATGCGTCAAGTGAGCATTGTATTGGGGACGGTGATTTTGGCAGGGGTGATTATTTTGCCCTTCTTCCCCTATGCCAAGACCCGTATTGATGCGTTCACGGCGGGTATCACCGACCCCACCCAAGCTAGTTGGCACACCCAACAGGCGCTTATCGCCATTTATTATGGTGGTTGGACAGGTTTGGGGCTTGGGACAGGTCAAAGTAAATTTCAGGGGTTGCCAGCGCCTCATACCGATAGTATTTTCGCCGTCATCGGAGAAGAATTTGGCGTGATTGGTGCATTTATCGTTGTGGGGATTTATCTCACGTTTTGCATACGCGGATTTCAAATCGCCCGCCGTGCCACAGATACCTTTAGCGGATTGATTGCCTCTGGTATCACGATATGGGTCACATCGAAGGCGGTGTTAAATATTGCCGTTATGACGAATCTTATCCCTGCCACAGGGCTACCCTTGCCACTGATTAGTTTTGGTGGGTCATCCTTAGTGGTGATTTTGGCAGGAATTGGGTTATTATTAGCAGTACAACGGCAGACGATTATCAAAGAAAATTCACCAGAACGGAGAAACCTGAGTGCGAATGATTATCGCGGCGGGGGGGACGGGCGGTCACGTATACCCCGCACTAGCAGTCGTAGAGTCTATACAAGCTAATCATCCCGATACCGAATTGGTGTTCATTGGCACAGTCGGCGGGTTTGAGCGCCCCCTCATCGAAAAGGCAGGCATTCATTTTTCTGCCCATCATGAGGTGAGCGCGGGTCCTATTCATGGGGTGAATCCGATTAAAGCCACCACCAGCGCCTTTAAGTTAATGCGCGGGACATGGCAATCATTTCGCATACTTGGCACAGAAAAACCGAATGCTATCCTCTCCACAGGGGGATGGGAAGGGTTGCCTGTGGCATTAGCGGCGCGGTTGCGTGGTGTGCCATTGCTGATTTATTTGCCCGATATTGAACCCGGACTCACCATCAAGGTGTTGCGCCTATTCGCCAAAAAAGTCGCGGTGACGGTAGCCGATTCACAAAAATTTTTCCGTGAGGGGCAAACAGTCGTCACGGGGTATCCCTTACGCGCCCTCATGACCACTGCCACCCGTGAGGCGGGAATTGCTCATTTTGGGTTGAATCCCGCAAAAAAAACGGTGTTGGTGTTTGGTGGTAGTCGTGGCGCACGCGCCATCAATATCGGTGTAGGAAATATTTTGGGTGATTTATTGGCAGAGGGTGTTCAGGTGTTGCATGTCACAGGAACACTCGATTTTGCGCGGTCACAAGAGCAAATTGGCGAGCTAAAAAATCATCCCGATTATCATGCCTTTGAATATTTGCATGATGATATGGGTTTGGCGATGGCGTGTGCCGATATATGTGTGTGTCGGGCAGGGGCGAGTGTGTTGGGCGAATTTCCGTTTTTCAAATTGCCGTCCATCCTAATTCCGTTGGCATATAGCTGGCACTATCAACAAGTGAACGCCGATTATTTTGCGGGACGTGGGGCGGCAATCCATTTGGATGAAACGCGCATGGATGCCGAATTATTGCCCACCATCCGCACCCTTTTGGGTGATAAATCCCGCTTACAAGCCATGCAACAAGCCGTTGGGGAATCGGCTTCAAGTGTGGGCGCACAAAATTTAGCCGATGTGTTGGTGGCGTTGGCGAGCGAACACGCCCAACGACGGGGGAAATAAAATCATGATACAACTTTCGATGTTTATGTGGATAATGGCTTCTATCTTTGGGTATGTTGGGTTTACTCGTGGATGGAATAAAGAAATTATTTCGATGGCGGGCATCATATTGGGGTTATTTGCGTTATTCCAATTTGATAACACCCTCAACACCTTGTTATTGAATGTGCCAGAGGAACAGAAATTTTTTATCCGTGCGATTATTTTTGCGGTCATCATCTTTTTCTCCTATCAGACCCGTGCGCTCATTGGCAATGAGACCAAAAAAGGTGGGGAAGGGCGTGATAACCTGCAATCGGCGTTATTGGGTGCGATTGTGGGGTTTGTGAACGGGTATTTGATATGGGGGTCGTTGTGGTATTTTATGCACGTCACCAATTATCCCTTGCGCCCATACGTAGATGCCCCACTTGCGGGGACAACCAGCGCCGATTTTATTCAATCGTTGCCATTATACATTTTGGGCGGTGGACCTGGTGGCGATGGCAGTTTGCTCTCTGCCGCCGTGATTGGTCTGTTCCTGATTGTCCTCATTATCATCTGAAAGCAGGCGTGCAATCATGATTCAACTGTATTCGCTGATGTGGATTTTGGCGGCATATTGTGGGGTGCTGGGATTTTTGCGTGGTTGGAACAGAGAAGTTATCGCCACCGCAGGCATTGCCCTTTCGATGTTCATTTTATTTCAATTAGACCCCTTGTTGCGGGGGACAGCGTTGTTATTTTTGGAGCGCGACCAAGCGGCACTCTTTCAAATTGTGATATTTTTAATCATCGTCTTTATGGCATATCGCAATCGGTCACTGGCACGTGATACCCGCCGAAGCAACCGTGATGACCGTATCACAGCAGGCATTTTAGGCGGGATATTGGGGGTGGTGAATGGGTATTTGATTGGTGGGGCGCTGTGGTATTTTATTGATATTAACGAATACCCCTTTTACCCAATGGTGATGATGCCAACGGCGGGTAGCCCATCGGCAGAAGCGATTCAAGCCATCCCATTGGTCATTATGAGTGGTGGGGCAAGTGGCACAGGTGATGCGCTTATCCTTTTGGTGGTGATATTATTCGTGCTGGTATTGGCGGTGATATAGACGATGGAATTCATTGCAGGACAAAAAATTCACTTTATCGGTATTGGTGGATTTGGTATTTCTGCCATTGCCCGTATTTTGTTGGAACGCGGATTTTCTATTTCTGGGAGCGATAAAAATGCCAATGCGCTCACAGAAGCATTAGCGCGTGATGGGGCGACCATTTATATAGGACATGCGCCCGAATATGTGCATGGGGCAGATATGGTCATCCGCACATCTGCTGTCAAAGATGACCATGTGGAAGTGGTGGAGGCGAATCGGCTAAATATCCCCGTATATAAGCGCCAAGATATTTTAGCATCCCTCATGAAAAATGATTTTGTGATTGCTATCGCAGGTACACATGGCAAAACCACGACTACCGCTATGGCGACTCATGTTTTGCGCCATTGCGAAGCCGACCCATCCTATATTGTAGGTGGGATTATGGCGAATACAGGTACAAATGCGGGTGTGGGGAAATACGAAATTTTTGTGATTGAAGCCGATGAATATGATAATGCGTTTTGGGGCATCCCCGCGAATTTGGTCGTTTTGACGAATATTGAATATGACCATCCCGATTTTTTTGT
This sequence comes from bacterium, assembly GCA_033763335.1. GTDB lineage: Bacteria > Chloroflexota > Anaerolineae > Aggregatilineales > Phototrophicaceae. Next base: position 26,604 of record JANRKU010000161.1, read on the forward strand.
GAACGATACCGTCATGCTCGATTCGTTCCGCAAATTTTTAGATAATATTCGTGAACATGCCACGTTGGTTGTCTGTGCCGATAGCCCCTCAGCGATGAAACTCGCTAATGAACAAAAAGCCAAAAGCAGGACAGTTTATACCTATGGGATTCATCAACCTGCCGATGTGATGGCAAAAAATATCCGTGTAGAAGCAGATAAAACCCATTTTGACATCATCACCAAGCACCCCTTAGAATCTATGGGGGAATTGGTGCCAAGCCTCACTTTGCCCCTCATCGGCAATCATAATGTGCAAAACGCGCTAGGGGCATTATTGGCAGTGGTAACGATTCGGTATACCAATTTTGACCGTATCCCAGAAGGTTTTGAGACCTTCAAATCCACAGGTAGGCGCTTTGAAATACGTGGTGAGCGCGATGGCATTATTGTGATTGATGATTATGCCCATCATCCCACCGCTATCAAAATGACACTAGAAGGCGCGAAAATGCGCTATCCAAATCATACACTATGGGCGGTATGGCAACCGCACATGTATAGTCGCACACAGGCACTTATCAGCGATTATGCGACTGCATTTTATGCCGCCGATAAGGTTGTTGTGACCGATATTTATGCCGCACGCGAAAATCCGATAGATGGGGTAGATGGCGAATGGACAACCAAGCAAATTAGCCACCCCTATAAGCATTATGGTGGCGATTTGGAAGCGACTGCCAAATTTTTGCGAATGAATGTCGAATCACCTGCTGTTGTATTAATTATGAGCGCGGGGGATGCGCCCAAAATTGGGGAATTATTGCTCAAATGAGGATATTTTCATGACATTGGCACGCCTAGAAGCCCGTTTTGGAAACAAATTGCTCATCAATGAACCCATGTCCAAATATACGGCGGCGCGGATTGGTGGGATTGCCGATGCAGTCTATATTGCCCGCGAATCGGTTGAAGAATTGGCGGATATAATGCGGTATGCGTGGGCAGAAAACATGCCTGTGCGGGTTATCGGTGGCGGGGCGAATGTGCTGGTCTCTGATAAGGGTGTGCGCGGGTTAGTGGTCATTAATCGTGTATCACAGGTGGAATTTGGCACATGGTACGATGGAGTCACGGCATCGGTCACAGCAGGGACGGGGTTAACAGCTTTTTCGCATAAATGCCAATCTGCGGGATATTCTGGCATGGAATGGGCGGTGAGTGTTCCGGGGACGGTGGGCGGGGCAGTCGTCAATAATGCGGGAGCGCATGGGGGCGATATTGCCATGAATTTGGCGGATGCCGTCGTATTGATGCCGAGTGGGGCAAAATTGCTCACCAATGCCGATTTAGCCTATGATTATCGCCATTCATGCCTAAAATCCGCAGAGGATAAACGCTTTTTGGTGCTACTGGCGACATTTCGGCTGAGGCAAGATGACCCCTTAGTGATAAAATCACGTATGGATGCGAATGTTGCTCATCGCAAAAAAACACAACCCCCCGGTGCCAGTTTGGGCAGTATTTTTAAGAATCCACCAAATGATTATGCGGGTCGGCTTATCGAATCGGCTGGATTAAAGGGGTATCGTATTGGAAATGCGATGGTATCCCCTGTCCACGCCAATTTTTTCATCAACGATGGTGGTGATGCCAGCGCGGGTGATTATTATGCGCTCATCCGCCATGTGCAGAACGCGGTGCATGAGGCACATGGGGTCATGTTGCAAATGGAAGTCGAATTGGTCGGGGAATGGGAGTAACACCAAATGAGTCTTGATAGAAAAATCCATAAATTGACCATTAAGGGGTTTAAGACGATTCGCTCTCTCGAAAATTTTGAGATGCGCGATATTAATGTGCTGATTGGCGCGAATGGGTCTGGTAAAAGCAATTTTATTTCGTATTTTAGGATGCTGGGGGAATTGGTTGAAGAAAGATTGCGGATTTGGGTTGCTAAAAACGATTACGCTAATCATATTTTGACCTACGGCATCAAACAAACACAACGCCTTGAATCTACTATTCTGTTTGATGATGGTGGATATGAATTTGTTCTTGAACCAACAGGAAGTGGGTCACTAATATTCACCGAAGAAAAAATACAGGGTAAGGATGACATACGGGAATTGTTGGGGGTTGGACACGATGAATCACTTCTAAGACAACGTTCCACAGAAGAAGATTTTTATATACCTCATTATAACTGGTTATCTGGCTTAAAAGTTTTCCACTTTCATGATACGGGTGAAACATCTGGTATGAAACAGCCCCATCATATACGAGATAATATCCGCTTGAATACTGATGCGTCTAATTTAGCACCTTATTTATATCGTTTATCTCAGGCTGAACCGAATACGTATCGGCAAATTTGTAAGGTTATTCAATTGGCACTTCCATTTTTTGATGAATTTATTTTGAATCCAGAAACATCAATGATTCAGTTGGAATGGCGGCAAAAAAATACAGATTATCTGTTTGATGCAACCCATTTATCAGATGGCTCATTACGTTTTATCTGTCTTGTAACAGCATTGATGCAACCATATCCACCTCGATATACAACACTTATTATTGATGAGCCAGAACTTGGTTTACATTCACACGCAATCAGTTTATTAGGTGCTTTAGTACGTTCTGCATCTGCCCATATACAAATTATTTTAGCCACACAATCTATACAACTCATTAATCAATTTGAACTGGAGGATTTAATTGTGGTAGAACGCGAAGACGGTGTATCCACATTTAAGCGACTCGACTCCAAAGATTTTGAGGCATGGTTAGAAGATTATACAATTGGTGAATTGTGGCAAAAGAATGTTTTAGGGGGAATGCCAAGCCGATGAAGCGTGTGTATGTGATTTGTGAGGGATTTACTGAACATGATTTTGTACATGAATTACTGATACCTCATTTTTCTACTCGAAATATATTCTTATTCCCGCGATTATTGGGCATGGATGGTCATAAAGGTGGGCGTGTTAATAATCAAAGAGTATTAGATGATATTTCTATTTTGCTGAATGATTCAACTGCCTACTGTACAACATTTTTTGATTTCTATGGATTGCCTAATAGTTTTTTTGGCAAAATTGATGCTAATAGTGTTCAATTACCAGAAGAAAAAGCACAAAAAATTTGTCTGGCGCTAAAACAGGCTGTTAAACCAGATAAAGCACGCCGTTTTATTCCCTATATTCAGATGTATGAATTTGAGGGGTTATTGTTTAGTGATCCACAAAAACTTGCAAAAGGAGTTTTTCAGCCACAAATTGCAGGCAAATTACAAATTATTCGTGATGATAAGCGATTTAATACTCCAGAACATATCAATGATAGCCCGTTTACTGCGCCGAGTAAGCGTATACAAGCAATAATGGATGTTTATGAAAAACGCACACATGGTATTCTAGCCGCACTTGAAATTGGTTTACCCATCATGCGTCAAGAATGCCCACTTTTTAATGCGTGGCTCAATCAACTAGAACAACTCCCTGCGCTTGAATAATTAATCTGGTAATGTTATCCCCGCCTGTTTGTAATCCATAAAGCACATGCCTTTGGCGTAATCTGGAAATGTGTAAATGCCATTGACTTGTAGCCAATGATGATTAGACCATTCACGAGTTAGTCCAATTCGTAAATAGCAATCTGTTTTTGAAAGATAATTTTCAACCGATTGGACAGCTTCTTTGATAGTCATCGTTTTTAGTAGGTTGTGAAAATAATAACGGAATGTGAGGTCTGTAATCATCATTTCGGGATAATTTGCGTCAGATTCATCCGTAAAGCCGATTCTATATCCTTCCCTGCCATAATTATCATTTGACGCATATCGAAAATAAATCAGTGATTTCATTTTTATAGTCCCCACAGACCGTTTTCCTTGCTTATAGACAATGCTCCGACTATGGTGAATCATTGCCCCAAATATATCTTTAACACTCGGAAAAGATGTTTTTTCTAGCGCATTATGCCATTTGTTTTCATCTGCCATCCGCAAAAATTTATTTTCTTGATTAATATCCCAAGCCATATCTTCAATATGAGGCGGTATTAATTTTTCTAGGGGGTTAAAATACATCTCAAAAACGGCGCGTGGTCGTATAACCCCTGTTGGCAATACTAATTGCCCCTCATGAATTCTATCTGGTAAATCTGGACGAATGGTTTTGAATTTATCATCTACCCCTAAAATACATACCCTACCTTCGTGCATATGGGTCACATCGGTGACTAAAAACAGTGTTTTTGCGCTTACATCAGATGCCATACCTCAATTTCTCCCCAAAATGATTGTATATATTCTGCGACTAAACGCCGATGACAATGTGTTGGTTCATGCTCGCTACATAATAAACAAGCACGATTTTTCTCATACCAAGAGCGGTCAAGCTGTGTGATGAGATTGCGCTCTTCTAGTAATGCCCTAAAAGCAGATTCATACGCTGACCAATTTTTATTCTCCCGATAAGTGCTTAAAATCTCATCGCTCGGTGTCATCAGTGGCTGATGGATATACTCACATCTGATGAGATTTTTTAGGAAGTAGGGCAAGTCACGACCTTTGGCAAATCCATTCAGTTGTGAATCGGGCTTGAGGCGTGTGTCTATCAAGACATCCACTTGGTTTTGCCCCAATAAGCTAAAAAATTGCTCTGCGGTTTTTTGTGTGAAGCCAATTGTAAAGAGGGGTATGGGCATCAGAATAACCTTTGCTGTTCGGGTTTATTGAATACAGATGGATTCACAAATTGCAACATGCCCTCTTTGAGGATGTGATAGATTGCCAGTGGCGGGGTATCTGATAAAGATTGCACGGCGGGGTCTATCAGTGACCTTGTAATCAGGTGATGCCGATGACACTCATCGGGATTGCCCTCACTACACATGATGACCACATGCTCATGCTTATGATGTGCCTCTTGAATAATATCCAAAAGACGGCGCAAGCCTTTATGATACCAATCGCGCTTCATCACGAGGGTGTAATCTACTAAATCTAAAAAATCATCCCGCGATGTATTGTCAGAGATGACTGTGCCTGCCTGATACACGGTTTTATCGGCGGGTCTGCCACCCAAATATTCCCCCGCATAGCGATAGGCAATCCCTTGTGCTTCAAGGGTATTTTGTAGCTCACGTTTGCTAAAATGAGGGGTATATTTGCTATAAGGCTCACTGCGAACATCCACAACGGTTGTTATGTGATGTTTGTCTAAGATGGCGATAAATTCTTCAAACGAGAGGTTGCTATGCCCGATTGTATACAGGCGCAAATGTGCATTTACGCCATTTTTTAGCCATTGCGTCAGAACGGCTTCTAATGGCTGATGGGTGGCGTGTATGATGGCTTCAGCGTATGCCAAAAGGTCATCTGGGATGGTGAGGGATATTGTTTTGCTCATGTAAAACCCCGAAACTGTTTTTTTGAATTATATCATAAGAAAATCATTTTGCTCGCACATTTTTCCTCTATTTTTACGTATATAGAATTAACGTGAAGATTTACACGTACACACAGAGGGATATTATCATGTCAAATAAAATTCTGGTTGCTTATGCCACTTTCACAGGGTCTACTGCGGAGATTGCCGAAGCCATTGGGAAAATTTTAGCAGAAGGCGGTGCATCGGTTGAGGTGCGCCCCATGAAAGAAGTCACAGACCTCACCCCGTATCGGGCTGTTGTGTTGGGGAGTGCCATCCAGAAAAGTCAATGGTTGCCAGAAGCCATGACGTTTGTCCAAACGCATCAAAAAGAATTGGCGCAAAAACCCACAGCAACATTTTTAGTTTGTTTGGCTTTGGCGATGAAAAGTAAGGTGGCGCGTGAAAAATCTAAAACGATGGTTGTGGAGTGGTTAAAACCCACACGCGAGTTGATACATCCTGTCAGTGAAGGGTATTTTGCGGGGATTTTGAATATTAGCAAAATACCGTATTGGGGCGCACGCTTGGGCTTTCGGATAAGTGTGTGGACAGGGGTTTGGGCTGAAGGCGACCATCGAGATTGGGATGCCATCCACGCATGGGCGCGTGAAATTTCCACAAAATTATAAGCATCTATAACATCCCTTCATATATATCTGCTAGGCTCTTAATCCCTCTTTTGCCACGTATTAACATGGGCAGTTTATGGTCATAGATGATTGATTATGACCATAAAAGAGGGATTTTTGAGTTATATGAAAAAAATTGTAGTAAGCCTATTTTTACTCATCGCTTGTATCAGCATTGTTTCTGCACAATCTGCTATAGGTGTTCCTGTTTCACTAGAAAGTGATTATTCGCCCGGTGATGGGGCTTCATCGCCTGTGGTATGGGTGCATCCCACCGATTCTGCTATGAGTGTATTTATTGGCACAGATGATAACGAAGGGATTGGTGTCTATGATTTATCGGGCAAATTACTCCAATTTTTAGATGATGATGCCATTGGGCAAGCCGATTTACGCTATGATTTCCCTGTTGGCGATACTACTACCACACTGGTTGTTGGGGGTGTTGCTGATCGTCGTAAGATCGTATTTTATACCATCAATCCCGATACCCGTGAATTGATTGAAATTAACACATTCGATATTGGTGTGCCGACTGCGGCAGTATGTATGTATCGTAGCCCTGTCACGGGCGGATTTTATGCGTTTATCATCAGCGAAGGTGGCGAAGCCGAACAATACCTGCTCACTGCTGATGAAAACGGTGCTATCATAGGCGAATTGCGCCGTGAATTTCAGGTCGGTGGTGAGGTTGAATCGTGTACGGTGGATGATGATTATTCCCGCTTGTATATCGGTGAAGGTGAAGTGGCGGTGTGGCAATATGGTGCAGAGCCAGAATCGGGCATTTCGCGCCGATTGGTAGATATTTCTGGCGGCAATATCTTTGATGAAATCGAAGGCATCACCATTTATCGCGCATCAGAAGGTCAGGGATATGTATTGGTTGCCAATGAGCAAGCCAATAGCATCTTGGTATATGAACGTAGCGGAGAAAATGCTTTTGTCGGTGAATTTTCACTTACAGAAGCGAATGGTGTGGATGGTATTAGCGAGCCTGCGGGTATTTATGCCATGAGCGCCCCATTGGGCGATGCGTTCCCCAACGGGGTGTTCATCACAACAGATGATGTGAACGAAACCGAAACAGGGACTGCCAACACCAATTATAAATTAGCCGATTGGGGCGCGATTGCCTCTGCTTTATCGCTCATCACGGATACCAGCTATAATCCCCGTAGCATTGCCACAACGGATATGATAACTGTGCCTGCTACTATCGAAACTGAGCCTGTACAAGCAGGGATAGATGCCGCCGATGACCCTGCCATCTGGATTCACCCCACAGACCCCAATTTGAGCCTGATTATTGGTACAGATAAGACCCCACAAGGCGGGTTGGTCACTTATAACCTCGACGGCACAATTCAACAAAAAGTGGCTATTGGTCGTGTGAATAATGTGGATTTGCGCTATAACTTCCCACTCGGTGGCGAATTGGTGACGATTGTCGTGGGGACAAACCGCACCGAAAATAATATCGCTGTCCTAAAAATTAACCCCGATACACGCACCTTAGAAAATGTTGCCGCGCGGTCTATTGTCTCTGATACACAAGAGGTTTATGGCATTTGTATGTATCATAGCCCCATCACAGGCGAATTTTATGCTTTCCCCAACAGTGTGGATGGCGTGATTGAGCAATATCGCTTGTTTGATAATGGGTCTGGCTTGGTGGATGCGGAACTGGTGCGGACACTCTCGGTTGAATCACAACCAGAGGGGTGTGTGGCAGACGATGAACTCGGATTTTTGTATATTGGTGAAGAAAAAGTTGGTATTTGGAAATTTTATGCCGAACCCGACCAATCATCCGATTTTATCCTGCAAGTTGCCGTGACCGATGGCAATCCCCTCACTGCCGATGCCGAAGGGTTGGCGATTTATTATGCCCAAAATGGGGCAGGGTATTTGCTGGCATCCAGTCAAGGCAGTAGTGAATTTGTCGTGTATGACCGCGCAGGGGATAATGCCCTCATCGGCGTATTTAGCGTGATTGAAGGTGGCAATGCCGATGGCATTAGTGGCACAGACGGCATAGATGTGACCAATTTCCCGCTTGGAGATGCGTTCCCCACAGGGGTATTTGTGGCGCAAGACGACCTGAACATTAACCCTGATGATAATCAGAATTTCAAATTGGTCTCATGGGGTGATATTGCCTCTGCATTGGGGTTGGCGGTGGATGTGACCTTTGACCCGCGCACTATTGGGGAATAAATCAATAATGCCAAAATGTGCATATATTTATTCTGTTTTTACGTATAGAGAGGGGTTTGGACAGAAGGTGACCACCGTGATTGGGATGCCATTCACGCATGGGCGCGGGGTGTCACTGTGAAATTATAAATTAGTTGCCTGCCAGATTATCTATATCTGGCAGGTTATTATTGATAGTTGTTTGTATCTTATCATATCTTTAACCTCTATATAAATCAAAAAATATAAATACAGTGTATATTTTTATATTATATATTAAAAAATACATATTAGGGATGTAAATATGCGCCAACCTGTATCTAGACCATCACAAAATCTTATTGATGAAATTAAGAATCGCAATGTAGTTCCGTTAATTGGTGCAGGTTTTTCAAAGTCTGCCTTATCTGGTAACACATCTGCAATGCCAGATTATAAAGAGTTACTTCAACGGTTATTAAAAATTGCGGATGTAAAAGATAAAACTAAAAGAATTGTACAAGATTGGCTTGATTCAACTGACCCCCGTGATTTAGAAAAAGCCGCCCGCGAATTACGTGAAGAAATGGGTGATTATCGTTTTTATATCGCTATTCGCAATATACTAGAGCCGATTGATAAAAATATTCAAGAGTCTATGAGTCATAAATTGCTTAGGATGTTAAATTTTAAGCGAATTTTGACGACCAATTACGATAGGCTCTTAGAAAGATTTGTTGCCCCCGATTATGAAATGTTTACGACCAAAGATTTAGTCGCATTCCGTATCTTTTTAACAGGACCGGAACGCGAATTCATTCTTAAACTACACGGTGATATTACACGCCCAGACACGATTCCGTTTGGCTTGACGGATTTATATAAACATTATGGCTATGAGCATGATGGACGTACACCACTAGCAAATATTTCTCCCGAGGCAGAGAAATTGCGTGAATTTTTGAAAACGACTTTCGAAAATAATACAGTGTTATTTTTGGGTAGCTCTCTTTCAGAGTCTGAAGGATATGCACGGTTACTGATTAATCTTGTACGAGAATGGGGAGGATCTCTTGCAAAACGCCATTATGCACTTGTCCCTTATAGCGAATCGACTAAAGAATTGCGCGAATATTTATCTAGAGAGATGAACATAGAGTACATAACCTATCATCCAGATGATGTTCATAGTCAAGTATGGGAGTTTTTAGCATTTTTGAATCAGGGCGTATATGATGACAAACCAATACCCGGTCGAAAGTGGGGACAATCTTATTTACCAGAGCGTCGTGTTGAATATTTGCAGAAACAATTATCCCGCGAAAAGAATGCGAGCCGTGTTTGTTTTCTAACGCCGACATTAACTAATGCTGTTACGACGCATGACGAATTAATTACATCAAGTCGCAAGGGATTAGAGGAGCGATTCACGGATAATGAATTTATCAATGCCGTTTTGGAATCTATGGTGCAACGGCGGGATAATATTGAACAACGTCTTCGAGATGGCGAATTAGAGGTTCGTGTTTTATTTCTCCAATCGGAATTAGAAAAGGCATTTCAAGTTACTGGTGAAAACTTACAAAAGACAATTAAACGCTATCGGTATTTATTAAATTTAATTGCACTTCCCAATTTTGAAGTTCGGTTAATCCCAAAACTAAGCAAAGATGCTCTGCGCGACATCTATTCTGCGAGTTATGCTTTGATTTATAACCCAACACCAGATAACGACTATGATGAAGCTGATATTACATTAGCGTATGCCTCACAAGCGACTACGAATTTTTTTGAAATTCATATCATTCAGATAAATACAGCAGAAGTTAAAGATAGAGTTTATCAGTTTGAGCGGTTTTGGGCTTCTTCTCTAAATGAGAAACAAACAGTACAATATATCCAAGATTTGATTTCACAATCAAGGTGAAGATATATGATAAATATTGAATTGGTTTGTTTAGGGGTTGGCAAAGGTGCATCTTATATCATGAAAGGTATTCCTAGCACGGCTTTTGTGATTCGTGTAGATGGCACTCCAAGATTATTAGTAGATGCTGGTGCTGGAATTGCATTATCGTGTCTAAAAAAACTAAACACAATTCCCAATAAAATTTATATTAGCCATAATCATACAGACCACACAGGTGATTTGCCTGTGATGATTGGTGCATTGTTTGGTACAAATGGCAAGCCCTCAATTTTTGGACATAATGATGTTTTAGATATTGTCAAAACATATAGGATGCACGACCCTATGGTTAATGTATATGAGGTGGCTAATTGGATTACACAAGATGATGATTATACTATCAAAGTAGATGACGATTTTTTATTGCGACTTTTCAAGACAAAACACTCCTACCTGTGCTATGGATTCACTTTATATTATAGAAATGAAAATATACTGGGGTATAGTGCTGATAGCCCATTCGATGATGAATTATTCAGAATTGTAACTGAATCACCTATTGCCATTATAGATGCACGCGATGTTGCAACTTATGATCATCCTTCATTTCGAGATGTCGAGGAATTCGCTAATACAGTACCTAATTGTAATATATGGCTTGTACATTATGAACAAACAGACTTTGTTCCTTCACAACCTAATGTAAAGTTATTAGTTGAAGGGCAAATTTTAAATCTCAAAGGATAAAAAAGAACATTTATTGCTTGAACTAAACCTGTGTGTTTTGAACGGATGATATATAATAGGATGAGGTGGCGTGTGCCATCTCATTTTTGATTTCTAAGGATAATAAATGGCATCAGTACGGTCTCGACAACAAAAACGCAAAACAGAACGCGCCCCTGCCGTTTGGCGTGGCGATGCTTTGCCCAAACCTGTTGTGACGACAGAACGTGCTACCATAGACCATAGTGTCCAACGTAAAGTCGGGGTCAGTTGGCGTGTGGTGAGTGGGTTTGTGGTGATTTGTACGATTGCGTTGTTGTTCATCATGTTCCAAACTGATTTTTTTAAGGTGCGGACCGTCACAGTTGTTGGTGCGACTTATATAGACCCATCAGAAATTTTTCGCTATACTGATATAGCAGGCTTATCTATTTTTTTGGTAGACCCCAATTCTGTGCGCCAATCTATCCTAAATAGTTCTCGTTTGATTGCTGATGCGCGTGTGACCATTGGATGGCCCCCCGAGATGGTGAAAATCATCATCGAAGAGCGCAAACCTGCCTTGGTCTGGACACAATATGATATTCGGGTGTTGCTCGATTTGCAGGGCAATATTTTGCGTCAACCGCGTGCGGAAGAGGTTTTTCCCAATTTGATTCATGTTATTGCTGACCAATCGCTCAATGAACCACCCCTGCCAGAAAATCCGATTCCGTTAGATGTGGTGAGTGGTGCATTGCAATTGCGCCAAGTATTGGGGGGGATTGAGATATTGCAATATAACACGGCAAAAGGACTCGGTTTTCGGGAATCATCATGGAATGTATGGCTTGGCACAGGTACAGATATGCCCAATAAATTGTTGATTTATGAGGCATTGCGTGATAATTTGCTGGGGCGGGGGATAACCCCTGTCGAAATTAACGTTGCGGATACCCGTGCGGTTTATTATTGTAGTGATTTGGAAATTTGTGATGAGTGAACTCGTTATCGGCTTAGATGTAGGCACACATAAGATTTGCACCATTATTGGCGAAGTCCGCGACAATGATATTTTTGTCGTTGGCGTTGGCATTGAACCCAGTCGTGGCATGAAAAAGGGTGTGGTGAGCGACCTCGCGGCGCTCTCGCAGGCTATTTCTGCTTCTGTGCATAAGGCAGAACGGAGCAGTGGGTATCAGGTCAAACGGGCATTTGTCAGTTTGGCGGGGAGTCATATCGCTTCGATTAATAGTCGTGGTGTGGTGGGAATCCCGACCCAACGCGGGGTGAATGCCGATGATTTGGATAAAGCCCTTGCGGCGGCACGCGCTATCGCCATCCCCCATAACCGTGAAGTGTTGCATGTCATCCCGCGTAGCTACTCGCTGGATGGTCAAGAACGAGTCCGTAGCCCAATCGGAATGCACGGCTTTCGCTTAGAATTAGAGGCACATATCATCACTGCGTCGTCTACCAGTGTCGCCAATTTGGAACAAGCAGTGGAAGCGGCGCAAGTGTATGTAGATAGATTTATCCTCAACCCATTAGCGGCGGGAGATGCTATTCTCAACCCACAAGAACGTGAAATGGGTGTGGTGGTGATTGATATTGGTGGTGGCACAACCGACCTCGCTATTTTCATCGAAGGGACGGTATGGCATACCGCCGTTTTAGCCGTTGGTGGCGACCATGTGACCAACGATATTACCTATTTTACCCATATTCCTTTCGAGACAGCAGAAGCCGTGAAGGTGCAATATGGTCATGCTATCCCCAAACAAGTAGACCCACTCGAAACATTGCTGGTTGAGCCATTTGGCGATGGAATGCCTGTCGAAATCAAACGCTCTGAACTAGCTAGTATCATCGAAGCGCGGGTGGAAGAGATGTTTGAACTGGTGCATAAAGAAATCAAGCGCAGTGGCTATGATGGTTTGCTCCGTGCGGGGGCAGTATTGACCGGCGGATGCGCTCAATTGGAAGGCATTCGTGAGGTAGCTACCCGTGTTTTGGGGATGCCCGTGCGAATTGCCAAGCCAGAACGCCTTACAGGGATGGCAGATGCGCTCAGAAACCCGTCCTATAGTACCAGTGTCGGGCTGTTGCGTTTGGGCTTAGAGATGGATACAATGGTTGAAACCGCGCCTACAACAACCGATGCACCTGCACAAAAATTGCGCCGTTTGATAGGTGGCTTGTTTAGTCGGCTATTACCCGACGATAATTCATGATAAAAGTATGAAAATCGTTTGAATTTGGTGGGAAATAAGACCCAAATTTCACAAACAATTTGCTAACAGACTTGTTATGCGTAAAATAGTAAATATGAAGTTGTCTTAGTCGCGTAGGCAGAGGGAAGTGCCATGAGTAATTTTGAAGATTTTTCAGTAGGGGAAGGGTTTGCCCAAATCAAGGTCGTTGGCGTAGGCGGTGGTGGTGGCAATGCCGTGAACCGCATGGTCAACGAAGGCTTAGGTGGGGTGGAATTTATTTCCATCAATACCGATAATCAAGCCTTAATGCTCTCTAAAGCCAAAACTCGTGTTCGCATTGGCGAAAAACTCACTCGTGGCTTGGGCGCAGGTGGCAACCCAGAAATCGGTAAAAAAGCGGCAGAAGAAAGCGCCGATGAATTATATGAAATTTTGCGCGGTGCCGATATGGTATTCATTGCAGGTGGTATGGGTGGTGGAACGGGTACTGGTGCCGCCCCTGTGGTCGCGCAGATTGCCAAAGAATTGGGCGCGTTGACCATTGGTGTGGTCACGAAGCCATTCACCTTTGAAGGCACACGCCGTATGCAATTTGCCGAAGCAGGTATTGAAAATCTAAAAAGCCAAGTAGATACCCTCATCGTCATCCCCAATGACCGTTTGTTGCAAATTGCCGATAAACGTGCCAGCTTACAACAAGCCTTTTCGCTCGCAGATGATGTGTTGCGTCAAGGTATTCAGGGTATTTCTGAACTGATTACTGTTCCTGCCCTCATCAACCTCGACTTTGCCGATGTTCGCACCATCATGTCTGAAGGTGGCGCGGCATTGATGGCAGTGGGGCGCTCTTCTGGTGATGACCGCGCCCGCCGTGCGGCAGAAATGGCAATCAGCAGTGGTCTGCTCGATGTGACGATTGATGGCGCACGCGGTATCTTGTTCAATATCACAGGCGGACCCGATTTGAGCCTGTTTGAAGTGAACGAAGCGGCGGCTATCATCAAAGAAAGCGCCCATCCAGAAGTCAACCTCATTTTTGGGGCGCAAATTGACGAAAATATGGGTGATGAAGTGCGGATTACCGTTATCGCCACTGGCTTTGAACAAAGCCGTGTCAAAACCCGTATGGATGCCCAAAATGTGTTGCGTCCACCCACCAATAATCAACGCCCACACACAACCCAAAATACCCAACCATTACGTCCGATGCAATCGGTTCAAAATCAACCACCCGTGCAACAACCGCCACAACAAAATCAACCGCCACAAGTGCGTTCTGGACAACCGCCACAACGCCCCACTCAAGATAGCTTTACCACCCGCGTATATGATGAGGATGATATGGATATTCCTCCCTTCTTACGCCCAAAGAAGTAATTATCACATCATTTTTTGTGAGATATTTTGACCAGCTACGACCTAATTCATGATAAAAATTAGGTCGTAGTTTGTCGTCATAAATTTAGGTTGATATTACTGTTATAGCGCGTTGGCGAATGCCATTTGCCATCAATACACACCTGTTTTTAATACATTTGTGAGGAATTTCCTTATTAGAACAATGTATATAGATAGCATTGTGGAAGGTTAGAGGGGCGCAATAACCTGAATACAATTCTAACCTAATTTGAATAGACAGGCACTCTCTTTCGTGTTATAAATGACATACACATACGGAACACCAATCCCCACAGGTGTTTTTGTGAATTAAAAAAATGAATAAAAATGAAAATATTTGTTATTTTTGGGCATGAAACAAATGCTGATAGCTTTATATTCTCTTTTTTCAATTTGGTTTGTATAGGTATAGCGAGGTTTTTATATGGTTCAGTCGCAAGAAAAGAAAAAAAATGCCCTACACGACTTGGGGTATAAGATTTTTCTTGACCGTTACGCGCTCAAGGACATGAAGCGCGAAACACTCACCGTGGGCGACCTTGTGATTGTGGTGGTCAATTCTGCCACAGGACAACGCGAAGTCGGGCGTATTAAGGCGATGCAATTGCCAACTATCACCATTGAATTGCTGGATGGTGAAGTTGTCACCCGTGATATTGAGCATGTGGATAAACCTCTCGAAACCGACCCTGCACAAATGATGGATAGAGTGGCTACGGGCATTGCGGCAATCGAAAAAACAGCGAAAAAACGCCGTGAATGGGCGGATAATTTTCGGTGGTTGTTGGAAGATTGGAAATTTGTCCCCGGTGGGCGTATTTTGACGGCGGCTGGTACAGACCAAGAACTTACGTTCTATAATTGTATGCCTCCCGAACAAGAGGTTTTGACTGCTGACGGGTATAAACCGATTGGCGATGTTCGTGTAGGCGAATTGGTTGTCACTCATAAAAATCGTTTGCGCCCTGTGTTGCATAAATTTGAGCGTGAAACAGAAGAAGAAATTTATACCATCATCGCCAAGAAAATTGGTTATGATGTCTTGCGTGTGACAGGTGAGCATAAGGTGCATGTCATCCGTTCTGAATGGGTGAATAATGGTAATTTGGTGAATGGTCAAAAGGCTGACTGGATTCCTGCTAATCAACTTCAAGTAGGCGATTTTGTATCTATTGCCCATAATGGCGAAGTTTGTCCTCCAGACCCCATTTATATTCGTGATTATTTGCCACAATATGACCAAATTCTCGAATTAGATGCCGATTTGTGCTATCTCTTTGGTGCTTGGCTTGCGAACGGACATTTGACTACTGATTTATTTACTCAACCTGATACCACTGGTATTCAATTTGCCTTTAATTTGGAAAATCGGGTTCATGAAGTTGCTAAGAAAGCTGAAAAAGTTTCTAGTATTATCAAAGATAAATTCGGTGTTCGAGTTAGTTATCAAAAATCAGTAATGAACTCCGAAAGGGATCTTGAGGCGCGTTTAGAATCACCATCTAAATTACTTGTTGAATTTTTCACCAAATTTTTAGGTGGCACTTCTCATGATAAGCATATTCCTAATCAATTGATGCACTTAGATGATAAGTACATCTATGCTCTATTAAACGGATTATTATCTGGTGTAAGTCGCCTAGAGTGCGAAACATTCATCATCTCATTGCCAAATCGTAGATTGGCGACACAGATTCATCAGATGTTGTTGCGACTGGGTTTCTTATTTGAGATAATATGCGATAGTGATGGTTTTATTCTGACTGCACCAATAATACAGGAAGCGGTTAATTTCCACTTTGGAATGGCATCTTCCAAACCCGCAATCGAGTCATCTGATGAATATTTTGAATATGACGGTCTCCTTTGGGTGCCGATTGAAAGCATCACCACTGAAACCTATCAAGGGATGGTGATGGATATTGAAGTTGAAGAAGACCATTCCTTTGTTTCTGCGGGATTGGTGGTTTCAAATTGCTACGTAATCCCCTTAGCTGGCGACTCGCGTGGTGGCATCATTCAAACACTTGGCAATATGACCGAAATTATGTCACGCGGTGGCGGTGTGGGGATTAACCTCTCGACATTACGCCCACGTCATGCGTATGTGAAGGGTGTGAATGGACGCTCTAGCGGGTCAGTATCATGGGGGGCGCTCTATAGCTTCGTCACGGGGTTGATTGAACAGGGCGGGAGTAGAAGAGGCGCGTTGATGCTCATCCTCAACGATTGGCATCCGGATATTTTCGATTTCATCAATAGCAAGCGTGAAGCGGGCAAAATCACCAATGCCAATATCAGCGTTGGCTTGAGTGACCGTTTTATGGATGCCATGAAAGCCGATGCCGATTGGGATTTGCAATTCCCAGATACCAGTCACCCCGATTATGACACCCATTGGGACGGCGACCTCGAAAAATGGATTGCCGAAGGGCGCGAAGTCCTCACCTATAAGACCATCAAAGCGCGTGAATTGTGGAATGCGCTCATCGAAAGTGCATGGGCAAGCGCAGAACCCGGTGTATGGTTCAGAGAACGTAGCAACAAGATGTCCAATTCGTGGTATTTTAACCCACTAATTGCGACTAACCCTTGTGTGACTGGTGATACCCGTATTTATACCAATAAGGGTTTGGTCACTGCCCGCGAATTATTTGATGAAGAAACCGAAATCGAAGTGGCAATTGATGGGCGTTTTGGTTTAGATAGCCATACTGTTCCATCTACCCGTGTTTTTATGACGGGTACAAAGCCCGTTTTCCGTGTGCAAACCCGTGAAGGCTATTTTGTTCGCGCAACGGCTGACCATCGCTTTATGACTTCGCGTGGATGGGTAGAATTGCGTCATTTAGAAGAAGGTGACTTGATTCACATTCTCAATCGTAAAGGTGGATTTGGTCAAGAAGGCACACTTGAATTAGGGCGCACATTAGGCTGGTTGGTCGGTGATGGCACAATCAAAACAGACCGTGCGGTTTTATCTTTCTTTGGGGATGAAAAACAAACCCTCGCACCGATGTTTGCTGGCTATGTGGATGCAATTGCACAGCCACTTACTTCTGAAAAAGCACCTCGTGAATATACCGTTGGTGTAATAGATATTCCAGAGCGCGATGAAGCCCGTGTGCAATCTTACCGTTTGCGTCGTTTGGTCGAGACTTATGGCTTGGTCGAAAATAAGTTGCAAGTGCCAGAAATCGTATTCAAAGGCACAGAGGATATGCAACGGGGCTTCTTGCAAGCCTTATTCACCGCCGATGGCAGTGTACAACGCGCTAAAGGTATGATGAGCGTGCGTTTGGCATCTAGTCATCATCCATTGCTGGAACAAGTGCAAATGCTCCTCACCAATTTTGGTATTGCCAGCAAAATTTATCGCAATCGGCGTGATGCCCAATATCGTGATATGCCAGATGGTAAGGGTGGTAGTAAACCTTATCTCACACAAGCACAACATGAATTGGTCATCAGTAAACAAAATGTGCAAGTGTTTGCAGACGAAATTAACTTTATTTTGTCACGCAAACAAGACACCCTTGCCAGTTATTTGGGTGATTACACAAAGGGTTTACGCCGTGAATCATTTTATGCCCGTGTAGAAAGTATTACTTCTGATGGGATTGAAGATGTGTTTGATTTGACAGAACCACAGACACATTCGCTTATTTGTAATAGCCTTGTTACACACAACTGCGGCGAACAACCGCTTTCTGCTTTTTCTGTATGTAACTTGGGCGCAATAAATCTCGCAATATTCTATGACGAGCAAAAACATGATGTGGCATGGGATGATTTAGCCCGTACTGTATCCTATGCAACCCGCTTTTTGGATAACGTCATTGATACTACACCCTATTTCTTTGAAGAAAATCGCAAAGTGCAGATGTCAGAACGGCGTGTTGGTCTTGGTACGATGGGCGTGGCGGAATTGATGCTGAAATTGCATATCCGCTATGGCAGTGATGAATCGGTGGAATTTATTGACAAACTCTATAAATTCATGGCAGTTCATGCTTATAAGACTAGCAGTGCCATCGCCAAAGAAAAAGGCTCATTCCCGCAATTTGATGCCGAAAAATATTTGCAAAGTGGTTTCATGCAACAAATGCCAGATGATGTGCGGAAACAGATTGTTGCAGATGGTATTCGCAACGTTACCCTTCTCACACAAGCCCCAACTGGATGTGTTGCCCCAGATACACTTGTTAGCACATCAACAGGTTTGCAACCAATTATCGAATTAGGCGATCCGAACGGCGCACAATGGCAACCACTTAATCGTGCTGTTCATACTGATGTTGGTTTGCGCGATGCTTCTCAATTCTATGTAAATGGGACACAACCTGTCAAAAAAATAACTACAGGGCGCGGATTTAGTATCACAGCTACCCATAATCATCGGATTCGCGTTATAGATGAATGTGGTAAATATGTGTGGCGACGCATGGATGAATTGCGAGTCGGTGATACTACTGTTTTGAAGAAAAATACATTGGGTGATGGGGAATATATTGCACTTACCCCTGTAGAGCAAGGCAATCGTTCCATGAGCCAATTGCCCACCCACATGACCCCCGAATTTGCCGAATTACTCGGTTTATATATGGGTGATGGATATACCAAAGCACGCGGTGGTTTGCATATTGTGGTCGCCAAACAAGACCCCGATTTACTAGAACATGTCAAGATGCGTCTACAATCTGTTTGGGGAGAGCGTGCCGTTCCTATTGAAGACCGCACAGGATGTTGGGTAGCCAATTTGACAGGGTACTACATTGGTCGTTTCTTTGAAGCTAATAGCATGAAAAAGCCTGCTGGTAATCATGGTGAGGGCGCGGCTGGTGCATTTATTCCCAGTAAAGTATTGGCGGCTGGACGGGAATCGGTGAAAGCCTTCTTGCGTGGGTTATTTGAAGCCGATGGCAGTATACATCGTGGCACAATCACTCTGGTTTCTACATCAGAAGTGTTGGTGAAACAAGTACAAGTCGCTTTGCTTGGATTGGGGATTATTGCCACCCTTCGCCAAATGCCCAAACAAGATGACCGCTATGGAGACCGTATTTTACATGAATTACGCCTTCTAAATCGGCGCGAATGTGAAAAATTTGCCCAAGAGGTAAATTTTATCAGCCAACGCAAACGCGCTAAAGCCCAAGAATTAGGTACAATTTCCGATAGAGGGGATAACATCGCAGTTCCTGAATTATTGCAGTCCTTCTATGCACAATCGCAAGGTTTAGCAGGTACTGTGCGCCAAGAGATTCGCGGATTAGTTAGTAATGGCGCGTTGACCCAACAAAGCGTAAAGCGACTTGTTCAGGATTATCCTGTGTTAGCACAAACACCACTCGCACAATTGGTTTCTATGGATGTTTATTTAGATACCATTTTGACAATTGAAGATGGTATTTCTGCCACCTATGACCTATCTGTGCCAGATAACCACACCTATATCGCTAATGGCTTTGTTTCGCATAATACGACAGGAACCATGGTAAATACCAGCACAGGTATTGAACCATTCTTCTCGTGGGTGTATTACCGCAAGAGCCGTTTGGGATTGCACGAGGAAAAAGTGCCTATCGTCAAAGAATGGTACGATGAACACCCTAATGAGACTAAATTGCCCGACTATTTCATCACAGCGATGGATTTAGCCCCTATGGAGCATGTGAAGGTGCAGGGTGCGTTCCAACGCTGGATTGATAGTGCCATCAGCAAAACGGCAAATCTGCCCAATAATTACACGGTAGAGCAAACCGCCGAGTTATACGAATATATGTATTCACTCGGATGCAAGGGCGGTACGGTGTATCGGGATGGTAGCCGTGACGAGCAAGTTCTCATGCTCAAAGGCGATGAACGTGCCGAAAAAGAGAACGATGCAAAATCCAAAAAAGAAGAAAAAGTGGAGCAAGTCGCCACACCACATCGCGTTTATCCACGTCCAAAGAGATTGCATGGCGTGACGGTGAATTGTCAAACACCGTTTGGCACAGCGTATGTCACCATGAACAGCGATGAGCAAGGCTATCCATTTGAGGTATTTATCACTGCCCCCGGTAAGGCTGGGAGCGATTTGCAAGCCGATGCAGAAGGTTTGGGGCGCATGATTTCGCTCTCACTCCGCACCACCGAGCCACATAACCGCCGTGAGATGTTGCGCCTCATCATTGACCAATTGCGTGATATTGGCGGGTCTCGCTCAGTCGGATTTGGCATGGAACGGGTGACATCGTTGCCCGATGCCGTTGCGCGTGCGATGGAAGATACCTATTTCCCAAAAACAGAAGCCTTGCAATTACAAATCCCCATGATGGATATTCCCGTCACAAAACAAGTGACAGAGAAAAAATCCACCAATGGCAATGGTAACGGCAACGGTCATAATCATGACCATGAGGAAGAATTACTCACAGCCGATTACTCTGGCGCAGATTTATGCCCATCGTGTGGCACCATCTCACTTATCCGTGCAGAGGGGTGTCGGCGGTGCTTAACCTGTGGCTATACCGAATGCTAATTCGGTCATAGCAATTATCTTGGTGTATGGGCATACCGCAATCATGCCCATACGATTACCCAACGGGGCAGAAATGCCCCGTTTTTGTTGTTTATGGTCATGATATAATGGATGTTTATCTTTGTAGAAAGGCAAAATCCCCATGAATGATAAAAATGATATGGACGATTTTTTCATGGATGATAGTGGGTATTGGCAAGCACCCGACTTTATTTTGACCGATATTATCACAACGATGGTCAATATGATGGAAATGCCCATTGGCATCACCATTTTTATGAAAGGCATGATTTTAAGTGGCTCATTGGTGAGTGAACGCCAATATCTGGGTAGCTTGAGCGCCGTTTTTCAATCTTTGGCACGCGCCAGCTTTGATAGCGAAGATGATACCGAGATTGAAGAAGAAATTGCGCGTCTATTCGATTTTACCAAACTCACAGAAAATGATTATAGCCTCACTGATGACGATGAGGATGATGAACCCGCATTGGAGCTAGAAGAAGATGAGAGCTTAGATGCGTTTGAAGATGACGAAGATGATGAAGATTTGATTGATTTTGACGAATTGTATAAGATGAAAAAATCATCGGTTGTGCCTGTGCGCTTTATGCACCTCAAAGACGTGATGGTACTCTATCCAGGGGCATCTATCGGATTTCGGCAAAGTATTTTGCCCATCGTGCGGATTCGGATTCACTCGATAGACGGCTGGATTTTGGGGCAGGCGTTGGATGCCAGCGACCTTGATGGGGATGATACCCCGCGCCCAATGGTGCATTAAATGAAAAAATTTTTCTCACGGAAGTGGGTGAAACGCATAATACTCTTTTTAGGGATTAGTATCGGGATATGGGTCGCTGTCGTCATTATTTTGGCGATTCATGTCTTTCGTTATGGGGATGAATTCACCGCCGAGCCATCAGATGTGATTATCGTGTTGGGGTCTGGTTTGCGCCGTGATGGTCGGGCGGGGGATGCCCTTTGGCGACGGTCACTTTGGGCGGCGGAGGTGTATGGTCAAGGCTACGCCGATGCCATCATCTGTACAGGTGGCATTGGGCGTGGACAAACCCGTAGCGAATCGGATGTTTGCCGTGAGCTTCTCATTGAGGAGGGTGTTCCCCCAGAAGCCATTTTCATTGAGCAAAAGAGCCATAGCACCGAAGAAAATGCCCTCTATGCTCAAGAAATTATGACGGAAAAAGGGTGGACAAGCGCCATTTTGGTCACAGATAGTTTTCACATGCTCCGCGCGAGTTGGATTTTTGAACTTGAGGGAATTACGCATACCCACGCTCCTGTCCCGCGTGATAGAGTGGCACGGCGCTTTTTTATCCAACATTTTGCGCGAGAATTGATAGCCATCCATTGGCAAGCATTTAAGACCTTTTTCAATATCCCTGTAACCAACATCGTATTCAGTTGAGCCATGCACGACACAATATAACGATACGTATTGTGTCGTGTAACGTGCTGTAATAAGAGATGCCTCGCATGTTTTTTCTTCCCATAGACCAATCGTAGGGCAAGCATATACCCAAGCGCATTTTTTACGTTTTTTGCTTAGGCGTATAATGGTAATAACGCATCTTCATTCATCATGAAAGAGGGAGAAAACAATGCGAAAATTACGATTTTTGTCCGTTTTATTATTGCTATGGGTTGGGGTGATGAGCCTATCTGCCCAAACAGCAACCGAAGAACCAGACCCGCAAGACGCACCACCTGAATTGGTCGTGGTGAGCGTTTTGCCAGAGGATGGCACAAATGAAGTCGCGGGGCGTGCGGTGATTACCGTCATTTTCAACCGCCCTGTTGTGCCATTGGTCATTGTGGAGGAGATGGATAATTTGCCACAACCCCTGACCATTACACCAGAAATTGCAGGTGTTGGTGAGTGGTTGAATACATCCATTTATACCTTCACGCCCGATGTGATATGGTCGCCTAATACAGCATATACCGTTATGGTGAATGCAGGTTTGACCGCCGTAGACGGTACTGTACTGGCGAAAGATTTTGTGTGGTCATTCGTCACCACAGAACCAGAAGTCATAGAAGTTGTTCCAAGCAATGGCGAAAATGGAATCGGATTGAATCGCACCTTTCAGATGACATTCAATATGCCAATGAATACCGATTCTGTGGAAGCGGCATTCTTTTTACGTCCAGAATTTGAAAGCAGTGGCACAACTGCTGGTGAATTTGAATGGAATGAAGAAAATACTGGATTCCGATTTATCCCCACAGACCTGCTCACCATAGATTCTAGCTATGTAGCTGGTTTTGACCCAGGGACTGTCTTTGCGGCATCTGGTGATAAACCGATAGAGGGCGGATTTAGTAGTCTCTTCCAGACGGTGCCATATCCAGAAATTATCGGTTCTGAACCGCGTGATGAGAGTTCTCCGTCTAGCGTGTGGGAAGTTTCGATTCTGTTTAATACATTTATGGAAGTCGAATCATTTGACGGGCTAATCACCATAGACCCCGCCCCCGCAACTGAACCCAATTTGTATTTCCAAAGTTGGAATGATGCGCTCGCTATTTCATTCTATATTGAGCCATCTACCTACTATACGATTACGTTGGCACCCGGTGGTCAAGACCCCTATGGGAATGAAGTTGGTGGATATGAATTTTCATTCACATCGCCCCCTTATAGTCCTAGCTTGCAAATTCGCTCAACCGGGTCAGTTGGCTTTTATAATGCCAATAATCCACAAACACAGCTTTTTATCACCCACCTCAATGTGAGTTATGTAGATTTAAGCCTGTATAAAGTGCCGATGGCAGAATTTGCTTTGCGGGCATTAGATGAGGACAATTACGACCTTGCCTATGGTTATTCTCCTAATAACAGTGACTTACTCAAAAATTGGCAGATTGAATCGGTTGCACCACCCAATTTAACCCGATTTGAATTGCTAAATTTGGGCGAGGGGCTTTATGAAGATAAAGAGGCACTAGATCCAGGCATTTACTTCTTGAATGTCGAGAGTCCAGAAACACGGCGCAATGGCTATGACCCGTATAAGCATTTCCTTGTAGTCGGTACAGCCAATCTCACCACCAAGATGAGCATTGATAGTATTGTGGTATGGGCAACCGATATTCAAACAGGTGCGCCTATTCCCAATGCGCCAATCGTGATTTATGACGGTAATTACAGCGAGATTGCGCGTGGCACAACTGATGCCGATGGCATGTTGCGCCTTGATTTGCCTCGTACTACGGATGTGTATGATAAGCGCATTGCCGTTTTGGATGATGGCACACATTTTGGTGTTGGCTTGTCTACATGGTCAAATGGCATCGAAAGCTATAATTTTGGTGTGCCAAGCAACTACTATCCACAAGAATATAGTGTCTATCTCTATACAGACCGTCCGATTTATCGTCCGGGACAACCTGTGTATTTTAGAGGGGTCATCCGTAATAAGGATGATGTAACCTATAACCCCTATACCAATAGTTCAACTGTCCCTGTTCAGATTTACGATGACAGTGGCGAGATTGTTTATGATAAAGAGGTAGAAATTACCGAATTTGGCACATTCAGCGATACCTTTGATATTGCCCCAGAAGCAGGTTTGGGGTCGTATCGGTTGAGCGTGGAATTGCCATCGCGTCAAGAATGGTATTCTGAAGGCTCATCGCTCTATTTTGCGGTGGCAGAATATCGCCTGCCAGAATTTTTAGTGGAGAATGTCCCTGTAGAACCCGAAGTGGTACAAGGTGGGGTGGTGCAGGTAGATGTTTCGAGCCGATATTTCTTTGGTGGATTGGTCTCTAATGCCCGTGTGAATTATACGGTGGTCTCTGAACCCTATAATTTCCCCTACACAGGCAAAGGTTACTACGATTTTTATGATTATGACCCCGATGGCGGACCAAGCGAATATTATTCGTATAGTGGCGGATGGGTCGGTGACGGCGAAGGTATGACCGATGGTGAAGGCAAGTATCGGGTTGAAGTCCCCGCCGATTTGAAAGATTCCACCCTGAGCCAAGTGTTCCGTGTCGAGACGACCATTACCGATGAGAGCCAACAATCGGTGTCGAATCGGACAGAGGTTGTGGTACATAAGGGTGAATTGTATGTTGGGGTTCGCCCACAACGCTATGTGGGGACATCAGAAGTCGAAACTGCCTTTGAATTTGTGACAGTTGATTGGGATAGTAACCCTGTACCTAATCAAGAATTGGCTATCGAAATTGTTGAGCGTCGCTGGTCGAGTGTTCAGGAAGAAGATTCCAATGGGCGCACGATTTGGACATGGGAACAAGAAACCATTCCCGTGACCACTGGCACAGTCACCACCGATGCCGATGGTAAAGCCGTATTCAATTTTACCCCCCCCAATGGCGGTATTTTTAAGGCGATTGTCACCACAACCGATTCGCTCGGCAACGAAATTCGTTCCGCAACGACCATGTGGGTAAGTAGCCGTCAATATGTATCGTGGCGGCAACAAAATAGCAACCGCATTGACCTCATCGCCAGCCAACGTGATTTTAGCGTGGGCGATGAAGCCGAAATCCTCATTACATCGCCCTTCCAAGGCAGTGTAGAGGCACTTATCACGGTTGAACGTGGCGATATTCTCACAGTTGAGCGGGTGACAATGGATAGCAACAGCTATTTGTATAAATTCCCCATTTTGCCCGAATACGCGCCAAATGTGTATGTGACCGTTTTGTTGGTCAAAGGGGTAGATGAAAATAACCCTGTGGCAGGTTTCCGTATGGGTGTGATTGCGCTCAATGTGGATATTGCCCAAAAAGAATTGACCATCGAAATTACCCCCAATGTTGAGCAAGCCGCCCCTGGCGAAACTGTCACCTACACGGTACAGACGACCAATTATCTGGGTGAAGGGGTACAAGCAGAAGTGGGTGTTGGGTTAACCGACCTTGCGGCACTATCCATCTCTAGCCCCAATAGTCGCCCCTTGTTGGAACATTTCTATAGTTCACAAGGGATGGGTGTCTTGACCGCGATGGCGCTCACCATGAACACCGACCAAATCACCCGCGAAGTGCTAGATACCATCAAAGGTGGTGGTGGCGGACCGGGCGATGGCGGTATTTTTGATATTCGTCAAGAATTTGTAGATACAGCCTATTGGAATGCTACGCTGGTGACAGATGAAAATGGTATGGCGACCTTTGATGTGGTCATGCCCGATAATCTGACCACATGGCGACTCGATGCCCGTGCGGTGACGAGTGGTGAGGATGGACTCACGCTGGTTGGTCAAAATACCTTTGACCTCATCAGCACCCGTCCATTGCTCATTCGTCCTGTGACCACTCGCTTCTTTGTGGTGGGCGATGTCGCCACACTATCCGCCGTGGTCAACAATAACACCGATGCCGACCAAACTGTCTTTGTGGAAGTATTGGCAGAAGGCGTGACCTTGCAAGATGATGCCCGTAAGACGGTAGAAATCCCCGCAGGCGGACGCGCACGCATTACATGGCAAGCATTGGTCGAAGATGTCTCTTGGGTAGACTTGACCTTCTTTGCCATGAATGAAGATGGCAGTTTCACCGATGCCAGCAAGCCACCGCTAGGACAAGGCGATGAACGGTTGTTGCCTGTCTATCGCTATGAAGTGCCAGAAATTGTCGGCACAGGCGGGTTCTTGCGCGGCGAAGAAACCATCACCGAAGCGATTGTCTTGCCAGAAGATTGGGCAATTTATGAAGGTCAACTCACACTCCAAACTGACCATTCATTGGCATCTTCGGCAATTGAAAGTTTAGATTACCTTGAACTGTATAACGAATATGGCGCAGAGGCGATTGTTAGCTCGTTCCTGCCCAATATTATGGTCTATCGCGCAATGGAATCGTTGGGTCTCAATGACCTCGAATTGCGTGCCAATTTAGATAGACGTGCCGATGCCGCTATCCAAGCCCTATATGCCCAACAACATGTTGATGGCGGGTGGGGCTGGTACTATAGCGATTATAGTAGCCCAACCGTCACCGCATGGGCATTAATTGGGTTAAAGACTGCCAAAGATTTTGGTTTCCCTGTCTCCGATTCTGTGATGTCACGGGCGCAAGCCTATTTGACCGAGAATCTCATCACCCCAAGCCTGAGTGTGAGTACATGGCAACTGAACCGCCAAGCCTTTTTGCTCTATGCGCTGGCATATAGTGGCTCGCCAAATGTGGCATCCATGTCTACCCTATATGATTCACGGGAACGCATGAGCATTTACGCCAAGACACTCCTCGCACGGGCATTGCATTTGGGTGGTGACAATGAAGAACGCATTAGCACCCTCATCTCTGATGTGATGAATGTGGCAATTTTGAGCGCGAATGGCGCACATTGGGAAGAAACAGGGCGTGATTATCGCAACTGGAACACTGATACACGCACCACCGCAATGGTGTTGGGTATGTTGGTGCAATTGCGTCCCGATAACGAACTCATCCCCAATGTGGTGCGTTACCTCATGGTCATGCGCCAAGCCGATGCGTGGTCTACCACACAAGAAACCGCATGGTCGCTGATGGCGCTCACCGATTGGATGGTCGTATCTGAAGAATTGAAGGGCGATTATGACTATACTGTCACCTTCAATGGCGAAGAACTCACCAGTCAATCTATCACCGCCGAAAATGTCACCACATCACAAGTTATGTATGTGCATGTGGCGGATATGTTGCGTGGTGAAGCGAATAATATCGTGATTGACCGTACTGCTGGCACAGGCAATCTGTATTACACCGCGTACTTGCGGGTGAATTTGCCTGTGAGCGAGGTTGAACCGTTGGATAGAGGCATCATCATCAATCGGCGCTATACGTTGGCAGATGATGAAACCAATACACCCATCACCGAAGCCCAAATTGGCGAATTGGTGCGCGTGCGCCTGACGATTATCATTCCCAACAGCCTGCATTATGTGGTTATCGAAGACCCATTCCCAGCAGGGGCAGAAGCGGTGAATCCGAGATTGCTCACCAGCCAACAAACAGGCACTCGCCCAGAATTGAATTTGGGCAACCCATTGAGTCGTGGTTGGGGCTGGTGGTATTTTAGCAGTATTGATTTCTATGATGAGAAAGCTGTACTGAGCGCCACTTATTTGCCTGCGGGAACATACGAATTTGTGTATACTATTCGTCCGGGCTTGGAAGGTGTGTATAACGTCATCCCACCGATTGGGTATGAATTCTTCTTCCCCGATGTCTATGGGCGCGGGGCAGGGAGTACCTTCACGGTGTTGCCTGCGGAATAAGGATTTTTAGGATAGGGTTTGTGGCGGGCGAGATATGTCTCGCCCCTACAGGCATCATGTAATTTGTAGGGTCGGATTAGGGCGTAAGCCCGTATATCCGACCTTTTTAATGAGATACAACAATAAGGTTTTTATTTTCGGAGTTGGATTTTGTCGTTGTCATCAAACCAAAATCCGGTTTGAACACCTGTATGTGATAAAAAACGATAAGCAGTGAAATTAATTGGCATTTCAATGGGGCTTACTGTCCCATATTGTTTCATCCAATTTATTATTTCATCCTTTTTCATCCCATTAACAAAACGCAATACATCATGATATTGCGAATATAGGTCAATAAGGGTGAAATCAGCCATGTATCTTTTACCCAAACATTTCAGCAACAGCCATATATAAGGCTTAAAATATAATAGATAATACCGTCAACAACACCCCGCCCACCAGCATAGACCCAAACGCCGATAGAGAAATAATTTTGAATGTAGCTCGATACGTCTCTGGGTGCGTTGTCACATATTTTTGTACCCTCAGAATAATGATAAATGCCAGCCCAGCACCCAGAACCCCGCCATACATTCCGATAAGGCTTCCGCCTGTACCTGCAATACCCCCGCCGATGATGCCCCCGCCGATAATACTCACTAAAGTACCGAGACCACACGCCACTGTGATGACGATGAGATTGAGTTTGGGTTGCCATTGCCCGATTATAGCCAATAATAGCGCATACGATACGATGATGGTGATGCTCGAAATTCCCAACCAAAATAAATTAATTTGCCCTGACTCTATGGCGGGGCGAATAAAGATGTCATAGCGGGGTGAAAAAATCGTGCCGATATCCAATTGATTCGGGATATTATTCCAAAACCCCACACCTGATAGCACACACGCTAATCCTAGAATAATTCCAATGATAGGCATAAGCACCTCCGCATAATAACCACTATAAGGGTATTTTATCCCAAAAATTCCAGCAACAACCGATTCACCTCATCTGCCTTGTCGTGTTGTACCCAATGGGTGGCATCATCAAACAGCACCAAGCGACCATTTTCGCATAGCTCAATGCTCGGTTGTGCCATGCGGTAACTGAGAAATAAATCGTGTTTACCCCATATCATCAATGTGGGTGGTTTTATCGTCCAATCTTCTGGCGGGGTAGGGGCATGACGGACATAGGCGCGATACCAATTGAGCATGGCGGTCAATGCGCCTTTTTGTGACCATGACTCCTTATATTTGGCATAATCTTCATCGGTAAAACTGCCTTTTTTCGCGTTAAATTTGAGAAATGCCATCGTGGTACGGGCTTGGGTAATGCTGTATATTGCCTCTGGAATAAATGGTAATTGGAAGAACATCGCATACAGGCTTTTTGCTGTTTGGCGAATATCTCTGAGGATAAAATTGGCGAATGTTTTAGGATGTGGCACATTCATGATGACCAATTTTTCGATATATTCGGGATGGCGCAATGCCAGCCACCACGACACGATTGCGCCCCAATTGTGACCCACTATGTTCACTTTTTCATACCCTGTAGCGCGGAGCAATCCGACAATATCCAGCACCAATTCATCCACGCGATAATCGCTCACCTCACGCGGTTTGTCGCTGATGTTATATCCGCGCTGGTCGGGTATCCACACATAATAGCCCGCATCCACCAATGGCTGAATCTGCTTGCGCCAGCCATACCAAAATTCGGGAAAGCCATGCAATAAAATCACAGGTTTGCCTTTTGGGTCGCCTGCCACCATCACATTTAGCGCGATGCCATTGGTGCGGATAATCCGATTTTCCATCATGATGTTATTCCTCGTTTTCGCTATTTTCTGCTACTGGTGGGGTGCTGTGCTTGCGCCTACGGATAAAATTCATCACGCGGGGCATGGCTTGGGTATATGCCCAATAGAGGGGTGGATAGGGCGCATAATCCCACGCGCCGATATGCCGTACAATTTCCCCACGAAAGCCTTGTTTGAATTGATACACACCCCATAAACGGTCTGTTTCAATAAAATCATTGGGAGCGCCCCACATATCATAAATGGCATAGCCATGAGATTTTGCCCAGCGCATGGCTTCCCATTGGAGCAGATAATTGGGCATTTTATCACGGGCGATATTGGCAGATGCGCCATAAAAATACCAACATTTGCGCCCAAAATGGAATAAAATCACATGGGCGATAGGGACATCGCCATCGTAGGCAATGAGCGCATGTGCCAAGCCTGCTACCATAAAATCACGCCATGCCCGTTCATAATAGGCGGGGGGACGGGTGAGAAATTGGTCGCGCTCCCCTGTGATGCGATACAGGTCATAGAGGATGGGCAAATCGTCTAAGGTGGCGTGTTTGATGGTCACACCTTTTTTTTCTGCGGTGCGGATTTTTCTGCGCGTATTTTGGCTCATCTCTGCGAGGAGTGTTTCCTCATCCCGCGAGAGGTCTATGGTCAACGTGTTGCGAAATTGCACTTGGTCATCGGAAAAGCGCCATTTGGTCGCCATAAGCCGATTTTTGAGCAATTGCCCCACAGGGGCGGGTGTATCTTCTGATGTGTTGGGCAGACCAGTTGCAATCGGCACATCGGGGTCAATTTTAAGCCAGATTGCCAATCGCTTTTTGGCGAATTGCTTCAGATAGTCAAGAACAAAGGCTGTGAGTGCCTCATCATCATAGGCGAATACTGCCCCTTTTGGCACATACATCACGCGCACAAAAGCGATTCGCCGTGTGAGGATAGATGCCATCGCCACAACCTGATTGTTATCATCATAAAACGCCAAACGGGTCGGCTTCCAGCCAGTGGTGATATGCTTAAAACTGCCCCATTCCCATGTCTGCAAAATATGGGTATAGGGCAATGTGCGAAGCGTGTTATTCCATGTATCACGGTCTAAAATCTCACCTACACGCATTATGACCGCCTCATGGGGATGAGGAGAATATCATTGGTAATTTGTGTGCCATCGGTGCGCGTCATGCGGAGGCGTGCGGCTGTCACCGCATCCACCATACCAATCCCAATGAGAAAATCATCGGTGGTGAGGCTTTCGAGTGATAGTGTCACACATTCATTCACCTGCTCACCCTTACGCCAGCCACCTGTTGGATAGCGATTATTTAATGGGGCGGCATCATATTGGTTGATAGGACTGCCATTCGTACTTAAAACGTGAACAAATACGTTGTAATTGCCTTCTGGAAATTCTAATGCAGACCATGTTAGGCATACCTGAACCCCATTTTCAGTGATAGAAGCTGTTGGTTGTGATAAGCCAATTTTATCCCCTAGCCGATAGAGGATATTGGTATCGCTTGGCGGGGCATTGATGGCAATTGTGCCAATATTTGCCACATCCACAGGGGTATCATCGCGCCCGATGATAGGCAATTCTGCGAGGGTATCGCCATCATATAATTTGACGATGAGAATATCACTCATTTGAGCAGTGGCATCTTCTGGAATATGTATCCAATAGGTTTCTGACCATGTTTGACCCGTCTCCCAATCGCTGGCAATTAAATTGCCTGTGGCGGGGTAACTATCGCGCCGTACCACATCGGTTTGAGCAGAATGAAGCGCCACGCGCAAATTTTCATCGGCAGGGGCTAATGCTCGCCAATATAGCGTGACTTGAATTTTTTCATTGGGTAATGCACGCGGATAAATAGGCGACATACCGATGAGTTCTGCCACATTGCCAAAACGGAAATAAACGGGGCGCTCTATGGTCTCTGGTAGTGGGGTCGGTTGATAGGCGGGGACAAAATAGCGGAATAAGGCAGAACTGGCAACCCCGCCCATCACGATGATGAACAACCATGTACGATAACGCCATTGGCGGGGAATCCAGCCTGTGATGCCGAGCGCCATTACTGCCCCCCAACTGCCGATGAGGGGGATGAGGTAGCGCCCCAAATTGCCACCCCAATATTTTCCAGACAGATAAAATACTGCCCCCACCATGCAGGCGGTAAAACTGCCCAATACGATGGCGATATTGCGTGCTAATGGGGTGGGGAATAGGGGTTTTTTGGTGATGATGGCGCGTAAAATCCACATGCCACATCCTAAAAGGCTGATGACGGTGAGTGCATTGAAATACGCATATAATTCATCGCCAACAGCGACAATCCCGCCACCAAATCGCGCCCAGAAGGTCTCATAAATGAACACACCATTTTTGAGCGCCACCGATAACGAAAAACTGCCATCGGGGTTAATGGGTTGCGCCCCTGGGATATTGGGGACGGCACTTAAGGCGGTAGGGTCGCCATATTGCGCCAAATTATTGACATACCACCAGCCACCAATCACAAGGGTGATGACCAAAATCCATGCCCAATATTTGAGATGGGCGCGGGTGATGAGCAAGGTTAGCCCGATGGGAACTGCCAATAACAGTGTATTGGCTTTGGATAAAATTGCCATACCCGCAAATATGGCGAGTAATGCTGTATTTTTCCAATTGGGTTTATCGCGTAGGATATATATCATCATCAACACGGCATAGGTGGTGGCAAGTGTGGCGAGGGTGTCATTATTCATCACACTGGCGATGTAATTGAATTGCGCCCAAAATGCCACACTGCCTAATGCCAATAGGCGCAATGTGCCAGAGGTTGGGAATATCACCTTAAAGATGAACGCACAGCCGATGAGGGTCAATAACCCCATAATGACGGACATGATACGAATGGTATAGAGCGCATTGGCAATCGGACTCGATACATCTGGGAAAAGTTCGGTCTGCCGATGCAAAAATAGGTTATTGTTATCGCCACCCACTGCACCGATGAGGTCGCTATAATTTCCCCGATAAAATGGGTTATAGCGACTGCCCATTTCATTGAGTTGGCTGTTATCGTATCCGCGCACAATGAGCGATGTGAACCAATAATACAACGGCGGGTGGTGATATTGCCCGACAAGCGGTGTCTGAATATCTGGGGGGAGTGGGGCGCTCATGCGTGTTAGCAATTCTGCGTGGGCATAATGACCCACTTCATCGGGTCCCTCAAATGGGGGATTGTTGAGGGCATACACCGTGGCAAATAAGACGAAGATGCCCAATATCAAAATTGTGAGGATGCGTTCAAAAATCGTCACGATTACGCTCTTATCTTTAAGTAGGCTTTATAAGCATTATATATCAAGGGATTATAAACCACATCCCACGCGCCTACAGCCCGTACTATTTTGCCACCCCATCCGCGCTTAAACCCATAGACACCCCATAACCCATCTTCACGGGTTTGGAACTCGGCTTCGAGTGTGGCTTCAGGTTCATCGGGGATGCCCCACATATCATACCAAATACAGCCATGAGATTTTGCCCATTGCATGGCTTTCCACTGGACACCATAAGCCGCCATCAAATTCCGTTTGCTATTGGCAGATGCCCCATACATATACCACGCGGTATCCCCTGCTTTATAGGCAAATACACCCGCAAGACAATCGCCTTCATGGTCTGCCAAAAATAATGCCGCATCACCATTGGGAACAGACAGGCTATATGCCAATTCATAATAGGCGGGGTCATGCACCCCAAACGCATTGCGTTCCCCTGTGGTGGTCATCATTGATGTGAATTTACTCACATCGGCTTGAGTCGCTTCATAATAATGAATATCGTTCTTGAGGCTTTGGCGGATTTTGCGCCGTGTTCCCTGATTCATCCGCGCCAAAATGGTATCTTCATCTGCCGAGAGGTCAATCAGCACCGTATTGGGTGGCTGGATGGTCTGTGGGCTCGGTTTGAAATTGAGTGATTCAAACGCTGGCGGGCTTTCATCCAAAAAAATGCCAGCCTCCCATTTGAGGAAGCGAGCCTGATGTTTTTTTGCGGTTTGATGAATCGCATTCCACAAGTCTTGTTGGGCGCTATCATCAGATAGATAGGGACCCATAGGCAAATAGGCGAGTGTGCCGAGTTTCATGGGGAGGGCATGAAACAGCAATTGCGCCCCGCCGATGAGTTGACTATCACGCACGAGGGCGACTGTTTCATCTTGCCAGCCAAAGGCACGTTTAAGCGCCCCAAATGCCGATAGTTGCAAGGCATGGGCGCGGGGATGCTTTTTCACATAGGCATCCCATTGGGTAGGTGTGGGTGTTTGTATCGTTATCATGCCAAACATTAAAGCGCAAAGATGACGAGAACGCAATAGCTCTTTATGAATGTTGCCCAATTCGGCTATGGGATGAATGGGGCAAATGTGTTAGAATTTCCCCTTGTCGGTTAGCAGAGCGTTTCATGCTAAATAACAATCCCAATTTGCACCTATGGGACGAGAGTGCTATACTTACCCTCGTTTGTGATAAAGAGTGCAAACTAAATGCAAGTCAATTAAAGCTATTTTTCAATGGATGCAAGCAGGTTTAATTTTTAGAGGTGACACCTCATGGAAATACTGAATCAATGGGCATTTATCGGCATGTTTTTTGTGTTAGCCCCCATTTTGCCCGCCGTGCCAATTTTGTTGGCGGCGGTTATTAGTCCCAAGAAACCCAATGCCATCAAACAAGCAACGTATGAATGTGGCGTGGAGACGGTTGGTGACACATGGGTGCAGTTCAAGATGCAATACTATCTCTACGGACTTATTTTCCTCATTTTTGATGTGGAAATGGTCTTTTTATTCCCGTGGGCATTGGCATATAAGCAACTCGACTTCTTCGCATTTTTGGCGGGGTTGTTGTTTATCTTTTTGCTCAGTGATGCTCTCGTTTATGCGTGGCGTAAAAAAGTTTTGGAATGGGTGTAGCTTATGCAATGCGATAATCTCATCAATACGCTTGCTCCGTGTTTGGTACAATCGGGCTGGAATGGCGATATTGCCAATTTCATCTCCATCTTTTTAGGTGTCATTGTTGTTGCCACCTTCCCCTTGCTTGTGACCATTTTTCTCATCTGGTTTGAGCGCAAATTTGCCGCCCGTATTCAAGACCGTTTGGGACCCAATCGTGTGGGACCCTTTGGGTTATTACAACCATTTGCCGATGTCATTAAATTGCTTGGTAAAGAAGATATTACCCCCGCAGGTGCAGACAAGGTTATTTATAACCTCGCCCCTGTGATGATGGTGATGTCGGTGTTGCTGATTTGGGCGGTTGTCCCCATTTCTCCCATCCACTACGGCATGGATTTGGAAATTGGGGCATTGTATATCATCGCAGTCGCCTCTTTTGGCACGCTATCGGTGATTTTTGCCAGTTGGTCTAGCAATAACAAATATGCCTTGCTCGGTGCATTCCGTGTCGTGGCACAATTGATTAGCTACGAAATCCCATTGGCATTTGCCTTGCTCGTCCCCGTGATGTTGGCTGGTAGCATGAGCCTTGTGGATATTACCCAAGCCCAAGCGGGTATGTGGTTTATGTTTATGGCACCTCTCTCTGCTGTGTTGTTTTTTATCTCATCACAAGCAGAAACGGGACGCGCTCCATTTGACTTGTTAGAAGCCGAATCGGAATTGGTGGCGGGTTTCAACATCGAATATTCGGGCATGAAATTTGCTTTGTTTTTTGCGGGCGAATTTATGCACGTCTTTACCAACGGTGTGTTGATGGCGGTGTTGTTCACAGGCGGGTATATTGGGTTTGGTGGGCTAGAAAATAGCATCCCGCTTTTGGGTGTGGTTTTCTTATTTGCAAAAGCCTCTATTTGGTATATGATTTCGCTCCTTGTGCGGAATGCGTTACCCCGTGTGCGGATTGACCAACTTATGAATTTCAACTGGAAATTCCTTGTGCCAGTCTCGATTGTAAATGTCATCATGATGGCATTTTTGCTCAAATTGGTACAAGAATTGGGTATTGCTCCCGCGCCAGACCAAGCCAATGACTTTGTGGCGAATATTCCCCAAACGTTGGTGTTATTCGCGGGGAATGTGGTGTTGGGCTTGTTGATTCTCAACAACATCCGTTCACGTTTCCGCAAAGAACGCCTAGACGAATCGGCAAAGAGAGCCATCGTGCCAGTGGGCGCGGGCGATTAATCATAGGATAGGGGAGTTGTTGTTATGAACTTCGGTGAAGGATTAACCCCACAAGCAATCGCATTTGGCTTGTTCACCATTTTGACAATTGGGGGGGCGTTGGGTGTGGTCACAAGCCGTAACCTTGTACGCGCCGCCATTTGGTTGATGTTGAGCTTGTTCGGAATTGCGGGGTTCTTTGTGTTATTGAGTGCGCCATTCTTGGCTTCTGTGCAAGTATTGGTCTATATTGGCGCAATTGGTATTTTGTTCTCATTTGCGGTCATGCTCACACGCGGGATGACCAACCTCAAAGAACGGTTTAACACGCAATGGTGGTTGGCGGCTTTTGCGGCAATTACCGCGTTTGCTCTGTTGATGGTGGGGGTCATTGTCCCTGTATTTGGCACCACCGTCATCCCTGTCGCAGACCAAGTGACCACAACTGTAGATTTGGGTGTGGCATTGGTGAGTGGCAATCAATATGTGTTACCGTTTGAGGTGGCATCATTGCTCCTCACGGCGGCGATGATTGGCGCGATTGTTATTGCGCGTGAAGACGATTAGCATCGGTCAATCCATAAAATACGGAAGGATTGTATATGGGAGTTCCACTTTGGATGTATTTAACGGTTGCGGCGGCGCTATTCTCCATCGGCATGTATGGGGTGTTGGCACGGCGTAACGCGGTGGCTGTGCTGATGGGGATTGAGTTGATGCTGAACGCGGTCAACCTCAACCTTGTCGCTTTTTGGCGGTATTTAACCCCATTCAATATGAGTGGACAAGCATTTGCCGCATTTGTATTGGTGGTCGCCGCCGCAGAAGTCGCTGTCGGTTTGGCGATTATTATTGCTGTCTATCGCAACCGCCAATCGGTGGAAGTGGAAGACGTAGATATGCTCAAAGGA
The DNA here is from genome assembly GCA_033763335.1 of bacterium. GTDB lineage: Bacteria > Chloroflexota > Anaerolineae > Aggregatilineales > Phototrophicaceae. The sequence goes on from JANRKU010000161.1 coordinate 63,754, forward strand.
TAAGGGGCGCACATGGTTAATTTTAACGATGTAAACTATCTCCCTTGGCTTATCCCGCTCGGTCCTCTGCTGGCATTTGCCATCATTGCCTTGCTCACCAACCGTAGTCGGCTCGTGCCTACCACCTCACATGAGTATGGCGGACATCACCCCGATTATGATGGAATGCTCGTCCCCGTGGTTGCGCCATGGAGCCGTGTATTGAGCATTGTTGTGGGCATGTCTGGTGTGACTGCGGCGTGGTTGATGAGCCTTGTGGTATTTTTTCAGGGTATAAGCACTTCAAAATTAGGTTTAGACGAAAAAGTTTTTGAAAGTAGCCGTAACTGGCTCGCCATGGGTGCAGATGCCTTTCGCATCGGTATTTTGGTAGACCCCCTCACGGTGGTCATGCTATTTATGGTGCCATTGGCAGTGATGTGTATTTTCATCTATTCTATCGGCTATATGGCACATGACCCTCGTCAAGCCCGCTTTTTTGCGCTCATTTCTTTATTTGCGGGCGCAATGCTGACTTTGGTTGTGGCAGATAACCTGTTGTTGCTATTTGTGGGTTGGGAAGTGATGGGTGTGTGTTCATACCTGCTCATCGGCTTCTGGTATGAAAAGAAAAGCGCCTATCGCGCCGCTATCAAAGCCTTTACCACCACCCGCGTTGCCGATGTGATTATGTTGCTCGGCATTGTTTATCTCCATTCCATGACAGGTACACTCAGCTTCCGCGACATTCTTTATAATGAAGAAGTTTTGACGATGTTGGCTGGTACACCTGCGCTCATTGTGGGCAGTTGGGGGATTAGTGCGGCGGGACTCATTGGTGTGTTCCTCATCATCGGTACAATCGGTAAATCGGCACAATTCCCATTACATGTGTGGTTGCCCGATGCGATGGAAGGTCCAACCCCCGTTAGTGCCATGATTCATGCGGCGGCGATGGTGTCTGCTGGTATTTATGCCATCATTCGCATGTACCCGTTATTTGAGGCAGGTGGGTATCCCCATTCGGGTGAATTTACCTTGCCACTCTTGCTCATGGCTGTTGTTGGGGCATTTACGGCGCTATTTGCGGCGACCATTGCCCTTACACAAAATGATGTGAAAAAGGTGTTGGCATATTCGACCATTTCGCAACTCGGCTTTATGATGGCGGCGTTGGGGATTGGTGCTTATATCGCGGCATTCTTCCACCTCATCACCCATGCGTTCTTCAAAGCCTTGTTGTTTATGGCTTCTGGCTCTGTGATTCATGCGATGGAACACGGCGAACATCACCTGCACGAACACCACGATGAAGAACACAGCGACCACGCCCATGACCACGCGCATGATGACCATGAGGCACATGATAGTCACGATGCCCATGACCATCACGAAACAGTCGGTGAACCGATTGACCGTGATGCAGTAGATGAACCTGTTGAACCCCATTTTGACCCACAAGACATGCGGAATATGGGCGGATTGATTCGCAATATCCCCGTCACTGCATGGACATTCATCATCGGTGGGATTTCATTGGCAGGCTTCCCGTTATTAACGGCGGGTTTCTGGTCTAAAGATGAAATTTTGGCGGATGCGTGGTATGTGTGGTCAGAAACATCATCAGTCGTTCACATTTTTGTGTTCGTGATGTTGGTGATGGCGGCATTCCTCACCGCTTTCTATACCGCACGTCAATTGAGCATGACCTTCTTGGGCGCTCATCGTACCGAAGAAGCCTCTCATGCAGGATTAGGCGGGTCACGGAGCATTATCAGCATCACCATGCAATTGCCACTGGTCATCCTCGCGTTCTTTGCGATTGTGGCAGGTTTTGTGGGTGTCCCCCCCGATTTCCCCATCTTTGGCAGTATTTTTGCACCAGATGGCAATCCATTTTTCAATTTTGTGAAATATAGTTTGCTCACTGAGATGCAACCACCCAAGCCACCCTTCAATGCTATTCCTGTGTTAGCCTCATTTGCGGTGGCACTCGGCGGGTTATATCTTGGCTGGCGCATGTATGGTCGTACCCCTCTCAAAGCGGGTGAACCAGACCCCATGACCAAAATTTTGTCACCCAGTGTCTATAAATTGCTCCAGAATAAATATTATATAGACGAACTGTATGTGGCTATTTTCGTCAAGCCATCAAAATGGTTTGCGAAGAATGTGGTGGTGGTCTTTGTGGATAAGGGTATCATTGATGGCACCCTCCATCTGATTGCCCGTGTGTTCACATGGATTGGCGACTTGTTCAAAGTGTTGAACTTGTGGCTGATTGATGGTGTGGGCGATGGTATCCCACAAGGGATTATCAAATTTGGGGCATGGTTCAGACGGATTCAAACCGGGCAAGTACAACAATACCTCTTATTGGTGTTGGTAGCAGTATTGCTCGTTGGCTTGATATTTGCGGTCTCTGCGGGATTCTTACAAGCGGCAGGCTAGATAGTAGGGTAGGGCATGGCGCTTTTGACCATGCCTTTCTCATGTAAATTAGGATTATTGCAAAAACGGAGGGTAGTTCCGTACATGGGCAATTCAAATTTATTCGGCTTAGATGTACTGTCCATTCTGGTGCTTGCGCCAGCTTTTGGTGCATTACTCGTGGTGGCACTCCCACGCAACCCATGGCTAGGGCGTATTTTATCCCTAGCGATTGCGTTGTTGATTGGGGCGCTCGCCGTGATTGTCTTTTTTAGCTATGACCGCACCAACCCCGGGATGCAATTTACCTCACAAACGCAATGGTTTGCGTTATTGGGGTCAGATTGGAGCGTCGGGATTGATGGTATCAGCGCGGCAATGGTCTTGCTCACGGGGATTCTTGTCCCACTGGCAATTCTCATCAGTTGGGAAATTGAAGACCGTGTGAATGTACATTTGGCGCTCATCTTGTTTTTTGAAACAGGTTTGATGGGTGTGTTTGTGGCACAAGATTTGATGATTTTCTTCTTGTTCTATGAATTAAGCCTCGTGCCAATTTACTTCCTCATTGACCAATGGGGCGGTAAAAATCGCAAGTATGCGGCGACCAAATTCATGATTTATTCTATTGGTGGTACGTTGGGCATGTTGCTCGCCACTCAGCTTATCGGCTGGACGGCAGGCACATTCAATATCAAAGAATTGACGGTCTTTTGGCCCCAATTCGATGGTACAGGTGGCACACCCGGTATCTTTTTGGGCATAGATGTTCAGACGGTGAAAGCACTCGCATTTGTGGGCTTTTTCATCGCATTCTGCATCAAAGTGCCTGTGTTCCCCTTCCATACATGGTTGCCCGATGCCCACGGTGAAGCCCCAACAGCCGGTTCGATGTTGCTGGCGGGTGTCATGCTCAAATTGGGCGCATATGGGTTCATCCGTTTGGTTGTACCGCTTTTCCCCGATGTGTGGATTGCCGATATTGGCTTATTGGGGCTGAATATCACATGGGCGGGCTTATTTGCCTTCCTCGCCATGTTAGGCATTGTGCTTGGTGCATTTGCGGCTTTTGCCCAAACCGATATCAAGCGTCTTGTGGCATATAGCTCGGTCAACCACATGGGTTTTGTGGCGTTGGGCATCGCAGTCATGGCGACTGTGTACGGTCAAGCCTATGCAACAGGCTCTAGCGAAATGATGAAGGACGGCATTATCGCCGCCAATGGCGCGGTCATGCAAATGTTCAATCATGGGTTAAGTTCTGCGGCGATGTTCTTGCTCGCAGGTGCAATTTATCATAAAACACATACCCGCGATTTGCGTGAGTATGGCGGGTTATGGGTGAAAGCCCCCATTTATGGCGGGATTTTCATCTTTACCAGCATGGCGAGTTTGGGCTTGCCCGGACTCAATGGGTTTGTCAGTGAATTCTTGGTGGTACGCGGTGCGTTCCCCGTCTTTACATGGTTGACCATCTTCTCTATGGTGGGGTTGCTCTTTACAGGGGCATACATCCTCAAAGGGGTTCGGGCGGTATTACATGGACCATTCAACATGAAATGGCGTGATACCGATGTCGAAATCGAATTGCGCGAGTTTATCGCCATTGCGCCGTTGATGATACTCATCCTCATTACGGGTATTTTTCCAAATTGGATACTTTATGTAATTAACAACTCTGTAACGCTTATGATGCAGGGGCTGAGTTAGGGTAGGGATATGTCGTTTACGTTTCCAGTGCTTACAGCCATAATTTTTATCCCGATTGTCGCGGCGGTCATCATTTTGTTTATGAACCCCAAGCAACGCGACCTCATTCGGGGGACTGCGCTCTCAACAGCGACGGTCTTATTGGGACTTTCGGCGTTTGTCTATTTTAGTTATAACGGCGAAGTTAATCGTGCGGGCGGATTGCTCGAATCACAAGCCCAATTGGTTGAAGATGGCGGTGATTTAATCGCCAGCCAGATGTTCAAAGATGGGTTACGTTTTGAAGAAAAATATACATGGGTAGATAGTGTTGGCATTAGCTACCATGTGGCAGTGGACGGCTTAAATGCCCCCATGATTTTGCTCACGGGTATGGTCGCGGTGGCAGGTGTGCTGATTAGCTGGCGTATTGAAGATAGAATCCGCGAATTTATGGCATTTTTCCTCCTGCTAGTAGCGGGGGTGTATGGTGTATTTGTGGCGGTGGATTTATTCCTCTTGTTCTTCTTCTATGAACTCGCCATCTTCCCCATGTACTTGCTGATTGCAGGATGGGGGTGGGTCAAGCTACGCGAATATGCGGCGATGAAGCTCACACTCTACATCCTCATTGGCTCGGTGGTGGCATTCGTTGGCACGATTGCGATGGTACTCACTGCCAGTAACTTCTTTAGCAGTGAGGCAGGGGCGGCAGTATTTGCCCAAGCGCAACAATCGGGGTTGCTCTCGACCACAGCGACCACCTTCAGCTTTGATATTGTGCAATTAACCGTTGCGGCAGAAGCAGGTGCATTTAACGCACTCGGTTATTTCGGTGTGGAAACACTGACCTTCGCCACATTCTGGTTCCCCTTCATCTTCATCGGCTTCGCAGTGTTGGCGGGTGTGTTCCCCTTCCACAACTGGTCGCCAGATGGTCACGTTGCCGCACCAACCGCCGTTTCGATGATTCACGCGGGTGTTTTGATGAAATTAGGCGCGTATGCCGCCTTGCGCTGTGGCGTTCAATTAATGCCAGAGGGCGCACAAGCACATTTGCCATGGATTGTATTTTTGACGCTTGTCAATGTGGTCTATGGAGCGTTTATCGCCTTTCGCCAACGCGACTTTAAGTATGTTATCGGCTTCTCATCGGTCAGCCATATGGGTCTGGTGAGCATGGGTTGGGCTTCGATGAACATCATCGGCATGACAGGCGCAGGTTTGCAAATGTTTAGTCATGGTGCGATGACGGCACTCTTCTTCGGTTGTGTGGGGATGGTTTATGACCGCGCTCACACCCGTGATATTCCCAGTTTGGGCGGGTTCATCAAGAAAATGCCGTGGGTGGGATTTGCCTTTATCGTCGGTGGTCTTGCGAGTATGGGTATGCCCGGACTTAGTGGGTTCATCGCAGAATTCCCCATCTTTCAGGGGATGTGGGCGGCATCAAACGACATCACCCTGCAAATTGGCGGGTTCACCCTATCGAATTATTACTCGATTATGGTCATTTTGGCGGCGCTCGCCATCGTCATCACGGCGGCGTATGTGTTACGTGTGACCAGTCAAGTATTCTTTGGCGAATTTGATGCAGAAAAATACCCTGATGTCGGTGATATTGCCATTACTGACCGTGTGATTTTGTTGTTACTGGGTGTACCCCTCATTCTAGTCGGGATGATGCCTTTCTTGATGGCTCCAATGGTACAAGCGGGTGTTAGCCCGGTTGTGGCAATATTGGGAGGAATGTAAACGTGGGCGAATTTAATTATTTACAACAATTGCCCGCCATTGCGCCAGAAATCGGATTGACGATTTTGGCAATCGTGGTGTTGGCGCTGGATTTATATCTGCCAGAGAGTCGGCGTAAAGGGACGGCGTATGTCGCCGCCTTTGGCTTGCTCGGATTAGCGGTTGTGCCATTCATCTGGTCGCCAGATTCTAGCATCGAAGTCCTATGGGGCGGTATGGTGCGCTATGATGTGTTGGCGCAGGTGTTTAAGGTGATGGTGCTGATTGCGGCAGGGATAACCTGCCTTATTGCCTCTGGTACGAGCGATTTGGCGCGGAAAGGTGAGTTTTATCTCATCATCATCGTCTCTACATTAGGGGCATCGCTCCTTAGCTCATCTAGCGACATCATCATGATTTTTGTCGCACTCGAAACATTGTCTATCCCCCTGTATATTTTGGCGGCGTTCCGTAAAAGTGACACCCGTTCTATCGAAAGTGGGATGAAATATTTCCTCTTTGGGTCTTTTGCCTCTGCCATTATGCTCTATGGGTTTAGCTTGCTCTATGGCTTTACAGGGCAGACCAATCTTCAGGCTATTGCAGATTACATGACCGATCCTGAATTTGGTCTCAATGCTGTGCCGATTGTGGTGTCGTTGATACTCATTTTTGTGGGATTCGGCTTCAAAATTAGTGCTGTGCCATTCCACTTTTGGACACCCGATGTCTACGAAGGTGCGCCAACCCCTGTGACCGCATTTGTGAGTGTTGCCAGCAAAGCCGCAAGCATGGCTGTGTTGATGCGCTTCCTTATTGCGATATTCCCTGCGGAATTTGTCATCAATGGACAAGTGATGCAAGAATTTTGGATTCAATTGGTCATCGTCCTCGCAGTCATTAGCATGACCGTTGGCAACGTTTTGGCGCTGGTACAAAAGAATATCAAGCGTATGTTGGCATATTCATCCATCGCGCAAGCGGGATATGTCCTCATCGGTATCGCGGCGATTCAATCCATTAATCTCACCGATGGGGTAGCTGATATTAGCCAAAGCTCGGCGGCGCAAGGGGTGGCGGCAGTCGCCTTCTATATGTTTATGTATACCTTCACCAATCTTCTCGCCTTCGCTGTGATTGTTATCTTCACCGAAGCGACAGGTAGTGAAAGCATTAGCGACCTCGCTGGATTGAGTCGCCGTAACCCATGGCTGGCGTTGGCGATGACCGTTGGCTTGTTGTCGCTGGCGGGGATTCCACCTGCGGCGGGCTTCTTTGGCAAGTTCTTCTTGTTTAATGCGGCTGTGACGGCAGGCTTGGAATGGTTGGCGATTGTGGGCGTTTTGAACGCAATTATCGCCCTCTACTACTATCTGGTGGTCATCAAAGTGATTTACGTTGACCGTCACGAAGATGATGAAGTGCCGATTGCCTTGAATATGACCACTGCGTGGGTTCTTGGTGCGACAACGATTATTGTGATTGTGTTGGGTGTTTTGCCACAAGCCATTTTCAATTGGGCTTTGAGTAGTGCTAGCACCTTGTTTGCATAAAAATTAGACACGAACTATCGTGTCCCTACATAATGGGGCGAAAGCCCGCTTTGAAGGGTACAAGGGCGCAACATATTGCGCCCTTACCTGTCTATACTGCCCTTAAAGTGGGTTTATGTCCCTCTTTTGCAAATTACCTAAATGGGGTGGTGAAATTGCATAATAAATTGCTAAAAAAATCGTTATTTTATGGTATTTTTTTACTCTTTGTGATAAAATGCGCGATTGTTAGCGTAAGGTGGCGCACTATGCCAAGCGACTCATGAAAACCAAACCAACACGGATGACCAACCGTATTCATAACCTGACCATCGCATTTATTTCGATACAAGCGGGTTGTGCCTCAATTGTCATCATCATTATTGCCCTTGTATTGGGGGCATGGTTGGGGAGCTTGCTCGGACAGCGCGGGCTGTGTATTTTTGGCATGGTCATTCTGAGTGTGCCAGTAAGTTTGTATGTCATGCTATGGATTGCGATGCGGGCGGTTAATTTTCATCTGCGTGCAAAACCTATAGACGATGAAACGACAAACTAATTTATAAGATTTAAGGAGGTTTTATCTTTGAGAACAACAGTTTATTTACTTACCGCAGAAAGGAGAAGTAGTCCATGAGTACAAGACAACGCGGCTTTATCGCTTTAGGAATTATCCTATTCGTCGCTATCGTCTTTTGTGGTCTGACCCCCTTCTTTTGGATGCCGGGTGCTGGGATTGGCGTGGCACTCCCTGTCATCACCGTCCCGGGTGAAGTCGTACAAGCCGACTTTTTGCCCGGATGGGATTTGACGAATTCGTTCATTGGAACGGTTCTAACAGGGTTGTTGATGTTGCTCATCACCGCTATCCTCTGGCGTATGACGAAGGGTTGGACACGCGAAGTTCCTAGCCGTTTGCAACAAATTTTTGAGTTGTTCATCGGCACATTCCGCAATTTCTTGAAAGGGATTGCTGGCGATAAACTCAGTACAACACCCTTGCTTTGGCCCCTGGTGGCGACCATCTTCTTCTTTTTGCTCACCGCAAATTATATGAAGTTGTTCCCTGGTGTAGAAACAGTGGGTAAAATGCACTGCACTTATGCCACATTCAAGGGTTATCCCATGATTCAAGTGAATGCCAATGGCTATCAATTATGGGTAGACAGCCCCCTCAATGCGGGTAAAACACAAACCGCAGAGACATACGAAGCGTGTAAACATTATTTTAGCAAAGAATGGTCACGCTATAATTTCGATAGCTCAGAGACCATTGAAGCGGCAATTACGACTGCTCAATTGGCAGTGGCAGAAGCCGAAGGTGTTGTGGCATCGGCAGAAACAGAATTGGCATCATTTGTTGCTACGTTGCCCGCCGAAGGCGAAGTGAACGAAGCCGATGAAGAAAAACTGCACGAACTCGAAGAAAAAGTCGCTAAAGCTGTTGAAGAACATCGTAAAGCCGAGCGCGAAGTGGAACGTCAAGAAATTCGTTTAGCCGCTTCAAATGCCATTTTCACCATTGATGCTCAATTGAAATCTGTGGAAGAAGAATTGGCAAAATTGGAAGGTGTTTCTGAAGAAGAAGCCCATAGCGAAGGCGAAGCAAGCGCAACTGGTTTAGCCGAGCTTGTGCTTGAAGTCCGCGCCGCCGCCAATGAATCTCCATACGAAGTGTCGCGTGCCGAACTCGAAGCCAATGTTGCCTCTGCCTTTGCAGATGTGCAAGCGGTTTCTGGTAATAAAGAAGAAAGCATCACCGCACTCAAGGCGCTCCAAAGCGAATTGAAAAAATTGCGCGATTTCCATAACACCCAAATGTATTATCCCACCGCGACAGAAGTATTTACCCAATCGCAATTGGATAATCCTGCAAAACCCGTGCCATTCTTGTTCCATATCACCCCATTTGTGCGCGGTCCTGCAACCGACCTAAGCCTGACCTTCATGTTCGCCATCATGTCTATGGTGTTGGTGCAAGTGTATGGTGTTTGGGCATTGGGTCCTGCTTACTTTGAGAAATTCATCAACATCACTGCGCTCGGTAATTTGGGCAAACGTCCATTGGGTGCGATTGATTTTGTGGTCGGGTTGATTGAAATCATCTCAGAAATTGGTAAAATCGTCTCGCTGTCCTTCCGGTTGTTTGGTAACTTGTTTGCGGGCGGTGTGGCGTTGATGGCGGTGACATTCTTGGTCGCCTTGCTCATTCCCGGTGTCATTTATGGCTTGGAACTCATCATTGGTGGGGTGCAAGCATTGGTGTTCGCCGTATTGACCGTTGTATTCTCTGTACAAGCGCAAGAGTCGCATCATCATGATGATGAACACGACCATGCCGAAGAACACGCTTAATTTATTTGATAAAGTGACTATACACACAGGAGTGAATGAACAATGATTGAAGCAGATTCCCTTTCAGTAGGTTTGAAAGCTATTGGCGCTGGTTTGGCAATGGTCGGCGCTTTAGGACCGGGTATTGGTATCGGTTTGTTGGCGCAAGGTGCCATGCAAGCCATCGGTCGCAATCCAGATGCGGCTGGTACAATCCAAACCAACATGATTTTGGCGATTGTGTTCACCGAAGCTATCGCCATTTATGCGCTCGTGGTTGCCTTGCTCATCGTCTTCGTTCTTAGCTAATCCATCATATCTAAGAGAGGATTAAGAACAATGCGAGGAATGAGAAAATACATGATTGCGGTAGCCGTGTTGGGGATGCTTTTTATGGTTTCCCCCGCGTTTGCCGCAGAAGAAGCCGCCGCAGGTCCTTTGGACAAATTGGGTATTAACTTTGGCTTTATGCTCTCCCAATTCATCCATTTTGCCATACTTTTTACGCTCTTGACCATCTTCTTGTGGAGACCGATGACCAACCGTCTCGATATCCGCGCCGCCAAAATTGAAAAAGGCTTAGAAGATGCTGCCAAAGCCGCTAATGCGTTGAAAAATGCCGAAGCCGAAGCCGAAAAAGTGTTGGCAAATGCCCGCTTAGAAGCCAATAAGCTCATCGAAGAAGCGCGTGGTCGTGGTGATGAAGTGGCAAAAGCCATCGAAGTCGAAGCTCGTGCCGCCGCCGAAAAGATTAAGGCAGAAGGTCGCGCTCAAATTGATGTTGAACGCGCCCAACAATTGGGTGCATTGCGCGGAGAAGTCTCGAACATCTCCATCGCAGTTGCTCAACGCTTGATTGGCGAAGCCTTAGACAAGAAACGTCAAGAAACACTTGTCAACGATTTCTTCTCCAAAGTGCCTGCTGATGCCAAAAACATCACTGGCAAGGTCGAAGTGATTTCTGCCATGCCATTAGATGGTGCAGAACAAGACCGCGTGAAGAAAGAAATTGGCAATAGCGATGCGACCTTCACCGTAGACCCCAGTATTTTGGGGGGTCTCATCATCCGTTCTGGTGAACGTGTGATTGATGGTAGCGTGCGCCGTGATTTGAACACCTTGGCGACCCGCTTAAACTAATTTTTATGAGGGCATAATCAATTTTATGCCCTCTGAATTGAATATTGTTTTGATGTAGGGGCGCACTCGTTTGCGCCTTTACGTTTTATTACACATGGAGCATGGCTTATGACCACCTTTTTGCGCTTATTAGATGCGTTGCCCGATGATGACCTCATTGCCCTCGTAGGGGACGGTTCTATAACGATTACTGCGCCGATTGCCGAATCTACATCCGCCGTCCAAAAAGGCGGGATTTTTGTGGCACGACAGGGCAAATCTACCGATGGACACGATTTTATCCCCCAAGCTATCGCTAATGGTGCGGTTGCCATTGTGGGCGAAAAACCCATGTCGGGGTTAGCTGTCCCATACGCCCAAGTGCGCGATTCGCAATCTGCCATTGGGTTATTGTCATCGGCATATTATGGGCATCCCTCGCGCAAACTGATGGTCATCGGTGTGACAGGCACAGATGGCAAAACCACCACTACTACCCTCATTCATAGCATCCTAAAACATGCCACTGGCGGAAAAACGGGTTATATCAGCACCATTGCCGCCGATTTGGGTAGCACCACTGCCGATACAGGCTTGCATGTCACCACGCCCACCGCGCCAGAAGTCCAGATGTATATGGCGCAAATGGTTGAGGCAGGTTTGACGCATTGCGTCCTCGAAATGACCAGTCATGGGTTGGCACAAGGGCGTTTATCTGGCGTGGATATTGATGTTGCTGTGATGACCAATGTTACGCATGAGCATCTCGATTATCACGGTTCGTTTGAAGCCTATCGAGACGCAAAAGGCATGATGTTTGATATGCTCGCCACTAGCTACGAAAAATTTGATATGGATAAAATCGCGGTGGTCAATGCCGATGACCCCAATGCCGATTATTTTACAAATAAACGCGCAGACCGCACCATTCGCTATGGCATCACGAACACTGCTGATGTGCGCGGACGCAATATCAGCTATACTCCTAGTGGTACAGAATTTTCGGTGGTCACACCCAATGGGGGAGGGGCGATAAAATTACACTTGGTTGGACAATTTAATGTGATGAATACATTGGCGGCGATTTCTGCCACCATGCACCTCGCATCTTGGGATGATATTCAAAAGGGATTATCGGATATTCAAGCCGTATCGGGGCGGATGCAACGGATTGATGAGGGTCAAAATTTTACGGCTATCGTGGATTTTGCTCATACACCCAATGCGCTCAAAAATGCCCTCACCACCGCCAAGCAAATGCTCCCCACAGGCAAGCGATTGATAGCGGTGTTTGGGAGTGCTGGCTTACGCGATGTGGAAAAACGGCGCATGATGGCAGAAGTTTCTGTTCAGATTGCCGATATAAGTGTCCTCACCGCAGAAGACCCACGCACAGAATCTTTGGATGCGATTTTAGAGATGATGGCACAAGGGGCAATATCCAAAGGTGGGGTAGAAGGGCAAACATTTTTCCGTGTCCCCGATAGAGGAGAAGCCCTCTATTTTGCCTGTCAGATGGCAACAGAAGGCGATATTGTCATTGTATGTGGCAAGGGACACGAACAAAGCATGTGCTTTGGTGTGATTGAATACCCGTGGGATGACCGTGATGCCATGCGTGCGGCGTTGCGTGGGACACCATTAAAAACATTGCCGACGGCAATTTAGAAGCAAACCTCACCCCTAAATCCCCTCTCCAGTCTGGCGAGGGGACTTAAACCCACCTATAAAATGTGATAATCGGTGGGATAGCGCCATGTTACAAGCCGTATTTTGTGTTAAAATCGGTCTTGATTCTTAAAGACTTTATGAGGAAAATCCCCCCATGATTGATTTAGGTATTATCATCGTGAATTGGAATACCCGCGATTTGCTCCGTAAGACGCTTCAAACTGTCTTTGCGAGTGAAGGCGCTTTTACCTATCGGGTGGTCGTTGTAGATAACGGCTCTAGCGATGGTAGCCAAGAGATGGTGAAAACCGAGTTTCCCCAAGCCGATTTTATCGCCAGCGACATCAACGGTGGATTTTCTTATGGGAATAATTTGGGGTTACGGTTATTGGGGTATCGTGGGGTAGGCGATGTGGATGAAAACGCGCCTCGTTATGCCTTGCTCCTCAATCCAGATACAGAAGTCCCCCCAACGTCCCTGTATGATATGGTAAAATTTATGGATTCGCGCCCCGATGTGGGCATTGCGGGTCCAAAACTCCTCCTCAAAGAAAATGGACAATTGGATAAAGCCTGTCGGCGGAGTTTTCCGACACCGATGATTTCCTTTTATCATTTTTCTGGACTTGCCAAAATTTTCCCCAAAAGCCCACGCTTTGCCCGTTATAACCTCACCTATCTTGACCAAGAACAAGAAGCCGAAGTGGATTCGGTGGTGGGGGCATATATGCAACTCCGCAAGGAAGCCATTGCCCAAGCGGGAATTATGGATGAAACCTTCTTTATGTATGGGGAAGATTTAGATTGGGCATTGCGGGTTAAACAAGTTGGCTGGAAAGTGGTATACTATCCTAAAGTGCTAGTCTGGCATGTCAAACGTGCCGCGAGTCGCAAGAGCAAAAAGGCACAATTTGAATTTTATCGTGCCATGCTCATTTTTTATCGCAAACATTATCGGAAGACGACACCCTTATGGTTACACAGCCTCGTCCTAACGGGGTTAACGGTCAAGGGAGGGCGCGGATTGTGGCAGGAAATACGACATTCACCCCTCCTAACCCCCAACAACTGATAAAAACCAAAGCTGAAAATGCGCGTTCCAACCGCCTAAAAGCCTTGTTGGAAGTGACACAATTCTTTTTGGATATTATCTCGCTCACTATGGCATTTATTTTGGCGTATGTGGCGCGGTTATATATTCCCCTGTTTAATCAGCCAGATGAACTTGCCCCTGTCAGCGAATTTTTGCCGTTGATGATATTACAGATATTTCTTGTCCTCATCGTGTTTTATTTTTCACGACTTTATCATCAACGCCGTGTGATTAGCCGAATAGATTATGCCCGCAATATTTTGGGTGCTGTCACCATTGGCATGGTGTTGGCGAGTGGGATTCAAGAATTGCTGTTTCGGAATACAGGCTTGGATGTTGATTATTCGCGCACGATGTTCTTTTATAACTGGATTGCCAGCGTGATTTTGGTGGTGGCGGGGCGTGAGGTGCATCGCATCCTCAAAGCCAGTTTCCGTCGGCGTGGCATTGTGCGCGATAACCTGTTGCTGATTGGCACAGGGCGCATCGTGCGTGACCTTGCCCATCGTATTCGCCATAACCCCGATTTGGGCTATCAGATTGTTGGTGTCGTGACCGATGTGGTCAAGCCGAAAGGTAAAATCAACAATTTGCCCATTTTGGGATTGTATCCCGATTTGCCCGTCATCATTGACCATTATGGCGTGGAACAGGTCATCATTGCTTTGCCAGATGCCAAACGTGCCGAAATTGTCGAATTGGTGACACTTTGCCAGCGTGGGCGCGTGGATATTAAAATTTTCCCCGATATTTTTGCGTATATGGCGGGTGATTTGAACGTGGACGATTTGGGCGGGACACCCTTGCTCACCGTGCGCGATATTGCCCTACGTGGTTGGAAATTGAGCCTCAAACGCGGATTAGATGTTTTTGGCGCGTTATTTGGGTTGATATTCTTATCTCCCATTTTGCTCTTGATTGCCGCATTAGTACGCTTAGAATCGCCCGGTGCGCCATTTTATTCGCAAATTCGCATGGGTTTAGATGGTCGTCCATTCCCCATCATCAAATTCCGTTCCATGCGGAAAGATGCCGAAGCAAAAGGCTTGGGTTGGACGGTGCAAAATGACCCACGCATCACCAGAGTGGGCAAAATTTTACGTAAAACCGAATTGGATGAATTGCCACAATTGATTAATGTGCTACTCGGTCACATGAGCCTTGTGGGTCCGCGACCAGAACGCCCCCAATATGTGCAACAATTCCGCCAAAAAATCCCGCGCTACATGGAACGTCACCGCGAAAAAGCGGGTATGACCGGTTGGGCGCAAGTGAATGGGCTACGTGGGGATACATCCATTGAAGAACGCACCAGCTATGACCTGTGGTATGTGGAAAATTGGTCGTTGTGGTTGGATATTAAAATTATCATCCGCACCGTTTTACAAGCGATTTTACGCATGAACCGAAATGCTTATTAGTTATGTCAAACCTCACCCCTAAATCCCCTCTCCAAACTGGAGAGGGGACTTTAACACGCCATAGAGATAAACTTCTCCCCCTTCTCCAAACTGGAGATGGGGGGCGGGGGGATGAGGTCAATGCCCTAAAATATGCTATTATCATCATTCCCGCCCTCTTAGCCGTTGCGCTCTATGGCTATACCATTCGCTTGCCCCTCTTTTTAGACGATGGTCCGCAATTTCGCATGGTCGAGGTCTTTGATGGATTTAGCCATTGGCTCGGTAGCCTCGCTTATTTTTATTATCGCCCTGCTGTGTTTAGCATGTGGAAACTCTCATCCGTTTTGGCGGGTGGATTCGATGCGGCGGGGTTACATTGGCTCAATGTGATGCTCTTTGGCATGACTGGCTCGTTGCTGTCTGCTATCACCTATCGGCTCATGCCTAAAAATAAGGCGGTGGTCGCGCTTGGGGTAGGGGTGGGATTCATCATTTTCCCGTTTAATTATCAGACGGTGATATTGGTGGGGGCGATGTTCCA
>JANRKU010000162.1:0-3548 GCA_033763335.1 bacterium
GGGATAACCTCCCGCAACAATTTCACAAAAGCGAGATAATGCTTGACATACCAATGGTCAGCACCATAGATGGGAATGGCATGGCGGATGTCCTCTGGGTCGTTGGGGTCAGGTTCATCCGATTTCGGTGCTGGTACTGGGGTGATGGTGAGCGGGTCTACCTTAATAGGTGGTGGGTTTTCTCCAGTGGAGAAAGTCGGCGCTGATGCTTTGGGCTGTGTGCCATTGGCAGATGTAGGCAGAGGGGTAATATTGTTGGGTTTCTGCTCGCGCTTCGGTGTGAGTTCTGGGGTGAACATCGTCCCATCTTCCAGCACAACCATGTCACCATCTGATATTTCTTCTTTGGTGTATAACCCACCAATGATGTCTGAACAGATTTCACGGCAGGCTTGCGAAACCGCACGCCATTTCAGCATAGTTTGAGGTTGAGCTTTCCAATTCCATTTGCTCATGAGACTCATTTTCTCAGCGTGTTCGAGGGTGAAGGTTGAACTGGCGGGTTCTTCGTCCTTGCGTTTGATGGTGACAGTGCAGAATGTAGGTTGAGAATCAATCTTGACCCATTCCACGATGTCCC
Organism: bacterium; assembly: GCA_033763335.1. Taxonomy (GTDB): domain Bacteria; phylum Chloroflexota; class Anaerolineae; order Aggregatilineales; family Phototrophicaceae. The sequence goes on from JANRKU010000162.1 coordinate 581, forward strand.
GACGGAAACGGACGAGCGCGAGTAACCCCTTCCCATCTACCACAGGCTTGCCATCCACGATGGAGATGAAATCAATGGCAATCATGGGGTCTAACCTGAATCGTGATTGGAACGAGGATACAAACTGGTCTGAAATTAATTTCATAGTAGTTTCAGATGGCTGATGGGACTCTTGGTTGCTTGTTTGGTGTGGCATTTTAAGCTATCCTTTTCGTATGGGAATACGGGTAATCTTGGCGGAAAGCCGTATTCCAAGTAGTCATGGCGCGTTATATCTATCGTTTTAGTCAACGATGTGATGTAAACGCGCTTTTGATTTCATCCAGTCATGTACTTATACCTTTTTGCCAAGTTAAATCTCCTTTATTAATATTCTGCAATAAAATTATAACACACGTTCTTTATTATTGTATGTATGTTCTGATACATTTTTGGTACGTATCTTGTCTTGTTATCGTTATAGTTTGGTTTATATGATATTACATTTTTCCTATGCGATAACACTATGCTCTGTTCACATCACTGTATGATTTGTTGTATGATGTGTATGAGGTTATTTTATAGATACTTTGTTGATGTGTCAATACTATTGACTCTGTTAACTACATTTGATACACTTGTTCAAAAGGAGAGAAATAATGGCGACGAAGAGAAAAAACATACAGGTTCGGATTGACGAGCGTAGTAATAAATTACTTAATATGCTCAAGGGTGAATTACAATTGAAAAACCCATCCGCAAACATTTCCATCCCAGATGCTATCAATATCCTTTTTGATACCTGTCGTCCTGATTTGGTTCAAATGCTTAATCAAATTGATAAGGGACAGTAATCACACCTGTTTAGCCACAAATTGGTAGATACTCAGGAGCAATTAATGAGTGACGGAGAACGAATCGCCCGACAACAAGCAACCCCCGTAGTCGAATCCCTAGTGGCGATGTTTGCGCCCCACTGTGACTGGATAAGTCCGGGTGGGAGCTATCGCCGTGAGAAGGCAAATCTTGGGGATGTTGAGATTGTCGCCATCCCCAAGCCAACCCTGCTTGCCTACATGGACGAACTGGTGACTGATGGGGTCATTGCCAAGAAAATCTATATGGATAAAAATGGCAGAAAAAGCAACAAGTGGGGACCGAAATATCGGGCATTCGTTTTCACCCATAATGGCGTAACCATCAAATTCGATTCGTTCTTATGCGACATGGATAGCCGTGGTCATATCTTTGAACTACGGACAGGTCCTGCGGATAAAAACGAATGGATGATGAGCGCATTCCACCGATTCAATGCCCCATTCAAAGTGCAAGGTGGGTATATCTGGTCTGGTGTGCAAAAATTGCACATTCCAGATGAGCAAGCCTATTTTGAGTTGCTCGGTATCCCATTTATCGAGCCAAAAGATCGTACCCTTGAAGCGTATCAACAGCATATCAAATGGGGTCATGTGTGGGGAGATGTGACCCGATTTCTACCCATCCCGAAACCCATAGATGCCGAAAATCGGCGGAAATCCAACCCGTATCAGTACATTGGGGATAATCAACCAGAAAACGCCAAAAAACCGCCTCAGAACGCGAAGAAAGGCAATTCCCAATGGGAATGGACAGCGCCATTTTTGTGCGATGACGGATTGGTGTGGGTACATGTGGGATATGGTAAGTGGGAGAAGAAACCGCAATCGGATACCCAAGCACTAGCCTATCTGGAACACTATCGCAAATTGCCCCGTAGTCGGGATGCGATGGCATTCACACTCAACATGAAATTGCAGAATTGGGCGCGTGAGGAACAGTTGGTGACGACTGTGCGGAAGTCGTTGGCAATCATCAGAGGGGTAGCGGCATGAATGTTGGTGTAGCAGTTATTATCCCCCCCATGAGCGCCGATGAAGCACGCGCCTGTGTGCAATCTATCAAAACGAAAATGCTTGATTTGAAAACGGCTGTGTATGACTTATGGCAACGGCAAGGGTATGTCGCACTTGGGTATACCAGCTTCCATGCGTGTCTGAAGGGTGAATTTGGGGAATTGTCGGCAGGTCATCTGTACCGCCTGAAAGATGCGGCAGTCATCGAAGGCGAATTGCGAATGGATGCAGATTCTCCATTGGAGAAAAGCCTGCCAGAATCTCATGCCCGTCAGCTGAAGCTATTGGCGAATGGTGCAGACCGTGTGACGGCATATCGCAAGGCGACGGTGCTTGCCAAAGGGGATGGAGCGCCTCGCCCAACGATTGGTCATGTGCAACAAGCAGTTGAACTGGTGAAGGCAGAGAATGTAGTTCAATCCTCACCCTACCCTGTCATTGCCAAGATGGTCGCAGGTGGGACACTCACGGCAACCACAGGAATACAGATGGTCAGTGAGCTGAACAAACTCAAGTCTGATGTGCGTGAAGGGGTATTGCTGGTCATCGCTCAATATGGGTTATCCACCCCCGAATTGATACCTCACCTCGCCGATATGGTGTGTAGACCTGCTGGCAAAGCGAGCTATGTATTGCCTGAGATTATCCGCGCAGGTCATTTGGGTGGCGTGCCATTGCTCAAGGCGACATTGACGGATTTAGAGAATGCGAATTACGAAGCCATGCTGGAGCATCGGGCAGATGGCATAGAGAAGAAACGTGAGCGCGAAGGTGCGGAACAAAGCAAGCGTGTCAGCGTGTTGATTGACGCGGTGGATATGCGGTATACCCTCAAGGCGTTAGGAGATGTGTTGGGCGATGAGGGGATGCGCCAGTTGTGGGAGTTGGGCAAGTCTATTGGTTTATTATCAGCTAGGGAGGAAATATAGTGACAAATCAAGCCAAGCGTAAATTGAAAACAATCGGACTTTTTAATGAGAAAGGTGGGGTGGGGAAATCCACTATTGCAACACATATCGCGGCAGGATTGGCATTACGTGGAGCGACCGTTGTCTTGATTGACACCGACCCACAGGGGAATGCTACTAGTGCGTTGG
>JANRKU010000163.1:0-30742 GCA_033763335.1 bacterium
CTAGCGTGAACGCCGCCGCCAGCGTTCCTTCAGTTCAATCTTACTAATTTCGGGTGTCTCTAAAAACATCCCCACCAACCGTTGAAAGGTATCACTTTCGAGCATCGGGAAGTGACGCACACCCGACATCGGTACAGGCAAAACTTGTTCTTCTTTTTCGATAGTCAAATAATCCCAAACTGCTTCGTTGGGTGGGCTAATGATGGGGTCATCTTCGCCATGCACCAATACCACAGGCATGGTTAATAGGCGGATGGTATCGAGCATCATGCCCGCATCAAAGCCGATGGTGCTAAATTTGAGGACGGTGTTATCCGATTTCGTCACATCGGCTTGTAATTTCTCAAATTCGGTTTCCGATTTTTTGAAGCACTTAGCGAGCAAATCTGCCATATTTTGGCTGAGTGCCTCGCGCAAGGGATTGGGCGCATCATCTTTGGGCTTGGGATTTACAGGTGGTTTTTCTGTTTCGGTGGTGATTTTAGCCGCCGCCAACGCCGCTTCGCGCAATTTTTCGCGGTCAATGACCAAACTCGGATTCACAATCGTATCGCGGTTGGCGCTCACAACAGTGGCATCTACGGTAGATTTATCTAACCCAGAGACCAAAATTTCTGTCTCGCCATCATCATTCAGGGGTTTGGGAGGCGTTGTTACCGATGGCTGTGGACGGCTAATGATGGTGACATCTGTCAACGCGCTATTAATCATGGGATTAATGCTGGTGGATGTGCTGGTGAGTACCACCCGTTGACCGGGGCGCACGCGCGTGGCTAAATCACCAGAATCGAATACAGGGGCGCTAGAGAGCAACATTCGCGCCACCCTATCGGGGTATTGCTTGGCAAATTCAATCGCCACATGCGCTCCTAGCCCATGTGCCAAAAATGCCGCTTTGGGAATTCCCAATTGCTTCATAAAATCATCAAGTAATTCGATTTGTTGATTGATGGTATAGCGTTCTGGGTTTTTGCTAGAATCGCCAAATCCAAATAAATCAATAGCATAGACCCGATATTTAAGTTGCAATTGGCGCATCGTGGGAATCCAATATCGCCACGACCCCAACCATCCATGAACGAGAATAACAGGTCGTCCGCCACGTCCCAACACTTCATAATGCACTAAGTCATTGCCAACCGTGATGGCACTCATGTTTTTTGGCTACCTTTGTATTCCATAAAATCAGACACCAGTTTTCTTGAGCAACTTGCCAATTTTATCGGCGAGTTCTGTGGGAGAAAACGGCTTCATAATATAATCTATTGCACCTGAATCCAACCCATCAGATACTTCATCATCTTGCCCTTTGGCAGATAAAAACACAACGGGAATATCTTTGATAGTGTCTATCTGTTTAATCGCACGGCAAGCCTCATACCCCGTCATACGGGGCATCCGCACATCGAGCATGATGAGGTCGGGCAAGACTGTTTGTGCCAATTCGACAGCTTCTGCCCCATTGGCGGCTTGTGTAATTTCATGACCAGCAAAGGTCAGGGTAAAGGTAATCAGTTCCCGAATGTCGCGTTCATCTTCTGCAATCAATATTTTCGCCATGGTCGTTAATTCTTTCTCGCAATCGCCGAATTTGCCGTGAGATAATCGGGTTGCTTAATTGGCAACGAGATATAAAAGGTCGTGCCAATGCCCTCTTGAGATTCAAACCACACTTTGCCACCGTGCATTTCGATTAATTCTTTCACGATTGGCAACCCCAAGCCCGTCCCAGCAACTTCCATATTCACGGCAGTTTGTTCGTGGCGCTCAAAACGTCGCCACACTTTGTCGCGGAAATCTTCTGGAATACCAACGCCTGTATCTTGAACGGTGACTAGCACATGCTCCCCTTCTAAACTGGGTTCAATGCTGATATTAATCGTACCACCGCGTGGGGTGTAATTGAAGGCATTATCTACCACATTCGACAAAGCACGGTTAATTTTATCGGCATCGGCTTGGATGACAGGCAAGGTCACTTCTGGCTCAAAGGTGATGTTGAAATTTTTATTTTGATGGGCGGGGCGTGCCAACAATTCTGCAATAGCGGTTTGCATCACCTCGTTGAGGTTCAAATCCACCAAGCCAAGTTGTTCACGTCCTGCGTCAATTTTGGAGATATTCAACACATCTTCCACCAATAATGTCAGGCGCACCACATTATCTTTAATGGTATTGAGCCACATTTTTTGCATATCTGGCACTTCACCCGCCGCTCCATAGAGGAGCATATCCAGATACCCCTTGATGGGGGTTAATGGTGTGCGGAATTCATGCGACACATTGGAGATGAACAAGCTCTTACTGCGTTCCGATTCGACTTCGCGGGTAATATCGCGGAATACAGACACCGTACCCAAGAATTTTTCACCTGTATACACAGGAGACAAATGGACGCTGACGACTCTATCGCCCAATTCAATCCGTTCATCCAAATATTGCCCAGAACTATCGAAATTGGGGTTCAATAAGCGACTTTCAATGGCTTGCGCCCATGTCGCCGCCGTTGCCCCATACACACCTGTGAGTTGTGAGAGCGATTGTCCGCGTGCTTCTGAACGTGGTACGCGCAAAATACGTTCTGCCGCCACATTAAATTCGATAATTTTGCCATCGGTATCTGCCACAACCACACCATCGGCAATACCTTCGAGGATAGCTTTATTTTTATCGGCTTCTTCTTGTTCGGCGCGGAGCAATGCCCCAAGACGCTCGGCTTGTTCCCGAATCATCTTATACAATTCCGCGTTATTGATGGACGATGCCACTTGGTTAGCCGCCGCGACCATCAACCGCACATGCGATTCATCGAATGCCTTAATGCCTCTGCTGAGGAACACCATCACACCGAGTAATTCTTCGTTGGCTTCGAGTGCCACTGCCAACGCGCTCCGCCATTCTTCTGCCCCTGGCGCATCTGCATCCCAGAAATCGGTATCGCGCAAATCTTCGATAATTTGCACATGCTCATCTTCTTCAATGAGCCAACGCGCCACACGCTCGGCGGGATGGGTGGCATGTCCGCCATCAGGATTTTCGTGGAGCGAATGGGGATTTAGCGCGGCACGGCTATAAAGCTGGTCAGTCATCAAATCCAATTGCATAATCACACCATCATGAGCATTCACGGCTTTGGCGACCATCCCCAACGCACGCGGCATGAGGCGTTCCATATCGAGTGTACGCGCCAATTCTGACGTGATTTGATAGAGTGTATCAATGCGGTCACGTTCATTTTCGAGTTCTGCCGTGCGGTCAGCAACTTCTTTATTCAGGCTATCGGCAAAACCACGCACCCGCGCAAACAACCGCGCATTTTGGATAGCAACACCCAATTGCGACCCAACCGTTTGCAAAATACGTTGTTCGTTGACCGTAAAGGCGCGAGTACGCGCAGAGTCGCGTACTGCCAGCACCCCATAAACCTCATCACCTGCCTCAATCGGCACACCCAAGTAACTGCGAACATCACCCTCATTATTGGTGATGCCCAAGCTACGGCGCAATTCATCTGGTGAATAATAATCTGCGCCCAAATTTAACGGGCGACGATTTTTGATGATAAATGACACTTCATCATTGCCATACGGACGGGTTGGGATGGTATAAGATTCGCCATTGCGTACCGCCATTGGGAATTCAACTTCGCCCGTATCGGGGTTTTTGATGGCGATATACAATTCGCCCGCGCCCGCCACATTGGGCAATTGGTCGCGCACGATGTCGAACATATCTTTGACATCCAATGTACTCGAAATGGTACGGCTGAGTTCATTGATGATGAGCGATTCTTCAAAGTGGGTGCGTGTTTCTTCTGATAGACGCGCATTTTCAATGCCCAACGCCACCTGAGCGCCCAACGCACGCGCCAACCGCACTTTTTGTTGTGTGACCATTCGGTCTACTGTGAATTGTCCCAATTGGATGAGACCCCGCGATTGCTCACGCACGACCAACGGCACGAGCATCCGCACCGTATCGCCACCCGATTCCATATCTTCCATTTCACGGATATAGGGGCTATTGGTATCGTTGCGAGTGATAACAACCACTTCGCGGTCACGTAAGGCACGCATTTTGGCGGGATATTGGTCTAATGAGTAGCGTGTACCCCGTTTGCGCGTGCCACTTTCGTTATCGCCACGGCGCATTTCAAATTGCACCTCCAACTCGTTATCCACCTCATCCCATGTCATGATGGAGCAGTTATCCATCTCCATTTGGGTGAACATCAATTCCACCACAGTCCTAAACACCGCATCAAGGTCAGTGGTTTGAGATGTGGCTTGGGCGGCTTCGAGCAATGTCCCCAATTCCGCAGTACGGTCAAAGGTTTGTTGGAATAATTCCGCATTTGCCAACGCGATTGCCACTTGGCTGGCGAAGGCAGAGGCGATATTTTGGTCAGATTTGCCTTCATAGGCATCTTTGAGCCGACTAGCGAGCATCAAAACACCCACCACATGCCCCTGATTCACCAACGGCACACCCATCCAGCTTTGGGGCGGAGTTTCAAAAATGCCCTCTGGCAAAGTGGGCGTTTCGCTCACCACGACCCGTTGTGTTTCTACAAGGGTTTGGATGATTTCAAAATCGCCAAACAAGAAGCGGAAACCACGTTTGTGAACTTCTTCGATGGGCGCATCGGTCGCCCCTTCCATGACCAAATACGAGCCGTTGCGTCGCCATAGGCTCATGACATCATAGGGAATGAGCCATGCCATCTCTTCTAATGCCAATTGCACCACTTCATCGCGTTCTAGTGAGGAGGTAATGCGCGATGACACTTCGGTGAGGGCGCTCAATTGGTTAGCGCGAGATTCCATCGCTTGTTCCAATTTGGCTTGTTCGGTCACATCTTCTACCAAGATAACCGCACCGCGCACGGTGAATCCAAAACGCAAGGGGTAAATATAGAAGTTAGTGACGAGCAGTGTGCCATCATCCCGATTAGAAATCTGATTTTTCTTCGTCTGGGGTATACCTTCGCTCAAGACAATAGCAATTTCTTGGTGCAAATCTTGGGCAGTTTGGGCGCGATAAGCAAAGAAATCTTGCCCTTTGGCATCTGACCCCCATTTATAACGGTCAATCATGAAGCCGTTGATGGTAATAATGCGCGTGTTGTTATCCAACACGACAATCCCTTGTTGAATAGATTCAACGACAGATTCATTTAGCACTTGCAAGTTCACCGCTTGGTCAAACAAACGGGCATTTTGGATGGTACTAGCGACCAATTGCCCCATACGCTTGAGTAACCCACGATATTCAATCAATTCATGAGGATTTGAGGAATCACTACCGATATGAATAACACCGAGTGCCTCACCACCTGTCAGCAATGGCAACACCAATGCCGATTGTTCTCCATAGGATTTCCATTCACGCAAATCATCATAAACCAACCATTCAGGGTCTTGGCTGGTCAAATAGAGATAATCGCTCCGTTCACGATAACTGCGATTCAACACCGTATTCCCCATAGATGCGCGTGATTCGCGCACAATGGTGAAGGTGCTATCGGTATTGGCGGTCACATTGAGAACTTCAAAGCCGTTATCATCCACATTCAAAAGTGCCACATTCATGCGATTAAATGACACAAGGCGCGATGCCCCAACTGCCACAGACCGCACAATGTCCTCAATATCCAACGATTTAGCGACAGATTCCATCATTTCATTGAGGCGCGATTCTTGCTCTGCACTCTGCACGCTAGAGAGATACAGCCGTGTATTTTCGATGGTAGATGCCGCTTGATTGGCAAAAATTTCGAGTACCTCAACCGTGCCTCTATCGGGTCTGCGATTATCATGTGGACGGTCTAAACTCATCACACCGATAATATTGCCAGATGGTCCCAACATGGTGACGATGAACACATCACCATCACGCCATGAGCGCCCACTACCAAATTCGAGGGTACGATTGCCCTCAAATTTGGTGGAAAAAATTTGCATATCAGAGCTATACCACTGTTCGACCTCTTCTAATGGGAAGAAATACGATTCACTGATGCGATATTGTGGTTTGAGAATTTGATTAAGCGTTGCGGTAGTAATTTTGAAGCGTTGGCTGTTTTCAAACACATCAACAGGGATACCCGCTTGTGCGACTCGTGATAGGGTGCTGGTATCGGGGTCAATCATGGTCATCACAACCACATCAAAGCCCACGCTTTGTTGCACGCTATAGGCAATCGCTTCTAAAATGCTCACGGGGTCGGTATTCGATTGGAAAAAGTGACCCAATTCAAAGATACGATTGAGTTGGTCAACACGACGACGTAAACGGTCACTACGCTCTAATTGCTCAATATACCGTTCAGAGTTGCCATACCCCAAAGAGGCTTTCACTGCCATAGCAGACAAAAAGCCTGCCGCTTTATCATCAAAGCGATTGGCTTCTTTATGGAACACATGAATTGTCCCTACCACTTGGTCAAGGTATAAAATCGGCGTTGCCAACCCAGAACGCGCCCCATCTGGAAGGGCTTGCATGGAGGTAAATTCATAATCGCTGACGAGGACATGTTCAATCCCATTAGCGATGGCTTCTGCCTCAATGGGGGCAATATAGAGCATATCGTCTTCCATGCCAATACGCCGTAACGGTTGGGGTTTATCCAATGCTTGCCACTCGGATTTTGGTTTGAGGAGCAAAATGGTGCAGTCATCAGCTTTGGTGGCTTTAATCACCTCTGTACGGATGACGTTCAAAATTTGCCCAATATCCAACGTGGTGGTCAATTCGTTACTGACCCGTGAAATCGCATCCAATTCTTCCAAACGGCGGGTCAGGTTTTGACCTGTTTGTTCATAGAGGAGCAAACGGTCAAGCGCCGCACCCACTTGGGCGGCAATCACACGAACCGTTTCATAATCGTCATCGTCATATTGCCCATTGATACGATTCGCCACGCCCAATTCGCCCAATACACGGTCAGCGAACATCAATGGCACAAGAATTGCCCGTTGAATATCCAGTTTTACCGCCACTTGGCGATAACTCGGCAATACCCGCTTGTCATTGGGGACATCATTGTTGATATAAGGGCGTTGTGAATTAACCACACTATATTCAAATCCGGGGCTATAAATATTTTGGAAAATTGGCTCTGCCAATTCTCGCCCATATACCCAACGTGGATAGGTGATGAGGCTTTCTTTTTGCGTATCCAACACATTCACAAAGACCATTTCAGAGCGTGTTACGCGGGCGATTTCTGCCAGTACAGGCGTAAAACTTTCTTGTGATGTGAGGACGTTCCCCGCCAATTCTGCGATGCTCCGCAAGCCTTGTGCTTGGTCTGCACTGCGTTGCGCTTGCAAGAACAAGCGCGAATTTTCGATGATGGCGGCGGCTTGTGTGGCAAACACCATCAACAACCGCGCATCGGTATCGGCAAAATCTGTGCCATCGAGTTTATTAGAAATTTGAATTACACCAATGCGCCGACCACTGGCTTGCAAAACAGCCATCAGGGTCTTTTTGACCCCTAGCCGTTCAGATAAGGTATCTAAGCCTGCCACAAACACCAGTGAATCGGTCTGAACACGGTTACTAAACCAAAATTGTTCTTCTGTCCACAGGTCTTTGATGACCCCTTCATCGGGGATTTGGATAAAATAATCGCCAATATCATCACCAACCACCCCATAGAAGGGTAATTTGCTCACAAGACGTGATTTCTCTTTGTCGTAGAGCAAAATACCGCACATCTGAATACCCATCAATTTGGCGATGCGCTCGGTGATTTCGCCATAAAATTCACTTTCATGATTCAATGCGCCGATGGCGTTGGTGATTTCTTGCAAACCGAGTAACTCGGTATCCATACGGCGTTCCCGTTGATACAGGCGCACACTCTCGACCACGATGGACGATTGCGCCGTCAAAACGGTCATATTTTGAATATCCTGCATGTTGAATCCGCCACCTGCACGTTTATTGCAGACGACCAACATACCAATACGTTGTTGTGCCAATTGCAAGGGAAACCACGCCATATTATAGATGCCCGCCAACCGAACAACGGAGTCGAGTCCCAAATGTTGGACGAGTGGTTCATCTATGGCATCATTCGATACCCAGTGTGATTGATAAAAGAATATATCTGCTTGTGGGCTGTTATCTGGTAAAGGAATAAAAACATTGCGAATAAGTGCTTCTGGAATCCCAAAAGCAGGGAGTTGTGTCACCAGCCCTTTGCGGTCTGCATCATATAAAAGGATAAAACACATATCCGCAGGGACAAGTTTTGCCACGCGCTCGGTTAGAGACGCATAGACATTGCTGGTTTGTTCGGCATTGGTCGCGCCACCGACGGTTTGTTGCAAGGTGGCGATACTCTCAATACGGCGGGCTTGGTCGGCATAAATTTCGGCATTATAAATGCTAGTGGCGACTGTTTTTGATACCGCTTGCAATAAGGCTTGGTCACTTTGTGTAAACGCATTTTCTTTGAGCGACATCACCTCAAATGTGCCAAAAAAACGGTCTCCCAAATTGATGGGGACAGCCAAAATTGCCTTAAATGGCATATTTTCGAGTTTGGGTTGCAACCCATGTGAGGTTTGGCTGGAATTGATGAGGACTGGCTCGCGGTATTGAGCAATCCAACCGCTAATCCCTTCCCCATAGGCATATTTGCCCCCTGTTTCTTGTAACAAGAGTAAATAGCGTGAGTCGCCCACCCATCCGCGTTGATACAAGACTTTTTCAGATTCGTTCCACAAGCAAATTTCTGCCGCTTCATAATTCACAAACCCCCGCACCAGCGTGAGGATGGTCTGTACCGCATTATCAACACCCATGCTGGCGTTGACGGTCTCGCTGATTTCGTTGATGAGCGACATGGCGTTGCTCACATTCAACACATCGGGGTCATTGACATTGGCGCTCAATTCGCGCATGGTCACGACAAAACAATCTTGCCCCTCAAAGACCAAATCATATGATGTGGCTTCGACCCACCGATTTCTTATCTGGAAAGAAGATTGTCCCCCGCCAGCAAATAAGCGTAGCAAATTTTCTGTGGGTTCTGCCGTCCGTGCCACTTGTTCCAACGATATTTTTCCGCCGACAAGATTAAGCCACTGGATGGCTATCTCATTGGCATAGAGCAATTTACCTTGTTTGGTGGCAACCAGAACCGCATCCGTGATATTTTGGGATGGGGTATTAGCAGGTTCTAAAAATTCTTGTGTCAGTTGATTTGCACGTTGGCGTGAATAGAGGTAAATCCACGCAACAACGACAAATCCCCCAAGCAATAATAAAATCGGTAGGTTCATAAAAAACCCTCAAGCGCACTCTCTCATGCGGACAGGATGAATGTGGGTGTTACCACGATGTCAATAACGGCGCAGAATTATCCGATTCTAAGCCACTTTTGGCACGACGGCGGTCTTCTGCGGCGAGTTCTGTAATTTCACGAATATCAGAAAATTGATGTGTCTTGGTAGAGACAGCCCCTGTTGAGAGCGACATCAATTCTGCTTGCTTTTCGCCACCCTTATCATCTGGGACAAGGATATAGCCCCGTTCACGGTCAATGAACGAATAATGTTGTTTTACGCGGTCATCAAATTTATCTTTAAGCGTCTGTACCATCTTTTTGGCATCCCCAACATGGGTGATGATGATAAAATTATCGCCACCCGGATGACCAATAAAATCATCGGATGTGCCAATTTCGTCTACAATTTCGCCCAATAAAGGCGCGACAAAGCGAATCACTTCATCACCTGCCACAAACCCATACATATCGCGGAAAGACTCAAAATTATTGATTTTGATGTCTATATAGGTCCATGGTTGCGATGAGCGCATCAGTGAGCGCAGGTGGTCTTCGATGAGCGCCCCTGTGGGCAACCCAGATTTTGCATCTTTGCTGGCAATCAATTTGGCGGTGTTGATGGTGTTTTGCACGCGCAATTTGAGTTCTTCAATATCGAATGGCTTGGTGACATAATCATCTGCGCCCATTTCTAAGCCGATAATTTTGTCACTCCGTTCATCTTTCTGGGTGAGAAAGATGATGGGGACATGACGTGTGCGAGCAGTGGTACGGAGTTCTTTACATACATCGTACCCGTTCATATCGGGCAACATAATATCGAGCATAATCAATTCGGGCAATTGCTTGCGTGTCATAGCGAGTGCATCGCTCCCACGCGGGGCAACTTGCACCTCATAACCCTGCCCTGTGAAATAGATTCGCAACATATTGGAAATGTCAAAATCATCTTCTACAACTAAAATACGACCTTTACTCATAATATTTGCCCTTCAAGCTCTGGGACTTTCGCCAGTACCTAACAATCAAATGATACACCAAAAGGTGCAAATCTGCACCTATTGAAAATGAAGATGTACAGAAATTTTCATATATGGGCATTATGAATCATCATAATGCCCATATCCATCTTAGCGGGAAGAAGCGTGTATAGCAAATATGTAATGCCCGTATGTCGCATACTGATTACTCGCCATAAAAAACGGCAAGGTGTCAACGGTTGTGGAGTCTGTTGATAATTGCGATAAGGGAATACTGAGCATGGCATCTAGCGCATCGGCGGGAATTTGTCGTAAATTGGCGCTGGTGAAGTAGCTCCCCACCAAACTTTCTGATAACGGGCAAATATCAAGATTGCCTGCATCATCACAAACCAAAATCACTTCTTCGCCATTGTTATTGGTGATGTAAAATAACGAGTCTAAGACATCCACAATACCCACCATATAAACCGATAATGGCACAGATGAGGCTTTCATGCGGGGAGTAATGCTCAAAACAATCGGGTCGCCCTGATTATCAAATTCAGTAAAGGCTAACCCCTCCAAAATCAGCACATATTCACCAAATGTGCCACCTGCCCCGCCAACAACCAAACTCATATTCGCTAATTCTTGCCCTGTATTTTGCGAAAAATTATACTGAATACTATTGGTCATATCGGTCACTTCGCCCGTTGTGGGTAAGCTAAATGAAAATGATGCGGGTGCAGTGGGTGTTTGTATACAACTTCCATCACCCGTTTCGCTAATAACCGCCAAAATCGGCACAAAGCCATTTAACCCCACCACCGTCACGGTATAGGTATAGCCAGAACGCATTTGCACAATGGTGGTCTCAATGCCATCTTCAATCAGAACACCATTTCCACAATCCACATCTACCCCACCATCCACAGGTTGTTCTGGGGTTGCAGAGGTTGTAGTCGTATTATTGCGATTCGTCACAATGTCACTATCAGAACGCGCCGCAAGTGCGAGTGTGATGGGGATGAGTTCACCCAAGCGTCCACCTGTCCTATCTTCTGCGCTAACAAAAAATGGAATCCCGATGAGTTCCCCATTTTCATTCACAGCCGCCCCACCGCTATTCCCTGGGGCAAGTTCCGCGTTGGTCTGATAATTCACTGGCGCAGAAACACCATCTATACGTCCATTTTGAATAGTGGTGATTTCGCCCGATGTCGTGACCAAATAGCCATTACCAATATCTGGATACCCAAACGCGGTTACGGTATCGCCCCGTTGGACTTCTTCCTCGCTAATAGGCACAAATGGCAATTCGAGGGTTTTGGGGTCTAACTCACGTCCGCGAATATTGCGGTCTATCTGCAAAATGGCAAAGTCAATTTCTTCATAACTTTCCACCAGTGTGGCAAAATATGTGGGGACTGGCAGTTCATTGATATTTTCCAAAATGGCAATTTCAAAATCATCGCCACCTTGTACCACATGCCAATTGGTAAAAATAACCCCTGTGGAGGCGACAATGGTGCCAGACCCCATAGAAATAGCTTCATCACCAGAGTAAGCGGTTATTTGAACCACAGCCAAGCCAATTTGGTTAATATCCATTTGGCTCATGACGACTGACTGCGAAAATCCCCCAAATAAAAGTGAAAATAGCCCCGCCATACTCCAAAGAACACGTAATTTCATCTCAATCCTTTCAATCCTTATCATTTAGGCTTATAGGTCTAGTTTTACAGGCGACCATGTTTTGCGGGTCTGATGAGCGCGTTCTCGCAAAACAGCGATTTGCTCATCGGTCACAGGTTTTTCAAAACTGCGAAATCCCGATAACTTAAAGCCATGTCGTGAGGCAATTTCACCAATTTCGAGCGCCTGCTCAATGCTGATGTCTTTGCCAATCGTATAATCTTCATAACGCCCTTCAAGCGCGAGTGCCATCGTTTCTGCCATACACGCATAGGCTTTGCCCTCTGGAAAGCCAAAATCGAAATGGAAATCCACATCGCCCGGAACTTCTACCATGCCACCTTCTATGACCAGCACATCATCGCGTTGGTCGGCAACCAAACGTGACACATCACGCGGACGCGCCACATCACAGACCACCGCCCCCGGTTTTAGGTGACGCGGTTCTATCACCGCATGAACGGCGCTGGTCACTGCCAGCACCAAATCGGCATCATAAATATGTTCAATCCGTGTGCTGATGGTCACATCTGCGCCAAATCCCTCACATTTATCGCGCAAGGCTTCGAGCGCATCCATCCGCCGACCAATTAATTTTAGGTGGGCGCATCGGCGTGCGAGCAATTCTGAACACGTTTTGCCAATTGCACCAGTCGCCCCAACCACAGCCACCACTGCATCGCGCATATCCAATCCCATTTGCTTGGCGGCGGCTTCGAGTGCTTCTACGGCGATGACGATGGTATAACTATCCCCATTGGTAACAGGTATATCGAGTCGTTGGGCAATGGTGATGCCCCCATCCCCCACTACCGATGTAAACGCGCCCAATCCGAGCATTTTCGCGCCTAATTTTTCGGCTTTTTTGCCAACAGCGACAATCTTTTTATAGACCATCTCGACAGGCAGTGACAACATGGTCGGCGGGGTATATGGACACGCCAATAACCACCCGTTTAATTCATTGCCATCATCCTGTGAGCGCACGCCATTCACCTCTGATATATATATCGGCGGGAAATAGCGCGACAGGTAATTGATTTGCCCTTCGGTCAACATTTTTCCGAGTAGCGGAAATTTGCGTGCGACATCGCGCTTGATTTGAATGGGGTGAATAATAAATGCAAAGGTATCGTCCATAATTTTACCAGCTATCCCATGTGGTTTCGTTCTCGGTCAATTCATCTTTGCGAGGATAAAACCGTTTGTGGACTTCGCCATGTTGGATAAAGTGATGGTCGCTTTCTTCATAGGTGATATTGCGCGAAATCACACGGCGATGAGGTGATGCCACCAGCACCACATCCGATTCTATCGTGCGTCCGGGGAACACAATCATCCCCGACCCAATTCGGCAATTATGACCCACAGCACTCCCCAACACGATTTGACCAACACTCGCCAAATCGCCGTCAATATTAGCGGTACGAATCGGTTTTTGAGCGATGAGGTTAAAATCGGTGAAGGTGCTACCAGCGCCTACAAAGCTATTGCGCCCCACCACACACATCTGCAAACAGGTATTTTGCGCGATGATGGTGTTTTCCATGACAGCAGTCAAATAGAGCGCACATCGAAATGGCAAAAAGCAATTATCTGCCACGGTACTCATCATCAACACGCACCCTGCATCTATGGTGACGTTGTTGCCGATGGTGCAGTTATCCAAGATGACCCCTGCCCCAATCGAGCAGTTATCGCCAATTTCGGCGGGTCCCGTGATAATAGCAGATGGGTCTATGGCACAATTTTTGCCAATTTTGACCGCCCCAGAGCATTGCAAAATTTGTTTTTGCTCCAAAACAGCCGTCCAGAGCAATTTTATTTGTGCAAAAAAACTGCGTTCCATCAACGAATCCAAACGCCCTGCCCGACCAAAATTACCACAGATGATGGTGGCAAAATAAATATGCACCCAACTTTCAATCGAAATGATGGCGCGTTTTGGGGCATAGTGGGTTAAATCGCCCTGCTCCATCGTCATAAAATCGGGGACGCTATAAAACCCAATTTCGCGGGCATCACTAGGGACGACCACAGGCAAAATATCGGGTGTAAAGCCATCTGGAAAAAACCACAAATCGCATAAAAACCACACTTTATTATCACTGCCCATGGTGGGAATAAAATTTTTGGTGAGGGGCAATGTGTAGGAGTGAAAGGCTTTATCACTCGCGGGGAAGGCGGCGCGACAGGCTTTGCCTGTTTTGCGTGCCTCTTTGACAAAATACTCTAAAAATTCTTTATCAAACCACAAACTATCCCGATAAACGATGGCTTCACCTTGTACCGATGACAAATCATCACGGCTTTCCAGGATGCCACCCAGTTCAATTTGATGCCCAAATACAGTGGCAATCAATTGCTCTAGGTGCAACTTTAATGGTTCTAAGCCAATAGTGAGCGAGCCTGCGGGTTCATTAAACGGGGGAACATGGCGTGTATCTTCGATAATATAACGGTACATGCACAAAATCTCCAAATAAAAACATGGTTGTTGGACGTAAAAAAATTATACCCCTAAATGGGGTATTTTGGCGAATATTGTATAGAAATGTGTATTTCAATGCGTGCTATTTCTTGTTTGTGGCGGACATACACTTCGCTAGTCCGCCATTACAATATGCCTGTTTTTAGGGTGTATGTCAGCCACTTGCCCCAATTTTCCTTTATTTTCCATCTGGTGAAGGGTGATGATTATCCAAAAGGCTAAAGGTATGCCCAAAAACCAAGTGGCGGATATAATCTGCCGTCAAGAAACTAAGCGGGAAATCTATCTTAAAATCGGTGGCATCACGTAATTTTTGCAATTGGTCATCGGTGAGCGAAAAATCTAACACGCCTAAATTATCTACGATTTGTGCATGTGTGCGTGCGCCCAAAATGGGGATAATCTGCCCTGCTTGTTGACGCACCCAATTGATAGCAATTTGTGAGGGAGACCGCCCGATTTCTTTAGAAAGTGCCAAAATGGTCTCTGCCATCTTCTTTTCGCTCTCAGACGCATCTGCATTACGTTTTGGGTCGGCGGAATTATCTGTGGCATTATATTTTCCCGTCAATGCCCCACCACTCAACACCCCCCATGGGAGCATCGCCAAATCCATGATACGGCACATCGGCATCACATCGCGCTCAACACCCCGACTGAGGGCGCTATAGGGGAATTGGAACGCCACAGGGCGCGTCCATCCGCGAATTTCGGCAATGGCTACCGCCTGCGACACCACCCATGCGGGTGTATCTGAAAAGGCGAAATATAACACCTTGCCCGCGCTTACCAAATCATCTACCCCGCGCAACACTTCTTCGACAGGGGTGGTAAAATCCCACATGTGCAAATAGAGCAAATCTATATAATCGGTATTGAGGCGTTTTAGGCTGGCTTCTACGGTGTGACGCATGGTCTTGCGTGAATTACCGCCCAAATTGGGGTTATTGCGGTTATCCGTTGCCATCTGTAGGGTATATTTGGTGGCAACCACAAATTCATCGCGTTTGGCATGAATAAATTCACCCACAAATTTTTCACTGGTGCCATCGGTGTAATTATGCGAGGTATCAATAAAATTGCCACCTGCCTCTACAAAGGCATTGAATATTTTTTGTGCTTCGGGCTTATCTGCACCCCATCCCCAATCTGTGCCAAAGGTCATCGTGCCTAAACAGAGTTCAGACACGCGCAACCCACTTTTTCCGAGTAACTTAAACCGCATCATAGGGTATCATCCTTTTTATCACTTTATATCATTACACAAGAGAATAGCGTAAGAGGGTGTTAGGGCGCAACAGTTTGCGCCCAGTTGTACCTATTGATTATCCGTTGTAGAGGAAATCGCGGATGGTTTCATGAAAACGGTCTGGCTCATCCATCATCGGAAAATGACCCGATTTTTCAAACCATGCGATTTTGCTGGTGGGGGCATGTTGTTGCAACACTTTATATTGGCTTGGGCGTACAATTTGGTCTGTCCTGCCATAAATTCCCAGAACAGGCTTTGTAATTTGCCCCAATTGGTCGGTGAGGTCGGTTTGGCGCAGGGTGCCAATGCTTTTGAAATAAGATTCTGGCGATATTTTCGACATATCTTCCATCAACATTTTGCCCATTTTACTGCCATCTTTGGCGATAAAATAAGCATACCCTCGCATAAATAATCTGAGCAAAGCGGGTGTTGTCCAGATAATACTCGCCAAACCGCGATAGCCAGAGAGCCTGAGCAATAAATTGAGTGATTTGCCTTGTATGGGAGAGCCAATGACCACTGTCTTGACGACTTTATCGGGATAGCGAATGGTCGCCGCCAGCGATACCGTCCCACCCATCGAATGTCCGATGAGGGGCGCTTTGACGATGCCAAGTTTATCCATGAACTGATTCACAGAATTGACATAATTATCTACCGTAAAATTCGCTTCACGGTCTATAGATTCGCCAAATCCAAAAAAATCGAGGGCATAGGTCTTAAATTCTTTGCCCAAGATTTCGATTGTGTCTCGCCACAACGCCCAAGAGCCAAGCCACCCGTGCATGAGAATAACGGGTCGTCCACGCCCATAGGATTCATAATGAACCATACCTTGCTCGGTCACTAAAGTAGGCAAAGGAAAACCGCCTTAATCATCATCAGAAGGATAATTGTGGTTCATAAACAGCTCACAAGGGGAACACCTCCCCCTGTGGCAGATTATTCCATCTCTTCTAAGATAGTATAAAGCAGTTCCAGTAACACGTCACGCACACTTTCGCGGTCACGCGCCACGCATGGGAGCAACTTCACACTTGGCTCAATACGGAGTGCCAAGCGCAAATCTTCTGGTGCCCAAGCATCTTCACGGTCTTGTTTGTTTGCCGCCACCACATAGGGGGTTGGGGCATACGCACGGAACGTCTCTAAGATGCTTTTGGCTTCACGGAAGGTTTCGGGCTTGGTGCTATCCACCATGACGATAAAGCCCAACATGCCTTCTGCCAAAATTTCCCACATAAAATCGAAACGCCGTTGACCCGGTGTACCAAAGAGGTATAACACCAAATCATCATCAACGGTAATACGACCAAAGTCCATTGCCACTGTGGTTTGGTCTTTTTCGCTACGTTCTGCGGTATCTTCTTTGATTTCGCGCTCGGTAGAAACGACCTCAATTTCAGAGATGGAACGAATGAACTCGGTTTTGCCAGAACTGAATGGACCAGTGATGACCATTTTAACAGTTTGCATAATTTACCCGCTTTCCGTAAATAATGCCGAATAAAAAATAAACGGTTTGCATAAACACACGCCTAAATAGATTTAATCTTGTCAATCAATTTAGACACGACATCTTTCTTAATGGGTTGCTGTGCTGTTGTGCGGCGCTTGGTGGGTGTAGCCCCAGGTCGTCCGCTTCCAGCCGCAGGTGCGATAATTTCGACTAATCCTGCTTGCTCTAGCATATACACAATACGCCGAATTTCCATATCGGACATATTGTTTGCCTTCGCAATGGCACGAATGGTATTTTTTGGATTCACAAACGACACCACGCGCCATTCTTCTACACTCAGATGAATCCCTTTGAATTTTTCTTTGGGATTTTCTGGGAATTTGAGCGCCACATCCAGATTGGGAATCGCTGTGAGCAATTCTTCATCCTTTTTCATGCGTCTTGCGCCCTCTATGATAACATTTTCGAGGTCAATCGGCACATAAATGCGGTCTTCATTTGGCAAGACATTATCATCAAACCGAAACGGTCCATTATGCCAAGACATGAGATTATACACCACATCCAAAACAAATTGTTGGATGCTGTTGACAATATCGCCCTGACTCACATAATTCGCCCCAATAAGGCGCATGGCAAGGGCTTTATCCCCTGTACCTTTGGCACGTTCCCGCATGATGGTGGCTTGTTGGTCGGTGAGTTTGCCCGCCTTGTTTAATACGGCGATTAAATCATTGGCTTGCCCACTCAACAACGCATGGACGAGTTTCCCTGTCTTAAAGACGATTTTCGCCTTTTCTGCACCGGGAGCTTCTTTTTCCTTACCCATGCCATCTTCTTCACCCGTGGGAACACCCTCAAAAATGCTAAGTGTACCCGTCCTACCCGATAAATTTATCAGGTTAAACACTTGTGTGGCACTAAAATCTCTTAAATTTCCATGAAGTGGCATAAAAGCCCCCTACCTAAAACTCTCCAAGACCCTGTTAAATTACATAACATGTTCGTTTATCACAGCTATTTTAACACACTTTGTTGTATTTTGCTTCAAGTGCAATACGCTAATTCAGATTATAGCGATGCGAGGGAATTGAGTCAACTAAAGGGGCGATTTTGGGGGGCGATTTTAGGGGCGATGTGGCAATATTAGTCCAATCATGATAAAACAGGGACATATCATCAGAAGCGTTATTAATCATAGCACGATAATCATATCCATATAGGATGAGACGTATGAGTTCGCAAGATATTATTAACAAAGGGATTGAAGCGATTCGGCAAGGGCAACCCGATGAAGGGGCGCGTTTTTTACGGATTGCGCTCAAGGATGCTACTGTCATTGGCATGTACCGCGCAAATGCCCTCTTGTGGTTGGCAGAAACCACCGATAACAACCAATCAAAACTCAATTATTATCAAGAGGCACTCAAAGCAGACCCCAATAATGCCGATGTGCAATTGCGGATAGACCGTTTGATGGCGGTGAATTTGCCCCCCACCCCACCCTTATATACCATTCCTACCCCGCCACCCATCGAAAATCCGCCACCACCTGTTGAATTTTATTCCCCAGAGCCACCTATCTCGACTTCGCCTATCATCGAGCCAGAAGTGCCACCGATGACTATCATCCAACCCACACCACCAAAGCCACAAGTGACCATCAATGCCAATGCCCTTTATCGTACTGTTGGGATTCGAGATGTACGGAATGGGCGCGGAACAGGCTTTTTTATCAACCGAGAAGGCATTGTCGCCACCACACGCTATGTTGTCAGTGGTGAGCGGACGGTGCGCGTTCAATTGGATGAGCGCCAAGAAGTAGAAGCACAAGTCGTCCGTGTCTATTCGGATGTGGATTTGGTCTTTTTGAGTACAGGGCTAACCATTCAACACCTGTTACCCACGGTCAATAACACCAACCTGCCCGAAAATAGCGCATTGGTGGCACATTCGCATTATGGAAAATCGGTCACAGGCAAGCGCCGTGCCACCAAAAATGAACTCAAGCATTATTGGATTCCCACCACAATAGAAACATTGCCAGATGCGGGCGGATTGCCACTTTTTAATGATGCCAATCAATTGGTGGGCATGATGACAAAAAACACCAGCAAAACCACTGCCTATTGCTTTGGGTTGCATATCCATCATATTTACTTGTTATGGGAGCGGACGCAACTCGACTTTGGCGAACCCAACACCGTTTATTGCGGGAAATGTGGCAACCGAAGCAAATCCCTTTCTGCCAAAGGGGGATATTATTGCGAATCATGCGGGGCAGTGTTGCCTCATGGTGAGGATATTCGGCGCTTCCCCACCCCAGAGATGGCATGGCGCTATGGTGAAAATCTGAATGCCCCATGCGACTATTGCCAATCGCGGGTGGGATTTTATGATGATAAATGCTTGCGCTGTGGAACAGCAAAGAAGAAAGGGAAAAAATAATCATGTTCGGACGTAATCGCAGTAAAAACGAGACCAAGCCCTTAGAACGCTATGTGCGTGATGTTGAGGTCATTTTGCAAAAAATTGGGGTCAATTTGGAAGAAGCAAAAATGGCGCTAGAAGAGGGATATGGATGGGAATTTCGGCGCGGGTCTGCCAGTATCGAAATTTATATCGTCCAACGTGATGATAAGACCTTTTTGCAGGTATTATCGCCCATCATGTATTTGCCCCAGAGCAATTTATTGCCCCTGTATCGGCGTATGTTGGAATATAACCTACAGATGACGAGCGCCTCATTGGGAATTTTTAATGATTTGGTCTATGTATTTAGTGAACGCCCTGTGATTGGGTTAGATGCCGATGAAACCGATGCCATCATTGATTTTGTCTCGGCGTATGCCGATGAACTCGACAATGGGTTTGTCAACGAATTTGGTGGCAGGCTGTATTTGCAGGTATAAAAGGTTATAACCCTGTAGTGGCATGATATATCATGCCACTACACACCTAAAACAGGTAATTTTGCGCTAACTAATCTTCGTCTTCATCTTCGTAATCATCGTCATCGTCATAATCATCGAAGTCGTCGTCATCGTCATAGTCGTCGTCTTCAAGTTCATCATCATCGAAGTCGTCGAATTCATCTTCCTCAAATTCGTCGTCTTCTTCATAATCGTCAAAAGGACCCGATTCATAACCCGATTCATAAACTAGCCAAATTGTTTGTTCGTATTTCATTGTGGCATCTCCTATGCGTTTATTGTGCCTTCAGCACATAGCTTTGAGAATTATAGGAATTCAGTGGGGCTTGTCTCATCCCCAAACTTTAGGGGATTTTTACCACACAGAACATTATTGTGCATTATAGCACTATCCCATAAAAAGATTGTTAATCCTCGTCCTTTTTACCCTGATTCATATCTAATTCGGTATTCAAATTAGGTGGTGGCGGGGAATTATCTATTTTAATACCCGTTTTGATGTTCACCCGTCCCCCTCCCCCTGTATTCTGAGGGGGCTTGGTCGGCATATTATCCTCTAGTGGCTTTTGCAAACCCAAATTCACATCCATCTCGGTAGATTTGAGGATGTCTATGGGTGGCAATTCGTTGAGGGGAAGCGTATCACCCGCCACAGAATAACCTGCTGGGCGGATTTGCACATCCATCTCGGTTTCGAGGCTATTATCGTCATCATCATCGCCTTTGCCCAAATTCACATCCATCTCGGTCTTCAAATTACCCACAGGGGCAATAGCAGGTTTGGGTGATGGGGTTGGTGTTGCTGTAGCAACGGCAGGCACAAGCATGGGTTGTTGAGTATGAATAGGACGGGTACGCAAATGGGTTATCACCCGAATCAATGACCGAATATCGTGTAATAGCGAAGGGAAATGCGCCCCAACCGCCAAAATGATGGCAAACATCAACCCAACACTGATAACTTGGTCTGGCAAATCATAAAAGATGAGCGCCCAATCTATTTTGAAGGGGAAAATGGTCTCTGTGGTAAACCACTGCACATCACCCAACCGCCCCATATTAAAAATGGCTTGGCTGGAATAGGTGGGATATGACCACTCGCTCAAATCACTAAAAAATGGCACCGTTTCAAACATATAATGGATTTGATAGGTGACATATATGGGGATATAGGTGAATAATGCCGTTAGCGGGATAGAGATAAAACTCCGCAATTTAAGCATGGTGGTAAAAAAGAATCCAAGCATCAATCCAAAGCCACCAAAGCGCATGACAGTGGTGCTAATTTCGGGTTGTTGCAAAAACAACCATGTGTATTGTGTCCAAACGAGGATACCGATTGCCCAACCCAATCCAAAACTGACAATTAACCGCACCCACCAGCGCCAAAATCCGCGCAATCGGCTGATGAATTCATCGGTGAATAGCACCAAAAAGCCGATGAACAAGCCAAATATAAGCCCTACTGCCAGCGAATTTGACCAACGTTGTGGCGTAAAAATGAGTTCACTCCGATAGGTAATCCAAATGGTGAGACCCATCGCCAGCCAGCCACCAATCGCCGCCATAAAATAGCGGAAAATCAGCGATAGAGGCACATCGCTCATCCGTCTTAGGGTGTTGGTGAGCCACGCATAAATCCGCCCCCCAATACTAACCCCGTGTGGCAATGATGGCGCTTCATCCCGCACCAACGCCAATGCACGGAGCGCACCACGCCTGCCCTCGCGTTGGGCTTGGGCAATATGGCGCACCGCCGTGATAGACCGAATTCTACCAATCACCCTAGCCGCGAATTCTGCCACTTTGGGCATCCCATAATCCACCGCAATTTCGGCAATGAGGGTATCTATATCATCAGAAAATACTGTCTCTTGCCATTCTGCCATATTCATTTCTTGAATACCCTCACGGGTATTCATGGTCAACATGCGTCCGCGATATTCGGTTTTGACATCAAATTTTTTCTGCTTGGTCATCACTTTGGCGCGAGTAGCTAAAACTTGCAAAGCCGCCAAGCGTGCCGCTTCATTCGTCTCGACTTGCAAGGCTTGTGCGACCAATTTGGGAATTTGTGGGCGTTCAGAATCGCTGAGTGTCTCGATGCGATACAATGCCCGCACACGAGCAGGTGCATTGCCACTGCGGAGCGCATGAAGGCATACCCAACGCCGATTTTCATCATCCAGCTTGCCCCACCAAAATTCCACTTCTTGGTCATATTCCAATGCCCCGCGCAAGAGCATTTGTGTGCCTGCCTCATCTAAATCGAGGTTATAGGCTTCGGCGTGCATATAGTAGCCGTTCATGAGCATAAAATTGGTCACACCGAGCAAAAAGCGCCCATTGCCCCCCGCCCAATTGTGACGCGCACGGCTAAAAATATCTACGGCTTCAAGAATACCCGCATCTTCGCTATCAAATTGTGATAAATCCATCACAGGGGGCGTGTATTCACTTTCACTACTCCCCAAAACACCCCCAAATTCGGTGGCGGTGAGGGCGATACGCATCTCATCTATCACTTCGAGCAATGAGCTATAACGGTCATCAGGGTCTACGGCGGTGGCACGGCGCAAAATATCGGTAAAACTAGGCGGGACGAGTGGGTTAATCTCATCTAATGTGGGCAATTCTTGGTGATATTGCATTTGCTTGAGTGCAATCGGTGTCGCGTCAAATGGCAACACACCCGTGAGCATGTGAAACATCACCACCGCAAAACTATATAAATCGGCACGCCAATCTATCACTTCTGATGTGAGTTGTTCGGGTGCCATATAAAGCAATGTCCCAGACCCCGGATTGGTGGCTTTGCCTTCACGGTCTAATACAGTCGCCAAACCAAAATCGGCTAAATAGGGCGATTGTGAGCTATCCAATAACACGTTAGGAGGTTTAAGGTCTAAATGTACCACTTTTTGTTTATGGGCATAATCCAACGCTTGGGCAATCGCCTGTCCCATCCGCAACGCCTCATTGATGGGCAATGGACCACGGCGCAGTAAATCTTCTAATGACCCACCTGCCACATAGCGCATGACAATATAAAGTTGTCCCTCATAATCACCAAAATCATAAATGGGCAAAATATGGGGATGTTCCATTTGGGCGATGGTTTGTGCCTCTTGCTTGAACATGCCCACAGGGTTGGAATCCACCGCAAGCCCATGTGCGATGGTCTTGATGGCGACCATCCGATTTAGTTTGTTATCTCTGGCAGACCACACGTCTGCCATCCCGCCCCGCCCAATGTGTTCGATGATTTTATAATGATTGATTTCTACGCCAACATCCATTTTTACGAGTGACCTCCATAATAGCCATAGATGAAGCGGTAAAATTCGAGTGTGTTGCGAGGGCGATGTCCGCCTGTCTCTACTTTGCGAGCAAATCCGGGATTTTCAAATGCTTTTGTGTCGCTAGACAGTTGAATCATGATGACCAAATTGATGACTTGTTGCAAATTACGCCCAATATCTTGTAATTGGGTGCTAGACGGATTATCAATCAGCGAAGCGATAATATGATGCACTTCACGGGCAATATCACCGACTGGCAAACGTAAGGGTTGTGTCTCTGGGATAGCACGGCGCAGGCTATGTAAAATAAAGTGAGTCGCTTTAATATCACGGAATAAAATGGGGATTGTCTTACCATCCAATGGATAGCGAATATCAGGCGAGCTTAATCGGGTGATAACCCGTTCATTATTCGGGATGAGTTGCCCTGCAATCACCCGCACGACCTCATAGGCGCTGGCGGGGTCTTGTTTGGCGGTGAGCAAGCGCCCAATCCGCGCATCATCCTCATATTCGGGGCGATGTTGCTTGGCATATCCAACAATAGCCTCGCCGATTTCGAGGATATTGTTAATCATGGTGCTATGGTCTGCGCGGTCTAATTTTCCCGGAATTGCCGCCAACCCGTTAACAATTGTGCCTTGTATGGGAGCGCGTTTTGGGTCTACATAAACCTGATGGGTATAGGTTAAAAAGTCTACTGCATGTTGCAAATGTTGGGCATATTCCAGCAAATTCATCTCGCCCAAAAGCCGTTTTAGGGTATATGCCACCTCTAAGGCGGGGCGCAATGTAGGCGAGAGTTCTTTGAGCAAAAAGTTCATCACCTTGCGCCCATTGGTCTCATCCAATAGGCGAATATACCCCGCCAAAATTTCGATACCCTTCGCTTTGGCTTGGCTATTCCATTCGACCTTTTTATAAATTTCTACCAATGTCTTTGCGCCTTCTGCGCCCAATTCGACCATCGCATACGGCACAACGGTGGCAATATCTTCGAGTCCCTCAAGGCTACGGCGCGAGGCATAATGATCCATCAGGTTCAAAATGGCGGCGGGTGGCACAACATCTATCAGATAGCGTTCATCAAATAATTGTTGACCAATTCGCAGGGCAATATCATCTAATTCTGCCGCCCCTGTATGCCGTTGGAGGGTGCTAATGCTGGCGACAATATAGGGTACAGATTTAACCCCATATTGATTAATGGCTTTGAGCATGGTCGAAACATCACGCAATGGCACAGGTGTCTTAGAAAACACCTCATTCACCATATCCAAATAGGATTGTTGATTATCTCCCGCATATAACGCCGAGAGTTGCTTAATCATCTGTTGTGCCAATTCTTGATAATCACCCATTAACAAGCGCATTTGTAATAAAATGCGTGGCGATGGTTGTTCTAATGTGATGAGAATCGCCCTATCTTCTAGGGGGGCGATAATTTTACGCAGGCGGTCAGATTGCAATCCGCCTTCTGGTGTACTAAGGATATGATAGAGCCGTTGGAGCAATGACGGCGAGAAAATATATTGTTGCTTATTCTCTTGGGCAATTTCACACAAGCGGAGCAATACAACCCCTTCCCATGTTTCGCCAAAACTACGCGAGGCTTTGACCAAAATCTCGCCTGCTTGCGCCGTTTTTGTCTCGCTATTCAACACACCCCATGCCCGTATAATATTCGGATTGAGCCGTTCACGGAATTTGTCTTGATTCATCAACCGCTTAAAGGCATCTGGGTCTAAATATTTGAGCGCCAATAAAAAGACATTTTCCGCAATATGCGAATCGCCCGATAGTGGCAATACAAAGCGCAAAACAGGCTGAATAATGCGTTCCACATGCAACGAATCATCTGCCGATTGCAAATCTTTTAGAAAATCGCCAATGCCATCCATGTCTTGCTCATCAACCAATTTTTTCAATCGTGATAAGCCCGCCCGATGGGTTAAATCTACCCAATCTTGCCCTTGTGGTCCCAACGGATTGGTAATCCATTTGATGAGTGTCTCGTGCAATAACCAGCCCTGCCCTTCATTGAGCGATTGCTCCATTTGTCGCCAAATGATGCGTTCCAATTGGCTATCTTCACGCAATAACATCGCCACAGGGTCTGCGAGGGTCATATCACGCATGGCAAGCGAAAATTTAACCAAATGCCCCGCATATAACGCCCGTAATTCATCCGATAGGGTTGGGTCTTCTGCCAAAATGCGCGACACTTCATCTTTATCTACAGGCTGAGAGCTACGCAGGGCTTCATCTACGCGCACTCGTTGCGAGGCATATCCCAGTGCATCACTCAGTTTATCACCCAAATTAAACCGCCACCCCGCCACAGCAGTCATGGCATTATTGCGTTGGATGACCAATTCGGTATCGAGCCGTAATTGGCTGATGATGAAGTGGCTATACGGGTCTTCATTCACAATACCGAGCATTTGCTTGCGCGTCCAATTGAACACGGTGGCATCAGTTGGGGGGACATCATCGCTATAAAAGCGAATTTGAGCATCATTATCATTGGTGGGTTGGCTATGGGTGGTAAATGTCACCCCATACCGTGCGGATGAGGGCAATAATGAGAGCAGTCCTTGAATAAATTGCACCCGTTGGTTCAAATCGGCGGGTGCGCCTTGTATGATGACAGGTGTGCCTTTGACAATACCGCCCAATAAATTTTCGATGGTGGGCAATTTATTGCCTGTGAGGGTCATCAATTCCAAAATATCATCTATTTCTTCGTCATTGGTGCGAATACGGGGTGGCAAAAATTCGATGGGTTTGAGTTTATTATCGGGTTTATCAAAAACAGGCATATTTTCTTGTACCATCGTCAATAATCCGCGTAGATTACCAAAAATGGCTTTGAGCAAGTCTGGGGTGATAAAAATATAATGTGCAATGAGTTGCCCCATACTGCCTTGTTGTGCCTGCACCATCAAAAATGGCATTAACCGATTTCTGCCACGCAAAATTGCCCATGACCCACTTTTTGAGGTCATAAAAGGTGGCAATACCACACGTTCCACCGCTTGTTCCGCCAGCTTTGGCGATACCCCCGCAGACATGGCAAGGATGCGTTGGTCGCCTGTCGGTTTGTTATTCGTCACCAATTGACCATAATAAAAATGTTCGAGTACAAATTTCGCATCAGACACGAGCTTGTCCTAACTGATTGATAGTTTTTTCTACTAACATGAGATGATTATAGCGCGTTTTTTTCTGAGGCGCTAAATGAAGGGGACTTTTTGGCAGGATATATACAAGTTAGGTTTTTAATATAGCATATTTTTTGTGGCTGACATACGAGGCTAAAAAGCCTCTAGTCAGCCAGTACGTCCTTCAAAATAGGCACAAGTGTACTGGCTGACTAGCGCAAAGCGCGTATGTCAGCCACAGGTTAGAAACATTTTACACCGTCTTTATTTACCTACTACACCTCAAAACTCTTCAATTTTTCCCCCAATAGGTCGCGCAATTGCCCCGCCAACATCGGACTCACCACACATACAGGACATTCTGGCAACAACGGCTTAATAGCACGTTGGGCATTAAACCAATGGTGCATGGCACGTCCTTGCGCGCCAATTTTTTGTTGATAGTCGCCCATCATCCACGAGGCAAGCGGATGATTGCGTTGGGAATAAAGCGCCGCCCGCAATGATTCTTCTACACTATCCAATTGTCCCGCCTCCCAATGGAGCATCGCCCGAATATAATGGGCATCCGCCATGAGGGGGTCATAATCCAACGCGAGGTCAAGGTGAAAATGTGCCAATGCGCTATTTTTTTGATTGGCATACACCACCGCCATCAACAAATGTCCGCCCGCATTATGGGGTTCTATCCCCAATAATTCGCGGATGAGGGTCTCTGCTTGCGTATGTTGTTCGGTCTGGATGGCATTCACCGCCTGTTCATAGACCGATTGCAATAACAGCCGTGTGGGGGGCTTATTTTCGGGTTGGTTTTGGATAAAAAGTGGTGACTCGGTTAAACGAGACGATTTCATATAAATGGCGGTGTCATTTTGGATGGTCACAGACCACAAATCGCGTTGGCGACTCGTCTCTGCATGACCCAATAGCAAAGCACCGTTGGGAGCGAGTGCTTCATGAAAAATAGTCTCTGCTTTGATGGCACTCGCAGGACTAAAATAGAGCAACACATTGCGACACAAGATGAGGTCAAATTGGGGTGC
Organism: bacterium; assembly: GCA_033763335.1. Taxonomy (GTDB): domain Bacteria; phylum Chloroflexota; class Anaerolineae; order Aggregatilineales; family Phototrophicaceae. Next base: position 27,612 of record JANRKU010000163.1, read on the forward strand.
AGGCATCGCTTCGAGTACATTGGCATGACGAAAAGATACCCGAACACTCAAAAATGGTTTTATCCGCCAACCCTCTGGCACAGGGTCAAAATAGGTCTGCTTAAAATTGTCGTCCACTTGCCGAAATGCCCATTCCCGATACACCCCTGCCCGCGCCAAAGCCAAAGAACGCCCATTGAGGTCTGTGCCTAATAAGTGAATATTCCATCGGTCAATATCAGGCAATAGTTCATGGAGCAAAATGGTGAGCGAATAGGCTTCTTCACCACTTGCACATCCTGCACTCCAAATATTGAGGTATAAATTGCCCGATTCTCGCCGTTTAGCGATGAGTGGGGGCAAAATGAGTTCGCGCATCAGGTCAAAATGCGCCTTTTCGCGCATAAAATACGTTTCGCCAATGGTCAGAATATGGATAATTTTTTGCCATTCAGGGTCGGTATAGGATGTGGTAGATAATCGGCGCAAATAGGCACTTAAATCGCCAATTGCCGATGTTTGTAGGATGTCATTAAAGACATGCTGTAGTTTGGTCATAACAGCAATGCCTGTGCGATTTTCGATGAGCATCGCCAATTGTTTTTCGAGTGTTGTGGGGGGTTGAGTAATCACCAAAAATCCCTATCATCCATCCTATTATGCCCGTGATTATAACATGAATTGAGATATAAAAACCCATAAGACCAAAAGGTGATTGCAAAAATTATAGCGATATGTGCCAGTTAACTATCATCAAAAAATTGACATTCTACCTGCCTCAATCTATACTCACTACTGGTTGTTTTTTGGTTTAATTCAATTCTGCGGGAGACTTTGCCTTGCGACGCACGTTACCGCTATTCCTCATATTATTCTGTTCATTATTCAGTTTGGGAGTGCTACATGCCCAATCCACTACCCCTGTGCAAGGCGACCCTCCCAATGCCGCCCTCATCAATATTTCCCCACCCGATGAAGCAGGCAATGTGACCATCAGTGGCGCATCGGGTGCAGTGTTCCCATTGGCACAATTGGCAATTCGCAACTTATTCACCGAACAAACCATTTATGTGAGCGCATCCATTACAGGGACATTCAACGCCACCCTCTATGGACCCGGACGCACCCCATTTTGGATTAGCCCTGCGGGGACTATCCCCGATAATTTGCGTAACCGCCCTGTATCATTGCCCGGTGGTGCTGGCATCATCATTTATGGCAATGCTAGTGAATCTATCAACACCAATGGGACGAGTGAATTCCCCAGTAGCGCCATCACCGATACCAATATCGCCCGTTTTTATATGGCGGGGGCATTGGCACAAGGCGCATCGTATTGGTCTGCCAATGGGCGCATCAATAGCAACACACTCAATGCGGGTGATGAATTTATCCTCGAAATGGATATGACCTTCAACCTTGTTGATGACACCCCCATCGAAAATTTACGCCTATTCGCAGAAATCGCCTTACAACCCGTGAGCGTCCAAACGGATAGCGATTCGCCTGCCACTTATATCGCCGCCACGCATACCAATAACGGCATTTCCAATGTGCTAACGCCCTCTGGACTCGCTGTAGACAATTTGCGCGGTGATTTTATTTTTCCTCAAATCGAAATTTCCCCCACAGCCATCGTCCAAGACGGCAATAAACTGTATGTGGGGTTGCGATTCAATACCACATTACCGATTGATTTGCCCAATGGGGTTTATGTCCCCATGATTATCGGCTACGCACAACAGGGCGATTCTGCCCCAACCCGTTGGGAAGACAACGGTATTTTTGGTCAAGGCACAGGCATTTCACTCAAGCCCATCAATCGCTTGCCTGTGGTGATAAATATCGGCGGGATAACCGACATTCAACTGCCCTTTGCGCTCTTTTATGATAATCCGTCCGATGGTTCTCGTGGGATTTTGCCCATCGAGACCACAGTCGCCCTCTCAAATCGTGTGCGCTTCAATAGCCCCACCTACATTTTGCCCCCTGCCAGCTATCCGATTGAACCGTATTTACTCAATCAATTGCCCAATAGCTACACCACCATCGCCTCACCATTATTGCCATTACTATTCCCCGGTGGCAGGCTAAAAGCCATCGTCACCCTACCCGATGGCACCGTATCCGATTTATCGGATGTGGCAGTGGTACAAAATCGGGTATCAACCGCAGAAGTAGATGACCGTGTGTTGTTTGGTGGACAATCTCCCATAGATACCTATCGCCTTAGCACCAATAATCCAGATTACACCGCCTTCAATTTTGACCAATATGGCGAATATAGCATTTCCCTGACGGGCAATGTCGAAGATTTAAGTGGTAATCGGTATAGTGGCGGTGGCACCTATTCGGTATTAATTGCCGAATGGCTCGATTTAACCCCTGCTGTACCGTCTGGGATGCCATTTTTCATTGGCGATGCCTTTTTCCCTGCGGGGCATATTGCCCCCGGATTTCCTGCTGATGTGACCATTACTGTGACTATTTTTGCTCAAGATGGTGATATAACCACTCATGACTTTACAGGGCAAGCCAATCGTTACGGCTATTTTGTGTTGGATGGCGACCCACTCACATTTGATGAAGCGGGCGAATATGTCATTGACTACGAAGCCCGTTATACCGACCAAGAGGGCATATTATGGGCGGCAAGTATGCGGAGTGCGGGTGTGATTGGCACAGAATCGCCTACCCTCATCGCACATGGTGGACGCGGGTTAGATGGCTATACCACTAGCGTTGCTCCTGCATGGTTTAATGCTGACCAATTGGCAAATCGCATCGGCGCGGGAAGCCTTGCCCGCCCCAATTATCCCTATTTTGCGGGGGATGTGGCGCGTATTGAAGACACACGTAATAGCGGGTTACGCCCTGCGATGTACATTCAAGATATAAATGGCAATTATGAATCATGGTTACTCGGCAGTGTGCCAGAGTATCGCAGTGCCTCTGATGTTCCCCTCCAACGCATGGCGGTCGAAGATTGGTTGCCGTTGCTCTCGGTGGTGGGTGGCACACAAAATGAATATGGGGCATCCCTTTTTAGTAATTTGCTGGTGAATCGTGCCTATGCTTATATCAGCGCCATCCGCCCCGATGTCACCGCCCGTCAATTCGTGATTGGGGGCAATTCTCCCCTACTCGATTTA
>JANRKU010000164.1:0-3470 GCA_033763335.1 bacterium
GGCGTGGCGGACATACACGCTTCGCGTTAGTCCGCCATTACACTCCTGCCTGTTTTTGAGGTGTAATGGCTGTACTAGAGGCTTTAGCCTCGTATGTCAGCCACAAAAGATACGCCGTATTTAAAAACTAACTTGCATTATTGGTCTGTCTCATAATTGATGCGGAATTCGCCCCACCCCCAACCCCCTCCCCAAAAATTGGAGAGGGGGCTAAACCACCTGTTTGAAGGGTTTTATCCCCCTTTCTCCATGCAATGGGGTGTAGGGACACGATATATCGTGTCCTCTGGGGGGATAGGGGCTGGTTTTTACCTGATTATTAATGCGATACGCTGATAACCACATTGCCACGCTTGCGCCCACTATCTACATAGCGATGCGCCTCTACGATTTGCTCCAACGGATAGCAACGGTCAATCATTGGGCGGAATTTGCCCGCCTCAACCAGCCCCTTGATGAAAATTAGTCCATCTTGGCTTTCGGATGAGCTACCCGCCATCACTTTTTTGCCACCTCGGAACGCATTGCCCATCATTTGGCGCATTTCGAGCATACCACCCGCCACCGCCAAATAAGACCCATTGGGTGTGAGTGACTTTTTGCTGATGGCAAACGGCGCTTTGGCAACTGTATCCAAAATGAGGTCATATACCTCGCCATTTTGGGTAAAATCTTGTTGGGTATAATCAATTACCTTATCTGCACCCGCCGCTTTGACCAATTCAACATTTTTGGTGCTACATACACCCGTCACAACCGCGCCCAACGCTTTGGCAATTTGCACGCCTGCGATGCCAACACTCCCCGATGCACCATAAATGAGGACGTTTTGCCCTTTTTGAACCTTGCCCATATTGCGTAAAAAGGTGAGGGCGGTTAACGCGCCATTGGGGATTGAAACAGCATCTTCATACGACATATTGGCGGGCATGGTGGTAATCCCGACATCTTGTGCAACCGTTTTATATTGGGCATAAGACCCCATTTGCTTGCCATCCAAGCCAAAAACCTTATCCCCGACCTTAAAGCGGGTCACAGATTTGCCAATTTCGACCACTTCCCCCGCAAATTCTAATCCGATGACAGGCTTTTTCGGTTTATTCAAACCAATCATCAGCCGTGCCATCAAGCCGAATCCTTTGGGGACGAAAACAAAATTCCGCAAATTCACATCGCCTGTGGTGACGGTGGTGGCGTGAATTTTGACCAGCACCTCATCCTCTTTTGGGGTGGGTCTTTCGATTTCTGTTAGCCGAAGGACTTCTGGTGAACCGTATTTGGTATAAACAACTGCTTTCATGATTTTTTTCTCCTATTGGTTAGATTGATAAAATGCGCCCCCTCATGCCTGTAGGGGCGAGGCATTGCCTCGTCCCGTTTTGGGGGGTGATGGTTACGGCGGGACGACCCAGTGGGTCGCCCCTACATCCCATTTCCACAGGGGGATAGGGGTGGTTTTGATTGGTAACAGGTAAAGCAAATTCCATGCCCTATAAACGGTCTTTAGGGGCGATAAAACAGGGTTATTGGTAAAAACGCCCCACCCCAACCCCTCCCCATTTTATGGAGAGGGGCTAAATCCCACCCTAGAAGTGGTTTTCTCCCCTTTCTCCATGCAATGGGGAAAGGGGGCAGGGGGGATAGGGGCGCTTTTAAGGTACTACACTAAATGATGCCGTGTTGGTTGTCTGATAATTCCGCAATTTCACCAATTTGATGCCCCGATTGAGGACTGTCAGCGCGATATAAATGATGGTGATGATGACGGGAATCGGTATATCGCCCAGCGATGGGTTATCCATCACAATGCGGTTAAAAATGGGTAGATACACCGCAAAATAGATGGCAATCGCGCCAAATAATTCCAGAAAGGTATGAAATGCCCAAATTTCTACTGTCCAATGCCCATGCCGTAGCGCGATTAATTGCACGATTATCAGACCTGAGCTAGATAAGATGAGTGCCAGCATCCACCCTTTTGGGATGGGAATCACATCGCCGGGGTCGCTCAGGTTAAAGCGCAAGGTCAAGCCACCCACCACAAAGAAATAGATGAACATTAAAACAACGACGATGCCAAAGGCGGAGCCAAATGCCGATTCATAACGGTCTACGATGCGTGGGTCATCGGTTTTGGGCAAATTGGCAGGGTTAAACGCGCTTTTATCCGATTTCCATTCAAAACCTGTCCGTTCTATGATGGCGAATATCAATACCACCACCGCCGAAAAAATAAAGGTCGCTTGTAGCGTGGATAATATCGGCTCAATGACCAAATTTGTCACGGTGATTGTTTGAGACGCGCTCAACACACCAAAAATGCTCAGAAATAGCATGATGCTCGGTACAATCAGCCAACCATAAGACAACACCATCATCATCCATGGGTAGAGGTTGGGTCCAATCAGATAGCGTTCTTCCCGATAAGAGGATGCTATCTGATATGGGTTGCCCATCTCTGCCAATACCGCTATCAGTTCTTCTGGTGATGGCTCGCCGCCGTAGCGGTCATCCAATTTATCTTGTATCAGGGAGCGCAATTCTGCTTCAATCTCCCCGCGTTCTTTTGGAGGCAAATAACGCCCTACTTGATGGATATAACGCGCTATCAAATCAGTCATGTTGTCCTCCTTGTAGCATATTCCGCATAATTGTGACGGTCTCGAACCATTCTGCGCTCAAAATAGTAAGTGCCTCGCGCCCTGCATCGCTAATCCGATAATATTTGCGTGGGCGCGATTCTGTCACCTCCCATTCGCTTTCCAATAAGCCTTGTTCTTCTAATCGGCGTAAAAGGGGATATAGCGTCCCTTCTTCAATCGTTAAGCCTTGTTCTGCCAGCCGTTGAATCAGGCTATAGCCATAACGGGTGGTGTTCATTTGGCTTAGGACGGCTAATATGATGATTCCCCGCCTCAGTTCTAATCGCATTTTACCGATTTGCTCGGATAAGTCTGCCATATACTGTACATCCTATAATACTGTGTGCCACACAGTCTAAATATACTATATACCACACAGTATTGTCAAGTACACAGTTAGCACCTTAAAAGGCTTGTCCGATAATTATTTTGGTGTTTTGCCTATTCGTATCAGGTTTTTTGGCTTCGCTGGATGTTCAAAACACAATACCGTTAAGATAAGGCTTTTTATCCCCACCCCAACCCCTCCCCAAAAATTGGAGAGGGGCTAAAACATATCCCAGAAATCGGTTTTCTCCCCTTTCTCCACTTAGTGGGGAAAGGGGCAGGGGGATAGGGGATGGTTTTAAGGTGCTAACTTAACGGTATTGTGTTCAAAACATCCAGCTAGTCGAATAAAGTCCACTAAAGGGACTAAAACCGTCTCTTAAAAAGAGATATGCCTTATAACAGGCAGGTTTAATGTCAATTTTGTGGAAAAAGCAGGCAAATCAGCCCCTTTAGTGGGCTTCAAAATCGAATAGCCATAGGTTTTGAACCTATGGCGGG
>JANRKU010000165.1:0-45351 GCA_033763335.1 bacterium
CCAATAGACTGCCCGTTGTGTAAACAATTGCTGGACTTGTTGGGATAAATCGGTTATCGTTATCATGAAAAAGGGTCTCCTGTTTAGGTTTGAATGTCCTTCTAGGATACCCTTTTTCCCTTAAGTTGCTACACATGGGGCGCAACATGTTGCGCCCAAAAGTGACTAAAATTACCGCAATACGAGCAACGCATCCGACAAATGCCGTTGAACGGTGCGTGAATTGAATTTTGTCCAAATTTCGCCAAACCCTGCCATGAGTTTTTCTTGTTCTTCTGCGAGGCTTTGAATGTAATGGTCAAATGATTCATGCACCGCTTCGCCCAAATCACCATTTTCTTCTAGGGATTTTAAGCGTGTTTGTGCCACCACCACATCATTGAGTCTGCCCAAATAATCTTGAATTTGCTTCATTTCTTCCACAAATTTTTCGATAGAAGCACCCATCACAGGGGTAAAAAATTCAACCGAATAGCGTAACCGCTTAAATTCGATACGTAGGGCATGGAGGGTATGCACATCGGCATCTTCTAACACAGTATCGTATGCCCGCACACTGGCTAAATGGTCATAAACCAACACAGGTAACACATGACGCACCTGATACGGTGTAGCAGTCGGTTCATCGGTATTTTTTGCCGATTTACCGGGTGATGTTAAGAAAACACCATAGGCTTTGACAAATCCACGATACGACTTACTATCGAGATAGGCAGTCAATTTACGGCGTGCTTTTTGGCGCTTGCCTTCCAATTTTTCGACCACATGGACTAATGCTTCACGCGCTTCTGCTTCTGGCAATTGCTCTTGATACCGTGTGAAATCAGCTACCAATACATCCAAATCACGCACCGCACCCAGCGCCCGCGCCAATTCGCGTAATTGGGAGATAAAAGGGCGCACAGGCTTAGATTTATAATAATCTTCAAAAATACGGAAAGCACTCCGCATCCGCCGTGTTGCTACGCGCATATCATGGACAAATTCAATGTCCTCACCGACCCGTACACCCTCTTCTTGAGAGAGCATCTTCACAAAATCTTGTAATAAAATTTTGCGTCCTGCTTCTGCCATTGTATCTTCGCCTTGGGCAGGTTGTATTTGTGGGGTCAGGCGGTCTAACAACGATAATTCTGGCTGTTTTTCCTCAAGTTCTGGCAATTCAGGCAATTCATCAGAAATATCAGTCATATTTTCTTCATTCATGGGGAATACCTATCTCTGTATTTATTTTGCTTATAGTTTTGTATCTTAACATCAACTTGAGTGTTTGTTAATCCCCTCTTAAAATTTCTTAACATTAGAACAAAAGAATTTATAGCTTATAAAAACGCCTTTTCATTGCTTTTCAATCCCATGATAATTTTGCTCAAACCTGTTATAATATCTAAAAATAACGCTTTATGGAGAAAAATTTCATGCCGTTTGATGCCCATAAATTAAAAAAACTCGCCGTATATCACCAAAAATGGCGCGATACCACGCTAAAACAAACACTAGACCGCAAAGCAGAGCGCCCTATCACCTTCATGACCCAATCCAGCGTGCCGATAGACCGCCTCTATACCCCGTTGGATTTGCCCGAATTCGATTATGAGCAAGACCTCGCCAATCCGGGTGATTATCCCTTCACACGCGGGATTCATGCCACAGGCTATCGGGGCAAATTGTGGACAATGCGGATGTTTGCGGGTTTTGGCACAGCAGAAGAAACCAATGAACGGTATCGCTATCTCATTGAACAAGGCAACATGGGGCTATCTGTTGCCTTCGATTTGCCCACCCTCATGGGCTATGACAGCGATGCGCCAGAAGCACTTGGCGAATTTGGACGGTGTGGTGTCGCAATCAGTTCCCTTAAAGACATGGAATTGCTCTTTGAGGGCATCCCTTTGGATAAAATTTCTACCAGCATGACCATCAATAGCCCTGCACCCATTATTTGGGCATTTTATATCGCCGCCGCAGAAAAACAGGGTGTCCCGATGGATAAATTGGCGGGGACGCTCCAAAATGACATCCTCAAAGAATTTATCGCCCAAAAAGAATTTATCTTCCCCCCAGAACCCTCTATGCGCCTCGTGACCGATACCATCGAATTTGGCACGCGCCACATGCCCTTGTGGAACACCATCAGCATCAGTGGCTATCACATACGTGAAGCAGGCAGTACCGCCATTCAAGAATTGGCATTCACCCTCGCCGATGGGCTGGAATATGTCCGTTGGGGGCTAAATCGTGGGCTAAAAATTGATGAATTTGCCCCGCGTCTGAGCTTTTTCTTCAATAGTCATAACGACTTTTTTGAAGAAATTGCCAAACTTCGCGCCGCCCGTCGCATTTGGGCGCGTGAAATGCGCGAGACATTCGGTGCAAAAGACCCTCGTTCATGGCTCATGCGCTTCCATACGCAAACCGCAGGGGTGAGCCTCTCTGCCCAACAACCAGAAATCAATATCGTGCGTGTTGCCATTCAAGCCCTCGCGGCGGTACTCGGTGGCACACAATCCCTGCATACCAATAGCATGGATGAAGCACTCGCGCTCCCTAGCGAACATGCCGTGACCATCGCGCTCCGCACCCAACAAATCATCGCAGAAGAAACAGGCGTGACCAACACCCTAGACCCACTTGGTGGCAGTTATTTTGTAGAAACACTCACCAATCAGACCGAAAAAGCCGTCTATGACTATTTCCGCCGTATCGAAGAAATGGGCGGTGTTTTGCCAGCCATCGAAAATGGATTTTTCCAACAAGAAATTGCCGATGCCAGCTATCGTAATCAACTTGAACTCGATAGAGATGAGCGCACATTTGTGGGTGTGAATAAATATGTTAGCGATGAAACACCCAGTATCCCGATTTTAGAGATGGATCCGCGTGGTTATCAACGCCAAGTGGAGCGCCTCAATAAATTACGTCAAGAACGTGATAATGAGGCGGTGAATGTGGCGCTCAATGCCTTGCGTCGCGCTTCAGAAGCAAATGAAAATGTCATGCCATATCTCATTGATTGTGCCAAAGCCTATGCTACACTAGGAGAGATGACAGACATCATGCGCGAGGTTTTTGGGTTATATCAAGAACCGTTGCATATTTAAGGTGCATTAGCGGTACGGTGTAGGGGCGCAATATAGTGCGCCCACATACTCAATACCGAATTTTACCGATATTGAACGAATATCAACATAAAGGGGAAACTCACATGGAGCAATGGGAATATTTCACAACCTATCTCGAAGCCAATATCAAAGGGCGCGACCAACGCAAACAATTGCAAAAACGCTTTGGCAAGCGCAAGTTGCCCCGTTATATGGTGGAATCGTTGCTCCCAGAACTGAATAAATTTGGGGAGGATGGCTGGGAACTCATTCACATGGAGCCAGTCCCCGGTTTGGGACGTAAAGGCAATGTGTTATTTTTGGGCGCGGCTCGTCGTTGGAGTAACACCTATTTTTGCGTATTCAAACGGCAAAGAGGCAGTGTCCGCGTCAAATCAGAGAGCAATGGCGCACAAACCACCGTCCCCCCTGCCCCAACGCTTGAACAAACACAACCCATTATGGCATCACCGCGCCAAACGGTTTATCAATCTACTAATAATCCACTCCCCTTTCAGGATGATGATGACAATTTATGAGTAGTGGAAAAATAATTTTTATCACAGGCGCATCGAGTGGCATCGGCTATGCCACTGCGTTGGAATTCGCCAAAATAGGGGCGCATGTTGTTGGCACAGCCCGCCGATTAGACCGCCTTGAACAACTAAAATCACAAATCAATGCCCTACCAATCGGGCATGGTGATTTTTTGCCCATTAGCGCCGATGTCCAAAATGCCGATGAGGTGAAAAATGCCATTGACCAAACAATAGCCCATTTTGGGCGGATAGATATCCTCATCGCCAACGCGGGTGTGGGGCATCGTGGCAGTTTGGCAGAGGCTTCTTGGGATGAAGTACAAACCCTCCTCCGCACCAATATAGATGGTGTGCTTCATAGTGTGCGTGCCGTTGTGCCAATCATGAAAGCACAAGGTGGCGGACATATTATGCTCATCTCGTCTGTGGTATACAACATGACCGCCCCGTATACCAGCATTTATGCCGCCAGCAAAGCCTTTGTGAGCAGTATGGCAAAATCACTCCGTCTGGAATTAGAACGCGATAACATCCATGTCAGTGATATGCTGGTTGGGCGAACCGAAAGCGAATTTAACGACAAGCGAATGGGTGCCGGTGGGCGTAATTCTGTGGGCAGATTCCCCATCATGACCACCGAGAAGGTCGCAAAAGGCATTGTGCGGGCTTCTGCTCAAAAACGGCGTGCAGTCGCATTTCGGCTATTTGACCGCCTCATTTTGATGGGCAATTTACTCGTCCCGACCCTCATCGGCAGACGCACTATGAGACATTATCAGTAGGGACACGATATATCGTGTCCAACGCTATATATGGGCGAATCATTAGGATACAAAATGGCAGAAAAACTCAATTCCATGCGGATTTTAGAACAGCATAAAATCCCCTATGAAGTCCTCACCTACCCCGATACGATTCATGATGCTCAAGAAGTGGCAGAGGTTTTAGGCGTTCCCTATTTTACCGTCTATAAAACGCTCGTGGTGCAATCAGAAAATCCCACACAACCAAAACCTTTTTTGGTGATGGTCGCCAGTGAAAACAAACTCGACCTCAAAAAAATGGCGGTGGCGGCGGGAGTCAAAAAAGTGCGGATGGCGGCTCATAAAGACGCAGAAGCCATGACAGGCTTAAAAGTGGGTGGAATTAGCGCCCTCGCCCTCATGCACAAGGGTTGGCAGGTCTATTTAGACCAACCCGCCAGCCAATTGCAACATATTGTCATCAGTGCAGGGCAACGTGGCACACAATTACGGGTTCCTGTCGTGCCGTTGGTGAATTTATTGCGCGTGCGAATAGGGGAAGTTAGCATCCCCAATGAGGGTGAATCTGAAGATGTGTAGGGACGGCATACATGCCGTCCACTAACCATAACATACTATGCTGACTTATCGGCTTAAAATATGTTCCATCCGATAATAATCTTCGCTAATCACGCGGTCTTTCGATGTGGCATCTTCTAGCGGAATTGGCACAATATCGCGTCCATTCAGTCCGACCATGATATTATGCTCCCCTTCGCGCAAACGCTCCACCGCATTTACCCCCATACGGGTAGCCAGCAGGCGGTCAAATGCGGTGGGATTTCCACCCCGTTGAATATGCCCTAAAATCGTCAACCGAATTTCAAAGCCCAAACTTTTCTTATTCAAAAATTCGAGCAAATCATTGGTCTTATAGGGCGCTCCTTCGGCAATAACCGCAATCGCATGAGATTTTCCGCGTACATACGCATCGCCCATTTGCGCCGCCACATCTTCCATCGAAATGGCGCGTTCTGGCGTGATAACCACCTCTGCGCCGCCCAAAATACCCGACATCAACGACAAATAGCCACAATTGCGCCCCATCACTTCAATCAAAAATGCCCGATTATGCGATGTTGCCGTATCACGCAGGCGGTCAAGTGCATCCAAAATCGTATTGAGTGCCGTATCCACGCCGATACTCATGCTGGTGCCATAAATATCGTTATCAATGCTGGCAGGAACACCCACAACAGGGATACCAATACGTTCCAGCGCCATCCCCCCGCGCAAGCTACCATCCCCACCAATGACAACCACCCCCTCAATGCCATTTTCATTCAATCGGCGTAAGGCTTTGCGTTGCCCTTGTTGGGTCTTAAATTCTTCGTTGCGGGCGGTTTGTAAAATTGTCCCGCCTTTTTGCAAAATCCCGCTCACTTCACGGCTGGTCATCAAATTCATGTCGCCATTCAGCAAGCCCGCATAGGCTTGGCGGACACCATATACCTCAATATCATAATGCAATGCCGTACGGACAACCGCCCGTATCGCGGCATTCATTCCGGGGGCATCTCCCCCGCTTGTCATGACAGCGATTCGCTTCATACCCTATCGCTCCTAATGATGGAAATTCGTTATCATGCACTACTATAGCACTACTAGGTTAAGCCGTATTTAGAGAATTTCTACAAACTTTAAGATTCAGACCATACAAATTGACTAATTAACGCACCGCCGTCGCCTCTTGAGTCTCTTGTGGGTCAAATTCAGGCGTGAGTAAGGTGATTTTGATGTTATTTTCATCCTTCAATACCCCCATCAATTCATGCCATAAATCGGGACACGCATAGGTCGTATGGTTGGGAAATTCGATGACCATCGGGTATTCTGCGCCCTCAATAATAATCGTAAAACGGTCATTCCCGGGGTACGATGTCAATAATCCATGCACCCGCGAAAGCGTGCGTCTGTCGCGGTCATCATCACCTGTACGGGGCAAATAAATATCCACCCAATATTCTCTGGGCGGTTTATCTTCGTTATCGCCATCATTCACACGATTTTGGAGCGAATTTTCTGCCACAGGGTCAAAAATCTTTTTCAGGCTATCGGGCATGACATATTCTTGTGTGGCGCGTTCATCATCGTCATCTTTATCATCTACAGGGGGGACAGCCCCTTGTGGTGTCGAAACGCTTGGGTCAATGAGGTCTTCATCTGCCCAAGGGGGAGGCGCATCGTCTTCTATCATCCATGCAGGCGTATCATCTTTGGGTTCAACGACCTGAACCGCGCTCCCCACCTGCACACTAAAATTTTGGCTAACATCATCCCCAATAATCTGAACACTACCACCATCTTTTTGTAATTCCAACTTGCCCCGAATTTTAACGATTTCACCTTCTTCAAATACGACATCTTGTTGGTCTACTTTTTTGGCGATTTGTTCCCAATTACGCGGGAAAAACACGACTTCTATCGTCCCAGCAGATTCGTACCAATCTTCAATGGTCACAATTGCCATCGTCTGATTATTCTTGGTATACACCTTGCGGAAGGCGGTGATTTCACCTGCAATCACCACATCCCCTTTACCAATATAGACTTCTGGTTGGGCTTTAAGTGCCTGAATTTCGCGCAAATTGGTGCTTTGATTAAAATCATTGCGGTGCTTATCTACAGGTCGCCCTGTGACATATAACCCTAATAATTCCTTTTCCCATGCCAATTGTTGGCGGATAGGAGTAGCGTCACCGGGTGGCAATTGCTCCAATGTATCATCTTGCATAGATGATTCCACACCAAACAAGTTCAATTGTCCCATCTCAGCATCTTTATGATGATGGGTACTCACCGAAATGAGGCGGTCTAATGCCGCCAATAGCGCGGGACGTGTGCCAAAGGCGCTGAACGCCCCCACTTTGATGAGGCTTTCAAGTGCGCGTTTACCCACTTGGCGCAAATCTACCCGTTGGCAAAAATCGCGTAAATTGGCAAATTTCCCGCCGACTTGACGTACTTCGATGATTTTTTGGATTGCCCCTTCACCCGCATTTTTAATCCCCGCCAACCCAAAGCGAATACCACGCAAATCGGTTTGTGGGTCATGTTGAATATCAAAATCCAACATACTCGCATTGACATCTGGGGGCAAAATCGGGATGGATAAGCGCCGACATTCTTCGAGGAATATCCCAATTTTCTTAGAATCATCCCGATGCACAGAGAGCATTGCTGTCAAATATTCGGGCGGGTAGTTGGCTTTCATATATGCCGTCTGCACCGTCACTTTGGCATAATCGGCGGCATGGCTTTTATTGAACCCATAATTGGCAAAAAAGTCTATATCATCAAAAATGGCATTGGCGGCTTTTTCATCCACCCCATTTTTTGGACCTCGCTCCAGAAAAATGGCGCGGTGCTTTTCCAAATCCTCTTTTTTCTTTTTGGATACCGCACGGCGCATCAAATCGGCTTCCCCTGCCCGATACCCAAACAGGTGCGTGGCAATTTGTATCAGTTGTTCCTGATACACAATGATGCCATAGGTCTCTTTGAGGACAGATTCGAGCTTCGGGTGCTTATAATCTACTTTTTCATCCCCGTGCAAACGCCGATTGTAGGTCGGAATATAATCCATCGGACCCGGACGATACAACGATACCGCCGCAATAATATTCTCAAAAATTTTGGGACGCATATCGCGCAACATTTGTTGCATCCCACCACTTTCCAATTGGAACACCCCTACCGTATCGCCCTTCCCCATCATCACAAATGCCGCATTCAGCCGTTCTAGTTCATTTGGTGTGATAGAGGGGTCATCATGCCGATACGGAATGTTATCCATCGTATACTTAATCTTATGGTGCTGTTCGACCAATTCACAGGCTTTACGCAAAATGGTCAAGGTGGATAACCCCAAAAAGTCCACTTTAAGCAGACCAATCTGCTCACAGGTCTCCATTGGGAATTGTGTCACCGCCTCCAAAATCGTATCTACCGATTCTTTATCTTCTTTGGCGGTGGTGGGGCGGTGCAACGGCAAATATTCATATAGCGGATTATCGGAAATGATGATACCAGCCGCATGGGTAGAGGCGTGTCGGCGCACACCCTGTAATTCTTTGGCAATATCAATCACTTTGCGGATTTGTGCATCGGTGTCATATATTTTTTGTAAATCGGGAATATCTTTGACATAGTCCATCAATTGCTTGGGTTTCGCATCTTGTGGAATGAGCGATGCCGCCTTATTAACATCTGTGAGTGGCACATTCATCACACGACCAACATCACGCACCGCCGCTTTTGGTCCCATCGTCCCAAATGTGATAATTGCCGCCACTTTATCATGCCCATATTTTTGCACCGCATAGGCAATCATATCGGAACGGCGGTCATCGGGGTAATCGAGGTCAATATCGGGCATGGTTTTACGTTCAGGATTCAAAAATCGCTCAAATAACAAGCTATTTTGAATGGGGTCAATATTGGTAATCCCCAAGCAATACGCCGCCAAACTGCCAGCACCAGACCCGCGCACATTCCACCAAATATCCGCAGAACGCGCAAATTCGCATAAATCCCACACGATGAGAAAATACGAATTGAACCCCATTTTATCAATCACGCCAAGTTCATAATTGAGGCGTTCCCGCAATTCTGGCTCATCTGCCCGCGTTCCAAAACGCCATTTCATGCCAATATTGCATAACCGCGCCAAATAAGAGGTCGTATCATACCCCTCTGGGACAGGGAAAAATGGCAAATGATACCCCTCACGCTTGAGGTCAATATCGCACATTTCGGCAATTTTCACCGAATTGTGAATGGCTTCTGGCACTTCACCAAAATCGCGCCACATCTCTTCTGATGAATGCACAAAATAGCTGTTATCAGAAAAACTCAACCGTTTTGGGTCATCTTTGAGGGCGTTGGTCTGGATACACAACAATGTGTCATGGGTATCGAAATCACTTTCGAGGACATAATGCACATCGCTGGTCGCCAATAGCCCCACATTGGTATGATTTTTACGGTTGTAATTCACCAGCCATTCATTGAGGGCGCGTTGTTCTGGAATATCATGCTTTTGCAATTCCAGATAAAAATTATCTTTTCCAAAAATGTCGGTGAATTGTCCAATGGCTTTTTGTGCCTCTTCATCCCGTCCATCTTGGATAAAACGCGGAATCCGCGCCGCCAAACACCCACTGGTGGCAATTAACCCCTCTGCATGATTCGCCAAAAAGTCCATATCAACGCGAGGCTTATAATAATAGCCGCGCAATTGCGCTTCACTACTCAATTTGAGCAGATTTTTATACCCAGTCATATTTTGTGCCATGAGCAAAATGTGAAAAGGATTACGGTCTAATGCCGATTCCTTATCGGTCATCCCGCGTGGCGATAGATAGGCTTCTACGCCAATAATCGGCTTAATATCGGCTTTGCGACATTGCTCATAAAAATCCATGACCCCAAACATCGTCCCATGGTCGGTGATAGCAATCGCAGGCATGTCTAGTGCCTTTGCTCTATCTACTAATTTTTTGATTTTACTCAACCCATCGAGCAACGAAAATTCAGTATGGACGTGCAAATGCACAAAGGTATTATCAGCCATAAAAATGCCCACCTTCTGGCTCTTTTGACTCGTGAAAATTGCTATCAAAATGTTATATCAGAACAATTGAATTATAACCCACTTTGCCCGAATAAAGCATTAAAAAGCGATAGTCTTATCATAGAGATGAGGCTATCGCTTATCCAAAACTTTAATGGTTTGTAAAAGGTTTGTTAACCCTCAATCAACAACGATTCGGGGTCTTCGATTAAATCTTTCACTTTGACCAAAAATTGCACCGCTTCGCGCCCGTCCACCATGCGATGGTCATAGGTCAAAGCAACATACATCATGGGGCGAATCACAATTTCGCCATTCACAACGACAGGACGGTCTTTGATGGCGTGCAAGCCCAAAATCCCGACTTGTGGTGGGTTCAAAATGGGGGTACTCATCAATGAGCCAAAAATCCCACCGTTGGTGATGGTAAATGTGCCACCCATCAGCGATTCAATGGCGAGGCTACCATCTTGGGCTTGTTTGGCATAATCTTTGACCTGATTTTCGATTTGGGCAAAGCTCATGCGGTCAGCATCGCGTAATACAGGCACAACCAAACCATCGCTCACACCAATAGCAATGCCGATGTCATAATAATGCTTGTAGACAATTTCATTTTCTTGAATTTCTGCATTCACTTGCGGGAATGCCTTCAATGCACCAATGACTGCCTTCACGAAAAAGGCATTAAAGCCAAGCCCAACCCCATGTTTTTCTTTAAACGAATCTTTACGACGCGCTCGCAATTGATTCACAGCACTCATATCAATTTCGTTGAATGTGGTCAACATGGCGGCGGTAGTTTGTGCTTCGATGAGGCGTTTGGCAATCGTCTGACGGCGACGGCTCATTTTCACTCGTTCTTCCTGCCGATACCCTGCCCCATTGCTGGTCACGATAGATGGTGTGGGTGCTGGTTGTGGCTTGGGAGTGGGAGCAGGTTGGGTTTTTGGTGCTGGCACAGGTACAGGGGTATTTTGCCCACTGATAAAATTCTGCACATCGCTCTTGGTGACTTTTGCACCACTGGTTGGCACTTGGGCAATATCAACACTATGCTCAGTGGCGACCCGTTTGGCGACAGGTGTCGCTTTTTGTGCTTCTGATGTGACAGGTGTGGGCGCAACCACACTAACAGGCGCAACTGTTTGTGTGGTCATAGCACCTGCACCAGCAGACCCACTCACCACGCCCAAAATTGCCCCCACTTCAACATCTGTCCCTTCTGGTGCAACGATGCTTTCTAGCACACCATCACCATCGGCGGTCACTTCCAAAGAGACCTTATCCGTCTCCAAGACGACCACCACATCCCCCGCCTTAACACTATCCCCAACCTTTTTTGTCCAACTCGATACAGTGGCTTCGACCACCGATTCAGCTAAATCTGGCACAACTAAATTAAATGACATCCCATGCTCCTTCGCTACTATACCATTTCATGTGTGTAGGGACGGCATACATACCGTCCTCATCTGGTTGCATTAATTAAATTTCCAGTCAAACGCATATTGTGTAATCATCGCCTGATTTGCATAATGCAGGCTCTTAGACCCTTCAGCAGGGGTAGAACTGCGCCGTCTGCCGACATAATTGACGGGCAAATCCTTCCCGACCAATTTTTTGATGCGATAATTCATAAAATCCCACGCGCCCATATTTTTGGGTTCTTCTTGCGCCCATACAATTTGGGTCGTCTTGGCATATCGCTTCACCATCCCCATAATTTCTTCTGCGGGGAATGGATACAATTGCTCCACGCGCACCACAGCCACTTCTGGGTGTTGGGCGCGGTATTGGCTTTGCATCAAATCATAATAAAATTTGCCACTACAAAACACCAAGCGCGTCACTTCATCGGGATGTGCAGTGGGGTCATCAATCACAGGATGCCATTTGCCTTCTGCCAATTCACGTACTGTTGAATATACCGCAGGCAGGCGTAATAAGCTCTTTGGCGACATCACCACCAAGGGCAACGGGTCGGTTTTGAGCAATAAGGCTTGTCGGCGGAGCAAATGAAAATATTGTCCTGCTGTGGTCGGATTAACAATCCGCATATTGGTCTTTGCCGCCATCTGCAAAAAGCGTTCTGGTCTGCCTGTAGAATGGTCTGGACCACCGCCTTCATGCCCATGTGGGAGCAACATCACCAGCGAGGGCGTTTGCTTCCATTTTTCCCGCGCAGAGACGATGAATTCATCCACGATATTTTGTGCGCCATTCAAAAAGTCGCCATATTGGGCTTCCCATAGTACCAATGTCTCTGGGGAGACCACATTATAGCCAAATTCAAATCCCAAAACTGCCATTTCTGACAACGGACTATTATGCACCGTGAATGATGCTTTTGATTGTGGCAATTCTTGGAGTGGCACGAGTGTTTTGGCTTCGTCCGTTTGCGAATCATATAGCACCGCATGACGATGGCTAAATGTGCCACGCTCACTATCTTGCCCTGTGAGGCGAATGGCGATGCCATCTTCTAAAATGCTGGCAAATGCCAATTCTTCTGCTGTCGCCCAATCAACAAGCGGTTCATCGGCATTATCAAAGGCTTTACGGCGAGCAAGCACCGTATTTTCGAGCCGTTTGGAATAAAAATTGAACCCAGTGACCAATTCTTGTAAAGCCGTGTTTAATGATGTCAGCCGTTCCATCGGCACTTGGGTTTTTACCCGTTTGGCGATGCCTTTGGGCGGTTCTTCAAGCGGGGGTTGCATCCGCAATTCCACTTTGACCACATCATACGCCTCTTGTAAGGTCGCAATATGCTTATTATAGAGGTCATCGGCATGGGCGGTGGTGATTACACCACTTTTCACCAATTTTTCTGACCAAATTTGACGGATACGAGGATGATTCCGCACAACCTTATACATCTGTGGTTGCGTAAATCCGGGTTCATCCAATTCGTTGTGACCATACCGCCGATAGCCAACGAGGTCTATCAAGAAGTCTTTTTCAAATTTTTCTTGATACGCAAATGCCAACCGCGCCACTTCAATCACAGCTAAGGGGTCATCGGCATTCACATGCACCACAGGCACTTTGAAGCCTTTTGCCAAATCACTGGCATACAGTGTGCTACGGGCATCTTTTGGCAAGGTGGTGAACCCAAGCTGATTGTTGGCGATGATATGAATTGTCCCCCCCACCCAATATCCGGGGAGTCTGGACAAATTGAACGTCTCTGCGACAATCCCCTGACCGGGGAACGCCGAATCGCCATGAATGAGAATTTGCATGGTTGAGCGTTCATCAAATGTTGGCGCACCACGCCGATTACTCTCTGTGCCTGCCGCCCGTGCCATCCCCACCGCAATCGGGTTGATGGCTTCAAGGTGGCTTGGGTTGGGTGGCATGAGCAAAACAAAATTGCCATCTCCATACATATCATGGACACGCCCTTGATGATATTTCACATCCCCCAATTGCCATCCCACAATATTTTCATCTTCGGGGTCTACAAAATCTTGCAAAATTTCTTCATACGATTTTTTCATGATATGCGAAAGGGTATTCAAGCGTCCACGATGAGCCATGGCAATCGCTACGGTACGCTTTCCTTGTCGGGTACTATCGGCAAGGCGCACCAATTCATCCAACAACCCAATCATCGTATCGAGTCCTTCAACAGAGAACCGATATTTGGTCGGGAAGCTCTTTTGCAAAAATTCTTCAAAGGCTTCAACTTGTGATAAGCGGTCTAATATCGCCACAGATTCTTCTGGGGTGGCATTAATTTGATAGCGCCGCGATTCAATCGCCTCTTTGAGCCATTGGCGTTCTTCTGGAATCCGTATATGGTCGTTATCATAGCCAATATGCGTGGTATATACCGCCTTCAGCGATTCAATCACCTCATAGGCATTATTCGCCCCCATAGATAAGGGGCTATCAATCAGTCCTGCGGGCAATTCATACAAATCGGCTTCGGTTAAGCCATGATACTCCGCAGATAATTCTGGGTCGCCAATCGGCGGCGTACCGAGTGGGTCTAATTGTGCCGCCACATGCCCAAATTGCCGAATGGCTTGTGCATAATTGGCGATAGCCGTCACTTTACGAACATCCGCCACCATTGCGGCGGGCATTTCTACAGTTTGTTCCGTAATCGGAGTCCAGTTTGCAAAAAACGCTCTGGTACGTTCATCTACTGAATCGGGCGATGTGAGGTATTTATCATACAATTCCACCACATAGCCTGCATTTAAGCCATAAATCTTTGTTAGCGTCATATCCCAATCCCAAAAATGTGCCTGAATGGAGCAACATCAAAATTTTACCCATCTTATCTTATCTATTTTACCCAAATTCTTGTCTGTTCGTGTAGGGGCATGATAAGCAATGAGAATATTATCATGTTTTCGTGAATTATTGTACAAACTAGCCAAGAAATATCCAATTTTGTTTGTGCAAAACAACCAATTCCCCCTTGTGCAAATTTTCAAATTGGCAGATAATGAAGATACAAAATAAAAATACGTTTTCATTTTATAGGAGTTCATCTTATCATGGCGACCGCCCTCAGTATGACAATGAATAAATCAACCTTAAAAGACCAAAATATTTCCAATCCTTATGAAACCGCATTAATGCAATTTGACCGCGCTGTTGGGCATTTAGATATATCCAGCTCACTAGCGGAATATATGCGTTATCCCCGTCGTGAATTTACAGTGAACTTCCCTGTCCGCCGTGATGACGGCTCAACCGAAATGTTTACAGGCTATCGTGTGCATCATAGCACCGTTTTGGGACCCTCTAAGGGTGGTATCCGTTATAGCTTGCATGTCAATTTGGATGAAGTCCGCGCATTGGCGATGTGGATGACATGGAAATGCGCTCTGATGGGATTGCCCTATGGTGGTGCAAAAGGTGGCGTGATTGTAGACCCAAAAACCCTGAGCATTGGCGAATTAGAACGCCTTACCCGCCGTTATGCGTCTGAATTGATTCCACTCATCAGCCCACAATCCGATATCCCTGCCCCAGATATGGGAACAACCCCTCAAGTGATGGCATGGATTATGGATACCTATAGCATGACCGTTGGCTATTCTGTGCCAGCAGTTGTTACAGGTAAACCCCTCGAAGTGGGTGGTAGTGAGGGACGCAATTCTGCTACAGGTCACGGTGTCGTGATTTGTATGGTCGAAACACTCAAACGTCACGGCATTACCGATGCCTCTGGCATTAGTGTTGTCGTACAAGGGTTTGGTAATGTCGGTTCTTTCGCCGCCAGTCATGCCCATGAATTAGGATTCAAAGTCGTAGCTGTCAGCGATGTTGCTGGTGGTATCTATAACCCCAACGGACTCGATATTCAAGCTGTCCGCGCTTATTATGCCGAAACTGGCGGATTAAAAGATTTTGCCCAAGCAGAAAATGTGACCAACGAAGAATTGCTCATCCTCCCCTGCGATGTCCTCATCCCCGCCGCAATGGAAAGCCAACTCACCCGCTTGAATGCCGATAACGTCAAAGCCAAGTTCATCGTTGAAGGCGCAAATGGTCCAACAACCCCCGCCGCCGATGATATTTTCCATGATAAGGGTATTGTGGTCATCCCCGACATCCTTGCCAATGCAGGTGGTGTGACGGTATCCTATTTTGAATGGGTACAAGACCTACAAGCCTTCTTCTGGGATGAAGAAGAAATTTCGCGCCAATTACGCCGTCTCATGATTAAAGCCTACGATTTTACCGCTCGTACCGCAGAAGAATATGATGTCAACATGCGGACAGCCGCCCAAGTCGCCGCCATCAAGCGCGTTTCTACCGCCTTGCAATTGCGCGGTTTCTACCCCTGATACGAAACCATCTCCTCCATGCGAGTTACTTAATTTTCTTAAAATAAATTTATTTACAGAACAAGGGACAAGCACAGTCCCTTGTTCGCATTTTAGCCAATTAATGCTATAATTCCCCACATGATTAACTTATATGAACTTCTCAATGCGTCTAACGGTCAACTCTTTGGAGAACCAACCGCCCAATTATTTGAATCATTTGCCACCGATTATGAAACGGCGACAGTGAATCAATTGTTTGTGGCGCTCGGTACTTCACAAGAATATATTGCCCAAACCATCCAAAATGGTGTCTCTGGGGTGATATGCGCCCGCCCGCCTGAATGTGATACAACGGGCGTTACGGTCATCCTTGTTAAGGATGTTGAGCAGGCACTTCTGGCATGGTCACATGATATTTTGGGCAAATTTGGGACAAAAGTTATCGGGGTAACAGGGGTTGCAGGGAAATCTACAACCATTGAAGCCATTAGTCATGTTTTGAGTTTACGCCACACCGTATTACATGACCCACATCTCTCTGGAAAGCGCCTCAGCATCCCCCTTGCACTCGCTCACCTCAATGCCGAGCATAAATTTGCGGTACTCAAACTGGGGGCATCACAAACAGGTGAACTCGCTACCATTATTCAAGCCGTTCAACCAGAAGTGGGTGTCGTAACCCATATCGGCTCTATCCCGAATACTGAATTTGAAAGTCTGCAACAGCTTGCAGATGAAATGCGCTTATTGGTCAATTATCTCTCACCAAGTGGGTTAGCCGTCCTCAATTATGATGATGATCTCGTGCGAGGCATGGGAAGTCAAACCCGCGCCAGCACAAAAACGATTGGCATCACAGGATTTGGCGCAGATTTAATGGCATACAATGTAAAATATGCCCTCCATGAAACCCGTTTTGAATTGCGCCATAGCGATGCCCGCTTCATTAACCAATCCATCCCCTTATTAGGCAAATTATCGGTCTATGGGGCATTATGCGCTATGATGATTGGCTTGCATTACGATATTCCCATTA
Source organism: bacterium (assembly GCA_033763335.1). GTDB lineage: Bacteria > Chloroflexota > Anaerolineae > Aggregatilineales > Phototrophicaceae. Next base: position 16,853 of record JANRKU010000165.1, read on the forward strand.
TTGAATCCCTCAATGCCCTCAGCAAAATTGCCCCCCTTCCGGGACGGATGAATCCCCTAAAGGGCAAAAATGGCGCGTTGCTCATTGACGACACCTATAACGCCAACCCATTCTCTGCACTTAGCGCATTAGAGTGGCTTTCTGCTGTCAAATCGCAAGGCAAGCGCAGTTTCTTCATTTTTGGGGATATGGGCAGGCTTGGTGCAAATATCCGTACAGGGCATCGGCTCGTTGGGCAACGTGCCTCACAAGTGGCAGATGTATTCATCGCACGCGGTCAAAATGCGGGTCTGGCGGCGCGTTCTGCCCTCGATAACAATATGGACACGCAAAATGTGATGGTCACACACGCCACCAACGATACCGTGAATATTGTGAATAGCTATGCACTCAATAAAGATGATATTATCCTCATCAAAGGGGATATTGGCGCACGCATGGAATTGGTCACATCGGCATTGCTCGATAATCCAGATGACCAAAATAAGCTCGTGCGTCAAAATCGGATTTTGCCCATTTTTACCTTCCATAACCCCACCCGCCTCAGTTGGGTAGAAATCAATTTTGATGCGTTGGCAGGCAATATCCGTGCCATCAAACGCGGATTATCCCCAGAAACAACCCTTATGGCAGTGGTCAAATCAGATGCCTATGGTCACGGGGCAATCAGTGTCGCAGAAACAGCCCTCGCCAATGGTGCGGGTTATTTGGGGGTATCATCGCTAGAGGAAGCCCTCATTTTACGGGATGCAGGCATTGTCGCGCCCATCATCGCCCTCAATTACACGCCCTTCCATCTCGTCCATGAGGCAATTCAGCAAAATATCACCCTCGCCTTATTCGATTTGACCGTGGCACGGACGTATGACCGCATTGCCCGTGAAAATAATGGCAAAGTGCGCGTGCATGTGAAAATTGATACAGGCATAGGCAGGCTTGGCGTATTGCCAGATGATGCCCTCACCCTGTTCCGCAATTTGTTATCGCTCAAAAATATTGAGGTTGAGGGGATTTATACGCATTTTTCGGTGGCAGATGAAAAATCTGACCACACCGCCAATCAATTAACCATCTTCAAAAATTTATTGCGCGATATTCAGACACTCGGCTATAAATTCAAATATATCCACGCAGGCAATAGCGCAGGAACACTCGCCCATCCTGATGGGCATTTCACGATGGCGCGTACAGGTGCCGCCATGTATGGTATCCACCCATCCCCCATTGTGAGCCTACCCACCGACTTTAATCCTGTTATGTCGTGGAAAACCATCATTGCCCAAGTCAAAACATTGCCCCCCAATCATCCCATTGGTTATGGCAATACCTATACCACCCAAACCCACGAAACCATCGCGGTTATCCCTGTTGGCTATGCCGATGGATTCCGCCGTGCGCCTCATTCTTGGCGTGAGGTATTGGTACATGGACAACGGGCAAAGGTTATTGGGCGCGTCAGCATGGAAAAAAGTGTCATCAGCATTTCGCATATCCCCGATGTTTCGGTTGGGGACGAAGTTGTGTTATTAGGAAAACAGGGCAGTGACCACATCACCGCCGAAGAAATTGCCTCGCAATTGGGGACTATCAGTTATGAAGTGGTGTGTAGCGTCTTGCCCAGAGTCCCAAGACGCTAAATTATCGTATGGGATAGCAACCCCTACAAGCTATCCCGTACAATCCCCAATAACCGTGTTATTTCTTGTGACGATGTATGCTCAATCAGACGCGCACCCGCAATAATGGGATACCAGCGCATGACCATCTCTCGGTCAAGTGGGCGATGACGCGCATATTCATCTAAATAGGCAGATTTGAATAATTCTAAAAATTCTGGTGGGGCTTCTGCCCCATCTATCAATAAAAGTGTACGCGCAATATCGGCATATCCAGACCCTAGTGTGGCATCCATCCAATCAATAATTGTCGCTTTTTCATCCGCCACCAAAACATTTTGTGGGTGAAAATCACCATGACACACCACACTATCATCGAGCATGGCATCCAGTTTTGTCAGCAAAATAGCCCGTTCAGACGCATTGAGATGGGTGGTATGTGTGATATGTCGGCGCAGGCGGTCACGCTGATTTGGCAATCCATCTAACGCAGGGTGTTGATGAATGGTGGCATGTAACCGCCCTAGCCATCGCGCCCCATCCTCAAACCGACTTAAATCGGCAAATATCCATTCAAATAGGGTTATACCCGTAATGCGCTCATAGATAATGCCCCGCCGTCCCTCATATTCAATCACATCATATACTTTGGGGACAGGCAATTGAGATGAAGCGATGATATGGCTAACACGCGCTTCATAATCTACATCTTCTGTTGGGAAATTGGGTCGCCATAATTTGCAAACCCGATTATCTGCCCATTCAAAAATCTCTGCGGTATTGCCATCCGCTATTTTTTTCATGACAAATATCCCCCTATTCATTGACCAAGACACGTACAATATCGCGTGCCATCACACGGGCATCAGTGGTAAATGAATAAACACGAATCAGACGACCTTCCGCATCCACCAAAAAGCGGGAAGCTGTATGGTCTACCATGTAATCATTTGGCGCACGCGGATTTTCGATACGGGCATAATATAAGCCATAATCGTCTTTAATGGGGTTTAACTCTGCATCTGTGCCACTTAACCCGATAAAAGCAGGGTCATACCGCACCAGATAATCACGCAATAAATCGGGGGTATCGCGTTCACCGTCTACACTAATGAGTAAAAACACCACATTATCGGCACGCTCGGCTAAAAACCGCTTTACTTGCCTAAAATCGAGCATATTGGTGGGGCAAACATCTGGACAACGGGTATATCCAAAGGCGATTAGCACCAATTTGCCCCGAAAATCGCTCAAACTCACTGTTTCGCCCGTACTAGCAGACATCGTAAAATCTTGGATGGTCTTAGGCGGGTCATATACACTCACCCCATCACTATTTGCTGTGGGGGTATTATCTTCTGATGGTGTGGCGGTTTGTTGTTGTGTGGTGTTGGTAAATATAGCTAAAATAACCACGCCAACCACAGCCAAAAGCATTGGCAAGCCTACTGCTATTATCAATACATTATTATTTTTTTTATTCTCACTCACTTTATCCGCCTTTTGTGATACAATGAACAATAGCCATTATAACAAGAGCATCATGATGAACATAGTCCCTGAACAAGCCCTTAAACAAAAAGCGATTGAACTTGGATTCAATGTTATTGGCATTATCCCCGCCCAACCTGCCAACACCCTCAATGCGTATTTCAATTGGATAGAATCTGAAATGCACGGCACGATGGGCTATATGGCACGCCCAGATAGGCAAATTCGCAGAAAAGACCTCAATTATGTACTCAACGGAGCAAAATCCCTCATTTTAGTCGGTGTAGATTATCGCAGTATGATGTCGCCATCCATCCTAGCAGACCCCTCACGGGGGCGGATTGCCAGTTATGCGTGGGGCTACGATTATCATGATTGGCTCACCCCACGCCTAGAAGCACTTGCCACATGGTTTTGTGACAAAACAAATATCCGCTATAAAGCCTATGTAGATACGGGCGCAATTTTAGAACGCGCCCATGCCCAAGAAGCAGGACTCGGATTTGTGGGCAAAAACACCATGCTCATTCATCCCAGACGGGGAAGTTATTTTTTTATTGGGGAAATTTTGACAGATTATGTGTTTGAGCAATACGATGAGCCACACAAACCAACCCTATGTGGCACATGCACCCGTTGCCTCAATGCCTGCCCCACCGACGCCTTCCCAGAACCCTATATATTAGATGCCCGCAAGTGCATTAGTTACCTCACTATTGAGCATAAAGGCGAGATAGACATGGCATTACGCCCCAAAATGGGTAATTGGATTTATGGCTGTGATATCTGCCAAGAGGTATGCCCATGGAATCGGTTTGTCATCCCCACTATGCAACCCTATTTTCTTCCGCAAGATATAAATCATGTCGCCCCGCCTTTAGCCGATGTGCTGATGTTGGATAAAGAGCGTTTTACGGCGATATTTGCCAAAACCCCTATTGAACGCATTGGCTATGAACGCCTCATTCGCAATGCGTGTATTGCGGCGGGCAATTGGGGCAATAGAGCCATTTTACCCGCCCTTCATTATGCCCATAAACACGGTGATGACCTCATCCGTTCACATGCCGATTGGGCAATCGCACAAATTTAGGACAGGGCGCAAAATAATGCACCCATTGGCTACGAATCGGCTAATTTTTGTGCTTTTTTCGCCTGTTTTTGTTCATCACGAATTTGCTTTTCCAAATCGCGCAATTTTTTGGCGATAGATGCCGCCCGCCGTGCTTCGCCAATCGCTTTATAGGATGCGGCAATATTGGCGAGGGTTATCGCTTGCCCTGCTTTATCATCTAATTCAACCGATAGGGGCAATGCTTCTTCAAAATAGGCGAGTGCTTTGCGTTTATCCCCGCCTTTTAGGGCATACATCCCGCCGATGTTGTTAAGTGTGGTGGCTTGCCCCGCTTTATCGCCCGTTTCTTTGCGAATTTGCAAGGCTTGTTCATAGAGCGCCAGCCCTTTTTCGCGGTCGCCCGTGTTCACATAGAGCTTACCCATATTGTTGAGTACCAACGATTCGCCCTCACGCTCACCCAATTCACGGTAAATGGTGATGGCTTGGTCATAATGCGTCAATGCCTCATCTTTATTTTCCATTTGGGCATAAGTGAAGGCAATATCAGCCAGCGCATGTGCTTGGAGTAATTTATCCCCACTCGTGACATGCTCTGCCAATGTATTTTGATAATCCTGTAGAACGTCTTGTAATTTTTTACTCATGATTGGTTTGCCAATTCGTATAATTCCAATAAGACCCCGCCCGTGCTTTTGGGATGCACAAAGGCATATTTTGTCCCATTCGGGCGTGATTTTGGGGTGTCGTTAATCAGTTCAATCTGATGGTCTTTCAATTGAGCGAGTACCGCCTCAATATCGCTCACCTCCATACACAAATGATGCAATCCAGCACCTTTTTTGGCTAAATATTTCGCCACACCACTTTCTGGTGTGATGGGCGCAAGTAACTCTATTTCGCTCTCACCAGTGGGCAAAAAAGCGATTTGCACCGCTTCTTCTTCGTTGCGTTCAACATGCGCCAAAGGCAATCCCAACGCATCACGCCAAAAAGCGAGTGCCACATCAACATCTTCTACGACAATCGCAACATGATTAATTTTGAATGGGGTCATCGTTTTCCTCTACCTGAGATAGATAAGGGCGCAAATTATTGCGCCCTCACCAAAAAATAGCCATAAAGACGGCATACTGCCATCTTTCTATCAATTAACTTTCGGGTGTAGATTCTGCTTGAGGCTCTGGTTCGGCAGGTGGCTCAATAAAAATCTGATACCCATCAATGACTGGTTCGATAAAATCAGTATAAACAGAATCGGTGTTATCGTCCTCAATCACCTCTGCCCAAAGTGCATAAGTAGTGCCATAAACAGTCGTGGCATAGGCACGCCCTATATAAGCAACCCCTTCGCGCACCACACGATAAATCGTCGCATCCCATGTATGGTAACGACCATTGTATGTGCGGTTTTGGATGACTTGCAGGCTATCTGAGCCTACCAACGCCTGCCCTGTGACGATATTGCTCAAGACATTCACGCCATTTTCTACTTCAGTGGCGAGATAATAACGAGCCATCGCCAAAAATGCGCTTTCTGGCTCATCAGTGGGTATATAGCGTGTCCATACACCATAAGTAGGTGCAACATTTTCATCTGTCACTTCTTCTGTGAGAGACTTTTGCCAGGATATCGGGAGATAATAAGATTCTTCACCGGTCAATGAATTATCTATCCAAAGCGGGACTTTTGAATTGTTGTAACCTAATGAATCAAAGAAACTAGCATATTCAAGTAAGGTCGGATAAAAATCCTCAAAATTGCCCTTGCCATCTACCGATTCACTGGCTAAGACAATGCCAAAATATTCACCCGGAGCATATTCTTGCAAGACCACAAAAGCCCGCCCAGAACGGGATTCATCACCTATTTGGCGCGTATAATCAAACTGCAACCCATCACGCCCACTCACCGTTACAGGGGTCAATTCACTAACAACGGTAAATACATTCAATTGAGAGGCTGTTAGTACGGCTTCTGCAAGGTCTGTGGTGGGAAAACTGAACAGTAATGCCACAACATTGCCATTTTCTGGGTCACTTGTCTGGAAAACACCAATGTCGCCATAATCTGGATTAACCGCAAATGATGGGTTAAAAGATAAAGGTGTCCATGTTTGCGGACGGGGGATGCTAACACCCACATCTGGGCGTGTATCGGCACGCAAATCGGCAGGTAATTCGCTATTGACCACAGTGACTTGCTCTTTCACAAATCCCGTTGTCCCACCAAATGCTGTAATTAATATGCCTGCATTATAATTGCCATCAGGAGCAGGTCTATCTTCCCAACTCAACCCACCTTCTGGCCAAACATATTCATTGCCCTCAACCGCGCTCACGCGACCATCTTCGGTCACAAGGTATTTATAGGTTTGGAAAATCGCCCCAACCGGAATCTCAATAACCGCGAGGGCGCTATTTCCATCCGATTTGTTGATGACACGTTGAGTTGTACCACCAATAATGCCATCATAACTCATGGTGACAGTCACTTCATTCCAATTTTGACTATCGGGCAACCGATAACGCCCGTCTAGTGCGGCAATATCTTCACCAATGTTCAGAAATTCAAAATGGCTATTGGTGCCATCAGTGACCAGTGGTAATGCCGCAGTCCAGTTATATAAATAAGTTGTTATCCCTTGATTCCACTCATTGATACGCACAAAATTGCCATTTTCATCAACAGTGGGGGTGAGCAAACGTTGATTAAACATACGTGTAATGGTGCCATCTTCTTGCAATTGGTCTACTGTAAATTCACCATACGCGATATTGCGCCCAATGGCTTCGGCTTCAATCAAAAATGGGTTAAGAATACTCACAGCTTCGGTTGGATAGCGAGCAACCACGTTTAGTTTTGGTGCAATGGGTGAATGGAAGGGGGGATCGCCTGTCCATGGCTTGGGGGTAACGGCGGCAAAATAATTGCGGAGCATCCGACTCCACTCGCCTAATGGGGTCTGATAGAAATAGTCCTGAGAAAAATCCTTACTCTTTTCGGGGAAGAACACATTGTAGTAGTAAATGCGGTCTTTGACTTTTTCACCCGCATCAGCATACACCACAACATTTTTTAATTCTTCCAAAACCTTATTGGCGGCATCCACCAATTCGGTATCATCTGGAGCAGTGGCAATCACCCGTTGCATAAAACTGCCCAAGTCAATTTTGGTGTTGCTATTGGCAAAATTGGTATACACGTAGGCATTAGACCGGGCTTGACCAATCGTAAATGAGCGCACCTCTGGCTTGGCATTAACAACGAGCGCAAAGGCTTCAACTGCCGCTTCCAAGTCTCCAAATCGGCGCAGATTTGTCACCACACTGGTCAAATATTCTGTCCCAGACCCTTCTCGGAGCAAAATATCTTGTTGAATATATTTATCAACCAAATCTTGCCCCACCACACTAAAATCTGGCGTGGCTTGATTTTCATTCATATAGGTCGTAAATAGTGCCATATCATGGGCAGGGTCTACGACAATTTCAGGCGATGCCAACGCATAATTGAAATAATCTTTTGTGAGTGCAAAAAATTCGACACTGCTCATCAAACAAGCGTCATTAATCAGAAAGGCAAATTTATCGAAATCGGGATTCTGCACCTTTGCTTCTTCAATGGCTAATGAAAAGGCTTGGCGAAGTTCTGGCACAGTCATGATGTCTTTATCCCATGTATCATCGGTGATGAGTCCTTGCCATCCAGCCCCATGACTACCCAATGACACAACATAATTCTCGGCGGGATAGTAACGCATCCCCCATACCAAAAATTGTGCAAGTGCCTCGCCATCACCTGTATTTATATCACCCAAATCGGTTATGGCTTCGGAACTCAATGTCGGTGGAAAGGCATCAGAAGTCACACCACCCTGCACCTCATATAACCGCGCCCCAACCCAATTATCATTGGATTCATCATATTCTGGGCTACGGTCTAAGAGGGCAATAATTCGGACATCATCATTGCTTCCACCCGCTAATTCAAATTCATGAAAGTCATTGATAAGACCGGGTTCTAAGTTATTATCACCACCATAATAAGCTAAAATTGTCCATTTTGCTTTGGGGCGTGGCTCATCATATAGTGGATAGCCTGTATCGAGCAACCCACCATCTGTAACCCGATAAGGAATATCTGCGATGGTCAATTCTGCTGGTGGAACAAGGCGAATGGTCAGCTTAAAATCGCCAAAGGTATCGCCTTCGTCCAAACCATATCGTCCAGCAATGACACGATATACCCCTGCCCCTGCTTGAGGGTATTCAATATAAGAGGTGACATCCCCACGCGCACGGTCATCATTTTCGGCAACAATATTACCCGCAGAATCTATCAAATACAGATAAGTATCGAGTTCACTGTCTTGTATGATATGCGAAATATCAATTTGTATCAAACTACCACGATTCCGCACACGGAAGGCATATTCCCAAAACGGATTTTCATTATCAATCGTCTCACAAAAATCCGCCTCAACTCCAAATTCATCACATTTGCCTGTGCCACCTTGTGCAATAACATCATTATCGCTTGGCGAAAACGACATGTAGCCTGCGAGAAGCATCCCTAGTATCAGTAATAATCCAATTTTGCGCTTCACAGTGGTTTGCTCCTGATTAGTTAATTTCTAAGCAACGTTATTATAGCCATAAAACAACTTTTTTGCGAATCAATAGAATTAAAAAAGAGTAGAGGATACCTACTCTTTTTTGATAAAACAACGCAAATACCTACCAAACTTACTTTATTTACAAAAGTTATTAGCAGGTGTTGGTGTACATGTCTGAGATGTATTAGCGCGTGTTCCTTCGTTACGAGCAACCATACCAGCCGTGATACCTTCGACAAAAGTCGCATCCATATTGATGAAAACGGTCACGAGTTCAAATTCTTCTGGTAAATCTGCTTTGGCATCATCAATTTCTGGGTCAAATGCGTTGGTCGAGGTCACTACGGCGGTGAAGGTGAGTGTTCCTTCTTCTGGGTCAAATGCAGTTTCTTCTGCTAATGCCAATGTCACCAAGACACTTTCATTTTCGGTGGTAAGAACCGCAGTTGCAGTCAATTCTGGTTGGAATGTCCAAAAGGCAATTAAATCTTGGGTGGTGAGGATACCACTTGTCAAATCAGGAAGGTTAACCACCCATGTGGTATATTCTGACACATCATTCAATGTAAGGGTAAAGACATCATCATCGGCTTCAACAAAACTACCCGACCCAGCTGTCACAACATAAGACCCACTCCATGTAATATCTTCACCCTCATCTTGTGCGGAGACAAGAGAAAGTGGGAGTGCTAGTATAACCAGTAGAATAAAGAATTTGACCAATTTCATAATAAAACCTCCAACAATGTAGACGAGTATTTTTGCACTTAATTATGCACAGTATAGCAGAGAATTGGTTATCCCAACAAACTAATTTATGAAAAATAAACGAAATTTTACAGTGTTTACTTTCACAAACTGTTAGAAATCTGCAATCGCAAGCTCATTTGTATCATACATTGCGAAGAAATTATTAAAGCCAATGACCTCAAATACACGCAATACTTTAGGATTTAGGGCGACTAATTTCAAATCACCGCCATTTTCACGATTTTTGGTCAAAATATCGGCTAAGGTACGTAAACCCGCGCTACTCATATAACGCACTTCTGCCATATTCAATACCAACCGATATTTTCCCAGTGCATAAATCTTTTGCAACAAGGCTTCTAGGTCTAATGCCAATTGCGAGTCAATCCGTCCCTTAAAGGTAATGACAGATACACCATTTATTTCTTCTTCTAAATATTCCACAATATCGCTCCTTATCGTACAAGGTTAGGGGAATTATCCCCTCATCTGTAATAATTAGCAACGGCGTTTCTTCATAAAAGGATTTTTTTATGCCCCCCCTCCCCTTACAAGGTATTCGCATCCTCGATTTCACTCGTGTCTTGGCAGGACCATTCTGTAGCATGATGTTGGCAGATTTAGGTGCGGATGTCATCAAAATTGAATCCCCCCAGATTGGTGATGAAACCCGTGCGTGGGGTGCGCCATGGGTTGGCGATTCAAAAGACCGTATCAGTGCCTATTTTGCCTGTGTAAATCGCAATAAGCGGAGCATCACCCTCAATCTCAAAAATCCACACGCCCAACACATTGCAAAACAACTCGCACAAAAAAGTCATATCGTCATCGAAAATTTCAAAATTGGACAAATGCAAGGCTTTGGACTCGATTACGAGTCACTATCCAGCAAAAACCCTGCATTGGTCTATTGTAGTATCACGGGGTTTGGTCAAACTGGCGATTTTAGAGACCGTCCCGGATACGATTTTGTCCTACAAGCCATGACAGGACTAATGTCTATCACAGGCGAAAAAAATGGCACACCGCATAAAGTCGGTGTTGCCGTGGCAGATGTTTTTACGGCGCTCTTCGCCTGCAATGCCATTCAAGCGGGTTTGCGCTATGCCGAAAAAACGGGTATTGGGCAATTTATAGATATGTCACTGTATGATTCACAATTGGTCGCGCTGGTGAATGTCGCCAGCAATGTGTTGATTTCTGGAAAAGATGCGGGCAGATATGGCAATGAACATGCCAATATCGTCCCCTATCAAACCTTTAGCGCCTCTGATGGTGATTTTGTGGTCGCCGTGGGGAATGACCGTCAATTTGGGGCGATGTGTGCCGTTTTAGGCGTGCCACTCATGGCACAAGACCCGCGTTTTGCTACCAATCCCGCCCGCCTTGCCCATCGGGAAGACCTAATAGCCACCCTCAGTGCCATATTTATCACACAGCCTGTCTCGCATTGGGTCATGTCGCTATTGGCGGTGGATGTCCCCGCAGGTGAAATTTATACCGTCCAACAAGCACTCGCCCTACCCCATACTCATCAAAGAGAGATGGTTGTGCCGATGGGCATCGGAGATGCTCACATGCTCGCCTCGCCCATGCACCTCACCCATACCCCACCCGCCGTTTATCTCCCCCCACCCCGCTTAGGTGAGCATACCGACCAAATTTTGACAGATGAATTAGCGATGTCATCAAACGAAATTGAAAATTTACGCACACGGGGCATTATATAAATACAAAAAGGCGCATATCATTGCGCCCATTTGTATTCAGAAGGAGGAGGTAGTTATCTATTCATTCTTGCTATCATGAGGCATTTCCCAATGTTCTGGGGAGCGCCACAAGCTAGAAAGCAACAATTCGCGCATGAAGATGAGTTCCTTGGGCAGGCGGTCATACAACTTGGTGAACAATTCTTCGTGAAGCAGTAATTCTTTCACCCACAGGTCACGGTCAACCGACATGGCTTCATAGAATTTATCTTCAGAGAAGTTCAAGCCTTCCCACATCAAATCTTCATAACGGGGCATCCAACCGAGTGGGCTTTCGAGCGCGCCGACTTTACCATTGGCACGGTCAACAATCCACTTGAGGATACGCATATTTTCGCCAAATCCTGGCCAAACAAACTTGCCATTAGCATCTTTTCTGAACCAGTTCACGCTGAAAATACGTGGTGGGTTGGCAATATCACGCCCAAATTGCAACCAGTGATTAAAATAGCTTGCCATGTGATACCCGCAGAAAGGCAACATTGCAAATGGGTCACGGCGCACTTGCCCAACGGTACCTGCGGCGGCGGCAGTCATTTCGCTACCCATTGTGGCGGCGATATACACACCATAGTTCCAGTTAAATGCCTGATACACCAAAGGCACTGTATCACTACGGCGACCACCAAAGATGAATGCCTTCACGGGGACACCGCGTGGGTTTTCGATTTCAGAATCTACCACAGGGCATTGATTCACAGGGGCAGTAAAGCGCGAATTGGGATGTGCGGCTTTTGTGCCACTGGTTGGTGTCCATGGATTACCTTGCCAATCGGTCAATTGTGCAGGGGGTTCATCGGTCATGCCTTCCCACCATACATCACCATCAGGGGTGAGGGCAACGTTGGTGAAAATGGCGTTTTTCTCGCATGAAATCATCGCATTAGGATTCGATTTCATGGAGGTGCCAGGGGCAACACCAAAGAAACCTGCTTCGGGGTTAATGGCATATAATTTGCCGTCATCACCGGGTTTAATCCAGGCAATATCATCGCCAACGGTGGTTACTTTCCACCCATCAAACGCATCGGGTGGGACAAGCATGGCAAAATTCGTCTTGCCACAGGCACTTGGGAACGCGGCAGCGACATAAGTCTTTTCGCCTTTGGGGTCTTCGACACCCAAAATAAGCATGTGTTCTGCCAACCAGCCTTCATCATGTGCCACAGTAGAAGCAATACGGAGCGCCAAACATTTTTTGCCCAATAGTGCATTACCACCATACCCACTCCCATACGACCAAATGGCGCGTTCTTCTGGGAAGTGGACGATATATTTGGTCTTATTGCAGGGCCAAGTGACATCTTTTTGACCTTTTTCGAGTGGTGCGCCAACCGTGTGCATACATGGCACAAAATCGCCGTCTGTACCCAACACATCCAACACCTTAGCACCCATACGGGTCATGATTTTCATGTTGGCAACCACATAAGCAGAATCTGATAATTCCACACCAAGCATTGCTATGGGTGAACCTAAAGGACCCATGCTAAAGGGGATGACATACATCGTGCGACCACGCATACACCCATCAAACAATCCTTCGAGGGTTGCGTGCATTTCTTTGGGATCCATCCAATTATTGGTAGGACCCGCGTCTGATTTGTTGACACTACAAATATAAGTACGGTCTTCCACCCGTGCCACATCGCTTGGGTCAGAAAATGCGATATAGCTATTGGGGCGTTTTTGCTCATTCAATTTGGTGAATGTGCCTGCTTCTACCAGTGTTTGGCACATACGGTCATATTCTTCATCTGACCCATCGCACCAATATACTGCATCTGGTTTACAGAGTGCCGCCATGTCTTGTACCCATGCGCGTAGTTTCTCGTGCTTCAAATTGCTCGGAACTTGCATATTGCCTCCAATTTATGTGACTTGCTGTACCGTATTTATTTGATGATTTATTGAACATTCGCAAAGTGCGCGGAGTTGGTTTATCATGTAATGAACCAAACTCACACCATCACTATAACATGCTGGTGTAGGTTTATCTTGTGACATAGTTCACAAGTTTATGTTCAATATGTCATATTGGTAAAAATATCATGCCCGTGTTATGCGAATTAAAAACCAGTGCCAAAATTGAGCATCTTCACTTGTTCACTGCCATCATTAATAGTGTGGGTGAACAATTAACCCTCACCGAAAAAACAGCTTTTGCCATTGAACTAGCTGTAGATGAAGCCTATACCAACATTTGCCATCATGCCTACCCCACCACCGATAAAGGCGATGTGATGCTGGTTATCGAAACAACGCCAAATCATTTACAAGTTACCTTGCTCGATTGGGGTGTGCCATTTAATCGGAGTGCCTTGCCCAAATATGACAAAAATACCCCCGTAGACCAACGCGCACAGGGGGGTATGGGGGTGCATCTCATTGAACATCTGATGGATTCTGCAATTTGGATTACCGCAGATGATAACCAATCGCCCAATATGCTCATCATGACCAAACACATGGAATATTTGACAGGGGGCGCACAACGTACCAGCACACGTAGGCAACTTAATGCCCTACTCAGTGTGAGCCAAGTGATGGCAACCACCACCGACCCCGATAAATTACTCGATATGATTGTCGAAGAAGTCCGCAGTGTATTAGATGCCGAGCGTAGTACGCTTTATCTGCTTGATGAGGAACATGAGGAACTCTATTCAAAAATTTTGCATGATGAAAAATTAGGTGAAATTCGGCTCAAAATTGGCGAAGGGGTTGCGGGACAAGTGGCGCTCACAGGGGGCATCATCAATATCGAAAATGCCACCAAAGACCCTCGCCTCAACACCTCATTCACCGCACAAGCAGGTATCGTCTTGCGGAATATGCTCACTGTGCCGATGGTGAATCATCAACAAAAGGTTATTGGTGTTATTCAAGCCATCAATAAACGCGGAGAACCATTTACCCAACGTGATGAGCGATTACTCTCTGCAATGGCAACCCAAGCCGCCATTGGCATAGAAAATGCCCGTCTACTCTCACAAGAAATTACCCAAAAATTACTCAATCAAGAATTAGAGACCGCACGCGCCATCCAACGGAGTTTTTTGCCCAATCAAATTCCCCAACTCGCAGGGTGGCAAATTGCAACCTATTGGAGTCCCATGAGCGAGGTAGCGGGCGATTTTTATGATTTTATCCGCACACCAGAGGGTAGGCTTGCCATTGTCGTGGCGGATGTATCGGGAAAAGGTGTCCCAGCCGCCCTTTTCATGGCGCTGAGTGTCACTGTATTACGATTTGCGCTCGAATTGAATTTATCACCCAAAGAATTACTCCATCGTGCCAATATGACCATGCTCACCAATCAACAATCGGGCATGTTCACGACCGCATTTGTGGGCTATTTGGATGAAAAAACAGGCTTGCTGATGTACGCCTCTGCGGGACATCTCCCGCCCATCCATTATCACCATCAGACAAAAAAATGCACCCGTTTATCCATACATGGGGTAGCAATGGGGGTGTTTCCAACAGCAACATTTGCCGAATCCATCACACAAGTTGAACAAGGGGATATTTTGGCATTTTATACGGATGGCATCACAGAGGCAATTAATGACATTGGTGAGGAATTTGGAGAAGAATTGCTGATTGAAATCATTCAACGATTAGCAGATGAAACCGCAGATACCATCGTGCAAGCCGTGAAATCTGCGGTGATATTATACGCCACCAATCAAGGCACATTTGACGATGAAACCCTCATCATCGTCAAACGCACACCCCACCCTAACGAGTAAGTGCGGGTAATGTGACTACTGCCCGCGCCATCTGCCCCACCACGGGGTCTAATTTGCCATTATTGGGCAACACAATATATAGGCGTGCGCCATAGGCTTCCATGCCATTCACCAAATCGGTACGGGGTGTCCCCACCATACCATCTGTAAAAATGAGAACCCTATCCACACGCGGTAACACATCAATGAGATGGGCAAAAACACAATTGATGTCTGTGCCACCCGTACCCGTCACTTGCCCCTCGCGGATTTCTGCGAATTTCATCGGATTCACCACAGTAGAAAATTGATACAATTCCGCCTGTTTCCGCGCCAAATAGGGACGAAGCAAATACATACATTGCCCCAAAATGTAATTCATCGAGCCAGACACATCCAAATAGACAAATGCACGGCTAGGGCGTTCTGGCATCCGTGTCCGAATGGTAATTGGTTGCGCCCACAGTGTTTCTGGTGCGCCCAACGCCCGCCGTGCATGAATCATACGGTCGCCTCGTGGATTGGGGATAACCCCATTCCCGCCGATGACGGGTACATGTTGCTTGGCGATTCTTTCTTCTTGACCGGGGCGTTTGCTCAATGTCTTTTGCAACACCATCGAAAAAGCCCTGCGAACATCTTCACTCGTCTCTGATGGCTCAAATTTATTGCGCCGATTCAATCCCCCTGTACCGCGCCCACCGGGGACAAAACTCCAATTTTGGGTAACTTGTCCCATCATCTCTTTGATGAGGGGGTCGTGAATCGTTTCGCCTTCATATCCACCCAAAAGCATCGGTGCATTCGATGGCATCGGCATTTTATCGGCATGTTTGAGCAATAATGCCAAAACATCCTCATACATCGGCAATTTGGGTGCAGAAAAGCGCCCGCGCCGTTTTGGATAGAGACGCATCACCATCTCTTTTGTGCCATCGGGCATCCCTTCGGGATACACAGGCTCATCGGGCCACCCCACTGGCGGACGTAACAGACAGTGAGGGAATTGGTCGGCGGGATTGATGACATCAAAAAATCCCATGTATTCAGGTTGATAAAATTGCGCCATCAACCCCGCGTTGATGATGGCATCAAACGCCACATTTTGCACAGGAGTCATGCGCGGGTGCATCCGTGTATGGGCGAGTAGCACATGCCATAATTCGTGCATCACCAATAAAAATAAATGCTCATCCCGCATACAATGTTTTTCGACAAAATCGGGGTTGATGAGTAATCGTGGGCGACGCTTACATTCCACCGCCGCCGTTGGCACTGCACGCGAAATTTCGATGCCTGCCAAGCGACATAATGTTTCCATCTCAAATCGCGCAGAGGGCAAACAGCGCGTGAGCCGATTTTTGAGGATGGTCGCCTCGGAATTAGTGATTGGTCGAATACTCATCAGTACACCCTTTCAGTTTATATCACACCAGTTGCCAATGCTAATGCCACCAAACGTGGGTCATCAGAGACCAACGCCCGATTCAAATAATGCTGGCTAAACATCACGGGCGAACTCGCCAATAACACCTGTGTGCGTGCGCGGGCAAGCACATTTAGCACCAACATCATATCTATTGCCCGCACAACCTTAATAGCGGGTTTGGGAGGCTCACTCTTTTTATCTTTATCATCCTCGTCATCGTCAAAAAAATCTTTTTTGGGCAAATATGACGGTGCCGCCAATTGCTTGACAAGGGCTTCATTTTCTAGCAAATACACAATGGATGCCCCTTTGAAGGCATATTTTTCCCACGATTTATCCATCATGGCTTGAATAGCTTTCACATCATCGCCACCTTGCTCCAATTTGCGGACAACCAGCCGACTATCGCTATTTTCAAGCGTCACATCATGTCCCAAAAGCCGATAAAACGGGTCGCCTAAGCCCTTTAGCTCAAATTTGACTGCTACAGTATGCAAGGGGAATAACGCAAATTCGACTTGCTCGCGGGTAGGCAATGGGCGAAACGGTGGTGGGGGCGGTTGAGGCGGGTTGGTATTACCCGTCCCCCCACCAGATTTACCAGCGCCAAATGGCGCTCGTGAAAATGGGCTAGAGGGTGGCTGATTAGCAGGCGGTGGTGTATTCGTTGGTGAATTATTTTGTGGCGTGGTCGTAGGGCGACTCCCAAACCGATTGAGCAAACTTCCCCCTGAGCTAGGGGGGGGTTGTGGGGGCGGATTGTTATTATTATCGGCAGGCGGGTTCTGATTTTGGTCGCTCATTTGAATGTCTCCTCATAAATCCCAAATAATTTGAGGTCTTCTTGAAATTGTTGTAGTGCCTCGACCCAGCTTGTATTCCGCCACCATGCAGGAAAACCATGTAACAAATAATTGCGTTCTAGGCGGAACAATGGGCTTTCTTCCCTGCCCACTTGGTTATCTATCCAGCCACGAATTTCGTTCCAAAGGGTTGCATCTGCCGAATTTTGGGCAAATGATTGTTGGGCAAATCTTGGAGACAAAATATGATGCGAGAGTTGTGCCAATGGCTCAAATGCCGATGGGTCTAAATCGCGCTTGGTATGAAATGCCAAGAACATCGCCACCGCCAGCCCCATTTGTCGCGCATCAGAATTTTCTGCGCTCAATGTTTGGGTGATAATGCGGGATAAATCGGCATCATCTAAGCCAAGTTCATCTGCCATCACCACACGCCGCGCCATGTCATATTCGCTCAAAACTTGTCGCCATTTGTCATCTTCCAAATATTGCGCCAATTCCCATGCTTGCTTATGCAGAGCAATGAGTTTCACATGACTGGGTGGCACTTCATTCGCCGTTTGGGGCATCCCATAGAGCAATGCCAATTCTGCGCTGTCTTGTGGGTCTACATCCTCCCCTTCCAAGACAATCCGTGCCGCATGAATGGCGACAACACTCCGCGCCAACATCCGCGCACGGCGTGGACTTTGGGGTAATTGTGCCTGTTCCAACAAATCCATCAGGCTCACCACATAATCCCCAAGCCATACCGCAAAACTCGCCTCAATTTCTGGCACGAGCGCCGCGACTTCTGCGACCATTTCTGCCAAACCAATGTCATAATGCTCTGGGGCATCATTTTCATCCCATGCCACCACCGCACGCCGTTCTTCTTTGGTGAGGTTAGACCAATTTGGCACCATCACCACAAACGGAAAGCGGTCTGTGAGCGCGGGGTCTAACGGTTCAGACCCCAAGTAATAAGTCCCACTGTTGGCGAGTAAATTGGGGTCTTCTGGTGCAGGCGGGTTCATCGCAGACCAACGATGATGGAGCTTATCTAATTTAATGCCCACCACCCGCCGTTCATGGATAATTGGGTATAATTTATTTTGTAAATCGGGTCTGCACCGTGATATTTCATCAAAAAAAACAAATCCCGCGTCCCAGATGGTGCTAGGGGTTGGGAAAAATTTCAGCGTTTCGGTCTCTTTATCTGGGAGTGGAAGCCCCACCAAATCATCATAATTAATGAGCGCGGAGTTGTAGTGGCGCATAGACAAGCGGAGTGCCATTGCCAAACGTTCTACCAACAACGATTTTGCAGTGCCATGCGGTCCTACCAGCAATAATGGCGACTCGATGGCGAGCGCCGCAAGTAAGATGGGGTCTAAGTGCGACCACCCCTGTATATTCAGTGCTGTGGTGACAGCACGGCGGGAGTGGGTTACATCTGGTAATTTGTAGTTATCTAGCATGTTGCGCTCCCCTATAAAACGCTGATAAAATAATAGGCGAATTGTGTAACTTTCACAATTCACTCAATATACTCAAAATTGTACGAGATTATACACAAATACGCAAGTACCTTATTGTGTATCTTGCGTAAATTGAGAAAATCTCTCATAATTGAAATACAAGACAAGCAAGTTGTCTTTCTTTGCGTTATGTATAAGGAGTGTCTGGGCAAAAAAGTATATGGTCACAAACCCCACCATCCACTTATCTGAGGAATTTATCCTCGCCAAAAATACGCTTCATCAATGGATTCAAGATGAAGCTGTTCATCGGCGTTGCGATGATTTAATCGAATTGTTACAAGAATGGGGTCTGACCTATCATAGCCAAGTGGGAGCATGTTTGTTGCCCGTATTGCAACAAAACCTCAATGACACCCTGATGAACACACAATTTAGTGAGCGTGCCATCCACCTCTGTCGTGTTACCCAATCCATTTTAACGCCCAATAAGAGCAAATCTGCCACACCACGCGCCATCCGCGCCGAACATTTACGCAAATGTTATAAGCTCGCCTATACTGATAGCGAAGCCCTATTATTCATTTTGGGGATACGACTGGTCAGTTTGGGCGATATTGATAGACTCAATACAGAGGAACGGATTCATTGGGCAGAAGATAATCTCAATCATTATTTGCCCGTATTTGAATTACTCGGACTCAAAAATTATGCCCAAGCCTTGCGTGATATTAGCCTGCGCCTCACCAATAAACCCCTCTATCAGGAATTAGAAGCACAAATAGAAGCCTATTACACGGCACATCAGGTGATATTCACCCAATTCCAGCGTCAAATATCGGAATTATTCACATCTAATGAGATTCAAGACGCATGGATAAAACCCCAAGAATTATCACCAGCCAATTTATATACACTGACACAAGAGCCCCCATCCACCACGCCAACATTGCCTAAACAACTCATTATAGACATCCTCTTAGACCAAGAAAGTGCGTGCTATCGGGCATTAGGACTCTTACATGGGCAATTTTTACCCACCAAGCCTGTTATAGATGGATTAGCCGCCCCGCGCCATAACGGGTATCGTGCGCTTTCCACCACCATCGCCTATCCACCTAACCATCTCATCATGGTCAATATTCGCACACATGAGGCAGAAAAAATCAATACACATGGCATTTTGGGGACATCGCGCACAGGTGAATTACTCAGAAATGTTTGGTGGAACACACCCAACCCCACCATCAGCCAAAAATCCACGACTCCGAATGACCCTATCGGCGTATTTGCGCCCGATGGTCGCTGGATTTACCCATTACAACAAGGCTTTACTGTGTTGGATTTTGCCTTTCGGATACATTCTGAACTCGGCGCGTATGCCCATCGCTTTTGGGTGAATGGCAAACCTGCCGTCCATCATTATGCGCTCCATCATACCGATTTAGTCGAAATTGATTTTGACCGTCATACACCCCATATCACCGCCGATTGGTTATCATCTGCCTATTCTGCAAAAACACGCCGTCATATCAAGACATTCCTCAAGCGTCATCACCCCCCTACCCCAGAGGCAACCAATAATCCAACGGGACGCGGACGCATTGAGGCGGTATTAGAGCGCGAAATGGGCATTTATCGGCTACGATTTTCTGCCGAACAAATTGAGGCAAAGCTAAAGCGATGGGCAATATCGCAAAATTACGCCGATACAGAAGCCTTATATCAAGCCGTTGAATTAGGCAATATCACCGCCGATGAGGTCGTATGCACCCTCATTGAAGAAGAATTTATCCCGCATATCATCCGTTCTGATGGCAAAAAAATCAATTATGGGCGTGTGCGCTTATGTCGCTGTTGGATGATGGCAGAAGAACATATTAAATGGACTATCGGGTCACGTATTGCCATCAATACCCCTATCGTCGGGCGTATGATAGGCAAAGATAAGCCCATGTTGATGGTACACCGCACCGATTGCCTCAATGCCCCATCGCCAGAGGATGCCATTCGCCTAAATTGGCAAAAACCGACCACCAATCATGAATCAGCAGAGATTATCATTCATGCACCATTTCGATTTGGTGTTCCAAGCGTCATTTTACACAAACTCGAATCGCGCCAGAAAACGGATGCAAAAGATGGGCTAGTCTTACATCGTTTCCAATCGGAGACCAATGCCTATCAAACGACCATCACCTGTACCATCTCCGCACCTAATATGGATATCATCACCGCTTTAGAAGAAGATTTGCAAGCCCTTCAAGCGCGTGGCGATATTTTGGATTTTTCCTTTTGGGGCTTATTCCACAGCGAACATATCCATTTATCGGGCAAATTTGATAAGCGCCAACATAACCCATATACCCTCAAGCAAATTCGTGACCAAGCGATGTTTTTTGGGCGTGATGAAGAGATTAAGCGTGTCATTCAATATCTCAAAGAGGGCGAAACCTTCATCGTGTTATATGGTCAAAAACGCATTGGCAAAACATCGCTCATGGAGCATTTGGCGGGGCATTTACTCCCCAAAACGACCGATATGTTGCCCATTTTCTTCGATGCACTCAGTTTAGCACCGTTTAACACTGTATCGCTCTTACGCGGACTCATCGAAACCGCCACACCGCATATCACCCGCGCTATCAAACGCGCCACACTCCCCACCGAGTTGCGCTTGCGTCCGCCAGAATTGCAACAAAACCCCTTTACCTATTTTGCCGAATGGGTCAAACGGGTCGAAAAAAGGCTCGGCAACAAACGCCTATTATTCATGATTGACGAATTCACCCGTGCAGAAGAAGAATTTCGGCGTGGGCAGGTAGACGAATCATTTTTCAGTGGATTTCAATGGTTGGCAGGCAATCAGCATATCGGCTTCTTTATTTGTGTCCATGACCACATTTATCGGCATAATACACAAAGTTGGGGTTTCCTTCAACGCGGACATCCACTATATTTACGCACGCTCGATAAACAAGCCGCCAGAAAGCTCATTCAATTGCCCTTACAATCCCTCTATCAATTCGATGATGGCGTGGTAGACGATATTTTGGATTTAACCAATGGACACCCCTATTTTATTCAGGCGATTTGTCTCGAATTGAGTGTCCACATGGCAAAACAAGATACACGGCATATCACACCCGATGATTTGCAAGTAGCGATTGGCATTGTGTTATACAACGGTGAGCATTATTTCAATCATTTTCATAATCGTGTCGAGAATTTAATCAATAATGTACTAAAGTGTGTGGCGCTCCTCGCTAATGATGACGAAAACCAATGGGTCGAGCGCGACAAAATTCAAGAAACCGCCTTAGAGTGGCAATTAGGCAACCGCATCAGTATTTCCGAGAGCATCGGCGCACTCTATCAGGCGGGTATTATCGAAGCGCAAAAAATCAATACAAAAGTAGCCTATCGTATTCCTATCAAATTATTTCAGTTTTGGCTACGACAAAGCACTCATCCATTGATTAAATCCGACATCCAACGCAATTAACCAAGGATAACAGTCATGAACACCTCACAAAATCCCTATTCCAGACTCCTCCACTTGTTCGATGCCGACCATTTTTATGGGCGTGCCGACGAAATTGTCGTCATTTTACAGGTGATAACCGCGCCACATCCGACCAGCCAAGCCATTTATGGCAGTCGGACAATTGGCAAAACCGCCCTGCTTCATTACCTAAAAGACCCCAATGGCGCAGTAAAAACATATCACGATTTTGTTCATACTGCCTATCAAGTCGGTGGTGGCAGATATTTGCATTTTATCTATATCAATCTCAATTTATTCACCCCAGATGATGAATTATTTTTTATCCTCATGATGAGCCTAGAAAATAGCGTGGATGAAGATGATTGCCCCATCCAAGATTTTAACTTTGCCTTCTATGATGACCAAATGACCAAACAACACTTGCATAGTATTTTGCGTGATACCCTCAAAAAATTGGATGATATGGGTGTGCGCGTGGTCTTTTTGTTGGATGATTTTGATAATGCCGTGATGATACTGACCATAGAAGATGACCATCTCCTGCGCGTATTGGCGGATATTGCCCCATTCATCATTGCCACCGAAAAACCGATTCCAGAATTACGCCCAGAAATTGTCGAAACATCGCCCCTATTGGGGATTTTGCGCCCAAGCGCATTGGGGCTACTTTCAGAAGAATCGGCAAAATTGCTCATCAAACATCCCGCGCAAAGTGCCAATATCACCATATCTGATGATGAAGCACTATTTTTAATTGCCATTGGCGGAAAACACCCTTTCTTATTACTATCGGTATGCGAATTTTATTTCAATATGCGCCGAGATTATCCCGATTTGCCAAAACTCATCGCCCAACCAGATAATCGCAATGTCAAAAATCAATTCATCAGCCGATTGCTCAACCTCACCCATGTAAAAACGGTTTTACAACGCACATGGTCGGGGTTATCCATAGAGGAACAACGGGTTTTATTACGTATTGCCGATGAAAATGATAATCCAAAAGCCTCAGATGCCATCCTCATCGCAGGGCGTTTGGTGAATAAAGCCCTCGCAGAACTCGATTTTCAGCATGGGATTTATCATGTAACGGGCGGGTTATTGCAAGAATATCTCAGTCGCTATGCCACCACGCCCCCACAACCCAAAATATCTACCCAAACGATGATTGCGACCAATACCAAGCAACTCATCCAATCGCTATCACCCATAGACCGCAATGTGTTCTATTATTTGGTCAAAAATCCCAACCGAGTATGCACATTTGATGAATTATTAGATGCTGTTTGGACAGATACCGATAAATCAAAACGGGCATTAGAGGCGGCTATACACCGTTTGCGCCGTCATTTAACCGATGGAGAAGAAATTCAAAATATTCGCGGACGTGGTTATAAATATGTCACTAGCCCCACCAGCCAACCTGCCAAAATGACCGATTAAACACAATGACGATGTGAGCATGTTATGCTTACATCGTCATAAAATCACCAACATAAAAAATCAATTCGCCGAGTATCATATAATTATAATAGCATCAAGATCCTAATAAACCAGCACATATGTTACCCAGATGGCTAATTTATTTTGATATATAACAACTTTGTGGCAAAATACACGCTAATTTTATGGAGCTATAAAAGGACAAGTGTGTGGAAGAACTTATTAAAATCATCATACTAGGCATTGTGGAAGGCATCACCGAATTTTTGCCCATTTCTTCTACGGGACATCTCGTTGTTTTTAGCAACCTGCTCAATTCAGAAATGGCACGGCTAGGAGGTACATTTGAAATATTTATCCAACTCGGCGCAGTCGTCGCAGTGGTCATTTATTATTTTGGCGATATTCGCAAGCAAGTCGTCACGGTGCATAAAGACCCTATGGTTCAACGTCTTTGGCTCAATATCATCATTGCATCTGTGCCTGCGGCAATATTAGGCTTTTTGGCGCGTGACTTCATCAAAGACACGCTCTTCACCCCATTGGTGATTGCCATCGCCCTCATCGTTGGGGGCATCATCTTCATCCTTGTGGAACGCAATCCAAAACCCACAGAACCAGACCAAACACTAGATAGCATTACACTCAAACAAGCTGGAATTATCGGCATATTTCAGGCAATCGCCGTGATTCCGGGCGTGTCTCGTTCTGGCGCGAGTATCATCGGCGGGTTACTCAATGGGATTAACCGCGATATCATCACCAAATTTTCCTTTTATTTGGCAATCCCTATTTTGGGTGGCGCGACTATCATAGACCTTATTCTGAGCCTCGATGAATTACAGGGTAATGACCTCATTTACCTCATCGTTGGCGCGATTGTCTCTGGTATAGTCGCATGGCTTGCCATTCGCTGGTTAATTGCTTATGTTTCTAAAAACAGTTTTATGATTTTTGGATATTATCGTATCATTGCGGGCATCATCATTTTAATTTTGCTAGGAATCAATGTCTTATAATAATTTAGGAGTGCCAATATGACCAAAATTTTGGTGATAGAAGATGCAGATACCCTCAGAAACGATGTCATAGAAATGCTTGCCTTCGAGGGATATAACGTATTTGGTGCAGAAAATGGTCTTAAAGGGGTAGACAAAGCCATTTCTGAATTGCCAGACCTCATCATCTGTGACATCATGATGCCAGAATTAGATGGCTATGGGGTATTAGAACGCCTACGCTCAGATTTACGGACATCAACCATCCCATTTATCTTCATGACTGCCCGCACAGAACGCGGTGATATTCGCGCAGGGATGACACAAGGCGCAGATGATTATTTGACCAAACCATTCAATTCTGATGAACTCATCAGCACCATTCGCACACGACTTGCCAGACGCGAAGCCCAAGAAAAATTGATTGAGGGCAGAATTCAGCAATTACGTGAGAGCATTACCACCTCTCTCCCCCACGAATTACGCACCCCCCTAAATGCCATTATGGGATTTTCGGATATGCTCATGTTGCAAGCAGACCAGCTAACTACACAAGAGGTCGCTGAATATGCCCAACATATCAGCAGTGCCACCCAACGTTTATATCGGCTGGTAGAAAACTACTTATCTTATGTTCGCGCACAACTTCTCAAGACCAACACCCAAGAAATTCATAGTCTCCAATATAATGTCAGCGATTATCCCGTGAGCCTTATCGAATTTCAGGCACATCATAAAGCCCAAATTTATAAGCGCGAAGCAGATTTACACCTCGATGTCAAAGTCAACACAACCGTGCAGATGTCAGAAAATGACTTAAATAAAATTTTAGAAGAAGCCATAGACAACGCCTTCAAATTCTCCAAAGAAGGCACACCCGTTACCATCAAAACATCGCTAGAAAATGGTTATTTTGTCATTGCCATAGAAGATAAAGGACATGGGATGAGTCCCGAACAAGTCGAATCTATCGGGGCATATATTCAATTTGACCGTTGGATGCAAGAACAACAAGGCAATGGTTTAGGACTGGTCATTATCCGTGAATTTTTGGCACTCTACAACGGATTATTAGAAATAGAGAGCAAATCATCACAAGGAACAAACTTACGTCTAAAACTATTAGTCGCAAAAGAGAATTTCGTCTAAAATAGGGCTAATAGAAAAACTTGACTCAGGTGATAAGGACTCCGTATGACGACAGAAGCACCGCGTAAATTACAAAATGTGGGACAAAAGCAAGGGGATAGTGGGGCGTGGTTTCCGCCTGCCATTACCTCTTTGCAAGATACAGGTTTGACAAAACTGAATGTAGCAGACCACGTTGTCAAAATTTTATATAACGGTGGTGACTTAAGTGGGCATCAAATCGCAGAAATTGCCAAACTCCCCTTTAACGGGGTACTCGATGGGGTTGTAGAATTTTTGAAGCGCGAAAAATTTGTAGATACCAAAGCCCAAACAGGCTCTACAGGCATCGGTGAAGCGAGTTTCCGTTATACCCTCACCGATAAAGGTGCGGCTAAAGCAAAAGAAGCGATGGAACGCACATCGTATGCCTCTGCCGCCCCTGTCCCGTTAGATATGTATCTCGAATCACTCCGCGCTCAGAACGCAGAGCGCCCACCCATCCGCCAAAAACAATTGCGTGGCGTGATGAATAACTTGGTCATCACCGATGAAATGCTCACCAAAGTGGGACCCGCCGTCAATTCTGGCAAAGCCATTTTTCTCTATGGACCTCCGGGTAATGGCAAGACAACCATTGCCGAGCGCGTGGGCGAAATCGTACTCGGTGAAGATATGTGGGTGCCATTTGCTATTGATGTAAATGGGCAAATCATCCAAATGTTTGACCAAATCAATCACCAAATATCCACCAACCCACCAACCCAAAAATTGCCCACAGGGGTGGTTCAAGATATGCGCTGGATTGCCATCAAACGCCCCATGATTATGGTCGGTGGCGAGTTGACGATGGAAGTGCTAGATTTGGTCTATGACGAAATCAACAAATTTTATGAAATGCCCATCCATCTCAAAGCCAATGGTGGGTTATTCCTCATTGACGACTTTGGGCGACAACAAGTTAGCCCTGTCCAGTTATTGAATCGGTGGATTGTGCCACTCGAAACCCGTATTGACTTTATGACGCTCAATAATGGGCGTAAAATCGGGATTCCCTTCCACGTTATGACTATCTTCTCCACCAATCTCGACCCCAAAGACCTCGTAGACGAGGCGTTCTTACGCCGTATCCGTCATAAAATCGAAGTTGGCAATCCCGATATGGAACAATTTAGCGAAATTTTTAGAATTGTCGCCAAAGTCAAACGGATTCCATTCGATGAAAATGGTCTCAAATATCTCATCAAAAAATGGTTCATTGATATGGATAGAGATTTCCGCATGGTGCATCCACGCGACATCATTGCCCAAATGATTGATATTGCCAGTTATTTGGATGTTCAGCCGAGCATGTCGAATCGTGAATTGATAGACCGTGCCGCCGCTTCTTATTTCGTGGAGTTATAACCAGCCATTATGGGACATGATGAGCAAGGCGATATGCAAGGAAAAACAATCATCCTCACCATTGTTCAGGACGATGTGCGCGATGGAATCACTGTCGCGCTCAAAGGCTTGCCCGTTTATATCCAACAAGCCCGTTCTGCTCAAGATGCACTCAATTTTTTAGAAGATTATCGCGTAGACTTGCTCATCACAGAACCCCAATTGACAGATATGCACAGCCTTCAATTGATATACAAGGTAAAAGAGACCTTCGGCTTGCGCGGATTGCCCATCGCCATCATCGCCGATTCCACCAATATCACGCCACCTATGCCCAATGTCGAATATCTCATGCGCCCCATCAGCATCACCCAAATTAGGCAACGAGTTTGTGATTTATTACCCTAAATCAAGAGGGCTACTATGTCACCAGTGAGCCAAGTTACCAGTTATTATGATAGTATGGCAATTATCCTCATGATTGCCAGCATCTTATTTTTGGCATTATTGCTCATTGTCTTATTTTTTGCCATTCGCCCGATAGCGGTAAAAAGTATTTTGCCAGCATCGCATATCCCCCAAAAACCAACCACCAACACCGTTCAAGCCGATTATCTGCGTGCGATTGCATGGTTGGGCAAAAATCACTTTTTAAGCCATTCTACCCGCCTCATAGAAGCCCAAGAACACCTTTATGGGGTATTTCTAGCCGAGTATACCGCCTCGCTCACCCCCCAACACCCGCCCTTCGTCGGTGTGTTACGGTGCATCCATACCCTATCTATACAACCATTTGAGAACGACCCATTACGCTGTCTGGTGATAGATACCCAAATCACGCGCCGTATGGTGACATATTCCACCAAAACCTATCGCCGTGTCGCCACACAGGACTTAGGAAATAGTGCAGTCGTCTATGAAATGTGTTACGATACACCCTCAAATCGTTGGAAATTGAATCGGTTTATCCAAGAATTGCCAAGTGGCTGGAATGGGATAAAATCGGCATATCCAATCGAATTGGTCACAAAATTTCCATCACACAACATGGGTCACGACTCGTAGGGGCATGACAATAATGCCCCCGCACATAAAGGGGCATATCATGATTTTTGTCACAGGGGGAACTGGCTTTTTGGGACGGCACCTCATACCTGCTTTATGTCGGGAGGGGCATACCATAAAAGTCCTCACACGCACACCCGAACAGCATACATGGCTCACCAATTATCCACGAGTGAGCATTGTCAAAGGCGATTTAGATAATTTAGAGGTGCTGATGGAAGGCGT
>JANRKU010000166.1:0-26594 GCA_033763335.1 bacterium
GCGAATGGGCAAGGCACGTAAATTGTCGTTGGCGAGGTCTATTTCGCGGAATACCTCGCGCAAATTTGCACCATCGGCATTGGCAACAGTGGTAACGGTCGAGAGTTGCCCCAGCATATCACGGCGGGTAATTGTCCATGCCACCATGCGCTCATCTTCGGATACAGTCCAATCTATCCGATACGCATCGGCGGGTAGTTGAATAAAGGGATGTGGGCGCGTTGTACCATCTGGACTTGCCAGCATCACCTGATTCATTTGGCGGTCAAAATACAAAATTTCGCGCCCCAATAGGGTGTATCGCTCCCCATACAAATCTAATTGTGTCGTTTGCCCTGTTTCGATATGGATAAATAACAGGTGGTCTATGCCAAATTCATCTTGGTCGTATTCGACATATACCAAATAGGGAGTTGGAGCTTCTTGTGCCGATGCAGGCACAAATCCGATTAAACCCGCCATTACCCCGATAATCAGCCACCAGCGTATCATGTCAATGCCTCCAATAAAGCGGGCAAAACAGCCCCAGAAGCGCCTTTAAGGTGAAAATGGGCATACGGGGTAATTTCTGATTTTTCTGGATTAATTTCTATCAGCGTAGCACCGCTATTTTCTGCCATGTGAGGCAATTGTGACGCGGGCGATACCAGCCCAGATGTGCCGATGACCAGCATCACATCGCATTTTGCGCTTATATCAAATGCCGATTGTAGCGCGTTTCGTGGCAATGTTTCTTCAAACCAAACCACATTCGGGCGCAAATAAGCATGGCAGTGTGGGCATTTTGGCGGTGTGGTATGATTTTCATCCCAGACGAAATCATTTTTATCAATTGTCACGCGCTCACCCTGACACTGGTTATAACAAATCGTCTCTGCAATGTTGCCATGTAACCGAATGAGGCGGGTAGAGCCTGCCTGTTCGTGTAAATCATCTACATTTTGCGTGATAATCCAGAGATTTGGGTGAATTTTTTCGAGATGTGCCAATGCAAAATGTCCAGCATTCGGTTTGGCATTGCTCACCAATCCGCGCCGATACGCATACCAATCCCACACCAATTGCGGATTTTTGGCAAAAGCGCGTGGTGTAGCGAGTTGTTGCGGGTCATATTTTGCCCATAACCCATCCATCGCATCCCGAAAAGTAGGGACACCACTTTCTTTGCTCACCCCTGCCCCTGTGAGGATGACGAGGCGCTTGGCATTTTTGATGAGTGATGCGACCTGTTGTACCGACATGCTAATAATGATTTCCTAACGGTTACTCATGATTATGGCACTATTATAGCGTTTATAATGGATGTTATCAAAAAGGAACAATAACTTATGACAGAAGAACTTTCATTTTTTCAATCTATACCCGCCATTCATAGCATCAGCGAGATTACCGACCTCGACCATTACTATGATGTCCCTGCCGATTGGCATATTGTCATCACAGATGTGCGTGGCTCTACCCAAGCCATTGAGCAAGGACGCTATCGGGATGTTAATTCGGTGGCGGCGGCATCTATCACGGCGATGCTCAACAATGTGAAACGCATAGACATCCCCTTTGTGTTTGGGGGCGATGGTGCAACCATCCTCATCCCCTATAGCATGGTCGCAGAAGCCCAACAAGCCCTACTCGCCACACAAGCCCTTGCGCGTGAGCAATTTAATCTCGATTTGCGCGTGGGGATTATCCCTGTCCGTGAAGTATTGGCGGTCAATTTACGAATCCGCGTGGCACGGCTAAAAGTATCGAATAATTTTCAGCAGGCAATTTTTACGGGTGGCGGGTTGGCTTATGCCGATAAATTGCTCAAAGCCAACCCAGAAAAATACGCCCCACCGCCATCCGATACCCCACCCAAAGCCGATTTTGGCGGGTTTGAATGTCGCTGGCAAGAAATCCCTAGCACCTACGACGAAAACCTAACCCTGATGGTGATGTCATTGGTGACAGGCACAGTGGCAAGCAATGACGTATATGTTGATGTATTGGCAAAAATTGACCAAATTTATGGCAATCCCGCCACACGTCATCCCATTGCCGTCAAAAATTTGCACATGGCGCTCAATCCCAACAAGCTCAAAACCGAGGCAAAAGTCCGTAGCCAAGACACCTCATGGGGTGTATTACGGAAAATGCTCAAAGGGTCACTCATGGCATGGTTCGCCATGCGCTTTAATGTAGGGCGTTGGGGCGGATATAAGCAAATTTTGGTTGAATCTACCGACCACGAAAAATTTGATGATACCCTCCGCATGGTGATTAGCGGAAAATCATCACAACGAGAAAAATTACGCGCCTATTTGGAAGAACAACGCCAAGCGGGGCGTTTGGTCTATGGGATGCACACATCCACCCATGCGTTGATGACGTGCGTGGTATTCGATTATTTTGGGCGACAAGTGCATTTTGTGGATGGCGCACGCGGGGGCTATACATTGGCGGCGCGGGAGATGAAATTGCAATTGGCAGGTCGAGAAAAGGTATCGTAAAAATTTTTCCCGTATAGGGCTGTAGTGGCATGATATATCATGCCACTACATATAGTTATCAGATACGATTTTTATCGCAATAGCGCGTTGCTAGGCGCGGCGCGTCTGAATTTGCGAATGAACTTGGGGCGATGATTGGGGATAATATTGACATAAGCAAACGCCGCCGCCAAAATCCGCAACCCAACCGTGACAAACAAAATTTGTACCAGCGATAGGTTCATCCCCACCAACACCGACCCCAAAATAGGACCTAAGAAGATACCAATACCCACCACTTGTTGATACCCTGTGGAGGTGGCGGTGGAATATTCTTTGGGGGTGCGTTCTATCAACAAAATATACATGCCTGTGGTCGCCAAGACCCAGCCAATACCCGATGCCACAGCCGAGAACAATGCCACATCCAAACGGGGTGTGAGCGCCAAGACTAAGGCGGCAATAGCAGTTATAAACAAGGCATAAGCGGTGACTCGTTGTGCGCCAAACCGATGCAACAGTTTATCGGCAAAATAAGCCGATATCGCCGCAGTCGCCAATTCAATAAGTCCGAATAGCGCAATATACCCCTCACCCGCACCCAATTCATTCATCAAGCGTAAGGGGATAACCCCCGCAATAATCACATACGAAATATGCCCAAACAGCGCCACCATTGCCACCCAAATAAAACTGGGCATCTTCCACACATCCCATTGCGAGACGATAGGCTTGGTTTGTTCGGCAGGGCGTGGGGCATCATCTGGCATTTTGACCATGTTGACATGCCACAAGCTAACCAGCGACAAGGCGAAGGCAAATAGGAACATTACTTGATAGTTGATAGGGAACGGAAGCCCTTCCAAAATCACACCAAAAAAAATTGACCCTAACATGAGCGTGATATTCAGCGCCAATGCCCGCCGACTAAAGAGCGTGGCGACCCGTTCTGGTGGAACAGAATCACGCAAAAATTCCATGAAGATAGCCCCTGCTACGCCTTGTGCCAAAGCGGGTGCTGTGGCAGAAAAAATGAGCCATAGGGGTTGATAGCGCATAGGGAATAGTGGGGTAAATGCAGGCAACAGGTAAATGAAACGGAAAAACAGACCCGGATAACATTGGGCTGAAACAGCATTCTTAAATTTACGTCGCCACCACCCTGTAAATAAGGTAGAAAACAACATGACAATGCCCGGTAAAGCAACCAATAAATTAATTTCTGTGGCAGTTGCATTAACCCGAATGGCATACGCCGACGCAAAACGCGATGTCGCCGCCAAAGCGACCCCAAACCACGCAATATCCAAAACAAGATGACGAAAATTCGCCTCTGCGAGGTCTACATTTTTGAACATATTGGAGAGAACTCCTAAATCAACAGCTATAAAAGGGGATAAATGTGATGCTTATTTATTATATCAGAATCATGATATATCCAGTTAGACCATCTTCTAGCGGTGGTTTATCGTCAGGTAAATCGGTTTATTTCACCCATATTTGCACACATTTGCAATCGGCGTTACAATAATTTATGTTCATTTTCGGTTAATATCGAAGGGCAAACTTTATGATAGGCAATTCGATTTTAGAAGTCGCTATTGGGATGATATTTATTTTTGCGTTGCTGGCAATTTTGGTGACACAAATCAACTCACTCATCTCCAATTTGCTCAATTTACGCGGTAAAGACCTCAAACAAGGGATTCAATCTCTGATTACCGATAATCAGATTCAAGCCAAATTATTGGCACATCCCGTTATCAAAATGGTGGATGTTGCCGTTCCACCCAGCGCGCAAATCCCCAACGAAATGATTAAGACGATTAAGGATAAAGACGCAGAGCGAGTCACATACATCCCCCCCACTGCCTTTGTCGAGGCGCTCCTCAATATCCTCATCCTCGATTCTGATACAGTGATGTTTACCCCTTTGCAAAATGCCATCAACAGTTTGTCATCATCTCCAGAAAAATCACGATTACGGGAGATGCTCCAAAGCCTACGTGAAGAATTTACTGAAGATGCGCTCCGCAAAATGACCATGACGATTTATCTGATTCAAGATATTACGCCAGAAGAACGGCAATCCCTTTATGATGGTGTGCGCGAAATCGAAGCTAATATTGGGCAATTGCGGTTTAATAGCGAGCAACTCATCCCCTTGATGAACGGGATTCGGCGGGTTAAAGACCCCCGTTTCCGCGCCGCACTCGAATCGGTTGTCGTTACCGCCAAAGATGTGGGTGAAGCCCGCCAAAAATTGGAAACATGGTTCGATGACGGCATGAATCGGGTGTCACAATGGTACAAAGAACGGATGCAATGGATTTCTATCCTTGTGGCATTTGTTTTGTGCTTTTTGCTCAATGTAGATGCCTTGCAACTGGGGCGGACGCTTTGGGAAGACCCGCTTTTGCGTGCCGAAATTGTCCAACAAGCCACATCATTTGACCAATCACCGTTTATTGCCCCTGTCGCGCCAGATGAAACCACAGACGGGACAACCGACACCACTACCGATACCACCACAGATAACACCACCACGACCACTGATGAAAATACCCAACCGCTTGAAGTGACGATTATAGACCCCAATACGGGCGAAACTGTCGTGATGCCTGCTAATGAATCGTATTTGGCACAAGATACCCTAGAGGCAGTTATTGAGGCACAACAAGAAGCCCAAGAAACGGTGCAAGTGCTACTGGATATGCAATTACCACTCGGTTGGGAATGGCAAGTGGTCACACCAAGCCTCATCCAAACCAGTTTAGAATTGGGACTTTCTGACCCGCGCACAAATCCACGCAATCTGTGGAATGCAACCCAAATTAACGGGACGTGGTTTGGTTTTATCATTCAAAAAATTGTGGGGATATTAGCCTCAACCATCGCCGCCGCACAAGGCGCACCCTTCTGGTTTGATTTGCTCAATCGCTTGACCAAACGGGTATAAAATAGGCAAAAGGTTGGATTTATCGTAGGGGCATGATATATCATGCCCCTTTTTTAATTATTTTTACGGCGGGCTTGCCATGGCAAGCCCCTACATCCTATCTGATTTTGAATCCTAGAATTGGCATAAAATGTGTTGGCATGTGATGAGAGATTAGATTATCCGTTTATACCGTCATCGCCAAATTGCCCATACCAGTGCCTTCATCCAGCAAGGCTTTGACCATATCTGGGGTATGGGCTTCGGCATAAATCCGCAACACGGGTTCTGTCCCACTGGGGCGCACCAATAACCAGCTTCCATCTGCCAAATAAAATTTTACGCCATCCAATGTATCCACACGGGCAACCGATTCACCACCCAATGTCGCAGGGGCATTATCGGTGAGCAAGCTGACCATCTGCTTTTTGGGGATGGCTTTGCTCAGGCGGGTATCTATCCGCGCATAATGGGCAGGTCCAAAATTCCGTTGCAAATCGGCGACAATTTCATGCAAGGGGGCTTTGGCGGTTGCCATCACCTCCAACAGCATCAATCCCATGAGGATACCATCGCCTTCGGGGATATGACCACGCACACTAATCCCCCCGCTTTCTTCGCCACCCATCAACACATCGTTATTCATCATTAAATCGGCAATATGATTAAACCCAACGGGTGTTTCGTGCAATTTGAGATCATATTTTTTGCACAAGGCATCAATCATGAGTGTGGTGGAAACTGTTTTGACCACATCGCCACGTTGACCTTTATTTTCCACCAAATGGCGGAGTGTGAGCGCAAAAATGTGGTGGGGGTCAATGAAATTGCCTTGTGCGTCAATCGCGCCAATTCTATCGGCATCACCATCAGTCGCCAAACCCACATGTGCTTGTAACCGTTGCACATTGGCGACCAAATCATTCAGATATTGGAGCATCGGCTCTGGATGGATACCGCCAAATCCGGGATTCAACACATCTCGAATCCCCGTCACATGACAGCGCGTGCGTGATAAAATGCTGGTAAAAGCACCCCGCCCCGCCCCCCACATGGCATCTGCTACGATGTTGAGTTCGCCTTCCGATATTTTATCCACATCCACCAAATCGGTGAGGTGCTGATAGTACACCCATGACGGGTCGAATCGGCGGATTTTTTCTTGTGCCAATGCCTCATCATAAGACATAGCATTCACTTTATTGCCATCGGCTTGGATAAGTGCCAATTCCGCCTCAATTTTGTCACATTCTTCGGCAGTGGCAGACCCACCATAGCCCGATTTGACCTTAAAGCCGTTATAACGAGGTGGGTTATGGCTGGCAGTGATGACCACGCCCGCCACAGCGTTTTTATCTTTCACATTATATGAAATAGCGGGTGTGGGAGAATCAGTGCGGGTGAGCCATACAATGATGTTATTCGCCGCCAAAACCCGCGCCGTTTCCATCGCAAAACGGTCTGATAAGAAGCGGGTATCGTACCCCACCACCATTTCTGGCGGATTTGTGCCTGTATAGGCTTTATTGACCCAATTGGCGACAGCTTGTGAGACGAGGCGCACATTTTCAAAGGTGAAGGTATCGGCAATAACCGCCCGCCAACCGTCTGTTCCAAAATGAATGGACATAAAAATCTTTTCCTTGTTATGAACCTATATGAGTAAGGGCGCAACACTGTGCGCCCTCACGATTAAATGCCGATATTTTACCTGTAATAGGGTCGTTTAACCAACCCGATTTATGCCTCTGCTGACAAATTAGCCGTGAAAACTCAATCCTAAGCCTGTCGTTTTGAGCAGGTCATAGGCTTTTTGCTCGGTAATATCGGTGTCATTGAGGATGGTATAGGGGAGGTTGTGTTGGCGCACATACGAGGGAAGCGCCTTTAGGGTGGTGATAATATCTTGTGATTCCAGTCTATCCAGTGGGATTCCCGCCGAAAATAATGTTTGACGCAAGGGCGCGACATCTTGCCCATGTAACGCCGCAGAGAGCAAAATTCCAGGTCCGATG
The DNA here is from genome assembly GCA_033763335.1 of bacterium. Taxonomy (GTDB): domain Bacteria; phylum Chloroflexota; class Anaerolineae; order Aggregatilineales; family Phototrophicaceae. The sequence goes on from JANRKU010000166.1 coordinate 7,422, forward strand.
AGGTCTGCGAATGGCACACCACGCTCACGGGCGACTTTTGGCTCTATGGCATAGGCAAAAAATTGTTCACTGCCCTCTTGTGGGCGATTATGCCCCAATTGGTTGGTCAATTGCACCTCAACACAAATCAGGTCGAGCAAATTGCGGAGCGCATCCACACGTCCTTCACCCACCGCTTTGGCAATTTTGAAGGCTTGTTGGGCAATGCCCGCCGCCAATTGTGCCGCCCATGGCTGATAGCGTTCTTGTTCGGTGTTGCGATTGCGTTCTGCGGCATAGCGCCAATCGAGCAAACCTGTCACCATGCTCAAAATTTCGGCAATACCTGTGCCACGAAAATGGGCAGGAGCAGAACGCACCACATCCCAATCAATGACCACGGTGGTCGCGGGACCTGTATCTTGATAGACCACAGTGCCTCTATCGCGGGTGGCAACAATCCCCGTAAAAAATCCGTCTACACTCAAAACAGTCGGCACAACCACCACAGGCAAACCACGTTTATAGCCAATATATTTAGCGACATCAGACACCAATCCGCCACCAACGGCATAAACCACCTGTACATGCTCTGGCAAGCCATCTGCCAATTCATCTAAAAAGGCACGATTGGCATTATGAGGTTCTGCCTGCACAACCAACGGCAAATTAAACATGGAGCCAACCGATGCCCATGCGGTGCTACCTGTCAACAAGGCTGTGGGGCGCGTTTCGCGGATACTAGTAAGGGGCATAATTTCAATTTTTGGCAAAGCATGTATGGTTGTCATAAAATCAATCCTGCAACTACTTCGTGATAGAATATGGGTCATATTATATGCTATAATGGTGTGTGAGGCAACAATAAGGGGCTATACTATGACCAGTTTTTTTGGAAATCGTCGTAAAAACGAACAACCCGTCCTCCCACAGACGGTAGAACCCACACCACCACCCGTCACACGCCCACCCATGCCCTCTATTACCCCATCTGCACCTATCGGTTTTGAGACTGTATTGGGGTCTAGCTCGGTATTAGAAGGCAAGCTCAAAAGTGATGGCAATATCCGTTTGGATGGCATATTCAAAGGCACACTCGAAATTACGGGGAATGTCTTGGTGGGCGAAAATGCCAAAATTGATGCCGATATAGATGCCAAAAATATCTCCATTGCAGGTGCTGTGCGCGGTAATGTGAGTGGTAGTAAAGTGCAATTGCTCCGTTCTGCGCGGGTTTGGGGTGATATAACCGCCACCACCATCACCACCGAAGAAGGTGCATTCATCGAAGGCAAAATTAACATGCTCGGCACAAAACCTGTATCGCCATTCGATACCCCATCCACCGCCGAAACACCCCCACTGACCCCAGTGGCAGAAGACCCCCCTGTTTCATCTGATGAGGCGACTGAATGATACGGGTGTTATTTGTGTGTATGGGGAATATTTGTCGCTCACCAATGGCAGAAGCTGTTTTTCAACACATGGTGAATGAAGCAGGCTTATCTGCTCATTTCACCATAGATTCGGCTGGTACGGGCAATTGGCATGAAGGCGAAATGGCACATCAGGGGACACGAACAGTCCTCAAAAAGCACAATATTCCCTATGATGGGCGTGCGCGTCAAATCAACCCACAAGATTGGGCAAAATTCGATTATATTTTGGCGATGGATGAGACCAACTTATCGGCTGTGGTGATGTTGCGTCCAGAATCGGCTAAGGTCGAAGGTAAGGGGCATTATATCGTCAACGACACCCCTGTCGAGGCGAATTTATTTTTGCATTATGCCCATGCCGATAAGACCATCAACATGGTACAAGTGCCAGACCCCTATTATACGGGCGAATATGATGCGACCTATGATTTGGTGACTATCGGCGCAAAGGCATTGCTCACCTATATCCGCAAAAAACATAAAATTTGATGCAATAATTGGACGGCATATATGCCGTCCCTACGAACATACGCGGATTCATGATTTTTTCTTTGGCGGATTAGGAGAGGCTTTGAGGGTTTTTTCCACTTCTACCAACAAAAATTCGCTATTGCGATAATCACCCCGCAACATCACATACGCGCCAATGCCTGCCGCTAACCCAATCACCGCCAAAAAATTATCGCCCAATACCAAAAATCCCACACAGACGGCAATCAGCACCACACCCGCGATGGTGAGCCAATAGGGACTCATGCCATCTGGCACAAATCCCTGAATGATGGTATTCCCACCTTCCCGAATCACTTTGGCATTCATTTGGGTGATTCGCTTAAACACAAACAACACTCTGGCACTACTCCATAACGAAAATTCGCCATTTTTATTGGTGCGCCCACGCACCCCTGTTTTGCTATTTTTTTTCGACTCAATGCGTTCATTCAGTGTTTTAATACATTCAGAGACGGTTTTTTCGGTATAGAGTGTAAAGCGCATATTTTTCTTTGTCCATTTGGGCGCAACATGTTGCGCCCTTACAGTTGATAAGATTGACTTATATCATGGGGATGGTGATGCCACCATCCACCACAAAAACTTGACCCGTTGCAAAGCTCGATGCTGGCGAGGCAAGATATAACGCCATACCCGCAATCTCATCGGGTTCGCCAATGCGCCCCATCGGGGTGCGCCCAATGACCCCATCATGCAATGTTTCATTATCCCAAATGGCTTGGGCAAATTTTGTTTTAATCAGACCAGGGGCAATCGCATTCACTTGGATATTATCACTGGCGAGTTCCATCGCCAATGTTTTCGTCATGCTGATAACACCCGCTTTGGTCATGCTATAAATACCCTGAAATCCCCCCGGACGGATACCATTCACGGATGCCACATTGACCACTTTTCCCCCGCCAATTGTCCGCATGTGCTTGACAGCCGCTTGTGTGAGCCACAAATTGCCCATGATATTCACCTCAAAGGTCTTTTGCCACATGCTATCTTCAGCATCGAGCATTTGCCCAAAATGCGGATTGGTGGCGGCGTTGTTGACCAAAATATTCAATGTGCCAAAATGCTCTATGGTCTTGGCGACCAAATTTTGTAATGCGGCTTTATCACCATTATGAGCGGCGATGCCGATGGCACTATAGCCTTTATCGGTGAGTTGTTTGACGACTTCATCACAGGCATCTTGTTTGCGACTCGAAATAACAACCTTAGCACCCGCTTCGGCAAACCGTTCTGCGATGGCTTGACCAATCCCGCGTGTTGAGCCTGTGATAATGGCGACCTTGCCCGAAATATCAAATAAATTTTTTTGTTCAGACATTGAAATTAGCTCCTGTATATCAAAAATTTTATTCACAGGGCTAAATTATGGTCGTGGTGAGAGCATAAGTCAAATTTTCGCCCTCACCTCAATCATGGTATCGGCAGGAAGCGGATTTTATCCACCATCAACGCCAAACGGCGCACATCCCCATTCATCCCCAATTCAGACGGACTTTGTGCCGATGTATAGGCAAATGTGATGGTTAAATTTTGCCCATCCCCCACCATATCAGCAGGCAGTTCTACTGAAATTGGGGCTAAACTCGCCACGGGGACGGTATACACCCCTAATGATTGCCCATTGAGGAAAATCTCGGTGGGGTTATCCCCCATAAATGCTTGTGCGACCAATTCCAGCGTATATGCCCCTGCGGGTAAATCTAGGTGCAATTTTGTATCTGGATTTGCACCCATCCAGCGCACAGAAATCCCCGCCACCGATTCTGGATTATGAAATCCCATGCCGATATAAAACGGGTCATCTGGTGCGCCAATATCCACCACATACGCGCCATCAACCAATGGTGGAATCCGACTTGGACAACCGTCTGGGTGCCATGTGGTGCGATACACCACCGCGTCATGCTCTAAAAATACGGGACAGAGCAAATCGGGGTGGCTGTTAAAAAATCCGAAAATTTCTTGTAGGGTCGGATGATAACGCCCCATATCTATCATATCTTGATGCACCACAATATACCCCACAGGATAATCGGTGATAATGCGCCGTAACTCGGCTTCTGCCAATTGTGGGTCAAGCGCCCGCCGTTGCCCCAACCAGCTCAATAACGGGTCATTCACATGCAACCCATAAAATGATTCCAGTGGCGCACGCGAGATGAATCCATTCACCATCCGTTTTTGATGGGTAATGCCATAATATTGCAATTGAATGGCACGGGCATCATCTAATAACACCTCACCCGTGCCAACACTATTTGGCACTTCGACCACCACATAATCATACGGCTCTGCGCCCATCGTCTCGTAAAATTGATACGGATAAAACACATCGTCCAGTGGTGCAGTCGCAAACAGCCGTGTATCAAAGGCGAGGATGCCAATCAGCACCATCCCCAACAACGGGTAAACCCATTTTTTGGATGGTCGCCAATATGACCATGCAATTCCCATAAAGGTTACACCCGCCAGCAGAAAAATTGGCGCGAGTCGCCATGGCATCCGTAATTGCCCGTTGGTGATGTCGAAAAGCAAGCGATAGGGCATGGGGATAGTCGTCCCCAAAATAGTCACATCTGCCCCCAACGAAAATAAAAATGGGGGAATGGCAACCATCAGCCAAAACCATTTTCCCGCGTTGGGATAATCGCTATGGTGGTTAAAACGGGCTTTTGGCATGGCTTTACGGGCAAAAATCAACGTGAGCAAAATCCCAATGAACACAAATCCGCCCACTGTTGGCACATTCCAATACCACCACACCTCATCGGGGTGCAAAAATCCGCGTGGAAATGGAATCCCCGGACGGTCTGTGACCACTTGGTCGGGCAATGTCCCTGTAAATTTGAGCATATACGGCAAGGGTCCCAAAAACCACAAGAGCGCCAACCCAATCGCCACTACACCGATACCCGCGCCGATAATCCAGAACCGTTTGTCACTGCGCCACAGGGTCAACAACCCATACGGGACAAGCACAAATGCGACAAAAATCGGGAATTGCAAATCACTCAATCCCAAGCCCCAAATGCCCACCCCTTGCAACACCATTAAAAATCCAGCACGCCGAAATTGGCGATATTCCACCGCGCTCACCAGCCAGCGCCACATCAACAAATGGAGTGGCAACCAGAACCAATTCATCAGGTTCAAATGGGTGTTGTAATAAAAATAACGGATGAGTGGCGAAAATTGGATAGCCAGCCCGCCTATCAGCGCCCAAAACGGAATTACTTTCTCTGAGCGCAACCATGCAAAGGTCACAAAACCGTTGAGGGCGCATCCTAGCCATAAAATGATATTGACCGCCCCTAACGTGCCAAATAATGGCTCAAAAACCAGCCATACAGGAAACCATACCGCCGCCAGCGCATGATAACCAAAATTACTCATGGCGGTAGAAAACACAAAATTATTGAGATAAATATTCAAATCGGGTGTGGACAGGGCATGACGCATCCACCAATAATTCCAGTTATAGTTAAAGGCATCGTATCCCGCCATTTTTTGCCCACTAAAAAGGAGTAGTGGATACAAAATGAGCGTGGCAGATAGTGTAAAAGTGAGCAAGACAATCAAATAGTGGCGTGATTGATGATTTATTTTGGGCATTTTACCGTCCCCCGTATAAAAAACGGTGGTTTTACAATTGGCGAAATTTCATTTGCACCCCTATAATAACAGGCATCCTATCGAATCATGTATGGAGAATTTGTGATGCACATATTGAAAACCCTTACCCTTCGGAGCGCCCGCTTCATCCTCGTGATGGCGTTGGCAACCGTTACCTTCGCCGTGTTTACTCCGAGCGGACAAAGTTATGCCTGTTTGCCCTGTGCTTGCCCAGTGGCAAATCCCCCCATCAATTGCTATGGGAATTTCTCGGTATATACCGTCACCCGTGATGATGGCACTTGTGCCATTGTGATTTTTGCCCTCGATGCAAATAGCAATGGTATCCGCGTCATTTCACAATCGGCACGCCGTTTGGCAATGGTGCCTGCACGCCCCCCACAAAATGTATTGCTCGCCAAAAATGACACCTATCAAATTTATCTCTATAAATTGACCAGTGGTGAATATCAGGTGAATGTGGGTCCAGACCGAGAATCGAAGGTGTTCCAAGTCCGATGGACAGGATGCCCCGCCGATATTACGGGACGCAACGAAACAACATGGATTGCCACCGCCCCATGATGATATGTGGGTGAAAACTATTTTATAGGGGTGTAAGGGCGCAACATGTTGCGCCCTTACATCTTTTTCTCCATTATGGTGAGGATAAACATAACCATGCGCCTCCTACGGGCTATTCACTGGCAACACCTCATCCTCATGTTATGTCTCCCCATATTATTGGCACTCATCAACCCCAATTGGATTTTTAACCCTCATATCACCGATGATTATATTTATTTGGGCTATCAGATGGAGATGCCCCGCTATACCGATTGGTTTCCCGCCGCCAACCGTTATTTTGGCGAGCGCGTGAGTTGGATAGCCCCCACCTACCCTATCCGCCAACTATTTTCGCCCATGCTTGCCAATTTTGTCATCCATTTTGGGGTGTATTATGTGGCATTATTCAGTGTTTATGGGACACTTCACCGCCTCACCAATCGGCATGGTGCGATAATCGTCGCCTTGCTCATGGGGCATTATCCGCCATTCATGCGGGCTGTGGGGTGGGATTATGTGGATGGATTTATCCTCGCCTGCATGAGCCTATGCCTATTTTTTATCACATATGCTTGTTATTCCCCGCGCCGATGGCGGTTATATCTGATTGGTGCAGGAATGGCATGTATGCTGTTTGTCACCAGCAATATTTTTTATGCCTGTTATATCCCCGCATTAATCATTTATTTCGTATGGCTCAATCATCACAACCAGCGCCACTCTATCTTACAAACCATTTTATGGGTTGGGTTGGGCATGGGACTGATTTATGTGCTAGAAGGGCTTTATTATGCGTCTGTCACGGGCAACTGGTTAACCTTCACCCATAGTCTGACCTTTTCGCAAGAAAAATTTGGCGATGACCAATTTCAGGCGATTAACAATCATAATTTCCTCAAAATCATTCCCACATGGCATATTTTTCCCGTGATAGTCTTGGTCATCGCGGGAATTGCCTTATTACGCCAGCCACAAGACCAGCGCCAAAAATTGGGTGCAGGGGCATCCTTATTGTGCGGTGCGTATGGCGTGTTGTTGCTATGGGAGGCGCTTGGGCATCGGTTTTTGCAATATTTGTTTTATTCGTCCATCATCATCCCAATGGCATTTATTTTGTTGGGCATCCTCATCGAAAATCATAACTGGTCACAACACCGCCAACGGGTTGTATATGGCGCGTTTTTCATCCCCCCTATCCCATTCGCGCTATTTAGCCTAGCACCACACTTATTCATCACCGATTATTTGTGGGTGTCGGGCATTATCGCCCTCATTTTATTCGGAATCGGCTTTCGGTTACGGGCAACATGGGGGCTGATAAGCCTTATCGGGGCTTTCACGATTTTAGGATATGTCATTGGACTAACGACCTTTCGGCAGGGATTTATGCGCGAGACTATCGTCACCTATATTCCAAATCGTTATGAACATCAAAGTATGTATGATGGGGCGACCCAATTGGCACAGGTTATCAACCAAAAATTTGATACATTGGATATAGAAACCTTTCGGCTATGGTATGCCAATGACCCCAAAATGGTCACTTTTCACGCCATCGCATCCATTTATTTGCGCGGCGGGGGGCGTGTAGTGGATGAAAACGACCTACCCCTAAACAAATCGCTCATCTGGAATCGAAATACCCGCTATATTCCCAATAACACGCTCATTCTGCTCTCTAGCCAACATACCCCACAAGCATTATTTGAGATGGCAGAAAATGCTCTCATGCGATATGGTTATAAACCGCTTTGGCAAGAAACAATTTGGATTGACGATGGTACAGGCGGATTTTATGCCGTGTTCATCACAATACCATGATTAGCAACCCATAAACCCTTATAGGAGCATCTTTAATTTATGCGTGTCGCCCGTTCTCTCAACCTGACCCACATCGCCCTTATCCTGAGTCTACCGATTATTTTGGCACTCATTAACCCCAGTTGGATGTTTAATAACGCCATCCAGTCTGATGATTATTTTTATCTGGGTCATATTTTAGATATTCATGGCTATACCGATTGGTATCCCGCGACAGTCACTTATTTTGGCGAGCGTATCAGTTGGACAATTCCCAGCGCCATCATTCATGACCTTTTGCCCGCCGTCATCGCCAACTTCACCACCCACCTACTGGTTTATTGGGTTGGCATATTTGCCATATATGGCATTATTCAACGCCTTATCAATGACCGTGTGGCGCTGTTCATCGCCTTGCTTTTGGGCAATTATCCCCCCTTTATGCGGGCGGTTGGGTGGGATTATGTGGATGGGGCGACTATTGCGTATCTGAGCCTATCTTTATTTTTTGTGGTGCAATCGGGGCTATCAACGCGCAAAAATCGGTATCTGGTATTAGCAGGCATGTGTGCCATGCTCACCCTGACCGCACAATTATTCACCATCACCTTCATGCCTGCCATCTTGATATTTTATTTTCTCAATCGAAAACCAGCAACCATTCGTGCATTTGTGGATGATGCAAAATGGGTTATTACAGGCATTTTGGGGATAGCGGGGGCATTAGGGGTCTGTTATTGGTATTTCACAGGCAATTGGTTTTATTTCAAAAATTCGCTCAATTTCTCACAAGATTTTACGGGTGATAGCGACCCGCGTATTTATATGGAGCGATTGGCTAACATGCCGTCGTTCTGGAATATTTTACCCTTCATCATCATTTTTTCGGCATTAATCGCATTGATGAGGCACTATAATAAGCGCCAAGATAATCATTATCTGTTGCTCCGCAATACATCGCTCTTATTTGTCGCTTGCATCATCCCTTTTATCATCCTGCTGTATCGTGGGTATAACTTTTTCGTGTATACTTTTTATGTCTCATTGCTCATTCCCGCTATCTTTATCCTATTCGCCAGCCTCATCGCACCCCGTTTTTCACGCTACACGAAAAAACAATATCGCTTCGTCATTGTGCTTGCTTTTATCATCCCGATTTTGCCATTTTTTCTATTCAACACTTCACCATACCCCACAATGCCCCTTTTCATCATTGGTATCAGCCTATTCATCCCGCTATCAGTTGGATTACGGGTTTTTGTGCCAATATGGGTCATCAGCCAACACGCCATCATCATTTTGCTATTTAGTGTTTTGGGATATGTCGTTGGGACATCTCATTATCATAGTTGGATGGAATATGGCATCCCATTAACTTATGCCTATGACCGTTATCAATCACAACGCATTTATGAGGTGACAGTTGGTGTCGCAGAGGCGATTAATCGCCAGTTTCCAGAAGATAAAAGCCGGGATGTATTTTGGATTTGGGTGTTGAATGAATACGAGAATTTAGACCCTAAAAATGGCATTTTTTCTGAATTAGAGACGATTTACTACACATGGACATCATCACGGGTGCTATCGAATATAGATTCGGGTGTACCAAACACAAAAAATTTGGTCGTCCTTTCTACCCAATATACTCCAGAGGAGATGAGGAGCATGATTTTGGCAAAATTGGGCGACAATAACGTTTCTGCCATCACGATGGAAACAGTGTTAATTGAACATGGATGGGGCAAAATTTATGCGATATTCGTAAAAATTGCCCCATCATAATGTTATTCCGCTTGGGCGGGTGTATCGGTATGGGTGAGTGGCACAAATACCCCGCCATCGGTGCGATAGGTATCTCTGCGGACGAGCAAATATTCAAACCACACCGATAACAATGTGAATAAATAGCGACTACCCTGTTCTGGCAATTTGAGCGATGAACTGCCCACCTTGCGGTTATGCCATGAGATGGGGCTAATTTTATAGGTGTATCCGCGCACAATCGCTTTGAGGGGGATTTCGATGGTCAAATTAAAATGGGGCGAAATAAATGGACGACATCCCTCTATCACATTGCGCCGATACCCCTTAAAGGCGTTGGTCGTATCGTTAAATTTTGACCGAAACATCAATTTCAAGAAAAAATTGACAATACGGTTAATCACCAGCTTAAAGCGGGGATAATCTACCACCTTAGAGCCTTTGATAAAGCGTGAGCCAAAGGCACAATCGGCTTGGTCGCGCAAAATATAATAATACGATTCCACATCTTTTGGCGAATCAGACGCATCTGCCATACAAATTACCACCGCATCCCCTGTGAAGCGGTCTAACCCAAATGTCACGGCACGCCCAAAGCCGTTGCGTCCCGTATTTTTGACAACCCGAACCCGGTCATCTTGGGCATGAATGGCAGATACAAGGTCAAAGGTCGTATCACTGCTACCATCATCCACCACCAAAATTTCGATGTCGCTAATTTTGACACTATCGAGATAGTCGCGCAGTTGGGTGATGGTATGTTCAATATTGCCTGCTTCATTGCGGGCAGGAATAACGATAGATAATTTCATGAGGATAAATGCCTTATCTTATGGACAAATCATATCGAAAAGTCTACTCTTCATTGGTTATTGGCGCAATTATCAATTCACCGATTGCCACACCCAATTTGCGCCCATCTTGAATCCCCAAATCAAAGGGATTGCTCACCCTATCCGTCTCAAATATCAATTCCAAAGTGGGCAGTGTGAGTAATGCGCCAGTCACAACCCCGCTATAACTATTATTTTCGCGGGTCAATGTCACTGCTTGCCCATTTATACGCAAGGATAGGCTATTGACGACTTCATCTTCTAATGAGCCTGCTATTACAAACGACACCCGATAGGCTTGTTGCGGGTCAAATGTGGCTTCACCAACATCCAACACCAAACGGGCGGTTGGCTCTGCCGTCCATCGGAATGGGCGGCTATTTTGTGGCACTTGCTCATACCCATTCCAGCCATTTTCTTCTAACACATACTGTTGTTGGGTATCGCTAAAATAATAGTTGAGCGAATCGCGCCCAAACAAGGACAAACTCACATTCAAGAAAACCAACCGAATATCACCGACCACTTGCTCATCTACAACGGTGATAATGGCTTTATTTTGAAGGGTCGTATTTGCCATTTGCACGAGGGTATCTTTATCATGCAAGCTCGATAAGATGATAATTTCATCTGCCTGAAAAAAGGTGTTCTCTGGTGGGGCTTCATTGAGACGGGCATTTCTGCCTAATGACCATAAATAAAGCGATGCAACCGCGTGGAATGTTGGCAATTTTGGGTCGCTAAAATCGTACCATAGGCGGAATTTATCCAAGCTAAGGGTAGCATATCGGGCATTAATCGCCTGTGCAATCGCGGTTGAATCTTCATAAACCCTTTGGTCACGGTAGCGGTCTGCGACATAGGTTTGTATCGAAACCGAATTGCCTATCATCACCCCACAAAAAGTACACAGCAAAATAGTCGCCATGCTATTGCGGAATGGATGGCGCATCAGCATTATTATCAACCCACACCCTATCGCGCCAATAATTAACCACACAACCAACCCATCAAAATTAAAACTGGCAGGCGATAGGGTAAAAAGGGCAAATGGGAGCATTGGCACAATGAACGCCATCAGCGCCGCCAAGCGGAAATTGGCGGGTGATAAATCGGTGATGGGTTTATAAACGAGCATCCCCAACACCAAAAAAGCAACCATAATGACATTGGCATGATAAAATGCCGCTTGCGAATATAAAAATCCTGCCAATAACCAACCGACTATCACCCCATAAGCACCCACAAACAACACTACAATGGCTTGCATCCCCCGCCGAGTCTCTGGGGATAACCTGCGCGTGCGCCATATCAATCCCCAAAGTGCCAATATAGCCACAATCAGCAGGAATACATGCCAATATGCGGGGATGCCACTATAGTGATAACTGAGGAAATAATTTGCCCCCAACGAAAATTGTTGGCTGGTTTTGAGGGTATTGGTCAGTAAAATATTGCCTGTGAGGTCATAATAAAATAGCGCCAATCCGCCATAGACCAACCCGACACCCACAAGGGCATAAATCCCTGTCAAAATCAACCGCAGGGGCTTTTGATAGGTTTTATCCAATGCCAAAAAGTAGAGGGCAATCGCCAGCACATAAAATCCATTAAAGGTATTGGCGATGACCATCAGCATCAATGCCCCACCTGCCCCAACCAGATACACAGGTCGCCAGCGCGATTCACCCGCATAGGTGAGCAACAAAATGCACACCGCCATGCAGGTCATGGCATAGCCATCCACATAATTCCAACCGAGTGAGCGCATAATGAGGGGATATTGCCCAAATAACACCGCTATAATCAGCGCCACCCGCCGATTTGCCAGTTTATTCAAAATGCCATATACCGAAAATATCGCCATATAATAGAGGACAAAGTGGATAATCAATTGGGCAACCAATGGCGATGCGATTTGCCGAACAATATAACCGGGCAAAATCCAGCTTATTCGCTCAATAAAATACATCGTATCCGATGGATACCACCCAACATATTGTGGCAACGCCATCTGATACCCTGTATAGATATAATCATCTACCATGATGATAAAATCATGGCTAAAACTGAGGTTAAACAACCAATTCGGATTGATGAGCGCCAATAGAATGGGCAACGCCAATAAAACGGTGATATGCCATAAGGTGAGTCGTCTAAGCATCATGGCACACTAGCAGGGGTTAATCGGAAGAAAATCAGGTCAATATCGCCCCGACTATTCGTAAAGCGATGTCGCTCAATTTCGGTCACATCAACCAAACCAGTCAATTTATCAATTAACGCATCGGTGCGGTCTACGCTGGATAATAAGACCAATTCATTGATGGGTTGTGCTTCTTCTTCCTCAGTACCCTCGACTTTATCTTCAATATTGCTCGGCTCTAATACCCTATCCCACGACCACAAATAGATGCCAGATACCGCATTAAATAAACGGGTATGCGGGTCTCTGCCCTTATCATAAAAAAGCCGAAATTTATCGAGGCTAAAATCTGAATAACGTTGGCTGATGACTTCAGAAATTTCGATGGTGTCCTCATACATATCCTGAGTCATATATCTATCGGCGACATAAATATCGAGGTGCGCGGGATATATGGGCCACACCTCATACGGGCGCGAGTCATTGAGCATTAACCCAGCGAACAATGAAAAGCCTGCCACACCCCAAATAACCATTCTGGGGAAAAATGCCACAATAATGCAGATAATCGCCCCCAAATAGCTGATATACCGATTGGTGAGATGCAATGTATCTGGAGAAAGTGTAAATAATGCCAATGGTATCATGGGGACAAAAAATGCGATGAGAGGCGCATATTTCAAGGCGCGTTGTTTACTATCGGATAATCTGGGTGCTAAGATTGCGCCCAAAAGCAAAAAGGAGGTTAAAACCAATGGGGCATTATAAAAACTCAATCGTGCAAAGACATAGCCTTGAAATTGATATACCCCAATCACCAAATAAGTGATTGCAAATAACCCGACCACCGCCCGCAAAATCACGCGGTAATTACGAAAATTCGGATTTTCAGAAGGGGTTCTGCTCGCTTTATTCCAACTGAGTGGTCTAAAAATAATCAGCAACGACACCACCACAAACAAGAAATTCCAATGCGGTTGGGTTGCTTTGGCATAGGTTTGCAAAAAGTAAAAAGCCCATTGCGATACCAAGCGCGTCTGACTACTAATGCGAATCGCATTGGCATATAGAATTTCTTGCGTTAACGCATAATAAACACCTGCCAATAAGCCTGTGGTGAGGATAGCGCCTAAAACAGCAAAAAAGCCATTGATAATCAATGATTTGAGGGGCTTATTACGCCAATTGAGCAATAGCATATAATAGACGGCGAGTGATGGCGCATAATAGGCATTGAATAAATTAGAATTGACGACCAATGCAAACAAACAACCCGCCCCTAACATATAGAGATAGGCGCGTTTTGCACCAATTGATTGTGTGAGCCAAAAAATGGCGAGGGCTGTGAGCGCCATCCCATAGCCATCCATATAATCCCACCCCACAGACCGTAACATCAGTGGGTACTGTCCAAATAGCAGGGTGATGATGATAGCGACTTTTGAATTGAATAACTTATTCAGGGTGCCATATACCGAAAAAGCCGCAACATAATACACACCCAAATGGATGATAAAATTTGCCATGAGTGGGGAAAAAATTTGCCGAATACCATACCCCGGTAATATCCAAGACATACGCTCAATAAAATACATATTAACCGAGGGTTCCCAGCCAAAATATTTTGGCAAGTTCAGTTGATAGCCCAAATAAATATAATCATCGGCAATATTAGGGCTAAAAATCCAATTGGGGTTGATGAGTATCAACACAATCGGTAAGGCAATGATGAGCAACAAGTGTTGATAATTGAGTTTTTTGAGCATCAGTTATCCTTATTCACGCTAAAAATGATGAGTTCAATATCACCCCGATAATGGGGAATATAATGCCGTTCTACTTCGGTCACATCCACAACAGAGTGCAATTTTGCCACCAATGCCTCTGTATTTCCAACCGTAGATAAGATGATAACATCATCCGCTTCGTTAAATTCTCGTATCAGCGATTCATCTATATAATTGGGGATTAGCACCCTATCCGCCGTCCACAGATAAACAGAGGCGACCGAATTAAATAACCGTGAATTGACATCACGGTCACGGTCATAAAATAGACGAAAATCTTCATAGCTCACCGTTTCATAACGCCGATTGATGATTTTTACAATCTCAACCGTTTTTTCATACATGGTCTGATTCATATATCGGTCTGCCACATACACATCAATGCGGGGTGGATAAAACCAGCCCCGTGCGCCATAACTATCATGAAGCATCGCCCCCGCGAACATCACAAATCCGAACAACCCATATAATGTCCGTTTGGGATGTAAGGCGATGAGCATACAGGCAATTGCCGCGCCATATAAAATCCAATAATTGGTGATGAGCAGGTGTTGGTCGGTGAAGCTAAAGACGGCAAGCGGTATCATGGGGATAAAAAATGCCCCCGCCACCAAATAGCGGAATTGGGCTTGTGGATAGCGCGTGATTCGGTCTGCAAATAACGCCCCTATCAACAAAAATACCACCATGATGATATTGGTGACATAAAAAAAGCCGTTTGTGAAAATAAAACCCCAAAATCGCCAGCCAATCAGCATCCCATACGCAAAAACGAATAACCCCAAAATCGCCCGTAAATTATAGCGCCAATTCTTATATTGAGGATTATCAGCAGGAATAACGGTGTATCGTTTCCATAAATTGGGGCGCAATATCACAATGATGGCGGGTATCACGAAGATAAAATGCCAATGGGGATGAATTTTAGAGAAATTTCCGAGCAAAAAATAATAAAAATAGCGCAAATCGGTGGATGTGCCAAGCGAGCTAGTGAATAAAATATTACCTGTAGCGCCATAATAAATGAGTGCCAACGGCGCAAATGCGATAAGTGCGCCTAATCCGCCAAATACCACAGGGGTTATGAGGGTATCAACAACGCTACGCCAGCGATGAATGAGCAAATAATAAACGAGGATGGCGGGAAAATAAAATACATTGAAAAAATGGGCATTCAGCATGAGGATAAATGCCCCACCCGCGCCCATCAAATACAAATTACGCCGAGATACCCCTACCCCTTGTGTGAGAAAAAAGATGGTGAGGGTGAAATATGCCATCGCATATCCATCGGCATAATCCCACCCCACCGAGCGCAAAATAAGCGGATATTGTCCAAATAATAACGCCGTGATGAGGGCAACTTTGGCATTAAACAGCCGATTGAGAATGCCATACACCGAAAAAATCGCCAGATAATATACCCCTAAATGCACGACAAAATTTGCCACCAGTGGTGAAAAAACTTGTCGTACAACATATCCGGGGAAAATGACGCTGAGGCGTTCAATCGCGTATGATTCACTCGATGGCGACCAGCCGATATATTTGGGATAATCGAGCTGATAGCCCAAATAGGCATAATCATCCACGATGTTGGCGTTAAAAATCCAATTGGGGTTGATGAG
Organism: bacterium; assembly: GCA_033763335.1. Taxonomy (GTDB): domain Bacteria; phylum Chloroflexota; class Anaerolineae; order Aggregatilineales; family Phototrophicaceae. The sequence continues at coordinate 23,490 of JANRKU010000166.1, forward strand.
TGCGAGGACGATGGGCAAAGCGATGATGACGACAAGATGTCCAACATTCAGTTTTTTTAGCAACTGTTTTCCCCCTTACTAGCCAAAACAGCGCCTCTTAATCCAGAGGCGCTTTGAAATCGTAAATCCCATCGCGCATGGCATAGCGTAGCCCACTTTTTGGCGCGAGCATCACATCCCCATCACGCACCAAATTTTCCCCTGTTTCTGGACAGCGAAAAAGTGCTTCTGGTGTGTTGGCGCTGAGGGCATTTGTCCCCATGCCATTGGCGATATTGCGCGTAAAAATGCTTGGGGTATAAAAGAAGGGGGTATGTTGCAACAAAGCATCTAACCCAACCAATAACCCAACAGGCAATTTTTTGAGCGCACCCAGTCTAAAAAATGAGACTGGCAACCGTTTTTGGGTCGAAAATCCCGCACGCGCCAATTCTTGGGCGATATAACGGGGGTGAAAATCGAAATTCAATTCCACAAATTCCACAGGGGCAAGGTCATAGGGATTCCAGTCTTGCTTGCGGAGCGCATAGCGCAACATGGATTTAACATGGCGTTTATTGGCAAATTCCAACAAAAAAGTGCTATTGGGTGCCAGAATTCGGCGGACTTCGCTAAAAATTTTGGGGACATCTTGCATGTGATGGAGAACGCGAATGATGGTCGCACCATCACACACCCCCGCTTGGAGGGGCAATTGATAGGCATTCGCCGCCACATAAATAAACCGTCCATCACGCCCATAATGCTCTTGGGCATATTGCAATTGTGAAAAGGAATAATCCAACACAATCACTTGTTTATAGGCATGATATTCTTCGGTCAATCGCCCAAAACCAGCGCCAATTTCCAACAGGCGCTCCCCCGATTGGGGCAATAATCGGCGAATGGCGATACGTTCTACGCGGTCTTCATAATCGCGTCCGCGTCCTTCCCAAAAATCGGTACGATAATTTGAGCCTTCATAATCACAAATAGATGGCATATCGTCGTGGGTCAAAATCATCCTCCTGCTGGGGGCAAAATGCCTTGGTCTGGATTTGGTGTGGGAGTAGCAACAGGACCCCCAATGGGTAAATCTGGCGATACAAATGGTGTTGCATTCGGGTCTATCGGTGGCGGATTGGTGATAATACCTTCATCTGTAGTGGGTGGATTGGTTGTATTGGTATTATCTGTGGTTTGTGGCACAAATACCCCACCATTCACGGTGGCGATAATTTCGCCAACACCCCCATTATAATAACGTGGGTCTACATTTTGAGCATTCAAATTCGCCATCGCATTGAGGTTAATTTGATAGGGTGTGTTGCCGTTGGCATACAATTCTGGGCGAATATCATCATCCAAAAATGGAATCCCACCCAATGGCACAATGCCTGTTTGGAGAGGGCGCGATTCTTCTGGTGATGGCACAGTGATGAGGTCATAGCCATAACCTGCGGTCATTGAATATCCGGGCCACGGTTGCAAGGTATATTCATTCTCTTTGAGCAAATTGGCACGCCCCGCAAAAACATCTCCCACTAAGGTGACGGCTTCGCCAAAATCATCGGGCAAATTGGTCAACCCAACGGCGAGGGGTTCAAAGAGCAAGCGTAAATTTTGTGCCACATCATGCAATTGGGTTTCTCTGAGCGGGATGACTGCCCGCACATCCAACGATACAGGCACTTCAAGGTTGGTCACAGGCACTTCGATATTCAGGCATATTGGCAATGGCAACCCATTGGGGAGGCTCAGATTGACTTGGGCATTATTCAAATTCCCAACACCCGGTAAAACGATATTGGCATTAACGACCAATGGCACACTATCATTTAGCGTGACTGTGGTGCATGTATTGAGTGGAATAACCGTGTTGAGCGTGATGGTATCTCGCACAGGAATTACCCAATCAATTGTGGCATTATCGAGTCCCACAAAACTACTATGCAAGCCCGCTACCAATGGTTGTGCGACTTGTGCTTTAATGTGGAAGATGAATAACCCTGCCACCAATAATACAACCACCAACACAATATTCACGATGAACGAAAAAATCACCATGAAGCGCCAAATGAATAATCCAATTGCCCGTAACATACGCATTCCCCTTATGTGTGAATGAGGGTGATAATGACTGTTTTATTGCCTAATGTCTCCCATTTTACAACTAAACAAGACAAATTACCAACGAGGGGATTAAATATGACTTTAATCAAAAATCAAAAAACTTTTATGACATCGTGCGTTAAGATGTGATAAAATTTATTATGAACGAATTTATTTCTACGTTATGTGTATGGAGTCCCTATGACCTCATCGGCAATTACATGGCAAATTGGCGCAAATACCGCCCCAAAGCCACCGAAAGTCGCATCCCTGCCCTATTTGGGGATTGCCCTCAAAATGACAGGTGACATCACCAGCTATCTATTTTCCCTCTATCAACAATATGGCTCAATTTATCGGTTTACACTACTTGGACGCGAGATAACCGTCATGTCTGGTATCGAAGCCAATCGGTTTTTGAATACAGATGGCAATGATGTATTCACCAGTGAACCGCTATTCGGTGGATTTGGGCGTGCGCTGAATACCGATAAATTTCTGGTGGCGCTCGATGGTGAAGAACATCTCCACATCAGAAAAATTTTACGGCGTAGCTATTCGCGCTCTGCGGTCATGCCTCACATGGACTACTTGATAAACGTCGTAGATGACTATACACGCACCTTACAAACAGGCGACCGCATTCAGGTGTTGCCGATATTACAACGGTTGGTCACACAGCAATTGGGTCAAATCATTGCCAAGCGGTGGGCAGGCGAATATTATGACGATGTAAAAACATTTTTACGCTATATGCTCTATACAGAAGTCATCAAATTATATCCTCGTATGCTCTTGAAAACGGCACATTATCGCCGTAGTCGAGAACGCACCTTAGAGCTTGCCCGACAAATTTTAGCTGACCATCGTGCAAATCCTGCCATATCTGATGAAGAACGCGATTCTGTAGATGACATACTCAACAGTACCGACCCACATGGGAATCAGTATGATGAAGACACACTATTAGCATTGGTCATAGCGCCCTATTTTGCGGGTATAGATACCGTTGCC
>JANRKU010000167.1:0-28073 GCA_033763335.1 bacterium
ACTGACCAGTCAGTATCGTTATGATACGCCTGTTAGATGAAAAAAGGGAGAGTGAATTTTGAGGGATAGATGAGAAATATGGTAAGATTGAAAAAAGCCATGAGGAGATTTTTCCATGACCATAGAAATTCATGATGCAGATTTGATACAGAAATTACAAGCCATCGCACAGAGCGAAAACCGCCCTGTGGAAGCGGTTCTTAAGTCAATGATTCATTATTATCCCCACGTCACCGCGCCTGCTGTAAACGATGCCCCACAGACCCCTGTAGATGATGATTATAATGAGCGCCAAGACCCCGATGTGCGCTATATCTACTTGCGGGCGTATAAAGAAGCGCGGGAATATTGGCGTGCAGAGGGAAATATGGCGCGTGCGAATATGACAGATATGGAGATGGATGAACAATTTGGCGCATTTGATGAAGATGGTATCCCACGCCTGAAACATGAATTACCATCTGAATCGCCTCCGCCTGTTGGGTCTTTAGCATATGCTCTCAAAATTATTCAAGAAATGGGGGGCGTTAAGGGTGGTGAATTAATAGACCCAGAAAAGATAGATGATATTTTACGCGAAGAATTTGCAGACTATTTGATACAACGGATGAATAGGGGTATAGATGAATAATGTTTTGGTAGATAGTGGGTTTTTATATGTTCTACTTGACTCGCAACATCCAGAATCTAAGAAGGTTCAATCAATAGGCAAAATTTATACATCCCGATTAATTGTCCCTTATGTTGTTTTAACTGAAGTTGCATTTTTATTTAATCGGGATGGTGGTGTGTGGGGTGTTATACAATTTTTGGAACGTTTAGTACCGATGTCATTGACGTATGAAATCCTCACACCCGCCGATTTTATCCGCATACGTGAAATTATGATGACCTATAAAGATGCTAAATTCGATTTTGTAGATTGTTGCATTATGGCGCTGTCGGAACGGCTGAATATCAAACAAATTTGCACATTGGATAAACGGGATTTTTCTATTTTTCGCCCCAAACATGTCGCCCATTTGGATTTATTGCCATAAAGGGATAGGTCAGAAATATGGTATGATACTCAAAACGGATGAGGAATACTATCATGTTAAAACAAATAGATATCCAAAAAACACCCATGACGCTTGAACAATTACTCGAACAACTTTCGGTAGGCGATGAAATTATGTTGTTGCGTAATGATGCGCCTATAGCACATATCATTATGCCTATTTCTCGTGTTATTGATTCAGAAGAAGCGGAAAAAGTGACTTCAGACGAGTTATCGTCCGACCCACTAATTGGTTCTTTAGCACACATCATTCAAATTTTGAATGATGCGGATGATGATGTAGACCCTGATGATTTATTAGATGCCTCAGATTTGGATGATATTTTGCGGAGTGAATTTGGTGAATATCTGCACAAACGTATGAATCATGGTCATGATGAATAATATCCTCGTAGATAGTGGCTTTTTATATATTTTGCTCAATAAAAAACATCCAGACTATGGCAAACTTGGGATGCTTTCTAACCAATTAAAGGGATCTTTGATAGTTCCCTATGTTGTCTTAACAGAAACGGCTTATTTATTTCATCGCGGTGAGGGGTGTATCAGGTGTTATTCGTTTTTCAGATAAACTGAACATTATCCCATTTCAATATGAAATCCTCACACCCGCCGATTTTATCCGCATACGCGAAATTATGATGACCTATAAAGATGCTAAATTCGATTTTGTGGATTGTTGCATTATGGCGCTGTCGGAACGGCTGAATATCAAACAAATTTGCACATTGGATAAACGAGATTTTTCTATTTTTCGCCCTAAACATGTCGCCCATTTGGATTTATTGCCATAGAGGGGCTTGTCTCATAGTTTGAGGGTGTAGGGACGCGATTATTCGCGTCCGCCACAAGAGATAATGTTAGGATTACGCCTCTGGATTTGCCCTAAAATACGCGATTGTTTCCTTTATAGCCACATCCAACGGGGTTGCTTTTAGTCCAAAGGCTTTTTCTGCTTTGGAGCTATCCATGATGAACGGCTTCTCAAATTCATACATCATTTCGATGATTTCGCGCACATTTTTATCGAATAAGCCCATCACGCGCAAAATGGGGCGTGTGCCAACACGGATTTTGAGGGGTTGCCCCGCTTCATTATAGATTTTTTGCAAATAATCGCGTTGGGTGATGGCTGGGGCGCTGGGCGTAAACCAAATTTGCCCAAGTGCCTTATCATTCATGCCCAATGTGGCGAGCAATGTGCCAAAATCGCGCACATAGGTGTAGGTATGAGGCACATCGGCATTACCAAGCGCGTTGGCGGTTTTGCCGACCAATGCGGGGCGATAAGTTAGCCCACCAGAGACCTCATCTTCGGGTCCAAAAAAGTCACTCGCACGCCCAATCGCGGCGCGGATTTTGCCCGATTTGTGGGCATCCAAGACGACTTGTGATAATGCCGCCCGCACTTTGCCCTTGCGCGTATGAGGGTTAATGGGCGAATCTTCGCGGATGGGCTTGCCATTGGGGTCGCCATACATATATAAATTATCGCCAACAATCAATTTTGCGCCCGATTGGCTCACGCCTTCGATGATAGCCGCTTGCAGGGGTGGGAATTTTTCTGCCCATTCATAATAATGGGGTTGGGCGCATTGATACACCGCCACCGCGCCTTTGGTCAATTGTGCCACTTGTGCAGAATCATAGGCATCGCCTTTGACGACTTCTACCCCTTGTGGCAAATTTTTTGCTGTGCCACTACGATTAACCATCCGTACTTGTTTTCCGTGTTTGACGAGTTCGAGCATGGTGCTTTTTCCCAACGGACCTGTCCCAAAGACGACGTGCAATTCTGATGATGACATGATATTTTTTTCTCCCATAAGGCTATGCGGTGTTACCCGCTTACGTTGTTAACTATATAAACAGTTTACGGCGTAAACTTTATTTTGTCAATACACCAAATTTTATGAGTTAACGATTTTTTACCGAAAAATAGGCAGTGAAATTATCCCTCATTACCGTTAAAATAAGCCAAATACACCACACACAGAGAGTTATATATGAACCTGAATGAATATCATCAATTTACCCAAACATTGTTACAACAAGTGCAAGGCGATGAACGGGTTGTTGGATTGGTCGCGTTGGGGTCAATGGCAGAGCAGGGGCGCATACCCGATGCTTGGTCTGACCACGATTTTTTCTTGATTGTCAAAACTGGCACGCAAGAATCTTTCCGCCAAGACCTATCGTGGTTGCCCTATACCGATAACATCATCCTCAGCATCCGCGAGACCGAACACGGCTTGAAGGTGCTATATGATACGCCACACCTCATCGAATTTGCGGTGTTCGATGCCAATGAATTGCACGGGGCAAAAGCCAATGATTATCGTATTTTGCTCAATCGGGGTGATGTTGAGCAAATCATGGTGCAAATTTCTGAGCGCCCCCAAAAACCTGCCTACGACCCCATTCGTGATATGAATATGGTGTTATCCCTATTATATGTTGGAGGGGGGCGGTATGCGCGTGGCGAAAAACTGAGCGCCCATGCCTTCATCAAACACCATTTGCTCCATCACTTTTTGCCATTGCTGGTGAATTTGAATGAGGCGAATCATGAAAAATTAGATAATTTAGACCCATTTCGGCGGTTTGAGGCGGTGTATCCTGTCCTCGCAGAAAAAATCAACACGGCATTGTGTTTGTCGCCTGTGGCATGTGCCAAAGCCTTGTTGGATATTTTGGTTGAGGAGACAGAAGCGCGTATATCGCCATATCCCGTAAAGGTGGTGGCGGTTGTGCGGGCATATTTGGAGTCGTGCGATGTGTAGGATGAAGATTAGACCTCACCCCTAAATCCCCTCTCCAGTCTGGCGAGGGGAAAAGGACATGATATATCATGTCCCTACAACCCACCCATAAAATGATTTTCACCCCCTCTCCAAATTGGAGTGGGGGCAGGGGGGTGAGGTAAAACAGCGATTTTGCCGTTATGCCCTTACGAAATATCCGCTACAAAAACCCAAATCAGGGGGTAATCATCTCGTTGCCGATGATGAAGGTCAGGGGGGCATCAGCGATGAGGTTGCTGGGAGCAAACAGCAATTCTTCGGTGAAATCGCGTGCAATCATGGTACAGACAATATCCGCAGGCAACACACGCACGACTTTGACCACATAGGTGTTATCACCAGAACGAATCGGCACAATTTGAATGGGATTTTCACATCCATCTGTAATGCCAGATACGGTGATTTTAACATTTGGCAAAACACCTTCTACCGATTCGGCGGTGGCGCTGGTAATGGTGAGGGCTTCCTCACGGAATGCTTGTGTATCCTTGTTCATGGCGGGGTCAAATGGGACGCTCACGCCATTGATAGCAAGGCTGGTGAACACAGGCGCACGCATCACAATCTCAAATGGGGTCATGACTTGGGCGCACATGGCGGCAATATTGACGGTGGCGTATGCCTCTACCGTCACAAATCCGGGATTTTGCCAATCTTCCATCGCACGATAAATGGGGATGGCACAACCATCGGTCAATGTCCCGCCAATGGTGATTTCCATATCGCCTTCGGTGGTATGACGGGTGGTGATGGTGTCATAGGGCAAAATAGTCGGCACCCATAAGGTACTGAGCAGGGGAGCCTCGCCTTCAGCAACAGAATCACGTTCCACACCAAAAATTGTCCCATTCAAGACGATAAACATGGGCAGGGTGCCAGCTTCATCGGCTTCAAACAAGTCATTGGTGGCAATTTTTTCTTCAAATGGCAATGGCTCTGTACCACATTCTTCCCCAAAGGGAATATCGCGGTAAATATCCACAAACCACGCCACGCCGATGCGTTCTGTGCGGATGTTGGGGAGAATGGCACAGCCATCGGGCAAGTCGCCATTGAGTACCAAAAAGAACGAGTCGCCTTCTTTGATGAGCGCAACATTGGTCGCAGGATGATATACACGGTTAAACGGACTTGCCACACGTTCTCCTTCTTGGGCAAATACCCCGCCCACTAGGGTTACGAGCATTATAACGATGAGAAGCATTTTTTGAATCATGTTGTTTCCTTTCGTTGATTATCCATACATCCCATAGACGTTTTTGCGGGGCAGTTTGTTCCAAAATTGGGTTATAATGATGGATGATTTTGTTGGATAAAGGAAAAGATGATGAGCCTGCCGCCACAATTCCAATTTAGCCAGACCAACCTGCAAGATTATGCCGATTGTCCGCGCCGTTTTGAGCTACGGCATATCCAACGCCTGCATTATCCGAGTATCGAATCTGAACCGCAACTGGAACGCGAAGCCCATGCCAAGCGCGGGGATGCCTTTCATCGGTTGTTACATCAATATTTTAGCGGGGTGTCATCAGAAAAAATTAGCGCCAGCGCCACTGACCCCGATTTATCCCGTTGGTGGAATCATTTTTTACGCGCAAAATTACCATTTTTACCAGAAAAAGCGCATTATCCAGAAATTACCCTATCTGTCCCTATAGAGGGCGTGCGTCTGATTGCTAAATATGACCTCATCGCGCAGGCGAAAACAGGTGAATTTTGGGTGATGGATTGGAAAACCCAACGCAAAGCCACCCCGCGCGATATTCTGCAACATCGCTTACAGACGGTGGTCTATCCGTATGTATTGGCGCGGGCGGGGGCATCGCTCGCAGATGGGGAAAAAATCGCCCCAGAAAAAATTCACATGGGCTATTGGTATGCCGAAACAGGCACATTAGAGGCATTCCACTATGATAGCGCCCAATTTGCCCATGCAGAGACCACGCTCACGCGCATGATTGCCGATATTAAAAAGCGTACTCATTTTGAATTGACATCCAACACGCGCCACTGTGGATTTTGTACTTATCGGTCATTATGTGGACGCGGAGAACCTGCACAAGGCTTGGATGATGAGGATGTGGTGCTGGATTTGGACGAACAATTTGATTTGGACTGGGAAACGTTATAAGAGAAGTCTCTACTGCGCGTTTTCAACAATGGAACATATTATTATACGCTCCTCAACACTTGTTTGGATGGGTTATTTTATGTCACCTAAAAGTAAATCTGGTCGCGGAAGGAGTTCAATAAAATTTTGGCATGGTCTGGGTTATCTGTGAAAAAGGCGCTGTTGGGATTGGTCAAAAAGTCGGTATAGCCATCATCATCAATGCCTGTAGGTGCGATATCAGAGAGTTTATTAAATCCCATGTGCCATCCCACGAAAGCGCGTTCCGTGATGGGGTGAATATTCACAGTGGTGACATTCATATGACGCGGGTCTTTGCTAATGCGCTCATAGAGTGCTTTGACCGCTTCCTCTTCACCCTCTATAGCTTGGATAAAAAACCCATCCCGATATAAGAGCATACCACTAACACCTAGTTTTTCATTGGTCTCACGGGCTACTTTGAGGATGTCTTTGAGTTCATCATCTGTCATTTTATGCGATGCAAAGCTCACATAAACTAAAGAAATCATGTTCACTGCAAATCTCCTTATATGCTTATTTACCTTCCTCTCAATTATAATACAGAAGAATAGTTATAAAATTAAGGATTTTGCCCTGATTGCCTTAATGTTAGATATAGCAGAGAATAATGTGGGATATTAAATAAAGACGTGTGCGTGTAAGGGCGCAACATTTCGCGCCTTTATACAACCTGCCAATTTTCAGGGGGAGATAGGCATGATGTAGGGGCTTGCCATGGCAAGCCCGCCGTAACCAACGATAAAAATCGGGCATGACATGTCATGCCCCTACGATATACCGATTTTTTAGGATAAAAATAGACAAAACAACCCCGTTCACGGGGTTTCATAGGCACAGACGGGTGGTTCACCGCCCATCGCAAATGACAAGCTATTTTCATCAAAATATGCCCTTTTGCCTATCTGACTTTTAGGACAAGCCTTTTAGCCTCGTAAGTCAGCCACAAAAGATATTCCTAACTAAAAATAAAGTTGGTTACGGAACGAATTGAGTAGAATGTATGCGCGGTCAGGTTTTTCTGTGAAGAACTCGCTATTCGGATTGCTCAAAAAGTCGGTGTAACCTTCTTCTTCGATACCATCTGGGGCTGTATCGGAAAATTTATTAAATCCCATGTGCCAACCCACGAAGGTGCGTTCTTGGATGGGGAACATCTCCATCGCAGTGGCATTGGTATGACGTGGGTCTTGGCGGATTTTGTCGTATAAGGTGACGATGGTGCTGGCTTCGCCCTCTAAGGCTTGCATGAAGAAGCCATCCCGATAGAGCAACATGCCAGTGACACCGAGTTTTTCGTTATTTTGGCGGGCTACCTTGAGGATGTCTTTGAGGTCGTCCTCAGTCATCTTTTGGGTGGCAAAACTGAAATATACGAGTGAAATGAGTCCCATTTTTTATCTCTCCAAATGATTATGCGTGTTATTAACATCATTATTATAGCTGATAAAAAGGGGTTTGCGTAATAATTTAATAAATTATTTATCATTTATTTAGCAAAGTCTGATTTGGTGGTTGCCAAAAACTACCTTATAATCGTCATTTGGTTATCATATCATGGGAAAAAAATCGGATGACGCGCATTTTATTTGTCCATAATGTACAGACCCCATTTATTAGCATTGACGAAACAATTTTACGCCAACGCTATGCGGTTAAATCGGTGTATTTAACCCATCGCTCCCCAAAACTGCTCATGGACGCATGGCGCGATACACAGGGGATAGACCTCATTGTGGCGTGGTTTGCCAGTTGGCATAGCCTTCCCGCTTTTATAGCGGGGCGGTTGCGCGGGATTCCGCGCCTCCTCATCACAGGGGGGTATGATGTGGCGAATATGCCAGAAATTGACTATGGCTTGCGTCAAAAGGGATTGCCCAAAGCCATCAGTGGGGGGGTGTTCCGATTGGCAAATCGGGTGTTGCCATTTTCTGATTATGCCTATCAAGAGACGATTCAAAACACGCCTGTATTGCCAAAAATCATACGGCGTGTTTATTTGGGTGTGCCAGATATGCCGATATTCCGCGAAAAAATTAAAAAAGACGATATTGTTTTTACAGTATCCACCATAGACCGTGTTTCGATGACGCGCAAAGGGTTGCTCAAATTTGTACAGACGGCGGGATTACTCCCTGATGTATCCTTTGTGATGGTGGGTAAGGCGCGGGATGATGCCATTGATGAGCTGAAGCGGATGGCGACCCCCAATGTGCAATTCACTGGGTTTTTATCGGATGAGGCACTGAACCAGTTACGCGCACAGGCAAAGGTCTATGTGCAAGCATCGGAGCATGAGGGGTTTGGGTTGGCGGTGGCAGAGGCGATGTTGGCGCGGTGTGTGGTGGTAGCGACATCGGTTGGGTCGTTGCCAGAGGTCATCGGGGCATATGGGATTTTTTGTGCCGATGATGCCCCACAAACACTGGCATTGGCGATTCAATCGGCGTTACAAGCCGATGATATGCTGGGAGAACAGGCTCGCCAGCATATCTTATCGCAATTTCCGCTCCAAAATCGGGAACAGGCACTCTATGAAGAAGTTGAGCGCCTATTGCGCTAATGGTTGCGCTTTTTCTGCTGATTTGGGCTTGCGTAGGGCGATTATTGCACAAACCAATGTACTGAGTGCCGCCACCATCAGGACAATCATCCCGCCGTTATTGCCACCGCCCACTTGACCTTGTATGGCAGGGATGAAAATCGCGCCACTGTTGCCTGTTGCGATGATAATGCCCGATATTGTCCCAAAGCCTTCGGGATAACGCCCATTCAAAATGGCAATCGCCATGGGGAAGATGGGCGCACTACCAAACCCAACCATAAATGACATGATGAGCAAAATACCCTCAGTGGCAGGGAATAGCAACACGCCACCCACGCCAAACACCGCAAAGCCAATGCCTGTGAATAATAATAATTCGCCCGAGACACGCCCTGCGAGGAGCGTGGTGATAAACCGCCCTACGGTTAATCCCGCCCAAAATATCGAAATACCCAATGCCCCTGTGCTGGCAGATGACAACGCCACGAGCATCATTTGCGGTTTAATCCATGCCGAAAAACCCATCTCGATGCCGACATACATAAATAACATCACAGCAAATGGGATAAGGCTCACCCATGCAATTTTGACAGAAGAAGCTGACCGAGGAACGGGGGCAAAATTGGGCAAAAGCATGGTTAAGCCCGCCATGATGAGCGCCGCCCCGCCGACTATCCAATACATCAACCGAAAACTATCTTCCATCGGTTGTGAGATGGCAAAATTGGCTATTTGTGGTCCCATGACTGCGCCTAATCCAAATAAAAAGTTGATGACGCTCAATTCCCGCGCAGGGTTTTCTGGATTGTATCGGTGTGCCAGTCCATTGCCAGCCATCACCAAAAAGCCATAGCCAACCCCAAAAAAGAGGATGCAGGCAAGCCCGATGAATGCGACTTGGGAAAATGACAACGCGATGAGGCTTATCCCCACGAATAACATCCCCGCCAATGAGATGTTACGGCTCATCACACGGTCTAATAAATTGCCACCCGCCAAAATAGAAAATGATGAGCCGATGAAGAATGCCGCCGTAAAGAACCCGCCATTTTCGAGGGGGATGTTAAAATAATCTGTGAGTTGTTGCAACGTGCTAGAGATGACTGTAACGGCAACACCCACCAACATAAAGGCAAGCCGAAAGATAAAACGGTTTAATGGGGTAGGGGCATTCATCAAATATCCTTATGACTGTGAGAAAAGCAATTTTATGCAAAAATTATACACACCTGTTCCCTCATAAGACAGATGCAAGCCAAAAATACGTTTTCCATGTATCCCTATCCAAATTATGTTAAAATGGTGTAAAGGAGTGTGATAGTATGCCAGATTCACAACAATTTGACGCAGGCGATTATTTTGAATTGGCGCTGAATCACGAAGAGGCGGGGCGTGATGAAGAAGCCATTGCCAATTATACCCAAGCCATACGGCTCTATCCGCAATTTGCTGATGCCTATTATGCGCGGGGGGTATTATTTTTGGGGCGGGGTGATTATGCCTTATCGGTAGATGATTTTGACGCGGCATTGGCACTTAATTCGCAAAATGCGATGGCATATTATCAACGGGGGGTGGCAGAATATCTGACAGGTGATTATGAACGCGCCGTACACGATTTTGAGCAGGTGTTGACCATACTTCCCAATCACGAATTGGCGCGGGAAGGGCTAGATAGGTCACTGCGAAAATTGGGCAAGCGGTAAATAACAACATACTGCATTTGTGTATCATTTTGTGGCTGACATACGACCCAAAAGGGTCTAGTACAGCCATTACACCACCAAAACGGGCAAAATCGTAATGGCGGACTAGAGGATTTATCCTCGTATGTCCGCCACAACACCCCCAATCTGATATATAAGTTCATGTTAAAAATCATTTGGCTTCAAAATCGTTCACCCATTATTTTAGCGCCGTGTTCGATATTGCCCTTTGGAGATAATCACCAGTGTGCCACGCAAATCATCGCGCGAAAATTGGGTTAACACGGTTTTGAGCGCATCCCCTAATTCGGCTTCCTCTTTGAAACGGTAACGCAAAACAATCACCCCCTGATGGCTTTTTGGCGGGTAATCGAGAATATTGGAGAAATCCACATCGGTGGTGAGAAAGATCCTATCGAGTTGGGTCGCAACGGCAATAATATCTTTGTCTATGGCATCGTCGGGCATGTGGTTGGTCATGAGGTCGGCATCATACCCCAATTCACGCAAAAAATGGTAGTATCTGTTGGGTACACATTGGTCAACGAGTATCATGGTAAAATAAAAGTCCGTTCTTCGCGTATAAGGTCGCTCGCATAGGCGACACATGCCAATATATCTGCTTCGGTGATGGTGGGGTAATCTTCTCTGATAATGTCGTTAATGGACTTGCCACCTGCTAATAAATCGAGTATCAGATACACCATAATGCGCGTGCCAGCGATGCGTGGCTTGCCATGCACAATGTTGGGCGATACAACGATGCGGTCAGAAATAAAATGTTCTGGATTTTCGGGGTTTCTCATATTTTATCCTATAAGTTTTAGTGGTCATGTTCCTGTTGCATAGCCGATAGGGTAATTAATTTCGTATCCGATACCGTCCTCTTGATATAACAATGAGGGTATGACGCAATTTATCTCGGTATAAATCGGTTAATACCGTTTTTAGTGTGCCATCTGCAATGACATCTTCAATTTCATCTCTGAGCAGAATAATTCCCTGATAGTCTTTTGGTGGATAATCTATGATATTAGAAAAATCCAAATCAGTTGTCAATAAAACGGCATCTAATTGGATTGCTAAGGCGATAACAGCACCATCTGGTGCGTTCTCTGGTATATAACTGGTGGATACATCTGCTTGATAACCCCAGTCTCGCAAAAAAGCTAAATAATGATGTGAGACACAATGGTCAAGCAGGATCATGTTCTTTAGAAACCGATTCCTTTTGCAAGACTTTACTGGCATAGGCGATGCAAGCCAATATATCTTCCCTTGTAATGGTAGGATAATCTTTTTCGATAATTTCTTCGATGGTCTTGCCACGCGCCAATCGGTCTAATATCAAATAGACCATGATACGTGTGCCAGCGATGCGTGGCTTACCATGCACAATATTGGGGGTAGATACGATACGGTCAGCGATAAAATCGTTGGGATTTTCGGGATTTCTCATCTGGATGCTCCTTTTTTAGAGTATATCATGATTTAGCGTTCTGCCAACAAATCGTGTTCGCGGATATAGGCATCTACCACCTGTGCCACCAACGCATTGCCACTCACATCCAGATGAAAATCGTAACCCCAATAAATGGTCTCTCCATCGGCAATGGCACGCTCAAAATGGGGCAACATATCCACACAATGCCAGCCATTTTCTTCGCATAGTGCCAGTAGGCGTGTGCGACTTTCCCCCATTTGCGCCCAATACTCGGCATCATAGACATCGGTCAATTTTGCTCGATATGCCTCTTCTTTGCTGGGGATGAGGACAATCAATATATCCGCGCCGATAGATTGCGCGTAGTCAAATCCCTCTGTGTAATGGATGATATTTTGTTCCCAACCATATTGCACCGATGGGTAAATCACACTATCCGCAGGGGGATAATTTCCACTCGGAATCATGAGGGTGCGCCCATCCACACGGATTTGTTGGTTATGAATTACAGGTGGGGCGGGTGGTGGGTTGATAAGGTTGTTGATGAGATGAGCGACCACCGAATATTTTTCTAACCCGACCAATGGGCGCGGGGGGATGGCGGGTGGAGGAGTCTGTAATTCATCCACAGCATTATTTTTGCGGGCGAGGTCATAATCATCTTGGCTATCATTGCTATACATTTGCCAGATGATGAGTTTTGGCTCATACGGGGCGGCAATCTCGCGCATCATTGCTAATTGACCACCTGTACCCGTCCCCGGTTGCCCTGCATTGATGATATGCCAGCCGTAATCGGTTTGTAATTTCCAGCCCCAGCAATCGGTTTCTTCTACCCAGCAAAAACTGAACGAATCGCCAATAATGAGCGCGTCTATCGCCCAAATGGGTTCTGGGGAGCGCAATCCTGCCCGATGCCATTCGACACCCCGTGTTGTGAAGGTGAAAACCGCATCTCCCCACCGCACAGGATAATCTACAAAATTTGGCGCGATATATGCCTGAATATTCAAATCCTCTGTGAAGGGTAATGGCGGAATAAGGCGGGTCTCATCCCACGGGGCGCGTTGAACAGCTTGAATTTCGCGTTGAATTTCAACTGGCAACACATCAAATGATACACGCACAAAAATTTCGATGAGCAGAAGCGTGAATAAAACGCTCCCACTCATCAATAAAATGCGTGTGCGCCAACGGACTAGCCGTGAGGGGGCGGGGCGGGTGGTATTTGTTTGGTCGTGCGTTTGTTTATCCATAATTTCACGCGATAATATGTCCCAACGATTCCATACGGAAAGACTAACACGACTAGCACAAAAATCAAGCCTGTAATGAGCGCCCAGCTATCACTGAGTTGAATGGATGCCCCGCCAATTTCGACCACACGGTCACGGAAATTGACATCTGCCAAATGTAAGCCTGTCGCGCCGAGTATCGGTCCGACAAATGTCCCCACACCGCCGATGATGGTCATGAGCAAGGCATCTACCGTGTAATTCACACCCAAAAATTGCGGACTAATGCTATCGCTCATCAGACCAAACAAAATGCCTGCGATACCCGCCATGATGCTCGCCAAAACAATCGAAAATAGCTTATAGGCGAGGGTGTTATAGCCGATGGCTTTGGCACGTTCTTCATTTTCGCGGATGGCTTTTAATACTGCACCTGTGGGTGAATTCACCAGACGGCGGATGAATAGGAATACCAGCACAAAACACACGAGGGCGATATAATACAGGTTGATGCGGTTTTGGGTGGAATCTATCCACACGGGGACATTTTTCACCGCAAAGCCACCATCACGCCCCGTCAGTTCCCAATTTTCGACAAAATACCAGCCGATTTGAGCGATAGCGAGGGTGAAAATGGCAAAATATACCCCGCGCAACCGTAGTGATACCACCCCAATAAACAGCCCAAAGACGATACATAAGCCGATAACAGCACCAATCCCGACAAAAAATGCCACGTTGGGGTCTGAAATTTGACCAAATTGCAACACCACGCCCAACGCATATGCGCCAATGCCAAAAAACAGCGCGTGACCAAATGAAATCACGCCTGTGAATCCGAACATGAGGTTATAGCTCATGACGAAGATGGCGAGGGCGAATATTTCGATGAAAGTGGCTTGCCATACGCCCGATTCGCCACGCAAGACCAATCGTGTGCCGCGTGCGATGGCGAATGGGGATGATTCGGTGAGCCACCCGACCAAATGGGGCAGGATGATGAGAAATATCAAAATGAGGATATAGAGCTTGTGTTCCCACAGCACGTCTAAAATGTCGCGTGTGCGGGATTTTTGAATGGGTGTATTCATCGGGGTTATCGCTCCTTTCCGAAGATGCCACTCGGACGCAGGAGTAAAATCACCGTGAGCAACAACATGGGGGTGATGCTGAACCAAATGCCGTTGTTGATATCGGGGCGCGTGCCAAATTGTTGGGTGAATGCCCATACAAACCCGACCAAAATACTGGCGATGGCAGTGCCTTCATAACTACCCAAGCCACCGAGTACGATGGCGGCGATGGCGGCGAGTAAAAATTCGCTACCCATCGTAAATTTGACCCCCAAAAACGGCGTAGCGACTGCACCACCAAAGGCGGCGAGGGCGCAACCGAGTGTAAATATGAGGGTGAAAATGGCACGCACATTAATGCCCAAGGCGCTGACCATCTCGGCATCTTCCACGCCAGCGCGGACGATAATCCCCAATTTGGTACGGCGTAACAACAGGGCGATGGCTATCATCATCACTGCGCCGACAGCAATCACAAATAGGCGATAGGTGGTGTCTTGTTGACCAAAAACGGTGAATGTACCGCTATTGAGCCAAATAGTAGATGTCCATGCGTTGGAATTTGTCCCCCATATCGCTTTGATGATTTCGAGCATGATGAGTGACACGCCAAACGTGAGGACGAGTTGAAATAATGGGCGGGAATATAGAGGGCGCAACAAAAAGCGTTCTAGCACAAATCCCAAAACGCCCCCTGTGATGACGGCAAGGCTCATCCCCACCAAAAAGCGGATATTAGGGTCTGGGATGCTCGCGCCGATATTATTAAAGAAGGGGATGCCACTATCCAAATTTTGGATGTCCCATGTCATATACGCGCCAATCATAAAATACGCGCCTTGTGCAAAATTGAGGATGTCCATCAACCCAAAGATGAGTGATAAGCCCGATGCGACCAAAAAGAGGAGCATCCCCTGAAATAACCCCGATATGAGGGTGATGCCGAATAAACTCGGATTGAGTCCACTGGCGGGGTTGCTGGTGGCATACAAGCCAAAGGCGAACACCGTGCCAAATAATAAGGCAATGGTGACGGCGGGGTTGGATAAATTCAAAGACATATTTTTTGTGTTCATGATGCTTTCATAGGTCTTACTGCTGGTAAATAATCGGATGTGATAGACGCAATCGCAGACATTGGCACAGTGGCAATGCCCAATGACTCGCCTACAGCATTAAATATTTCCAAAATTGCCCCCTCTTTCCCTTGTTGGCTCATGAGATGCTCAATATACATGGCAATATCACCTGCTTTGAGGTTAAATTGAGGAAAATCTTCTAATAACATCACTTCTGTATATAATTCTGGTTGCATCATCACCTCCGAGAAGGCTTTAGTGTTACAAAACGATAAATATCTTGCTCTGGTGGCTTCACAATCCAAATAGTCATTACGCCTAATGAAATCCCGTTCTTGCCGATTAAATCACCTTCTACTATATAATACTCCCCAAATTCATTGGTTAAATCGTGGATAGCATCATTTTCTGAGACAAGTTTCTGAATTGCCTGCAAAAGTGATTCGGGATTTTCTAAGGTAAAGCCTGCTTGTGCCAAAAATTGTGACTTATCACTTTTAGCACGCCACTTGAGCAAATAACCCGTTACCTTTTCTGGTGGAATGATAAAGGTGTGGTCTGTGAGTCTCATGCCACTCCTAAATAGCGATTGACCACGCTTTGGTCAGATAGCAAATCGGCCATTGCGCCTGCTTGCACACTATGACCCTCATCAATAATGACATACTGGTCTGCGAGTTTACTCGCCACACGGAAATTTTGCTCGACCAACAAAACGGTTTTAGTCTCTGCCAATTTTTTAATCGCCGCCATCAATTGTTGGATGATGACAGGCGCAAGTCCTTCACTCGGTTCATCAATCAGCAATAAGTCGTTTTCTGGCACGAGTGCGCGGGCGATTGCCAACATTTGTTGTTGCCCACCCGATAAATTACCCCCGCCCAACGCATAGAGGCGCTGTAAATCTGGGAATAGGGAAAAAATAAAGTCGCGTTGTTTATCTAAATCACCGCGTTTGCGCCCTGCCAATTCCAAATTTTCGCGCACACTCAATTCTTTGAAGATGGCGCGATGTTCTGGCACGTAGCCGATGCCCAATTGGGCAATCGCATGGGGTTTCATGCCTTTGAGCGATTTGCCGTTATAGGTGATATGTCCCATGCTCGGCGGGGTCATGCCCATGATGCTTTTGAGGGTGGTGGTTTTGCCCGCGCCATTGCGCCCTAGTAAGACGGTGATGCTCCCGCGTGGTACGCTCACCGATACGCCCTCTAAGATGTGAAATTGCCCGATGAAAGTGTGAATCGTATCAATTTGTAAGTGAATATCAGTCGTCATAAAGCGTCCCCAAATACACATTTTGCACGGTCTCATCCGCCGAAATTTCGGCAGGTGTGCCTTCTGCTAACACAGCGCCACTGCTCATCACCGTGATTTTATCGGAAATGCCCATGACCACACTCATATTGTGTTCGACCAAGACGATGGTCTGTCCGCCACTTTTTTGGATATGGTGGATGGTCTGCATGAGTTCTGGCACTTGTTCCGATGCCATGCCTGCGGTGGGTTCATCCAGCAATAACACCTCTGGATTGGGTGCAAGGAGGAGCGCCAATTCTAATTTGCGTTTGCCCCCATGTGGCAGGGTGCTGGCAAGGGCATAGGCAGAACTTTCTAAGCCTATCATGGCTAAAACTTCCAGCGCACGCGCATAATAGGTCTTATAGGCGATGGCATTGCGATAAAACTTAAAGCTATCACGCCCTAATGCTTGCGCCGCCAGACGGACATTTTCCAGTACGGTGAGATTTGGAAAAATGTTGGTAATCTGAAAAGACCGCCCAATGCCAACATGCGCCCGTTGATGAAAGGGCATGGTGGTGATGTCTTTTCCTTTATAAATGACATGCCCACTGGTGGGTTTATATTTGCCACTGAGCAGGTTAAAAAAGGTGGTTTTTCCCGCGCCGTTTGGTCCGATGATGGAATGGGTTGTACCAGCACCAATTTGTACACTCACATCGGCAACTGCGACCAACCCGCCAAAGGCTTTGCGTAAATTTTGTGTCTCTAAAATAATGCTCATGAAAAAATATCTTTCGTTTATGAAATGGGCAACTTGGTCGTTGCCTCTACTTGTTTAATAGCGATTTTTCGACAAAATCCCCTTTAGTGAGATGTGTAAGGGCGCAACATGTTGCGCCCCTACTGGAATAATCGCCGTATAGAGGCATAAGCAAACATGCCTCTATATGGTAAAGTGGTTCACATCAATATTACGGGGCTTCGGTTGCTTCTGGCATCATTTCCATTTCGGTCATCATTGCCATAAAATCAACATCCATCTCGCACCGTGGTGAGAGTTCGGTCTTGAGTGCTTCGTCTGTCAAGAATGGGAAGGGGCAGGGGGGCATGGTATCGAGTGCGGATACCGTCCCAAGCAGGTCATAGAAATCGGAATTGGCATCATCGATGTTGGTCAATTGGGCAATATACATTGGCACCATCACTTGATGGTCAGATGGGCGAATGTAATACGTGCCTTTTGGACCTTCAAAGGTCAATCCTTCGAGGGCGGGAATCATGCTATCGGGCAAGGTATCACCTGCGGTTGCTTCTAACGATAAGACCAACGCTTGGGCGGTTGCGAATGCACATTCTGTAAACAGGTCTGGCACATCGTTGAACAATGCCATGTGATTTTCTACGAGCCAATCATTGGTGGCGGTTTGTGGGAAGGTATAGTGATACACAATATACGATACCACGCCGATGGTGCTGGGGTCACTGGCTTTGACGATGTCGTTTGAATTGAATGCGCCGATGACGGTCATTACTTCGCTCACACCTTGGCTGGCGACTTGTTGGAACAGGGTGATGCTGGCTGTGCCTGCATAAATGGGCAACAAGACTTGTGCGCCACTGTTTTTGGCTTCGTTCAGATATGGGGTGAAATCGGTGGCATCGGCGGGTACGAGGATGGTATCACGCACGAAATTCACACCTTTTGCGCCCAAAATGGCTTGGAAGGCGACGGCGCTCCCTTGACCGAAGTCGTTTTGTGTCGCCATGATAACCCAATCTGTCCCCAAATCGAGCGCAAAAGCGCCGAGTGCAAAGGCATCTTGGGCAGTGCTACGGCATACGCGGAAGGTATTTTTGTTAAAGTTTTTCCCTGTAATATCAGGAGAAGCACCGGGGGCGGCAAACAAAATAACTTCTTGCTCAACTGCCACTTGTTGCAAGCCCATAGTCACGGTTGAGCTAGGCGCACCAACCAAGACTTCTACGCCATCATTTTCGATGAGTTCACGGGCTTGTTGTTGGGCGGTTTCTGCGACACTACCATTATCGCGCACCAAAATTTCGACTGGGCGACCAGCGATTCTCACGGCGGCGAGGGCTTCATCTACGCTGGCATAATCGGCAGGGTTCACACCCGATTGATAGAGCAATCCGAGTTTGAAACCGAGTTCCAATTCGATGCCATAGATGGTCAATGCGCCTGTTTGGTCTACCATCAGCCCGATTTTAATGGGTGAATCGTCTTGTGCTACGGATGACCCGATGCCAATACTCATTACGAACAGCACGAGGGTCATAACTAGAAAAATAGACTTACGCATATTTCTTTTCTCCTTAAAAAATAAAAATAGTTACTCTCTTCGGTACGACAGGGGTTTTTAGCCTGTTTTCCCTTCAAATTGGGTGTTTCTCCCCGCCACCCAATGGTTATGAGTGGAAAATGATTCGCATACGGGGTCTATCTTTATCCCCACCCAAAAATTTGAGAGGGGTTGTAGGGGCGCAACATGTTGCGCCCCATATACGGCAACTTAAGGCAAAGCGCCCCACCCCAACCCCTCCCCACTTTGTGGAGAGGGGCTAAATCCGCCTTAAAAATTGGTTTCACCCCCTTTCTCCATGCAATGGGGAAAGGGGGCAGGGGGAATAGGGGCTGTCTAATCCTTCAAATGGGCATGAAGCAGGGCATTGAATTCATTCGGTTTTTCTAAATAGGGTACATGCCCCGCATCCATCAAAATCGCTTCTTGATAGTCGCCCCCATGTGCCTTGTATTGCTCTAATACGGCGCGGGTTTGGGCGAGCATGGGCTGTGGCGGAAAAATTTCTGCCCCCGGATAATTGGGTATCATTGGCACCAAGCCCATTTTTGCCAATGTGCCAATATCGCGCAACGATGTATCGGATACAACCGTATCATGGCTTCCGCGTATCCATAAAATGGTGTGTTTGGGATTTTTTTCGTATAGGGGGGTTAGGTCTGGGACGTATTTTCGGCTGAGGGCGTTATTTGCGCCCCAAACACCGGGCGCGGTATAGGGATAATTGGTTGATGGCACATAATCGCCCGGAAAATCTTCTGCACCCATATGGGTAGATAAAAATGCTTCGAGCCATTGGTCTTCATAGGGGTTCACAAATTGCGGATTCACATATAAGCCCTTTAGCCGATTACGGGGCGAAAATGGGCTACTTGTTCCCATATCACGGTCGAGCATGGGTTGAACAACGACAGGAAATACCAATCCCGCGCCACTGCCTGCACCATCGGGGTAGGTGGGCGTGCCTTCTGCGCCTTTGCTACTGCCAAAGCCATACGGCGACCCCGGATTAACCACCGTCACCGATAAAAAGCGTTCTGGGGCATCCATCAACAATTGCCAGACGATGCTACCGCCCATCGAAATACCTACCACATGCACTTTTTCATATCTGAGTGTGTTGATGAGCGCAATGGCATCATCGGCAAAATCGGACATACCGCGTGTGGCGTGAATTTTTGCGGATGGGTCGGCTTCGCCATAGCCCCGTTGGTCGGGTGCAATGGCAAAAAATCCGCGTGGCAAGCCGAGCATGACAGGCTCCCACCAAGTCGCAGAAGAACTATTGCCATGCAAAAATAAAACGGGCGTGCCTGTTTCATCCCCCGCAAAAAGGACGCGGGTGCTTAGGCGTGGTGTGATAATCGTTTTGGCACGGATGCCATCTAATAATGGTACTGGCATAATTCTTTATTTCCCCCAAAAAAATTTACTTTATTGATGTACTATTTGATTATAACCACACCTAACAAACCACGCCATAAAACCATTTGTGCAAAATTGCTCATTTTGATAAGTCCATTGCACGAATTATTCGGCAAATGATAAGCCTTTTTCTGCAAGTGTTTCTTGTAGGATGCGAATCGCCTTTGGTCCAACACCGTGTAGGCTTAGAATATCCTTTGCTTTGACATGGGTTAACTCTTCAAGGCGCGTGTATCCTGCCACCAATAATGCCGATGTTGCAGGGTTTCCAATACTTTTTGGAAAGTCGTGTTCGGGTTGGTGTTCCATTGTTTGCCCTCGTGATACTGTATACATAAAGTGAGTTATTTTTTGTTGGCGATTGTTTCATTTTACCCATTCTGGCTATCCGCGCAAATAAGTGGCATAAAATAACAATTCCCGTATAATTATTTCATCAGTATGTCATTTCACCTGTCATCATCGGAGAAAAAACGGATGTCTACCAGCACAATCGTCTTGCTCATCTATATCTTTTTCCTCGTCCCATCCATGTTAATGGGGTTTGGATTTGCCCGCAGAAAATTATTTCGTCCTCACCACAAATTGGTCATGACGGGCATCACACTCACCAACTGGGCGCTGATTATCACCGTGATGATTGGCTCATATGGCAACAATGTCGCGCCATATCTCTCGACTGGCATCGAACAACCCTCATTATTACTGCCAACCCTGCACCTTATCACAGGGGCGACTGCCCAATTTTTGGCGACCTATTTGGTCATTATGATGTGGTTTGAAAAATCGTTGCCCAAATGGTTTGTCATCCATAAAATCAAAACCCCCATGCGCCTCACATTGGGCTTATGGCTTCTCACCGCTTTGTTGGGCTTGGGGATTTATTTTGTCTGGAACACACCATCGTCTGCTGGAGACCTTGCATCGCCTGTATCTACCGATGAAGCACCGATTAGCACCGAAGCAGTTACTGGTGATAGCACCACCGAGCCAATTGTGACAGAAGAAGGCACATCCGAGCCTGTCGCTACGGAAGAAGGCACACCTGAACCTGTCGTTACAGAAGAAGGCACACCCGCTTCTGTAGAAGGCACACCTGAGCCTGTCGTTACGGAAGAAGGTACGGCTGAACCTGTCGTTACAGAAGAAGGTACATCTGCCTCTATAGAAGGTACGGTTGAGCCTGTTATCACCCCAGAAAGCACATCAGAAGCCACCCAAGTGGCAGAAACTTCACCTGATGTCGTTGCTACACCAGAAATTGTCATATCAGAAGCCACACCCAATGTAGAACCTGTGACAACACCTGAAAGCACCCTAGAACCTGTTGCTACCGATATGGTGATAGAACCTGTAACGACCCCAGATAGCGCGTTGGTGGCATTGCTGGCGAATCCAATTGCCAGACGTGAACAAGCCGTTTCGCGTTGGATGCGTGTGGCATCGCGTTTAGTGACTGTCGCCCCTGTTAGCACGCCCGATAGTGTTATTGCCCCTGTTAGCACACCCGATGTTCAGCCTGTCGCCACCGATGATAGTGGTCACGACCAAAATGATGATAACGGTGGGGATGATAATAGTGGTAGCGGTAAAGATGATAAAAAAGATGATTAGGAGCGTCTGATGGTCACTGAACTTGAGTGGGATATTTTGCAGACAGTGGCGTATGCCGATATATTCGATTACCCCATGACCATCGCAGAAATTCATCGCTATCTCATCGCCACATCTGCCACTATAGAAGCCGTCACTGAAGGGATAACGCGACTCATCGGGCGGTATATTGCCGATTGTGAGGGCTATATTTGCCTCATGGGGCGCGAAAAAATTATCGAAACGCGCAAACGCCGAGCGCATATTGCCCAACGCCTTTGGGGATATGCCGAACAGTACGGGCGGGTGGTGGGGGCATTGCCTTTTGTGAAGATGGTGGCGGTCACAGGGTCTTTGGCGGTGGATAATACCGATAAAGAGGGCGATATAGACCTGATGATTGTCACCGCGCCAAAGCGGTTGTGGCTATGCCGATTGTTGGTTATCGGCATTGTCAAACGGGGAATAAAACGCGATGGTATTACGCTGTGTCCCAATTATTTTGTGACCACCAATGCCATGATCATCACCGATAGAAATCCATTCACCGCCCGCGAATTGGCGCAGATGGTGCCACTGGTCGGCTTTGACCTGTATAACCATATGCGGACGCTGAATAACTGGTCACATGAGTATTTTCCCAATGCCCAAACCCCGCCAGCGCGGTCTGTTGCAGAGGATACTATACCGATGCGGAAGCGCGTATCGGAATTATTCCTCAAAACGCCAATCGGGGCGATGCTGGAAAAATGGGAGATGACGCGCAAAATCCGCAAATTGACCATACAGGGGGTGAATAACGAAAGTCAATTCACACCAGATATGTGTAAAGGGCATTTTGACGGGCATCGCGGGCGGATTTTATCGGCATACGACCAACGCCTACGGGCATTGCAAGGGCAGGTGGCAGGGGATTGATATTTTGAACAATTCACCTAATGCCGAAATTGAGGCGCAGTTAGCACTTATGGCAAATGACCCTGATATTCAACGCGAATTAGCACAGATAAATGATGAATTTCGTGTCGCTGAATGGGATGGGTTGGTTTATGTTGATATTTCATAAAACGGGGCTAATTGGACAGCATGAATGCTGTCACTACATGCCTATAATCTGTTTTGTGATTGTAGGGACGCGAATAATCGCGTCCACCAGATGATTATTTTATCTGTTTGGGATTGTAACCCCTGTAAGGATAGCCCTCTATGCACCTCTTTCATACACCAGAAGAATTTATCGCATATCGGCGTGGTTTAAACGGGACAGTCGGACTCGTCCCCACGATGGGCGCATTGCACGCGGGGCATTTATCCCTCGTCCAAAATGCCCGTGCGGATAATACGCATGTCATCACCACGATATTTGTAAATCCCGCACAATTTGGGCAGGGGGAAGATTTTTCTGCTTATCCGCGCCCGTTGGATGCCGATTTAGAAAAATTGGCGAGTGCAGGGGTGGATGCCGTATTTTTGCCCACGCCCGATAACATGTATCCACCAAATTATCAGACCTATATCACGGTGGATGACATCACACGCGGGTTAGAGGGCGCACATCGTCCCACACATTTTAAGGGTGTGACCACCGTCGTGGCAAAATTATTCAACCTTGCCCAACCGACTATCGCTTATTTTGGACAAAAAGATGCCCAGCAGGTATGTGTGATTCGCCGTATGGTGCGCGATTTGCATTTCCCGTTGGATATTGCCGTCATCCCCACCATGCGCGAAAGTGACGGCTTGGCGATGAGTTCGCGCAATGTGTATTTATCCGCAGAACAACGCGCAGGGGCAATATGTCTCTCACGGGGGATTGGGCGTGCTTCATCCTTATATAATGATGGTGAGCGCAACCCATCGGCATTATTAGGGGCTGTGGCGGATGAAATCAGAAAAGAGGCGCTGGCTTCTGCCGATTATATCGCGCTGAATGTTGCCCATACACTCGCACCCATCGCTGTTTTGCCCGATGCCGAATGGGGCAGGGGGGATATGCCGAGTGGTGATGCGCCGTTGCTCGTATCGCTCACGGTACGATTCGGCAAGACCCGCCTGCTGGATAATGCTGTTTTGCCTCATCACCTCAACACCCGTGCAGGACTTACACAGGTGCTAGGCGCAGGGTGAAATAACCTATTCTTCTCTTAATGTGGACAGGATATTAAATGCCTCCTCACTCAGAGTTTCGTAATCGTCATAGTTAGCTCCAACCGTCACGCAATAGACCATTTCATAGCTGTCCATAAAGCATATAACTATGCCTTGTGTGGTTTCTGAATAATCTGTATAGGTATAAGATAGGGCATCAGTAAACTCGCCAATCGGATATGGCACAATATCGCCCAAGCTAAACCCCGATTCTTGTACATAAGGGCGACGAGCCTCAATGACTTCCATCACACTCATACCGATATAAACAGGGAAATAGCTCTCCATGTAAAAGATAGATTCAAAGAATATGACGACCTGACCATCTAAAAAGGTCTCACTTTGCCCACTGTCTATATTGCTAAATAGGACAATTTCTGGGGTATCGTAATCGGTACGCACCCAATCTGCGGGCAAGTCTAAGACGAAGCCAGCCCATGCTCCGTCTGTGGCATCGGTTATGGCGGGGGATGTTACATCTTCTGAATCGGTTTGTGCTTCGCCTAACTGCACCGAGATGGTATAACTGCCCGTATCCTTAAATTGTATGTCGGCAACATCGCGCACATTTATCAAAAATCGCATTGTTTCATCAAAGGTATAGGTAAGTGTAACTGTGCTACGGGCTTGGTCTTGAGATGTCTCTTGTGCGAGGAAAATAAATCCGACTTCATAGAGTTCGATTTGAGGGTCAATTTCGAGGCTTTCAACGGTAATAACAACTGTTTGCCCTGCCTCAACATTACTTACCCATGCACGGTCAAATTCATTTGTCCCACGCCATGTCTCACCGATTGCAATTTCAAATGTCTCTGAAAAAGGAACATCACTGGTGTTAGCGTTCAGTTCACGCCCGCCCATGCCTTGAACAATGCTTCGCATATCATCAATGAGGGGTTGCACATCTGCATCACGCGGGACACGACCTTGTAGCATAATGGCTTTATCGCCAACCAGCACCGCCATAAACACCGTTTGTTGTCCTTCTGCCGCCGATGTGGTGATGAAATATTGGGCATTTTCTGGTGTTGTTTGAACATTCTCTGGCATCACTTCCCAATTCATCGCCCCTTCTTCCAATGCTCCTTCAAGCGTCGTTGCAACCGCAAGAGACAAGAAAATGGTGCGCGAATCGGCGGGATTTTCTAAGAACCAATTCCGTTGAAAATCGTCATATTCTGAAAAATAACTATCTGGCACGATGAAGGTAATGCCCGCCTCGCCCCATTCTGTCGCTTGACCTGTTGGGATAGAGAGGTCTACAGTCGCAGAATCTTCGGCTGGCACGACTCTGGGCAATAACCCGCCAGAGACAATGCCAAATTCATCTCGAATGGCTTGTATATCTTCTGGTAATGTTTCAGGGTCAAATGGCGGTGGCACAAACACATCCACTGTCGCAGACCGCGCCAATGTTTCTGCAACCCCCACAGCATAACCCCATAGGGTATTGAGGTTATCATTTGGGCTGGTGGCTTGAATCAGCACTAGCCCTTGTGTGCTGGGAACAGCGATAAAAACCCCATATTCAGATTCTTTGATATAGCTAAATCCATAAACAGGGGCATCGCCAATGAGAATTTGCGTGTTATCTGAGGCGGTATCGCGCACAGTGATACTCGTGCGGGCGGCACGGAGCATGTTGATAGGGTTGGCGTTATCGGCGGTGTAATCTAAATAGGCATTTTCAACCGCTTCTGATGTCCGTAGTGTGATGGTGACATCATCATTCGATAACACCATATTCGATTCAGATTGGGATGTGATAGTGAGGGTATCGGGCGTAAAGAAATTAAAATCGAGCCATTGCACAGGGGTATTGAAGGCGTAAGCTGTTTCACCCGTTACAGGTGCTAATGGGTCAGACGAAATGCTTATTCCCCCTGCTTGCACTTGAAGCGAATAGGGTTGTTCGTAACGGTCAGAATTGAGGACGCGCACCATATAATAACCAGAGTAGGGTAGGGCAACAACGAAATTGGTCTCTCTTGGGGCGAGGGGTGCAATAGCATTTCCGCCAATGCGAGTCAGTGAGAGAGTCAACGTGAATGAATCGAGCGATAACAACTCGTCAAGCGTCCATGGCGTGCTATCCGAATAGAATAATACCTCTACGAGGGGTAATTGTTCTGCCGATATTGTGCCAGAGATAATATCACCTGCTTGCCCCTCAAACAACCAATAATCCTGATTCTGCATACTTACGCCATCTTCTATCAATTCTCCAAATGACAAATTACCGCCACGCACCACTGGTCGGTAATCTGAAATGCTATTGCTGGGTATAGTGGTAAAAGGTGCAAATGAGGGACAGCGTGATTCGCCACCATCCACATTAATCGCATACCGTTCTGATGGGTTGCTCACCCGTAACACATGCACCGCAAAACGGATGCCTATATTGGCAAGGTCGCTTTGGAAGGCTAAAAATTCGCCATCGGGCGACCAAGATGGGGTTAAATTTGTCGCATTGACATCATTGGTCAATTGAGTTGTGGTCGTCCCATCGGTTACGAATAGCTGATTATCAGAGATATACGCAATCTGCCCCTCATACATCGTCGCTTGTGTGGCATTGGGGATGAGTTGGAGTGGGTCGCTACCATCGCTATTCATAACCCATACATCATCATCTGCTGTCCACAAAATTTGTGACCCATCCGACGACCATGAGGGATAGCTATCGTAGACATCGGGGCTATTGGTAATATTGACACCATCTACAAAAATATCACCCTCTTCCGATTGGTAAACCACTTGCATCCCAAAATAACGCCCATTTAACCCTGCTCCGTAGAATACAGGGACGGTAGGGTCTACACTGCCATCTGGTGCAGTGATATTGAGCAGGCTATAGGCAAGTTCATCGTAGCCCAACGACCCGCGTGAATTGGGAAATGGGTTACTTTCAAAATCCAAAATAGGTAAGCGATAGGCTACCCGCGAATAGAGAATTTGCCCATCAGAAAATGATGGACAGGTATCATATAAGGTGACGATGTCATTGTTGATGGGACGAGTGAGTAAACGGCGGTCGGTGCCATCGGCACGGCTGAGGGCAATGCCAGCATTAGGAGTGAGTGGGTCGTTGGTATACGAATAAGCCAGCCAATAGTTAGCCAGTTCACTGGGTAATTCCCACACATTGGCACTTAACGAAACAGAATAAACGCCTTGTCCAGCCAGCGCAATGCCATAATTCCCTGTGATGGGAAGGGTAAAATTTTCGATGGTGGCATAATTTTTCCCCACATTGTCAAGCACAAATCCCAAAATATCATCGGCATCAAAATTGGTGCTAATTTCAAATTCCAAAATGCTTTCATCGGGTAAGACCAGCGCCCCTTGTGCAGATGTGTCGCCAAAGGAGATTAATTCAATCGAAATAACGGTGCCTGCTTCCCCCAAAAATGTGTATATATCAACGTCACTAGAAAAATCACCCCATAGGGTCTGATTATAACCAATAGGCATTGGTGATTGTTGTGCATGTATTCCTATTGCTGATACGAGTAACAACATTGCCAAAAAACGTCTAAAAAACATCCAACCCACTCCTTTGATAGGTAAATAGCCCCTAAAATATATCACACCGCGTATATATTACACAAATATTTTACCTACCTTTTTTCACATTTTACGAGCAATGTTGGTGATATGAGGTGGTTTATGGGGTTTTTGGGTGATTTATTCGTCATCATCCGCATCACGCATGAGCAATTCGCCACCGCGCACCGCATGGGGTGGGGTGAACATGCGCGGGGGACGGCGCTGGCTCACATCCAATGTGCCGATATAAATTTGGGTCGTATGCAGGCTTTCATGCCCCAAATTTTGGCGGATACGCTCCAAATCCATGCCAAATTCATAGGCATTACGGGCGTATGTGCGCCGTAGGTCATGCGGATTCACCACCCGTGCCTCATTATCCATCCACAACGGATATTTATTCATGATTTGGTTCACTGCACGTACTGTGAGTGCGGTGGGGCGTACTGTTTTTCCATCTTTGAGAATCCCACGCAAAACATACCCCTCGGTGATACCCGCTTTTGCCATCCACACATCCACATATTCCAAACACCATGCCAGTTGTCCATACGGCACAAGGCGCTGTTTATGATTTTTCCCCTCGCGCACCCGCAAGGCGACTTCGCCCCCCAACACTTGGCGCAAATCATCTACTTGGAGCGCCACCAATTCCGCCTCACGAATACCCGTACAGGCGAGGATGGCTATCATG
>JANRKU010000168.1:0-3011 GCA_033763335.1 bacterium
ATATATCGCGTCCGCGACCCATAATTTAATAAATGTCAACATAACCTAGCGCAAAGCGCGTATATCCGCCATAGATTAAAAAATATTTTACACTGTCTTTATTGACGAACAATCATGATGCTGTCCAAAATCCATAAAACCCCCTCTCAAAAAAGACGTATGAATTTGGTTTGAAAACATTAACGTCCATGCAACCCATATTCATGTTATGATATGAATATAGTGATGAATTTCGTAAATAAAAATCATACTATAGGGGGTGGCGTTATTTCTCATCATAATCAATAATCCATTAAAAGGGGGTACAAAATTAATATTTATGACAACCTATCACATAATAATTCAGAGCATATCGTATGACTAACTCTGAAGATACTATCAATCACCACACCATCAAAGAAGCCTTGTATGCCAATGAAATGCGGTATCGGAATATTCTCGATGACCAGACCGATTTGGTGTGTCGTTACGATATTAACCTCAATATCACGTTTGCCAACCGTGCTTATTGCACTGCTTTTAATGTCAAATTAGAAGACATCATCGGCAAAACGTTTTTAGATAAAATCCCAGAAGACCAATATCCCATCATCGGCGCTTATATGGATTCATTGACCCCACAAAATCCCCTCGCTGTGTCTGTTCATAAAACCATCATGGGAGATGGCACTATCCGTTGGTTTGAATGGAAAGATAGGGCGCTTATGGATGAAAATGGCAAAATTATTGAATACCAAGCTATCGGACGCGATATTACCGAGCAAAAACAGGCACAAGAAGCCCTCTTTGCCAGCGAGAAAAAATATCGGCAGATGTTTGAATTATTGGGGTTGCCAAAGCTCATCATTGACCCCACTAACCTCAAAATTGTTGATGCAAACCCCATCGCTGTTACGCTTTATGGCGATATTGTCAAGACAGGCACGGTCTATGATATTAATATCGCCCCACCCACAGTTATTGACCAAGCCACCTCTAGTGCCATAGAAGAGAGCAAAACATCATTTGAAATGGCGCATCGTTTTGCAGATGGGAGCATCCACACTATGGAGGCATTTACGGCGCTCATCGAAATGGAAGGCAAACCCTTTCTCTATGTGATTTTGACCGATGTCACCGACAAAAAGCACATGCAGACAGCACTCGAAGAAGCCAACGCCCTGCTTGAGCAACGGGTGATTGAGCGCACCGCCCAGCTACAACGCGCCAACAATCGGCTCGAAATCGCCTCGCAACGCCTTGAATTGGCGACGATGGCGGGGGATATTGGTATTTGGGATTGGAACTTAATCACCAATGAGCTGGTCTGGGATGACCGCATGTATGCCATGTATGGATTTGATAAAGCCACCTTTAATTTATCTATTGATTCATGGACACCCTATGTCCACCCCGATGATATGCCCCGCCTACAAGCCAGTATGGAAACCCTTTTTGGTACTTTACATCGCTATGATGTGGAATTTCGCATCATCCGCCCCGATAAATCCATACGCTATATCCAATCGAATGCGCTCATCATTCGCACATCAGATGGCAAGGCAGAGCGCCTTGTTGGGGTCAATATGGATATTACCGATGTTAAATTGGCAGAAGAGGCGTTGCTTTTTGCCTTAGAACGCGAGACCGAATTGGGCAACTTAAAATCGCGCTTTGTCTCGATGGCATCGCACGAATTCCGCACGCCACTATCGGCAATTATGGCGATTACCGAGTCGTTGACCATCTATCGGGATAAAATGACCAGTGAGCAAATTGATGAGCGCCTCAATAAAATTCGCTTTCAGGTCACACATCTCAAAGATATGATGGAAGATGTGTTAGATTTAGCCCGCTTACAACCCGGTCGGATTAAATTTGTGGCTACAAGTGCCGATTTTGATGCCCTCTGCCGCGATATTATCGAAGAATTTGATAGCCAAGAGCCTTATCGTGGGCAGATTATCTATACATGCCCCGCCACACCTATCTTGTCACAGTTTGATATGCGCCTCATGCGCCAAGCCTTGACCAACCTCATCTCCAACGCCATCAAATATTCGCCCAATAAAACGCCTGTATGGGTAGAATTGACAACGCATGAGGCACAAATTAGCATTATCATCCGCGATGAAGGCATTGGGATTCCCGCCACCGATATAAAACGGCTTTTTGAACCATTTCATCGGGCGACAAATGTCGGCACTATTGCGGGGACGGGATTGGGATTGAGCATCGCCAAACAAGCAATCGAATTACACGGTGGCAATATTGCCGTAGATAGCCAAGTGGGGGTGGGGACAACTTTTACGATACTACTGCCAAAAAATAGTATAGAGGATATGTGAGCATCATGTCAAAAATTTTGATGATAGAAGATGATAAACAAATTCGAGAAGAAGTGATGGATTGGCTTCGGTTTGAAGGCTACGACACATTTGGCGCAGAAAATGGACAAATTGGGCTAATGCTTATCCAAGAGCAAATGCCCGACCTCATCATCTGTGATATTGCTATGCCCGTGATGGATGGGCATGAGGTGTTGATTGCCATACGCTCAGATGCGACCCTTGCCCATATCCCATTTATTTTTCTGACGGCAGATGTTGAGCATAGCTCGGTACGGCGGGGCATGAATATGGGCGCAGATGATTATCTGACCAAGCCTTTTGAGATTCCGGAGCTACAGGTAAGAGTTCGAGCGCTGCTTCGGCGCGCGGGGTCTGTGCCGCAATCAGCTTCCCTTCCTGAAATACTTACTGCTGGCGAGATTACACTTGTGCCCGAAAACTTGCAGGCCAAGGTAAGAGAGCGTGTTGTGAAGTTGACTCCGACTGAATTTGAAATTTTGCATTGCTTGATGCAACACCACGGGCAGACGGTTTCCACCGGAAAGTTGCTTGAGGAAGTCTGGGGATACTCTCCTGATGATGATGTGGATACTATCCGCGTCCACATCCGCCACCTAAGGACAAGACTGGAATCAGGGGAGCGAAAGTATATCCGAACTGTATACGGTGGTGGGTATCAAC
>JANRKU010000169.1:0-17752 GCA_033763335.1 bacterium
TTTTTGAAGCCATAGCATTTTCACCACTTGCAAAATTGCCCATTTGCGATATATAATAATCACATCTGGGCAATTAGCTCAATTGGCAGAGCGTCTCGTTGACGTCGAGAAGGTCATAGGTTCGAGTCCTATATTGCCCACAAAAAACCCATCTATAAATGAGATGGGTTTTTGCATTTAATTCCCCTTTGATTATTCTGAATGTTGTTTTTTTAATAAGCCTAATCCCTCTTGGATTGTTAGCTGATTTTGATATCCCAATTTTTGGCGGGCTTTTTTATCGGTGACGGTCAACTCTACACCCATCATAGATACCATTGTCGGGGTAATGGGCGGGCTAGAGGTCAATCGCAATACACGCCAAATTGTGGCTAAAACAGATGCAGAAACTTGCGCCATCCAATAGGGGATGCTTCGCGTGCCTAATGTAATCCCTTGAGTATACATCCATTCTGTAAGAAATTGGCGAATGCTCATCAATTCGCCATCAGTGATGTAATAGGCTTCGCCACCATCTCCCGTATGAATGCTAGTTAAAATGGCGCTACATAAATTATCAATATGTACCGTAGCAAGGTGATGATGCCCACCCGCAATCCATACCCAACGCCCTTTTTGTGACGCTTTTCGTATTTCCTCAATCATTGAATGCCCATTTCCCCAAATAAAGGGAGGGCGGAGTGATAGGGTGGTGAAATTGGGGCGATTTGCCAATAAAACATGCTGTTCACCAAGCCATTTCGTTTTTGAATACGGGCTATTTGGAATTTGTTTGGGCATATATGTTTCATCAACCATATTAGCAGGCGTACCATCGGCAATGACCGATGCGGCGCTGATATAAATAAACCGCGACACCCCATTTTTTTGTGCCGCACTCACCAATTTTTGTGTCCCCTCAACATTGACTTTATAAAATTGTGCTTCATCTCCCCACATTTCAAATGTGGCGGCGGCATGAATCACCACATCACACCCACGCAGAGCATTATCTAACACGGTTTGGTCGGTTATATCCCCTTTAACACTGGTTGCACCTGTCGATTCAACTTTTTTTATGGCTGTATCAGACCTTGCCAATGCCAAAACATCATATCCATGTGCCACTAACTTGGGGATGAGATACCCGCCAACAAATCCAGACCCACCCGTTACAAAAATTTTCATGACATTTTCTCCTTTTTGTGATATATTGCCATTAAATGACAGTATGTCATTATCGTCAACCAACGAGTTCAATAATCCGTCAGCGAATGACAGGTGTCAGTTATGAATTCAGAAGAATTATCACGGTATCAACGGCGAAAACAGCGCACCCGTCAGGCACTTAAAGAGGTGGCAACACGCCTTTTAATTGAAAAAGGTTATGAAGCCATCACTATTCAAGATATTACTGATGAGCTAGATTTGGCGCGGGCGACATTTTATGTGCATTTCAAAGACAAAGACGATATTATTTGGTCACTCTTACAAGACCATTTTATGATGTTGACTGCTAAATTGAGTGCCGAATTGCCTGTCCCATCGGAAACCAGACATCGGCAAAAATTATTGATGTTATTCGAACATGCCCAAGAGCATCAAAAGTTGTTGAGTGTGGTATTAAGTGAGCGCGGGCATATTGTTTTGAAGCAAAGAATGGCATCTTATATGGTGACTATCATCAAAAAAGATATTGAGATGGGGCTAACGCCATTTGTATCAGGTGATTCAATAGATTTTACGGCGCAATTTTTGGCGGGCGCGATGATGCAAATTTTAACATGGTGGCTTGTTGATAAAAATGAGACCCACTCACCACAACAATTGGCAGATATGTTTTTACGGCTCGAAAAGCAGACAGATAACGGATGATATGTGTTTATGTTTGCATCCCCTACGAACATCGTTATAAGTCAGTCATAAATGTGGCAAATCGCTCATAGAGTGGGTTAAATCGTTGTAATATCAAAGTAAAGGCAATTTATGATAAGGATTTACCCCATGAGAAAAATCACATATCTCTTTTTAATCCTCATTTTTGCGGTTGGCTTGCCTGTTTCTGCCCAATCGGGTTATGGCAATGGCGACCGTGTTTTTGGGTATTGCAACACCAATAATGTCGAAATTTACGGCATTGCTCCCGATGAAACGGGTATTTCGTTGACGGTGTTCCAATATACAACACTTTTTGCACGCGGGGCGGGGCAAGTATCGGCACAAACCCCATTGGGGCAGGTGGTACTCAGCTATGACCTGCTGGGCAATTTCCGTGTTCAATGGATTGGCGGACCGTATTTTGCTACAGGCTCTGGTGAATATACCAAATTATTTAATTGTGTGATGCCCGTGTATATCGCTACACCGGTGCCTGTTGTGCCACCGACCATCAACCCTGTTGGTCAGACACAACCAATTCAACAAACGATTATCGCGCAACAAACCATCACCTATAACGGCACAACGGTAAATCAGACGGTCACGCTTGGGACAGGCACGCAAACCTGTGCCAGTGGCTCACTTTATACCGTGCGCCATGGCGATACGCTCTATCGGATTTCGCGCCGATGTGGGGTGACAGTAGATGCGTTGGTGACACGCAACGGCATTATCAATCGCAACCTGATTTATGTGGGGCAAATATTGACCATTCCATGATGTGCATGGGGTGTATATGCCCCGCCATCAATTTAAGAAACTAACCTCACCCCTAAATCCCCTCTCCAGTCTGGCGAGGGGAAAAGGACATGATATATCATGTCCCTACAAACCCACCCACAAGATGGTTGTCTCCCCCTTTCCAATTTGGGAAGGGGGAGGGGGATGAGGTAAAAGAATAATTTTATCGTTAAATTGCTACTATCCCTTACGCACAACTTCCCACGCCAAATGATTAATTTCTGGCAAAATCAATTTTTCAAATGCCACTTGCACCGCATTTGGACTCCCCGGCATCGAAAAAACCAGCGTACCATGATAAACACCTGCTGTTGCACGGCTCAACATCGCCGCCGCGCCGACTTCGTTATAACTCAACATACGAAATAATTCGCCAAAGCCCATTAATGGCTTCTCTAATTTTTTGCTGATGACATCATACGTGGTATCACGCGGAGAAATGCCCGTCCCGCCATTGAATAGCACCAAGCGCACATCGGGCATGGCACATAATTCATCGAGTACCGCCAAAACTTGCTCTGGCTCGTCTTTTATCAGCCGATAGGCAACGGCGATATGACCACTTTCTGCCAGCCGATTTTCTAAATACTGCTTATTCACATCCGTTTCTGGTGTGCGCGTGTCGCTCACGGTGACAATCCCCACACCCACAGGGTCATGCCCTGCTTTTTGCCGATGGTCATCTGCGCCCATAGTTATCCTCTGTTATATGATAAGCCCAATATATTGCGCCATTTTCTGCTCCTGATTATACTCTATTACAAAATGATATAGTTTATTGAACTTAAAAGGATACACCTATGAAAGTTATTGCCAATCGCTATCAAATCATTGAGATGCTCGGACAGGGCAATATGGGTGCGGTGTATCGGTGTATAGATAGGCTCACAGGGCAACCTGTGGCGCTCAAACAGGTTTTAATCGGCAAAGAAATATCTCGTAGTGCCTCTATTAGCCTCAGTATCAATGCGCGTACTGCGTTGATACAAGAATTTAAGACCCTCGCCACATTACGTCATCCTTATATCATCAGCGTGTTGGATTATGGGTTTGATGCCGAACAAGTCCCGTTTTTTACGATGAGCTGGATTGAGAATGCCGAGTATTTTGTCACTGCGTGCAAAAAAGCCCCATTTGAGCGCAAATTAGACCTTGTGGGACAAACCCTTCAGGCATTGGTCTATTTGCATCGGCGCGGGATTGTTCATCGTGACCTCAAGCCGACCAATGTATTGGTACAAAATGGGCAAGTGAAGGTGCTGGATTTTGGGCTTGCCACAGGTGATACTGCCTCACAAGAGAGTGAGGCAGTGGTGGGGACGTTGCAATATATCTCCCCAGAAGTGCTTCGCGGAGAAGGGGCGAGTTTTGCATCCGATTTATATGCCATTGGTTTGATGTTATATGAGATTTTTTCTGATTCACTGCCATATCAGGCGTTTAGTATCACCCAACTCATCCATGAGATTATGAATGTCCCACCAGATGTCTCTCGCTTGGATATTCCCCCAGAATTACAAAGCCTTATCTCTGGGTTATTAGAAAAACAACCGCAAGACCGACCCGCCAGCGCCTATGATGTCTTGCAAACCCTCAGCCAAATACGCGGTGTATCGCTATTGGGCGAATCAGATTCCATACGCGATAGTTTTTTGCA
Organism: bacterium; assembly: GCA_033763335.1. GTDB lineage: Bacteria > Chloroflexota > Anaerolineae > Aggregatilineales > Phototrophicaceae. The sequence continues at coordinate 4,316 of JANRKU010000169.1, forward strand.
GGGGGCAAAGTTTGTTGGGCGCGATGCAGAATTATCACGCCTGACACACGCATTGGATAAATCCCGCGAGGGTAAAAGTGCCTTATGGATGGTGGTGGGCGAAAGCGGGGTGGGGAAATCGCGGTTGATAGAAGAATTGCGCGTGTATGCCCTCGTACAAGGGGTGCATGTGCTACGTGGGCAAGCTGTGAGTGAAAGCGGTGCGCCATATATGCTCTGGCGCGAGGTGTTGCGCCATCTGCTTTTGCAGACCGATATAACCGACCAAGAGGCAGGTATCCTCAAACCGCTTGTGCCAGATATTGATGGATTGCTTGGGCGGGTCATTCCTGATGCGCCAGAAGTTGACCCAAATATTGCCCAACAACGATTATTAAAGACAATTTTGAGCCTATTATCGTATCAGACCGAGCCGTTATTGCTCATTTTGGAAGATGTTCATTGGGGAAAAGAGGGGGTATCGGTATTAGAAGCACTCGCACAACAATTGCCAGATGCCCCTTTGTTGATTGTTGGCACATATCGGCAAGATGAAACCCCACGCCTCATGGAACGTCTGCCAAATGCCAATTTACTCAAATTGGAACGCCTAAACCGTGAAACGATTCAAGAACTCGCTGTTTCGATGTTGGGTGATGAGGCAGGTTCACAATCCGCATTGGTTGATTTGCTCCAACGCGAGAGCGAAGGCAATATCTTTTTTGTGGTGGAAGTGGTACGGGCATTGGCAGAACAGGCGGGGCAACTTGCCCGTATTGGCGATTGGTTGCCCCAAAGTGTGTATGCGGGTGGCATTAATACCGTCATTGAGCGCCGTCTGACGGGGATTCCATCGGCTTATATCCCATTGTTGAACCTGTCTGCGATTGCGGGGCGTGAACTCGATTTAACCCTACTGGGGGCATTATCCCCCAAGACCGATTTACCCCAATGGCTTAGTGAGAACAATAATTTGGGCATTTTGGAGGTTATAGAAGAGCGTTGGCGGTTTTCACATGATAAATTACGCGAAGGACTCATCCAACGCCTGTCAGGGGATGAATATCGCGGGTTACAAAAACAAGTCGGGGAAGGGATTTTGGCGGTTTATGCCGATACTGCCCAACCCGCTCGTCTTGCCCATCATTTTACCGAAGCAGGTGAGAGCAAACTTGCCTCTCATTGGCTTATTTTGGCGGGTGAACAAGCATTAGGCACTGGTGCGTCCGATACTGCCCTCAACTTTTTTCATCAAGCACTCGACCAACAAGAAAAATCATCCGCGCCCAAACATGAGGTGTCGCGCACCTATCGGCTTATTGGGCGCACCTATTTTGGCATGGGCAAAGTCCAAGAGAGTGGTCAAGCTGTGCAAAAATCGCTGGAATTGTGTGGGATTCGTATTCCCAAAAGTTCAGTCGGGTTGATAATGGGTATTTTGTGGCAAGGGGGCAAACAGGCATTATTCCAAACACGGCTCGTCCGTCCGCGCAAAGGGGATACTAATTTGCTGATGGAATCGCTCAAATCGTCCATTCTGATGAATGTGTCGTTTGGATGGTCAGGCGGGCAATTGCGGACGAACTATTTGGGCATTGTGGGCTTAAACCTGTCTGATAGCCTGTATCCCGCCGATATCACTGCCACTAGTTATAGTGGGATGGGCTATTTTTTGAGCCTCGTCCCCATGAATCGCCTCGCCAATTATTATTTGAATAAAGCCCTGCGCGTGACGCAGACCAGCACCAATACGAGCCTGCGTCTCGATACCCAATATGCACAGGGGCTAATGATGATTCATAAGGGCGATTTTAAGACGGCAAACGCCCACTTTTTGAGCGCCAGTCAATCTGCCCGTGATGCCAATGATGACCAACGCTGGTTGGTGTTATATGCACAATATATCGGCACACTTTATTTTAGTGGTGATTACCAGAGGTTGCTGAGCCATGTAAGCGCCATTGAGACCCTCGCCCGCGCTCAAAATAATATTCAGTACATCGTATGGTCGCTTGCACCACAAGGGTATTTGGCGATGCGTCATGGGAATTATGATGATGCCATTGGCATTTTTACTGAAGCAGAGAGATTGCTCAAACAAGGCAAAGATGCCCTCGCCAAAATTTTTGTACAAGGTGGGTTGGCATTATCATATTTATATGCTGGTCAATTGGATGATGCAGAAACCACCGTCAACGACCTATTCCGCCGTACCTATAAAAAACGCCCCTTTGGTCATGCCGTGTTAGAAGGGTATCCCGCCGTGACAGAGGTCTATACTGCCTTATCACTCTTGACAGATGACCCCGCCAAGCGCAAAAAATTTGCAGAACGGGCAAATCAGGGGATGCAAATCCTCGCCCGTTATGCAAAAGTATTCGCATTTGCTCAACCGCGCCTTTGGTTATGGCGGGGCATTGATTTCTGTATGAGTGGCAGAACCACACAAGCACAACGCGCTTGGGAAAAAAGCCTGTCGCTGGCAAAACACTATGCCATGCCGTTTGATGAGGCATTAGCGAGTCGGTTATTGGGAGTGTTGCCCAACCACGCCGATGATAAAGCCAATGCCGATGCGATTTTTGCCCGTTTGGATGTGACCACACCCATCAGTGAGGCGGTGCTAAATCGGCTAAGAGAATTAAAAATCAAATAGGGCGGGGACATGATAATGCAAGTTAGTTTTTAAATACGGCGTATCTTTTGTGGCTGACATACGAGGCTAAAGCCTCTAGTACAGCCATTACACCTCAAAAACAGGCAGGAGTGTAATGGCTGACTAGCGCAAAGCGCGTATGTCAGCCACGCCTTAAAAAGTATTTTACACCGTCTTTATTCACTAACAATCATTATCATGTCGCTACCATCATCCCAAAATAGGCTTAGATGCAATCTGCTTATGGTCTATGACCGCAAAGGCGAATAATCCACCAACACAACACATCACCCCCATGATGAGCATCACGACCCGATATGCTTCGATAAACGACTCATCCACCGCCAATTGAATCGCCTGTGTCGTTTCATCAGATAAATTGGGCGGGGCAGTTGCTTCTGCCAGCCGATTGGCTTCCACATCCAAAAAGGCGCGTGCTTCATCACTCAATGGCAGGGTGCTGGTGCGTGTGGTGAGGCTTGTGGTGAAGATGGCAATCATCATGGCGCTAAAAATAGCGAGTGCCAATACACCCGCAACACGCGCCACCGCGTTATTAATGCCCGATGCCGTCCCGCTAGAGGTCACAGGCACAGAACTCATCACCGCCGTGGTGAGTGGCGCAACCACCAACCCCATGCCCGCGCTCATCAACACAATCCCAGGGAAAAATGTCACCCAATAGGCATTTGCACCACTGGTTATCCCTGTGAATCCGAGTAGCATAAATCCTAATCCCGTGATGATAGGTCCTAGTGTGAGGGGCAAGCGTGCGCCCACACGGTCTACCAGCCGTCCAGACCAGCGCCCCATCACAGCAATGCCGATGCCAATGGGCAAGGTGGCGATGCCTGCTATTTCTGGCGCATAACCTTGCACTTGAATGAGATTCATGGGCAAAAATACGCTAGATGCCCCAAGCGCGGCATATAGAAATAGTGTGAGCAAATTTGCTCCGCTAAAAGTCCGATTTTTGAACAGATAAAATGGCACGAGCGCGTGCTTATTGCCATTTTCCACCATCAAAAAGGCGATAAACGCCAAAATACCACCGCCGAGTGTGATGAGGATGGTGCTATGACCAATTCCCAATGTGCCGATTTCGCTCAAGCCATAGGTGATACCCGCTAGGGATAAGGTGATGAGCAATGCACCCATATAATCCAGTTTGGCGGTGGAGGCATCTTCATCACGGGTTTCTGGGACATAGCGCGATAGGATATAAATGGCGATGATGCCCAAGGGCAAATTCATCAAAAATGTGAAGCGCCATAACCCTGCGCCCACAATTAGCCCGCCCAAGGGCGTGCCAACGATGCTGGCGAGTGTGCTAAAGGTTGACCATGTGCCAATTGCCATCCCGCGCCGTTCTGTGGCGATGACGGCGCTCAAAATGGCAAGGCTTCCGGGTACCATCAACGCCCCACCAACCCCTTGTAATGCCCGAAAAATGATGAGTAATTCTATTGTGGGTGCAAGTCCACACAGCAGGGATGTAATGGTAAACGCCCATATCCCTATCATAAAAATGCGTTTGCGTCCAAAATGGTCGCCCAACGAGCCACCTAATAGAATGAGCGCCGAGAGGAATAACATATAAATATTGACCACCCAAAATACCGATGAGGCACTCGCATCAAAGTCTTTTTGGATGGCAGGCAAGGCAATATTCAGGATGGAGCTGGATAAAAAGGCGATAGTGGATGGTAGAATAGTCGCCACCAGTACCCATTTTTCGGTAGTAGCTGTGTTGCTCTCTGATAGCGCCATTAGGGTATGTTAACCTCGACTGAATCGAGCAAATCGGTCAAAAATGTTTCGAGTTCTGAGGCGCGGTCTGGGGCGCTGGCGACAAATAACAATAGGTGCAAGCCATTGGGCTGTAATTCAATGACTTGTATAATCCCAGAAAAATTTTCATTTTGGATGGTAAAGCGCCCACCGGGTAAATCGCGGAAGGTGATTGGGGTGAGTTCTTCGCTCATTGTAAACCCGACAAGCCCTAATTGGCTTTGATAGGCGACCAACACATCCACAAAATTTCCCTCTTGGCGTAGCGTTGGTGCAAGTTGTTGGGTTGTCCCCAACACCAATGCCGCACCTCTATCCGTGCCTGTGATGGGGCTATTAAATTGGGTGAGGGCTTGGGTGGTATTTTCTGTTGTGCCAATAAAAACCGAATTCCCCTCCTCAAATACGACCCAGCCACCGGGTAGCACAAACGATAATAAGCCATTTTCTGAGACATACACGGTATCTAAAGCAGGCACAGGTGTCGCTAGAGGTGTATTGGTGGGTAATGGGGCATTAGAATTGGTGGTAGTGCCTTCACATCCTGCGATGATAGCATCAATTTGGGCTTGTAATTCGCGTAATTTACCAATGGCAGAGGCGGTATCGCCACTACTGGCTTGTGCTTGTGCCTGCACGAGGGTGGCGGCGGCAGAACTAAGGTCTATATAACAAATGCCCGTTTGGGCATAGGTCGCTGTTTGTAACAATAAAAGGCACAAGCATAGTAGTGGATATAAAAACCATTTTTTCATCACAATCCTCATCTCAAGAATACTATTGATACGGTAAATTCTAACTCACTGATGTAAGGCTTGTCCAATAACGATGCTGGTTTGGGAAGATATGCCTAACGCACATCGCGCACACAGCGAAAGCCTTTGGTCGCATCACCAACCGATGGCGCACCCCATCCGCGAAACATTGCCCGCAGATTATTGGCATAATCGGCATAACTGCCACCGCGCAAAACGCGCTCACTATCGCCCCAATCGGTATTCGGACTCAAATCGTAGGGATAGGGGATATGAGGGGATGCCGTCCATTCCCACACATTACCCGCCATATCCAACGCCCCCACCCAAGAGGCATTATCATCCCCCCAAACACCTACTACAGAGGGGAAATTTTGCCCTGTATCTAAATAAGTGACACGGCTGTCATCGAACACATTCCCCCACGGATACACAAACCCCTCTGGACTCCGCGCCGCATATTCCCATTCGGCTTCTGTGGGCAAGCGCCCCCCGCGCAATTGGCAAAATTGTTGTGCTTCGTACCATGTGATAGCCACACGGGGTTGATGGTCTAATATAAAGGGATTCGTTTGGCTTGCCACACCGCCCCATGTGGTGAATTGCATATTAGACACCTCTGTGCGGTCTATCCAAAATGGTTTTTCAAAACATACCGTTTGAGTGGGTGCTTCATATTCAAAAACACTGCGGTCACAAGTCCCAAATGTTGATACACAGGTGTTATAGGCGGTTGATATTTGCCTCTCGGTGCTACCCATCACAAAACACCCCGCAGGCACAAATACCATATCTACCCCGTCAATGGTTTCGATGATGGGTAGGTCATACACCTGATAGGCGCTGGCGGTTTGGGTAATTTGCTGGACAACTTGTGTTTGATAAGAGTCAGTGATGACGGCAATGGCATTGGCTGTGACGGTATTATTGATAGCCACTTGGGTCTGATTCGCAATCGCCGTTAATTGTGTCCGCGTATTTTCTACATTTATTTCTTGGCGGGTGCGCTCTGCTTTTACTGCCTCTACTGTGGCGGTTTGGTTGGCAAGAATCGTATCTCCCACCTGTGAGGAGGCATATAACACTGCCAATGCAGAAAAAAATAATAACGCCCCCAATGTTACAAATCCCCAATAGCCGATCATGGCGCGTTTTTTACGCGGTTTGGGCGGTAGGGGATAAATCGGCGCAGGTATGGGTGTTGGATATAGTGGTTTGGGTGGTGTAACTATTTGTGGCGGATAGACAGGGGGCATGACCGCCGATGGGGTGGGGGTTTGGGTGAGCGCCATCCGAAACGCCCGATTGAATGTTGCCACACTCTCATATCGCTTTAGCGGAGATTGTTGGGTGGCATTATGCAACACTTTGGCGATGGGTGTGGGCAGTCCTTCCCATGGATTGGGCATTTCTGCGAGTGCTTGGGCGAATTTGCGCCGTGTGAGCATTTCATAGAGGGTCACACCCAAACTATACACATCCGATGTGCGTGTGGGCGTAATGCCCTGAATGATTTCTGGGGCGATATAGCCCATCGTCCCTAAATTACCCCCGTGCGTGAGGACGGTATGAAATTCGCTATCGGGATTTGGGTCGGTGGCGATGCCAAAATCGGTTAAATAGGCTTCACCATGCTCATCTAATAAAATATTTCCGGGTTTAATATCACGGTGCAAAATATTGCGAGCATGGGCAAATTCGAGGGCGCTGGTGAGGTCATCTAATATATCGGCACATAGTTGATGATGAAAAGGGATGTGTTTTTTGAGGTGTTCATAAACAGACCCACCTGCGATATAGGGCATGGTGAAATACGGGATACCCTCCAATTCACCCGCTTCTAAGAGGGGCAAAATATTGGGGTGTCCATATAATTCACGCATGACGCGCACTTCGCGCTCAAAACGGGCGCGGACGGTGGGGTCATCTGCAAAGCGGTGGTGCATCCATTTTAAGGCGACTTTTTCGCCTGTGGAAAGGCGCTCCACCAAAAAAACGCGCCCCATCCCGCCTTCGCCCAATTGTTGTAAAAGGTGATAATCGCCAATGGTCGTCATGAATCCACTCCTCAAAACCCGTTATCAGCACGTAAGGGCGCAAACCTATTACACCCTTACAGGGTTTTGTTACCATATGGCGATTATAACATCTCTAGCGCAGGTAGGCACTCGTCTCGGCTTCGTTCACTTCTGTTTCATCGAATTGACGATGATATAGGTGCGAATATAACCCGCCTTGTGCGAGTAGTTCATCATGCGTGCCATCTTCTACAATCAGACCTTGCTTCATCACCAAAATTCTATCGGCATCGCGCACGGTACTCAGACGATGGGCAATAATAATGCTGGTGCGCCCTTCCAACACATGCGCTAATCCCTCTTGGATGAGGGCTTCGGTCTCGGTATCAATATTGCTGGTGGCTTCATCCAGCACCAAAATGCTATTGGGATTGTGGATGAGCGCCCGCGCTAATGCCAATAATTGCCGTTGCCCTTGAGATAAATTTGCGCCACCGGGGAGCAATTTATAATCGTATGTATTGGGTAATTTTTCGATAAATTTGCTGGCACAAGCGGCTTGTGCGCCTGCTATCATCTGTTCACGGGTGATATTGGGATTGAACAGCATCAGATTATCGGCAATGGTGCCATCAAAGCAATAGGGGATTTGTGGCACAACCATGACATGCTTCCGCAAATCGTCAAGCGACATCTCGCGCACATCCACACCACCAATTTTGATGCTCCCACCCGTCACATCATAAAAACGGGCTATCAGACCCGCTAGGGATGTTTTACCCGCGCCTGTTGCGCCCACAATTGCCACCCGTTGCCCTTCGGGGATAGTGAGGTCAATGCCACGCAATACAGGGGCATCATCATCATAATGAAATTCCACTTTTTCGAGGGTGATGCTATGAGGGACATGCTCACTCGGTTTGGGATTTTCTGCCTCCAAAATGCGTGGCTCGGTTTTGAGCAGGCGGGCAATCCGTTCCCCTGCCGATAGTGCCGATTGGATTTGCGAAAATTGTTCCGAGAGTTGCAAAATTGGCGTAAAACTACGGCGGGTATATTCGATGAATGAAATCAGCATCCCCAAACTCGCCCATCCTGCCGCCACCCCTTGCGCCCCGCCATATAACACAATGACCAAGCCCAATGTCGTTAAAACTTGTAATACCGATGAAAAGTTGGTGTATTGGTCACGGACTTTGTTTTGGACGACTAAGTATTCGGTGTTGATGGTATCAAATTCTTGCCGACTCAGTTCTTGCCGACCAAATAATTGCACAATCAACATCCCGCCCGATTGTTCGTTGATAAATGCCTGATAATCCCCCACCAATTTATGCAGGGTGCGCGTCTCTTCGCGGATTCTTTTGCGATAATACAGGGTAGATACCGCCATGATGGGCAACATTGCCAATCCCAGAATCGCCATGCGCCAATTGAGCGCAAACATCACCCCAATAATACCCACAAGGGTAATCAGGTTGCTGACCACAATCACGATACTGGTCGAGAGCAATTCGGTGAGCGACTCAATATCACTCGAAAGGCGTGCCACTAATTGCCCCACGGGGGTCTTATTAAAAAAGCGCATATCTTGTTTGAGGATGTGTTCAAACATTTTTTGGCGCAAATCTGCGAGTGCATTTTGCCCTACCGTTTGGAGCAAATAAATATGCCCAAAACGCAAGGCAAAGAGGATTGGCACACACAGAATATAGGCGATGGCATAGGGCAGTAACCCCGATACACTGCCTGCTTTCATCGGACCATCTACTGCCAGTTGAATAAGGTAGGGGGGCAACAACGACACCGCCGTCACACCGATGAGCATCACAAAGACGATGAGCAATTTCACCACATAGGGGCGTAAAAATCCGAGTAGCATAAAAATGAGGAATTTATCGCCCACATTTGAGCTAACATCGCTAAAAATGTCTTGTCTGTTGACTTTTACTTGCGCGGTCATTAGGCTTTGACCTCTTCTTTCAATTCACGTTCTACCATGCGGGCATACATGCCATCTTGTGCGATGAGTTCTTCATGTGTCCCTTGTGCGATGATTTTTCCCTCATCCATCACCACGATGAAATCGGCATCTTTAACCGTAGCAATGCGATGGGCGATGATAATGCTGGTACGGCTTTTGAGGACAAGTCGCAATTCTGCCAAAATATCGGCGGCGGTATGGGTATCTACGCTGGAGAGGGCATCATCCAACACCAAAATTTCTGGGTCGCGGATGATGGCGCGTGCAATCGCCACCCGTTGCTTTTGCCCACCAGAGAGCATCACCCCACGCTCACCGACCAATGTCGCAAGTCCTTGTGGCAATTGGGGCAGGTCATTCGATACCCGCGAAATGTGGATGGCATCATTGAGTGCTTCATTTGGAATATCGTTATCACCCATGCGGACATTATCTTCTAGCGGTTGGCTAAAAAGGAATGTGGCTTGTGGCACGTATGCGCTGGCACGGCGTAGCACCTCTAAATCGAGGTGGCGTAAATCGGTGTCATCCAATGTCACACGCCCTTCGCTGGGGTCTAATACCCGCGAAATGAGGCTGACGAGGAGTGTTTTACCGCATCCCGTTGGACCAACAATCCCGACTACCGACCCCGCAGGGATTTTGAGCGATATATCGCGCAGTAGCCATGTGTTATCCAGTTTGACACCCACATTATGAAATTCAATTTCCCCGCGCACCGTTGGCAAAGATTTGGGATTGGCAGGGCTTTTAATGGTCGGATTTTGGAGCAGGGGGGTAAGGCGTGATAATGCCCCTGCGGTTTGTTGATAGCGTTGATAAATCGTGCCGATATTGAGCAAGGCGTTGCTCAATACGCCCAAATAGAGAAAAAATTGGGCGAAATTGCCGAGTGTCATGTTGCCATTGATGGTCAAAAACCCACCTGCAAGCACGACAATGGCGGCGGTCATTTCGCTGATGGCATTGGGCAATAACCCGATGGGTTCATTGCGTCGTTTGAAAAATAGCCATGTGGCACGATAGCCCATGTTTTCTTGTAAAAATTTTTGTGACATGCCTTTTTCGTTGCCAGTTGTCTTGATGGTCTGAATGCCACTGACAGAATCTTGTACCAATGCAGAGACAACACCCGCTTGGTCTTGGACTTTTTCAAAGACAGGCGCAAGCACCGACCCCGCCCGAATTTGGAAGGTGGTCGAGACGGCTAATACCACAAATACCAATATGGTGAGGGGCAAGTGAACAGTCGCCATCAGGATGAAGGTCATGCCCAAAATGAAGATGGAACTGCCACTTCTGCTAAATCCTAGCACCATCAAGCGCCAAATCATGGTCACATCGCTGTGCATCCGTGAAATGATGTCACCTGTGGCATGATGTTGATAAAAATCTTGCTCCAATTTGAGCAGATTATCAAAAAGCATGGTGCGAATATCGTAATTTGTTCTAAAGGCGATAATCCCGCTATAATGACGTAACCCAAAAAACGCGCCAATGCTGATAGATGCCAACCCAATGATGAGTAAGCTATCTGTAGCAATTTGGGCAAGAGGGGCGTTGTTGCGTACATGGTCAATGATGACCCCGACCAAATACGGTTCAAGGGCGGCGGTGATACCCGCCAACATGCTAAAGGCAAATGCGGCAATGGCTTGATATTTATATTGCAATACAAAGCGCATCAACCACCGATAATTCGCCACGGGTTGTTCTGATGAAGCAGTTTGCGTTGATTGATTCTCAGACACACCAACATAACCCGTTGCAGATGGGATAGCCATAATAAAAATCCCCTTTCTAATGCTATTCTGGATTTTTATCGTACCAAACCACAGGCATAACCATTTAGTACCATTATGCAATTTTATGCGTAAGGCGGTTAATCGTAAGATTCAGCACTCTATGGAATTTGGTTGAAATTTTTCTAAATCGTCATTTGCACCGTGTAAGGGCGCAACATGTTGCGCCCTTACATCCACATTAAATGGAGAAATCTGTTAATTCAGAGGGGGTTGGGTGGGTGGTTGATAGGGTGGTGGGGATTGCATGGGCGGGACGCTCACTTGGGGCTTGGCATCTTTGAGGGCATTATAGACCACATAGGCAAATGCCGCACCAAACAACGCACCAGCGACCAACGCCGCTAAGTTCCGATTACCCAGATTCGATGAACCAGAATATGTCACCAACATCCACATGGCGCTCACCAACCCAGAAATATCAAAGGAAAGGGTGATGGCGGCATTTTTGGTCAGACGTGGTTCTTCAAGACCGGGGATAATACGGTTGCGGTCAGAATAACTGAATGAGATTAATCCGCCACAGCCGACCAGATAGAGCAAGGTGAACAAGAAATTGGGGTCAAATAACAAGAATAGGAAGGTCAAAAATGGCAACCCGATGATGGTCACAAGCGCCGTTTTGAGTTGCAATTTGGGCAATGCAATGCTCAATAGATAGAAAAAGATATATAGCGCCCCAGCCATTAATAACGCCGAGATAAGTGCTTGCACAAACCCAGCACTCGTTGCTAATGCAGATGTCAGGAAAAACCAAATTCCAAACGCGAGTGCCGATGGTGCTAGGAGCATGGGCAATGTGCCAAAACGCTCAAACAATGGACGCACAAAGCGGGTCACATCGGGAATCATGGGGATTGATGTGGCTTCTACGGGTGGTTTGGGGGGCTTGGGTGGTTTTGGCACGACCACCGGTTGCATCCCATATTGAGAAGGTGGTTGACCATATTGGGGTGGTTGTTGTGCGCCAAATTGTTGTTGATATTGTGGTGGCTGACCAAATGGCGATTGGACAGGGGGTTGGTTGGGAGTGGGAACAGGACCCATAAAGGTGGGTTGCTCCATCACGGTTTTATTGGGTGGTGGGGTAGAGGCGCTCATTGCCGCTTGAATGAGGGTCTCTGCAATGCGATTGGCATCTTCATTGACGGTTTGGGCAGTGAAGGGCAACCCGCTTAAATTGGCGAGTCCGCTCATATCGGCTGGTAAATCCGATGGGATAACCGCGTTACTGACCAATACAGGGATAATCTTTTTATTCAATTTGAGCGCAGAGGCAACCGCCGCACGATTGAGGTCATCTGGGTTTTTATATGCCCCTAATTCTGCCCACTTATTGCCAATCATGACCACGAGAGAATCGGCATTTTGTAAGACACTATCTGCTGAACTGGGGCTGGTGATGAGGCTTTCTACGCCTAATGTCACGATTCCAGCACCAAACCGACTCACGAGATAATCATTCAGACGGCTCGATGCGGCTTTGGTATCGTCTTGGTTATAGCTGATGATGATTTTTGACATGTATTTGCTCCCTTTGTTGATATTTTGGGGATTTCCACTATTAATTGTAATAAATTTTTGTAATTTTGGCAAACCATCCGTAGCCCAATCAACGGTTAACATTCCTTCAAATTCACCTTTTATGCGCGTAGAATAGACAGTATCAATTTGTATTGAAAGGATTTTAACAATGAAAAAATTACGTGCATTTTTGGGGATAACCATCCTCATCATGATAATGACCCCCTACATGGGATTTGCACAACCCGCGCCATTCGTTTATGCGGCGGTGGTAGATGACAATGTGTTCATTTATGGACTCACCGACCAACCCGCACAAATCACCTTCAATGCACCTGTTCCCAATTTGGCAGGTTCGAGCATTTACCACATGGTATGGAGCCAAGACGGGCAAAAATTGGCATTTATCCAACGGACAGCCACACCCGATACCGATGGTTTGTTCATCATCAGCAAAGATATTGTTGTGGTAGATTTGGCAACAAACCTGATTTTGCCATTGGGTGTGCAAGCCTCTACGGTGTATCCCATCAGCTTTTTGCCCGATGGTCGTGTGATGTTCACCCAAGAGGGTGGGTATCCACCAGCACAAGAAGGCAGTGAGGTGTCGAGTAATTTGCAAATTATCAATGTGTTTGCAATCACGCCAAATGGCGAATCACAACCCGAACAAATCGGTAGCTTTACCTATGGTGTTGGTTGTGGTGGTGGGTCATCATTCCCCACTGATACCCTCTATTGGGATGAAGCAGGCGGTTTTGGTGGCAATGCCATGCTCCTTGCCAGCAGTTATGCAGGGATTATTCATAGCACCGATTGTAGTGGCAACGGCGTTGGTGTGCTGTCGCCCGATGGCAATAGTGTCGTGATTGTCCCTAGCATCACCCGCGCCAAATTGTCATCTGATGGCAACCGTTTGGTGGGTATT
>JANRKU010000170.1:0-17899 GCA_033763335.1 bacterium
GGCGCAACATGTTGCGCCCTTACAAAACCTGCCTATTTTAGGCGTGTAGTTGATATGCCCATTTTCAGGGACAAATTGGCAAAATGTACGGGCTTGCCATGGCAAGCCCCGCATAATCAACGCTAAAAATCGGGCATGACACCCCTACATCACACCAATTTTTACGATAAAAATAGACAAAAACTAGCCTCTATTCCCCCCCAATTGGTTGCACACCGCGCAAAACCGTGTCATAATTTAGGATATGTGTTAGTTAATTGTTTATAAAAGATTTGGGGATTTCCCTATGGGACAAATCGAAAAAACGGTGTTCATCAGCTATCGGCGCACCAACGAAATGCACGCACGCGCCGTCTATCAGACCCTCAAAGCACACGGCTTTGATTGCTTTTTAGATTTTCAGAATATTGATGCAGGCGCATTTGACCAAATTATCCTTAGTCAAATTAAAGCACGGGCGCACTTTGTCCTCATCCTCACCCCATCGGCATTAGAACGATGCAATGAGCCAAATGACTGGTTGCGTAAAGAAATTGAAACGGCGATGGATTATAAACGCAATATTGTCCCCCTGATGATGGAAGGCTTCAATTATAGTAGCCCTGCCATCCGCCCCTATCTGACGGGCAAATTAGCCATTTTGGGGAATTATAATTCGTTGGAATTTCCGCGTGGGTTCTTTGATGAAGCAATGGCACGCCTCATCAATCGCTATCTCAATATCGAAATTGATGCGGTGTTACACCCTATTTTGCCCGAACACAAGCAATTTATTAACCAAAGCCAAAATGCAGTCGAAGAATCGCCAAAAGTTTCTCCAGATGAATTGCGGGCGGCAGAATTATTTGAAGAAGCCTATGCCAATTATGATAAAGGTGATTATGTGAGTGCAGTAGCAGATTATAGCCAAAGTATTTTGCTCAATAACAAACAACCGCGTGCGTTTTATAACCGCGCCCTCACCAAACGGAAATTGAATAACCTTCCCGCCGCCCTGATGGATTATAGCCAAGCCATTGCCCTCAAGCCCGATTATGCCGATGCCTATTATAATCGGGGCATTGTGCGCGGTGAATTGGGCGATGTGGATGGCGAAATTGAAGATTATAGCGCCTGTATCAGCTATGACCCCGGTTATTTTTCGGCGTTCAACAACCGTGCCGCCGCTTATTTAGATAAAAAATTATATGACCTCGCCATAGCCGATGCCAATGCCGCCCTCGCCATCAAACCCGATTACGCCGATGCCTTTTATAATTTGGGCTTGGCGATGGGCTATAAAGGCGATAAAGAGGCAGAATTGCGCTATTACACCTCTGCCATCACTGCCGATTCGGGTTACGAAAAAGCCTATCATAATCGGGGCTTGGTCTATTTTGACCGCAACGACCTCCAAAAAGCCTTTGATGATTTTAGTTATGCCATCCGCCTAAAACCCGATTACGCCTCTGCCTATCGTAATCGCGGGGTGATTTATGAACGTTGGGGCAATCTTGAACAAGCCAACAGCGATTATCAACGCTATCTCGATTTGGGCGGGACAGACCGTGAGCGCGTGCAGGGCTATATCAACGCCAACCGCATCAAATTGCAAAGTGGCTCACTCATCCCCCAAACCAATACCGCGCCCATCTCATCGAGCGAATATTTTGACCGCGCCTATAAGAAATTTGAAGAGGGCGATTATGCGGGCGCAATTGTTGATTACACCGAAGTGCTACGGCTCACCCCAGATGACCATGTGGCATGGTATAACCGTGGCTTGGCGCGGTGGAATTTGCGCCAAAATGACGAGTCTATCAAAGATTATACCGAAGCGATTCGCCTTAAGCCCGATTACGCCAAAGCCTTTTATAACCGTGCCATTGTGCGCGGGGCAAAAGGCGATTTGCAAGGCGAAGTGGATGATTACACCGAATCTATCCGACTCGACCCCAAATATTATCAGGCATACAACAATCGTGGCGCGACCTTCATTGATATGAAGCAATACGACCTCGCCATTATGGATACCAATCAAGCCATTTGGCTCAAAGAAGATTACACCGATGCCTATTATAATCGGGGCTTGGCAAAGAAAAATCAGGGCGATATTACGGGCGCATTGGCAGATTATAACAAGGCGCTAGAAATTAATCCCAATTACAACAAAGCCTATCGCAGTCGGGGCATTATCTATGAAGATAGGGGCGATTTACTGCTCGCCAAAGCCGATTATCAACGCTATCTGGATTTGGGCGGTATCGAACCAGAAAAAATTCAGGGTTGGATAAAAGAAATTGAAGATAAGCTCAGAGCAGGTGCCAGTGGTGTTGGCGACCCCAACCAGATGACCGCCAGCCAATTGTTTAATCGTGCCTTCAAAAAGCATGATGACGGCGATTTTAGAGGCTCAATTGAAGATTACACCGCCGTGCTTGCGCTCACCCCCAATGACCACTTGGCATGGTATAACCGTGGCTTGGGCTACTATAACATCAACGACAACGAAAATGCTGATAACGATTATAGTGCCTGCATCCGCCTAAACCCCGATTACATCAACGCCTATTATAATCGTGGGTTGGCACGCAAACGGCGTGGCAATACGGGCGGGGCGCTGGAAGATTATAACGAGACCATCCGCCGTAACCCCAATTATACCAATGCCTATCGTGCGCGGGGCATTGTGTATGAAGATAATGGCGAATTTGCCAAAGCCAAAGCCGATTATCTGAAATATTTGGAACTCGGTGGCAGTGAACCCGATAAAATTCGCGGGTGGATACGCGAAGTCGAGGACAAAATGGCGCGGATTTCGACCACAGGGCAACCCCCTGTCGTGCCTGTGGGCGGGATGACCGCCAAAGAATATTTTGACCGCGCCTATAATAAGCACGAAAACGGCGATTATGAAGGCTCGATACAAGATTATACCGAATCCTTGCGCCTTAACCCCTCTGACCATCTGGCGTGGTATAACCGTGGCTTGGGCTATTATAATTTGAACCGCCACCCACAAGCCATCAGCGATTATAGCGAGTGCATCCGCATCAACCCCGATTACATCAATGCCTATTACAATCGTGGCTTGGCACGCAATAAAAATGGCGATAAAACTGGCTCGTTGCTCGACTATAACGAGACCATCCGCCGTAAAAATGATTATGTCAATGCCTATCGTGCGCGGGGCATCATCTACGAAGATATGGGCGATTATGACCGCGCTTTGGCAGATTATCATAAATATTTGGATTTGGGTGGCACAGAACCCGATAAAATTCGCGGATGGATTAGCGATGTCGAGAACAAAAAACGCGCGGCAGGGGGGTCTGTGTTTGGTGGATTAACTTCTAGCCAATATTTTGACCGCGCCTATGATAAGCACGAAAAAGCCGATTATGCGGGCGCGATTGCCGATTATACCGAGGCGCTCAAACTCAATTCGCAAGACCATCTGGCATGGTATAACCGTGGCTTGGGCTATTATTTCCTCAATCAACATAGCCAAGCCATCAGCGATTATAGCGAGTGCATCCGCTTGAATCCCGATTACATCAACGCCTATTACAATCGCGGTTTGGCACGCAATAAATTGGGCGATAAAAGCGGTGCGATGGATGATTATAACGAGACCATCCGCCGTAAAGCTGATTATATCAATGCCTATCGTGCGCGGGGGATTTTGTTGGAAGAAGCGGGTGATTTTGCCCGTGCCATTGCCGATTATGAAAAATATATCGCGCTCGGTGGCAGTGAACCAGAAAAAATTCGCACTTGGATTGATGGCATCCGCGCTAAGGCGGGAAATATCAATATCCCAAAACCGCCCACCACAACCAATGACCCGTTTGAGAATATTGATTTTAGCAATGGCATGTTCAAAAGTGCCGATGAACCGCCCAAAAATGACAGCAGTTATGTGGGCGAAGATGGCAAAATTCGCTGGACAAAATTGGTGAGCGATGTCGCCAATACGATGGGGAGCAATTTGACTTCACGCCAATTCTTTGACCGCGCCTTCAAAAAGCACGAAACAGGCGATTACGAGGGGTCGGTGGCAGATTATAGCGAGGCGTTGCGCCTCAATCCAAAAGACCATCTGGCGTGGTATAACCGTGGCTTGGGGTACTATAACATGGGCAGACATAGCCAAGCGATTAGCGATTATACCGAGTGCATCCGCCTGAATCCCGATTACATCAACGCCTATTATAATCGCGGTTTGGCGCGGAATAAAAATGGCGATAGGGCAGGCGCTTTGGCAGATTATAATGAAACGATTCGCCGTAAAAATGATTATGTCAATGCGTATCGTGCGCGGGGCATCATCTATGAGGATAATGGCGATTTTGCCAAAGCCATTGCCGATTATCGGCGCTATCTGGATTTGGGTGGCAGTGAGCCAGAAAAAATTCAGATGTGGATACGCGAAGTCGAAGATAAAATGCGCGGGCGGTAATCCCCCATCCCAAAGGGCGGATATACGGCTTCGCCTAATCCGCCCGTACATCTCTAAAATTCTTATAACGGGACGATTAGCGCAAAGCGCGTATATCGTCCCTAAGACTCGCCATTTGCCTATTGCTCAAGCCCATTTAACTACGGACAAGCCTTATATCGTGTCCTTTTCCCCTCGACAGATTGGTTCACTGCACAATAGAGGGGTGAAAAGGCGATATTTCGCGTCAAATATATGCAATCCTTTCCCGCCGATGGGCGGTGAACCACCCGTCTGTGTTCGCTGAAACCCCGTGATGATTGTTAGTAAATAAAGACGGTGTAAAATATTTTTAATCGGTGGCTGACATACGCGCTTTGCGCTAGGGTGTGTTGACATTTAGAGAAAATGTGTAAAATAGTCTTATGAGTGATGTGAGACTAACAGATAACCAATGGGAAAAAATTCGGGACTTTCTACGCCAAGATGACCGTAGCTATGTAGGCAATGAGGCAGAATGTCGTCGCTTTTTAGATGCTGTTTTGTGGATAACACGAAGTGGCGCACAATGGCGCTTGCTACCAGCATCGTATGGCAATTGGAATAGTGTCTACAAGCGATTTGCTCGCTGGTGTCGTCATGGTGTCTGGGAGAGATTGCTAGAGCATTTTGCGGGTGATGCGGATATGGAAAACGGTATTTTAGATACCACTATCGTTCGCGCTCATTCGTGTGCGGCAGGTGCATTAAAAAAAACGGTGGACAAGCAGAGCAATGCTTAGGTCGTAGTCGCGGTGGGTTTAGCACCAAGATCCATCTATTGGTGGATGGCTTGGGCTACCCCAAGCGGATACGATTAACAGCAGGTCAGCGTCATGACATTCTAAAAGCACCTGATTTAATCGCAGGGTTAAAATTTGAGCGAGTTATTGGCGATAGAAGCTATTCCTCTTTCGCTTTTGTTGACCAAATCGTTGCGAGTGGGATAGAAGTTGTTATTCCATCCCACCCACGCGAGAATGAACCACGCGATTATGACGAGTGGTTATATCGAGAACGACACTTGAATGAAGCATTTTAGACGAGTTTTCTCTCGTTTTGATAAACTGGCAACATCTTTTTTTGGCTTCCTTCATTTTGTCGGCACACTCATCTGGTTACGTTAAAATGTCAACACAACCTAGCTTGAGCGAGTCTAGCTTCACCCGTGAGCTACTTTTGGCACGCAATTCCACTAGATGATACGGGTCGCCCGGCAGGGGTGCAGTATAGTTTTCATCTTTGATGATAAAGATATGCAGATGGCTATTCTCCCAGCCCATCACCTCTTGAATGACCTTGTGCAATTTAGCCAGTGTTACCTCACTGGAAACCAACACCAGTCTCCAGATAGGCGGTTCGATATGATTCAGGGTGATTTTTAATTGATAAATTAGGGTTGTCATGGATTGTATTCTTTGCTATTTGTTCACAATCCAATAAAGTATAACCCATTTTTAAGCCTTTGAAGCGCAATGCTGTCAGTAATTAGGATGATAATTTACATCAATTACAGAGGGGGTGTTTCGCATGACATGGTGCGGGGTTTATGGGGTTAGGAAACTCCCGCGGTGATGCTTTTATCCTGTTTAGGAGGCAGGATTCGCAAATCATAGCACAAGTGGTCTATGAGTGCAAGGGGTTTTCTCCATTGGAGAATCCCAATATGTATGACTCAAGTGAGACATTGGCGGTGATTGTAAAAGTTGCAATCTTGTAACACAAGCATTGCAAGTTTTGCAATCATTATTAGATATAATATATTTAGGTTGGGCAATCAAAAGACTGATAGCAAAAACTTATGACAAATAAACAAAAAGCACTTGATAAAACCATTACACTTTTACGAACTAATCCTGATGGCATGACGATACGAGAATTAGCAGAAAAGCTCAGTTGCAACCCTTCTACTGCACATCGCTATATTCAAGAATTGCGCGATGACCTTCAACCCATTGTGGAAGGAGAGCGAGGGCGCTATCGATTAGAACTCACCAATAGCCAATATCGGTTATCCCTACATCCTAAAGAAGCGGTCATGATTTATTTGGCACTCCGTCGGTATATCCGCCAAACCAGTCGAGCGCCTCATTTTATGATTAGCGCCCTCAACCGCATTGCGGATGCCTTGCAACGTCCCGATTTGGTAGGGATGTTACGCGAATCGGTAATGTATTTAGAGCAAGAGCGTTCCATGCCACCTGCACATAATGCCGTATGGGAAACGCTCATCGAAGCATGGATGAAAGATATGGTCGTGCAAATTGCCTATCAAAAAGCCCGTCAAAATGAGTTGGAATATTATAAAATCGCCATTTTTTGGGTAGAGCCTGCTGTCTTAAGTGATGGCACCTATATCATCGCTTGGAGTTTTGACCGTGATGACCTGCGGACATTCAAAACAGACCGTATCCATGGGGTTGAAATCATCGGCAAAGATGATGAAATTGACCGTCAGCGCAAAAAATATAGCCTGTTGGATTTGCTCAAACACTCATGGGGTATTTGGTATGGGCAAGAGCATATTCACCAAATATTCGAATTACGCTTCCCACCCCATGTTGCCAATCGGGTCATGGAACAGGTTTTTCACCCTAGTGAACAAAAACAGTTGATGAGCGATGGTAGTGTGATATGGACGGCAAAACTGGCGGGTGAACTGGAAATATTGTCGTGGGTACGCAGTTGGGGACCCGATGTGCAGGTACTTGCCCCAGAGGGCTTTCGTCAGACCATCATCAATGACCTGCGCCGTGCGCTAAATATTTATTTAGAGAGTGAATGAGGAAGGACAAGAATATGGCATTATTTGACGATTTCAAATTGCATCTCACAGGGCATGTTTTTGTAGATGTGGGCATTTTTGTGTGCATGGCACATGCCAATAAACGCCGTGTTGAAGATATTACAGAGGAAGATTTGCTAAACTTGGCAAATTTTTTGAAGGAGTTGTATTGTTATGATAAAAAAGTTCAATTGTTTTTGCATGTGAACACTTTTTTCAATACAGCTTTCCATACAAAAGGTGGTGGTAAAAAAGAAAAAACACAAGAGCAACTAGATAAAGAATTAAAAATAAAATTGGAATATGCACAGAACATTCTATTTTCATTTAAAAAAGACGTGATAGCCCATAATGGAGATGAGCAATGCGTATTTTTTCCAGAATTGAAAGCCCAATTAGATGCGGATAGAAAACATATACCATTAATTAATGGAGCGGGGACGATAAACTTTCATGCTAATGGTAGGGCTGGTATACCAATTAGTGGTTTAGCTTCTTTATTTATTCATGCTATGCCATTAGGTTGTTTTCGAGTCAAAGGATGTCTTTTAGCATTTCAACAATATGGGAGTCAACATCTGCCATTTAGTTATATTCTGGCAAAAGATGCCTACACCGCGAATACCCTGAAAGTTGGTGATAGTGAACAACTCCAATTACCAAACTATGGAGAACATGCTAAAACTCGTTATATCGAAAGAATCATAGATGCTAAAAACAGGGCATTGAGTCGGTCTGAGGGTTTATTAAATAACCTAGTTGGCTATTATTTTACAAATACAGGGACATACCCAATGATACAAATCTTAAAGCTACGGGATATTGTTGCTGAATTTGTTAATACCGTAGAACAAGACTATTCTGCGCCATGGAAACAAGCTATCCAAAGAAATTGGATTAAAGTTACGCCCAAAAGTAAAGAAAAAAATAATACTATTAAAACTACTGTTAAGCAAAAAAGGAAAAAAAGGGGGACGGTTAGAGATAAGGAAGCTCAAAATAGATTATACGAAACACTCTTTGACTTGCCAAATCATGCACATCGTTTTTTGCTTTATCTACGAAAAGCACGCAATTGGGATTTGATTAGTATATTTTTAGAAAGGATACTCGGTATGGAACAAGATAGAATAGACGGTTATCGAAAATTGGGTGATGAGTTAGCGGAGTATGTTATAGGCTATAACAAAAACCCCAAAAAGTTTTACCAAGAATTTAGGAATGCAAATTATGAACAATTGAGAGTCATTCTGCTAGATACGGCTTGGACTGTATATAAATCTGGAAAAGGGGAAATTCCCTTCACTTTTGATGACTTTGTAATAGCTTTTATGTCTTCTGGAGGATATAAACTGGGTAGAGATTTAATTTGCTTTAGACTGCTAGAGAAATTCCATGCTTATGGCATAGATATGTCACAAGAATTTGAAGATGAAGATGGCGACTATTATGAGTTAGTTACCATCGCAGATGAAACAGAACAACAAACTGAAGAAGAACAAGAGGAAGAGGAGTAAAAAATCATGGCATTTATCAATGGGTTAATTTTAATTGATGCACCCGCATCGGCGCTAAACCTTAGCCAAGCCGAAGGTATTACATCTGTTGTCAAAAAAATCCCCCTATCTGAACGGTTAGCATATCCTTATGTATCGGCACAAGCATACAAACTATGGACACGAAACACCTTAGTTGATTTATTCCCTAATGACTGGCAAACGTCTGCTGTTACAAGGCATGGTGATAAAGAGAAACAACAAGCCTATACAGAGGGTAATCCCATAAAATATCCCGATGATGATTTATTTGGTTATATGCGTTCTATTGAAGATGAAGACGGAAAACAAAAAAGAGCTAAAAGTAAATCATCAGACTCAGAAGGCGAAACCGAAA
Organism: bacterium; assembly: GCA_033763335.1. Lineage (GTDB taxonomy): Bacteria > Chloroflexota > Anaerolineae > Aggregatilineales > Phototrophicaceae. Next base: position 9,138 of record JANRKU010000170.1, read on the forward strand.
AAAAGGAAAAGGTCAAAAAAACAACCTATACACGTATTGCGCCTTTTAGGATAAGCACAATTGTTTCAATTGCTCCCGTGCCAATTATAGATGACTTTGGCACCATGGCGCGTGGAATGGAAAGCGAAAAAGATAACCCCGTTCTTCATCGCCATGAGTTCTATCGTGCAACCTTGCAAGGATTGTTATCAATTAATTTATCAGCGGCAGGTACATTCATCACTAGCCCCAGCGTTGGTTATAAAAACCTCGATAAAGCTATGCTTGAAGAAGCCACTAATCGAGAACTTGAAGAAGTTGAAAAAAATAAAACCAGAACTATTTACCGATTGCCGATTGAAGAGCGTATTTACCGCCTACAAATGCTTTTACATGCACTAGGTAAAGTAGAGGGTGGTGCGAAGCAAGCATTACACTATACCGATGTTGCCCCAGCATTTGTTATTCTTGCAGTTACACGTGGAGGTAATAATATATTTAGCCACTTAATTAAGCCCTCAGATTTTCAGGGTCAACCAGAAATCAATGTCAAGGCACTTGAACAAATAAAGCAAGTTTTTACCCGTGAAAATGGCGAGTTAATCTCAGATTTTTATGTTGGTCGTATTGAAGGGTTCATGGATAAGTCTAGTCATATTTTACCTTCTGTTCATCCACGTCAAGCATTTGACCAATTAGCAGAAGATCTTGCTAAAGAAGAAAATCGTGATTGGCTAAAATGAGAGGAGTGTTATTATGCGTGTCCTCAAAGTTGTTGTAGAAGGCATGGTGACATCATTTCGGTATCCGCATTTTTTGGTGGGTATTCACCCTACCTATGAGATGCCACCGCCTGCAACCATTTATGGGCATGTGTGTAGTGCTGTGGGGGAAGTTATCCCCACAGATGCTACACAATTTGCTTATCATTTTCAATATCAAACAAAATTTAAGGATTATGAGCATTTACACTTCATTGCCGATGAAGGACTAAAAATGTCTCCACAAACACGGGAATTATTGTTTAAGCCACGCTTGACATTATACCTGAGTAACGCAGACCTACTACCCTATTTTCAAAGCCCGTTCTATCCCGTGGTACTCGGACGCGCACAAGATTTGATGACCTATACCCATGTGTCTATTATTGAATTGCAACCCGCAGACAGAGCATTTTATACAGGCACATTGCTCACGCTCATGCAATCGGCACAAATTGGTGGGCATTCATTTGCTATGCAAATGCCACGCTATATAGATGAAAACCGCCACACCTATTGGGGACAATATGCCGTTCTGCCTGATGAAAAAGGCGTATCACCAGTTATTTATCCCAATAATGGGTCTCTGGATTTTGGCAATCTTGATATTTGGATAGACCCAGAAACAGACGCTCGCCACCCTTATAAAAAAGATTTACAACGCGGGGTTATTTGGCATGACTGGACAGATTAAAATTCCCGAACACCTCAATCCACAGCATATTAGCTATTTGCTGGCTAAAAGCAAATCATTGAGTGAAGATAAAGTTAACGGCGATACCCTCGCACAACATACATGGGATGTCGTTTCTCGCCTAGCAGATATGAAACGGCTACATCCGCATTTGGGTATAAATAATTTTTGGGAACGGCTATTTTGGGGATGCTTTTTACATGATTTTGGCAAAGCCGCAAGTGGCTTTCAGGAACGCCTACGTGACAATAAAACACCAAATAAATGGTCAGAAGGTCAACATCGTCACGAGGTGCTATCGCTGGCATTTTTAGACGGGCTATTCCCTCAAGGACATGAAGACCGTTTTCCAATTATTTGCGTCATTGCCACTCATCACAAAGATTTATATCATAAAGAAGATGAGAGAAGCATTTTTCGTAAGTATGGGCGTAGAAATCGGCATATTGAGAAGAAAGATTATATCAACCGTATTGATTTTCTGATGAGCCAGTTATCGGCGCGGGTTATTATAGATTTATGGGATTGGGTTGAGCAATATGCCATACACTGGCAAGAATATTTTAATTTAGGTGATTCATCTGCTATCCAGATTGAAATTAACCGTATTTGTTCGGCAGAATCTATTATATCGGCTTTGGATGATATGAGCGATTGGGTAAACGATTTTAATCCTATGGAATATGATAAAAAACCGATATCAGAATGTGATAAGCGCCTTGCCATGCTCTATCGGGGGGTTATCCTCACCTCTGACCACAGCGCCAGCGCGGGCGTTGGCAAATTCCCCGATATGGCACTCACCTCTGACCACACCATGAAACCTCTCATAGGGCGCAATTTACATTATCATCAATCTGCCATGCAAACCGCCCCAATGGGTCATGCTATCATGGTTGCCCCAACAGGCAGTGGCAAAACCGAAGCCGCCTTGCTTTGGGCGACCACCCAAATGGCATATAAATCAGCATCGCGCATTTTTTATACCCTGCCCTACCAAGCCAGCATGAATGCCATGGCAAATCGGTTGGCTGAAAAATATTTTGAATTGTCATTTGGCTCTGAAAAAAATGACCAAGTGACCATCCAACATAGTCGCGCCACACTCAAATTTTATCAGGATGCCATGGATGGTGATGAAAAAGATGCCCACAAATCATCTTTCCGCGCCCGAACTATCAAAAACCGCGCCCAACTGAATTATTTCCCCATCCAAGTCTTTAGCCCCTATCAAATGCTCAAAGCCGCCTACGCGCTCAAAGGCTATGAAGCCTTATTGCTCGATTACACCGATGCCCTGTTCATCTTCGATGAAATTCATGCCTACGACCCCAAGCGATTGGCGCTCATCATCAGCTATATTGGCTATCTGGCACAACATTTTCGCGCTCGCTTCCTCATAATGACCGCCACCCTGCCACCACTCATCGAAAATTCCCTCACAGAAGTTTTGGGGAATGTAACCAAAATCGAGGCAGATGCGGGTGTATTCACTGCCTCACAGCGCCATACCATCAAATTTGTAGATGGCGATATTTCTACCCAAATAGAGCGCATTATCACCCACTATCGTAGCGGGGAATCGGTGCTGGTGGTATGCAATCAGGTACAGACCGCACAAATGATGTATGACCAATTCAAAAATCACCCACAAAAAGATTTTCATCCACTCAAAAAAGAGAAAGATGAACAAGGCAACCCGATTAAAGACGCAAACGGGAAGGATGTCATCACAGGCAATATCATGCTTCTGCATGGGCGCTTTAATGGTATTGACCGCCGTGATAAAGAGGCGTTGCTCATGCACTATTGCGGGGTGGATGACCGTTCATATCGCCGTCCCGTGATTGTTATTGCTACACAGGTGGTCGAGGTCAGCCTCAATGTAGATTTTGACACGCTGTTCACCGAACCCGCACCACTCGAAGCCTTATTACAACGCTTTGGGCGGGTGAATCGGGGTCGCCCAACGGCGGGTTTATGCGATGTGCATATCATGACCGCGCCATATAACGAAAATTATATGCCATACGAAGCGCCGATGGTGATAAAGGGTGTGGATATATTACGGGTGAGCTATGACGGCTCACCAATTGATGAATCACAAGTAGATGCGATGCTGGCACAAATTTATACGGGCGATATTCAAGCCCAATGGGAAACAGAATATCGCAGGGCAAAATCGGACTTTGACCGCATTTTGGGCAATATCACCCCATTTGAATCGGCGGATATTGCTATCATGAAGGAATTTTATCGGTTATTTGATGGCACACAGGTTTTGCCTGTGGGTTGCGAAAAAGCCTTTTATGATGCCATTGAACAGCACAATTATTTTGAAGCCAATCAATATCTGGTTAATATCACCAATGGGCAATATCATCAACTCATTCAATATGGGTTGCTCAATACCGAAATCCCAGAAGGGGAATTTGCCCCACATGCCATTGTGCCATACGATTCTGAACAAGGATTGCAACTCAATGAAGCCATTAGCCGTGCCAAAAACCCAATTCAAACCCCTTTGGAGGATGAAGACGAATGACAACTGCTCATAATCACCTGCATTTTACACAAGGATTCACCCTACAGCACCTGCGTTTTGTCGTGCGCCCCATAGAGAGCATCGTATTTGTTGACCATGCGGGGTCGGCGGTGCGTGGGGCATTGTATCAGGCGATGAGCGAAAATTTTTGCACCGAGCCATTTGCCATCCAGCAATCACCCAACCATGCACAGTCCTGCCCCACCTGCTGGTTGCTCAATGCCGAAAATCCCACCAGCCAGCGCGGCAATCAAACGGCACGCCCCATCACGGTTGAGCCTCCCCAACCACGCACCTATAGTCGCCATGACCCCTTTAGTTTTGGCTTCACCTTCATGGGCAAAGCGCAAAATTTTATCCCCTATGTGGCACGCGCCGTCCAAAAAATGGGACAAATTGGCATTGGCAAGGGGCGTGGACGCTTTGAACTCGTCACCATCACCGAATATAACCCACTTTATGATGCCCACCGCGACCTGATGAAAAAATGGGTGGTACAAGCACCCACCCTACAAATCACACCCGCCCGCATTGACGAACAGGTGACAGAATTATCGGCAGATAAAGTGGTTATTCAGCTCATCACCCCCTTACGCCTCACCCAAAAAGAGCATTTGGTCAAATTTCCAGACCCCGTCGCCTTTATATCGCGCCTATTGGAACGGATGCAATCCCTCACCGAAAATTATGCAGAAGCCAGCACAACCCCGCCCGTCCCCGATGATTGGCGTGTGTTATCCGAGGCGCTCAAGGCACATGCCCAAAAAATTCGGGTAGCATACGATGAAACCCAATGGCTAGATACATGGAGTGGCAGTTCTCGGCAAGGCGGATACACCCCCACAGGGGGCATTGTGGGGCGATTCCGATGGGAAGGCGACCTCACGCCCATATTGCCATGGTTGTTATGGGGACAAAGCCTGCATGTCGGCAAAGATGCCGTGAAAGGCAATGGCTGGTATCGGATAATCCGCGAATTATAATCGTCATCTCCGCATAAAATTGTAGGGGCGGCATGGTTGCCGTCACCATCACCAGATACCAAAATCGTATCTATTCACCCCGTTTCATGGTTATTGGGGCGGTTATTTTATCGTCCTAAAAGGAATCGTATCATGCCTATCGTAGAACATCTCATCGCAGAGCAATTCGGAACACATATCGGCAAATATCAAGAACGCCTCAAAGTGACCAAAAAGGGGGATGTCCTCATCCAAGCCCCTCTACTCCACTTACAGAGTGTTCACATTTTATCTGAAGGGGTATCGCTTTCGGCGGATGTGATAAAAGCCTGCGCCGAGCGGGGTATTCCTATCTTTTTTGTAGATACAATGGGCGAAGCCTATTCTAGCCTCTATGCCTCTGGCTTGGTCGGCACTGTCATCACACGGCGCGAGCAATTGCGGGCTTATGATGACCCACGCGGAATACATATCGCCATCGCCATTGCATCGGCAAAAATTCAGAATCAATCTGCCACACTCCGCTATTTAGCAAAAAACCGTGCCGATGACCCTATCGGCAAATCCCTCATTGGGTATGCGACGAATGTCGCCGATTATAGCGCCAAACTCGGCTTATTACCCATCACAGGCACGATAGATGACATCCGACAGCCGATTCTTTCCATCGAAGCCAACGCCGCCAGCACCTATTGGGAGGCGGTGCGGATGATTATCCCCGATAGTTATGGATGGGAACGCCGCGAGGGACGTGGCGCAACCGACCCCATGAATGTCTTGCTCAATTATGGTTATGGCATGTTATATGGGCAAATTGAACGTGCCATTGTGTTGGCGGGATTAGACCCTTTCGCAGGATTTATTCACACAGACCGCCCAGGCAAACCGAGCCTCACATTGGATATGATAGAAGAATTTCGGTCTGTGATTGTGGATAGAGCCGTGATTGGGCTACTCACTCGTAATTTTGTGGTGGATTTTACCGAGCAAGGGCGCTTGGCAGATGATACCAAACGCACTTTTGCCACCCATATTTTAGACCGCTACGAGACCAAAATGCGCTACCCCACCGATAGATTTGCCCTCAAGCATATCATCCAAATGCAAGCACGGGCATTGGCATCGTATGTGCGTGGAGATTCTGACGAATACAAAGGTTTTAAGGTGGGGCAAGGCTAATTATCATGTACCTAATTGTGATGTATGACATCAGTAATGACCGCATCCGCACCAAAGTGGCGAGTGCCTGCGAAGATTATGGACTCGATAGAATTCAGCTATCTGCCTTTTATGGTGAACTCACCAAGACGCATCAAAATGAACTCATGCACAAAATGAGGCGCTTATTGGGCAAGCAGGAGGGCAAAATTACCCTTATCCCCATTGCCACCCAAGAATGGGAACGCAGACAGGAGGTCTATAATGAAGGAGACGCATGAGGGGCATCATCTGATTTGCACCGATATTAACCATTATGCCTTTTGCCCGCGCTTTTTGTTTTATGAGCGGTGCTTATCGGGCATCCGCCCACGCACGAGCATGATGGATATTGGCAAAGAAGAGCATGAAGAAGAAGAATTTCGTGCCAAACGGCGCACCTTGACCGCATACGAATTAACAGAAGGGATACGCGAATTTCGGGTGCATCTCAAAAGTGAGCGCCATCATCTGGTGGGCATTTTAGATGAATGGGTTAAGACTCCCACAGGCGCGTTATATCCTGTGGAATATAAGTTTTCTAATGCCGTGCATGACCCCCATCGGCTACAACTCGCCGCCTATGGCTTGTTGATACAAGAGCAATTTGGGGTGAGTGTGCCACACGGATTTATCTACCTCATCCCCAAGAAAAAGACCGTGAAAGTGCCATTGGGCGAGGCGCGATATGCCGAGCTTGAACGCATTATCGGGCAAATATGGGAAATTATCGAAAAAGAGCGGATGCCACCACCCACCCCTGACCGCCCAAAATGTGTGAGTTGCGAATTTCGCAGATTTTGTAACGATGTGTAAAAAATGGCTCAATTTAGCCCCTCTGCGAAACTTGGTTGATGGATAAGCGGATTGGTATCATCAATAAGGCAATAATGGGCTAATACGGTCATTTTAACACCAAAAAGATATATCAAGTGATGCAGAAACTCCCCGCGTTTTGATGACGGTGTGGGAGTTTCGCATTTTAGGATGATGAGGCAGATAAATGGGGGGGTATTTTGTGCTTGCAAGAAAAAAGCAAACCGTGTTATAATCACTTTATAGGCAAAAAAATCATCAATGGGTGATGTAAAGCCATTTTGATGAAAAAACAATAATCGGTTCCTCTATAATCCCGACCCGACTAGGGTACTGAAACGTGGAATACAATGCTGGTACGTTTCCAGCATATTTGACGTTCCTCTATAATCCCGACCCGACTAGGGTACTGAAACTTGTCATAGAATGTCCCGGCAGAGTAATCGGTGAATCGTTCCTCTATAATCCCGACCCGACTAGGGTACTGAAACGGCTGTAAGGGGAATGTCATGTTTTATCCTTATCTGGTTCCTCTATAATCCCGACCCGACTAGGGTACTGAAACGTGTTGGTAGCCTCATCCGGGTGAACTGGTTCGATTTGTTCCTCTATAATCCCGACCCGACTAGGGTACTGAAACCTTGTGCCGATTAAATCTGTTTACCCCATTCATATGTTCCTCTATAATCCCGACCCGACTAGGGTACTGAAACTGTTTTTCTATATCTGGAAGCGGGTTATAAATTTCAGTTCCTCTATAATCCCGACCCGACTAGGGTACTGAAACTTCAAGGATTCAACACATTCGCAGAACTTGTGCAATGTTCCTCTATAATCCCGACCCGACTAGGGTACTGAAACGCAGACAACCAATTAAGGGCAGAAGGCGCAAATTGAGTTCCTCTATAATCCCGACCCGACTAGGGTACTGAAACCGTGAATTTCTGATAACATGGCGCGGTTGACATCTTGTTCCTCTATAATCCCGACCCGACTAGGGTACTGAAACGGAATCAATCCCATACCGCAACAAACAAGTCCCGTTGTTCCTCTATAATCCCGACCCGACTAGGGTACTGAAACTTAGTCTCATCCGAGACACGGGCGCAAGGGACAGATGTTCCTCTATAATCCCGACCCGACTAGGGTACTGAAACGTTAGTTCTGTCATGAGGTTAATCCTTTGCTATAAGTTCCTCTATAATCCCGACCCGACTAGGGTACTGAAACGGTAAGTACGACCAAATCGTCATTGATACGTGGGGCGGTTCCTCTATAATCCCGACCCGACTAGGGTACTGAAACATATAATACCAAATGCACCCATCACCATTACACCGAGTTCCTCTATAATCCCGACCCGACTAGGGTACTGAAACATTTCTTTTTGCCTATCTGGGCAAATGATGATTACGTTCCTCTATAATCCCGACCCGACTAGGGTACTGAAACGATATGGCGCAACGATTACAACACAATTTTTAAGGGGTTCCTCTATAATCCCGACCCGACTAGGGTACTGAAACTGCTACACGGGATACACAGGCATATAAGGCAATGAGTTCCTCTATAATCCCGACCCGACTAGGGTACTGAAACGAAAGGGAAGAAATAACTATGAACCTTGACCAATTGAAGTTCCTCTATAATCCCGACCCGACTAGGGTACTGAAACATTTGGTAGCACCGATGGCATGGGACGGTTTGCTGAGTTCCTCTATAATCCCGACCCGACTAGGGTACTGAAACTGCATAGTGAGGGGGTGCAAATAACCGATATCCTCAAGTTCCTCTATAATCCCGACCCG
>JANRKU010000171.1:0-12122 GCA_033763335.1 bacterium
CATTGCTCATAATGATGATAGGGCAAATGGCGATTATGACTCTGAAGTGGCGTTTATTGCCGATATTCCAGACACTTATTTTGTCGAAATTACCTCGTATGAGGGAACAACAGGCGACTATGTTTTGACGATAGATGTTCAGCCTGCAGAAAATATTCAAGATAACTCGCGGGTTGCCCTATCAGATACTGCCCTTTTTTATGATACCGCTAATTTTAGGGTTCACTATACACTCGGTGGGGCAGATTTTGTCACCGAAGATTATGTCAAATTGGTGGCAGAAGCGATGGAAGAGGTGTATCAACTCCAAGTGGTTGGTATGGGTTGGAATATGCCCCCATTAGACCGCGCACGGGGTGGTGATGGTCGCTATGATGTGTATTTGAGCGATTTAATCAACGATGTGGATGGCGGACAGGGGATATTAGGCTTTGCGCGTCCAGAAAATTTTGAGCGATACAGAGGCAATCAAGCCCATAACACTTCTGCTAGTTTTTTGGTACTCGACAACAATTATGAATTGGATGGTGAAACACCCATCCCCCTCATGCGTTCAACCGCCGCCCATGAATTTAATCATGCCATTCAATTTGGCTATGATGATAACGAATATCATTTTTGGTATTATGAAGCCACATCCACATGGATGGAAGCCGTTACCTTTCCAAGTGCCCAAGATGCAACGCGCTATGTGGATTATGTCTATGATTACCCAGAAATTTGCTTTGGCGCACAAGGCTATTCTGACCCCACAGGCTTGTTGATGTATGGCACATGGATGTTCATGCAATCTTTGGCAGATAATTATGGGTATGATGTCGTGCGTCAATTATGGGAAAATATCGCCGTATATGATGGTTGGGAGCCACTCATTCAAACCCTCGCGGTCTATGATGACACCCTTGTGGATGCTATTTCACGCTATCACATGCAAAATATTGTGCGCGACTATAAATATACCCCCATCTTCAAAGATAAAACCGTATGGCTCGATAGTGAAATTACGGGCATTGGCGCATGGGCGCATGTGGGCAATGGTGTACAAGAATTGGCGGCAAATTATATCGAATTGGCATTGCAAAATGGCATCTATGATATTTCGATTGAAAATGCCAGCGATAGTGAATTGTCTTTGTGGGTGATGGGTGTGCGTGGTGATATTGCCGATGTGTATGAATTAGGGAAAAGTGGCACAATTGTCATCAAAAATTATGACCGTGTGTATGCGATGGTCATGAATACCCGCTATGACGATGATTTAGAGAGTTGCGATTATGCGACTTATGAATTGGCTGTTTCTACGGGTACAAGCGCCCCGCTTACGCCAATTTATCAACAATTTGCAGAATTTTTTATTCCACTCACACGACCAGAATAAGTTTTAACTATCAGGGATGGCATATCAGGTATATGCTATCCCTATCCCCCTAATGCCTCAAATACCTTTGGCGCAATCACCCAAACCAATATCCCAGATTTCAAATGGGCTTTGGGGACATCCACGCGCACCAATCCACCCCGTTTCATATCAACATGACCGCCCGTTAAGGTGGCAATGGTCTCGCTAAAGGTGGGTTCATGCCCAACCAACATGATATGGGCATCATCAGGGTGGGGCGCTAATAAGTCTGCTAGGGCAGTGTGATTAAATCCATAATTGAGGTTTTCGGTGATATGGGGTTCTAATCCCAATTCGTTGCCTGCGATTTGTGCAGTTTGCAGGGCGCGGATGCGAGGGCTGGTATAAATTTTGGTGATGTGCAGATTGAGTCGTTTCATGACTTGGGCGGCAGTTTGGAGGCGGGTTTTGCCTGTGGGGGTGAGGGCGCGGTTGTGGTCGTCGTTGTTATAATCTTCTGCTTCGCCATGTCTGAGAAAATAAAGTTCCATTTTCAAAAAAATTCCTTTAGCAGTATCACATGCCTATAAATACAAAAGCGACCCATTGGGTCGCTTTTGCTACACCTTACGGTGGAGAAATTATTGAAGATTGCTGAAGATGTTGGAGAATACGTTGCCAATCACTGGCCCAAGCAGGGCGAGGATGACGATAACGACAACAGCTACGAGCACGAGGATGAGTGCATACTCAACCAAGCCTTGACCTTCTTCTTGTGGTTTGTAAATCATGATGATTTCTCCTTATAAATGTATCTCATCACCTTATGTGACTTAGATATAGAATAACATGAGTATGTAGAACTTGTCAACTAGGTTTTATAAATTTTTCACGAATTTTTCACTAATTTTTGTTGGGAACTTGTTTAAGATGTGTATGTAAGTTCGTTAATGCTTTCAAAACAGCTTCACTCTTAATTAATTCTGCCTCAATGAACCGAGAGAGGGCATACTCATCATTGAGGTTTGTCGCCTGAATGGTCATAAGACTATTATCGGTGAAATTTTTGAGCAGATAGGCATATTCTTCTTTGGCATGATAGGCGATGGCTTGCAAGAGAGTCTGTAAAGACATCTCGCGTCCATCCACTTTGATTTTGAGCGATTCGCGGGTTGCCACAGAAATCGCCTCTTTATCTGCGACGGCAAATACCGCCGTGACCAGTGCATTGGTGCGCTCTGTCCATCGGCGGTAGGGTATATTGGCTTCTTCGGGAGGTTTTCCTCCCCCTCGCACCAATACAACGATGGTTTTCCATAAGCCACGAGCATATTTAGGAAATGTTTGCATAAGCACCAGTTAGTCTTTCATCAATGAGAGCAGTCCATAACTCAATGCGCTGGTACAAGCGCGGAATAACCCGAACATGGGTGCAATAAATACTGCCATCAACGCCCCATAGAGCAATAAATCTTCAAGAAAAACGGTTTGTCCATAGATGGTGTTGAGTTGCGAATACAGTAACCCAATCCGCACCGCAAACGCCCAAATGACTCCAAAAACGAAACCAACACAAAAGCCAGTGATAAGCCCATGTCGTCCAGAACGGAGAATGACATGGCGCAGGGTATCTTTTGGGGTGATGCGTTCTGGCAATTCACCGCCAGTCATGCCCACCGATACAAAAAAGGTGCAGAGAATGGAAAATACGATGAGGATATGGTCGCCCAAACTCCAACGGCGGGGGATGGCGGCTTCTACAACGGGCAATAATAAGAAGATGCTCAGGGTGCAAAGCCCCGCAAACACCACAATCGTAATCATGTTAAACCACAGTGCATATTGCACGCGCCGTCCTAAAGGCAACTTGCGAAGTGCCTCAAAATGTTCGATTCGGCTCGGTGGGAGCGATTTTAAGTTCAGCATAAGTCATCTCTCCAATCTTAAAAATCTTTCTATAGTCAATTATACGCCAAAATGGGTAATTTGGTTCAACATTCAGTTTCCCTATTTCGGTTTTGAATTAGGCGGGCGATATGGATAAACGAGTTTTATATTAAAGGGAGCATTATTTTTCAAAGCATCAAATGCTTTTTTAGCAGACTGTTCTGTATTAAACCAAATTGTCCCGAATCCTTTTAGTTTTTTGGTGTTTTCGTCTCGTGCGAGATAAATATAATTTACATCTCCGTATTCTGAAAAAGAATCCTCTAATGCCTTTCTTGTGATATCGGCGGGTAAATTTTCTAAATGAATTCCACATTTACGATTTCTTGTCAATTTTCGTGATTGCTGTAATACGTTATTATCTCCGTTTGGAATTTGAACGCGAAAACGTGGGATTTTAGAGGGTTTTATGTTACGTTTATGGGCATAATTTTTTGCAGCAATTTGATTTCGGATTTCTACAAGAATAGCCTTTTTTCGAAGAGATGTTACTTCCTCATTATAAACCCTGAGTTCCTCAGTTTGCATCGCCTGATAAATATCATCTTGAGAAATTTCTCGTCCATTCATACCTAAGAGAACGATTCGTTTTTGATTAGCAGATAAATTATACTCCGCAAACATATCTAGCCATGCCTGTTGTTTGCTACTAAGTAATGGCTTGTTTGGCAGAATCACCCAAAAGCTACTTCCATTAGAATGGAATTCTGGAACAGTCATCTCATCGTTCATTAAATCAAACATACGTCGAACACCTTCACCCAGCTCACGCATATATTTGTTCTCACGCAAAATCTTGGCGATTAGTACATTGCGCGATTCATGAGCGCCACGTAGTTCTTTGAGGTCTTGAATGGTAATAGTGGATAACAATGCACCGGGATTTCGTACTTCCATTCGGTCATCGTAAATATAGATTTCTATACCATTATGTGTGCTGTAATCACGATGTGCAATTGCATTAATGAGCGCCTCAAAACATGCTCCTTCTGGGTATAAAAACTTTTGCTCAAATTTGGCATCTGCTCCAAATTCAGTTTTACTGGTCAAATAAACCCGTAACCGGCTCCATGCGTCCTCTATCAACTTAAAAATGTTGCCCTGTACAAATTCATCAGATAACACATTATAGCGTTCACCTGTTTTGAGTTCTGTGCCATTTACTCGCAAAATACGGACATGTGAATGGGGGTTCCAACGACCGATATCTTTTGCAAAGAGTAAAACAGTTGCACGGCGTAATCGTAACCCATTCACTGCATACTCTGCTAACCCCGCTTGTTGTAGATAACGTTCTGCGCTGAGACCCATAAAATATTCATTTGCGAGTTGCTGAATAAGGGTGATATCTAAATCACTAACAGTTGCACCATCCACAAATTGCCTATCATATTCACGAGACCGTTGCTCTTGGCGCTCTAATTGGATTTCACGAAAATCGGCTGGCATTGTTGCCTTATCTTTGCGTCGAACACAACGTCCATCAGGCAATTGATAAATGGTGCTAATACCCTTTTCCACTTGAAAAAATAAAATAATTTTTCCATCAATTATAACTTGGGTGCTAAATATGAGAGGTAGTTGTTGACTCTTAAAAATGTGTGTATTAGGGGCGTTAAGCATAATAGTAATGTCATCATTATTATGAGGTATTCCCGTTATTTGTCCATCATCTTCTACTCCAATCAGCAACTCGCCCCCATCGGCATTTGAGAATGCGACTAAGGCTTCACCAATATCACGACAGATATGTGTGACTAGGCGTGGTTTTTTGTTTTCAGGTTTGCCCTCAGAGGCTGTTTTAAATTCACGAAAATGACTTTCGCCGAGTCGGATTGTGTTTTGCACACGCTCTTGTAAGGAAAGAATATCGGTCATAATAACTCTCACAAATTGAACTAATTAGGGATGATTTTATTATAGCATATTATGGTGTTGCGCTTGGTGTTGGTTGTGCGGTTTGGATGAGGTCAAATAAGGTTGTTTCGCGCAACGATATCACCCCACTAACAGGACAAATCCGTTCTCCATCGGGAGATTGCAAATAAAATGTCCAGTCATAAGTACCGATGATGGGGAAATTGATGAGTATTAATTCGCCTATGCTATAGAGTCCATTGGTAGAGAACGAACTGGTGAATGTTTCCCCCGTGACCTGTTCTATCATTTCAAAAACGATAAGGTAATTAGGGTCATCTATGCCCGCAAAAACGGTCAAAATAGTTTCTCTTGGATAGGCAATTTTGTCATCATAAACAATGGCGGGGTTAAAATCTTCGCATAGCTCGGCGGTTGTGCGTGTGGCTGTCGCTGTTGGGGTGAGTGTGATGGTTGGGGTGAGACTAGGTGTGCGCGTGAGCGTAATTGTTGGGGTTGATGTGGGTGTCCATGTGGGGGGTAATGGACGGCGTTCATAGGGCGTGTTGATGGGGGCGCTGGTGGCAATTTTTGTCGGGCTTGGGGCAATCGTCACGGCAGGGGTGATACTATCTGCCAGCAAACTGGGGGTAGGGGTGATGGTAGGGGATGGGGTGGGTTGTGTTGTGCCACATCCCACCGCACTGATAACCATGCACATGCACCCTATCCATCTCATCCATCGCATAAAATCTATACACGGTCTCCAAAGCGCCGTTCTTTGCCTTCTGCCAGTCGTTGAATATTTTCTCTAAAGCGCACGATGATGAGGACAGAGAGCGCCCAACAATAAAAAATCACCATCGTATCGAGTGTATGTTGTAATGCCAAAATAGTGAGCCATATCACTGCAAGCGCAACCATGGTTAATACAGCCAACGAAACATAGCGCGTGCGTGCCAAAATAAACCCACCCACAAACATGATACCGATAATAACATAAGAGGGGGCTATCATCAACAGTGTTCCAAACGCCGTTGCCGCCCCTTTGCCACCGCGTAATGTGCCAGTGAGCAAGGTCGCAAACAGTGACCAGTTATGCCCAATAATGACCACCACTGCCGACAATGTTGTGGCGAGCATTCCCAAATCGGGTGCAATTACTTTGGATAGCACAATTGCCAAAACACCTTTTAGCGCATCTATCGCCAAGACCAATACGCCCCATTTGAATCCGATGGCACGGCTAACATTGGTTGCACCCATATTGCCACTGCCCACCGCGAAAATATCAATATTATGAAGCCGCCCAACCAAATAGGCGGTTGGAATTGACCCCATCAAGTAGCTGAGGATGACTACTAGCAAAATCTCAAAGTTGAAATCAGTCATGTGGCTGTGTGTGGTGAAATTGTCACCACGTCTCCTTTCAGCAATAACAATGACGTACATATCTTTACAATGACAACCCGCATAACAGCAAAGTGTTACGCAAGTGAAAAAAATCACCTTCTTTATACCCAAATTCTAACCAATAACACCCGTTTTCTATCAAACCGTAGCCTAGCAGTAGGGTAAAAAGTGACTTTCCGTGTGATAGAATATCCACATTGTTGATAACTCGTGATGGTTATAAATTATGAAACAAAGATTGCTCTTTCCCATTATTGCCTTATGTGTGTTTTTTGGTGCATTTGCCATAACGACACCCACCCAATCGCAAGATATGGCAACCTATATGTTGTCGCTCATCAACGGATTACGCGGGAGCTTGGGGTTGCATCCTTATACCCTCAATGCGTCCCTCACCCTTGCGGCACAAAATCAGGCGAGTTGGATGGCGATTTCTGAACAGATTAGCCATACCCAACCCGATGGCTCTACCCCCCGTACCCGCGCACAAGCCGCAGGTTATGGGTCATCATGGGTGAGTGAAAACATTTATATGGGGACACAAGCCACTGCCGATATTGCGTTTCAGTGGTGGATAAATTCGCCCATTCATTATCGTGGCTTGACCAATGTTAATTATACCGAAATCGGCATCGCTATGTCCGAAGGACCCACAGGCTATAAAGCCTATGTACTGGTTTTTGGCAATCCCGATGGAACGGTGCGCGTTGCCCCGCCCATCACCACCAATGTTACTGACCCCTATGGTTATGCCAATCAACAAGGCAATGGCACATCGGGCAATGGTAGTGGTAGCGGTACTGTCACAGATAATTCCTTCATCCCGCCGCCATTTGTGGTAGGGGTGGATAATAATGGGTATATTATGCACGAAGTTCAACCGGGCGATACCTTTGCGGGGATTGTCTTGACATATGGCTATGATTGGGCAGATATTGGGCGTGTCCGTGACATCAATAGCATGAGCGAAGAAGATGCGCGTTGGTTGGATATTGGGGCAATTATCCTAATTCCACCTGCCGATGGCACCTATACCCCCACACCGGGCAGTCCAGAACCACCTACACAAACCCCAACCCCTGGACCAACGAATACCGAAGGACCTAGCCCCACGCCGACCATTACCCCATCGGCAACGATTACCTATACCCCGTCTCCAACCGAAACCCCCACCGAGACGCTGACATTTACCCCTACACCGACCTTGCCAGAGGGTGTGCGTCCATTGGCATTGAGTGTGACCACGCCAACAGCGCGTGTCATCCCTACCGCCACACTCACCCAAGAAGCGATGCTAGTCGCGCCACAGACTTTTTCATCAGAAATCACGCCAACCCTTACCCCGTTTCTCGTGGCACAAAATAATCCCAATTCTGACGGCGGACTTATTTCGCCTGTCTCTACCGCACCCAAAACCATTGACCCACCCGCGCAAGACTCGAATAATCAACTTGTGCCGTTATTGCTGATTGCAGTCGGGCTACAGGTGGTCATTATCGGCATTGCAGGGCTGGAATTTATCTCGCGTAGACGGCGAAAAGCATCATAATATACGGTTTGTAGGGACGGTATTTTTGCCGTCCCCCACCTGTTGGATATGAAATTCGGTTATAATCAACATAATCGTATGTGAATTGATAGGAATGTCCTCATGCCAGAAATAACAGTGTCTCTATCAGATGAGTTGATGACTAAATTGCAAACCGTGGCAAATCGTGACCACATGCCGATTGAGGCATGGGTGCAAACGGCACTCGCCGATGTACTGGATGACGATGATACTCGTAGCGAGGAGCAAATCCTTGCGTCATTTCGCTCGGCACTCAAAGGCGCATTGTCGGGTGATTTAGGTCGCCCCGCACAGGATGTTTTGGACGAAATCAAACGTGAGTTGGCGGAACATGCCCACGAAGGTTAGAATCCGTCCAGAATGTCAGAAGGACATCAAGTATTTAGCGCGTAAATATCCTGCCATCACTGATGAAATTAGCCATTTGGTCGTTCAACTTGAAAATGATGAACGACCAGGTGATATTATCCCCAATTCGGGCTATGAGATTTATAAAGTTCGCCTTAAAAACCCATCATCACAACGGGGCAAAAGAGGTGGATTTCGGGTTATTTATTATGTCCATTTGGTGGATAGTATTTCTCTGTTAACTGCTTATTCAAAAAGTGACCAAGAAGATGTGAGTCTACATCGCTTACAAGCCATTATTGCGGATATGGTGGCTGATGAAGATAGCCCAGATGAGGAATAACCCTCATGGCATCACCACATTCACCTGCACGGGCAATTCGGCAAAATCGCCACCATCAATCGTCATCACCCGCCGAAAATTGTCATTTGCATCGTAAAATCCCACAATAATTTTCCCCATACCCACAAAATCCGATACGCCAAAATTTAGGGTATGCACATCGTCTAAATATTCGCCGTCAATCCAACTGGTGGTGGGGCGCGTCCAATTGACGGGTTGTGCATCCGATTGTGCCAATACACGCCCATTTTCATCTAACAATTGTACGAATACGGTATAGGCGATGGGTGAGGCTTGACTATCAGCCTGCCAAATCAGGCGGATGGGGAAGGCTTGCCCCGCCGTGACGGTTTGTGGGACATCCGCGCCGACCAATGTCCCCACGCCGATAAAATGGGTATCTAGCGCGATTTCGGCGGATGGTTGTGTGAATATGCGGGGTGTATCGGTGATAGTGTATTGGGCAATTTCTGTGCCATCCACGACTACCTGTGCTACACCATCCCCGCTATTGGGTGGGATGATGAATTGCGCCCACGCCAAAACGGGCTTATCGGTGGGCGGGGCAAATGAATCTAGGGTGTAACTATCGCCTATCAATTGGATGTGGGTTTCATCTCTATTGGCGGGGATAACCAGTGTTATGGTGAATGGGATACCTGTCTGGGCGGTCATATCATCAGAGACGAGGCTTGGGGCGGGTGGTGGTGATGTGAATGCCCCGCCATCCGTCAGAATTGCCCCCTCTAAACGTGTTTCGACACCCATAGGATTACCAGCCCCATCCAGAATATCAAACCCCGATGGGAAGGCGGGGCTATACACCGCAAGGTGAAGGGCGTAATTGGTCATGGGTGCGCCTTCTGGCAGATGTAAGAGGGTATATGCTGTGCCAACATCATCACTATTCCACCGACTTGTGCCTGCACTATCATCACGGGCGATACTGGCATCATCATCGGCAATGCGTTCCCCGAATGGCGTGGATAGGGCTGTGGCAACGGCTAAATCTTCCTCAAACGGTGTTTTGAGTGTCCATGCCGTTTTGACGCATGTCCCGCGTGATGATGTGGCAAATTGAGCATCTATTAACTCAAAATAAGTGTATTTGGGGGATAATGCCAATGGAGAAAAGACAATCGGCTGTGATAGCACATAGGTCTGTGTGCTGAGTCCATAAAAAAATTGTTGCTCGCCAACAACATCACTGGCAACCGTCAACAAACAGGGATACATCCCGCGCACATCGGCAGGGACTTGATACCATGTCAAAAATTCGATATGGGTCGTGCCATCTGCCACCAATTGATTAATCACATCCACCGCCGTTCCTTCATCGGAATAAATGGGGATGGTGACAAATTTGGCGCGGATGGGCGCGACATCGGCATAATAATCTTGTAGGGCGCGTTCCACATCAAACGGGATGAGGATGACGGCATCTTCTGGCAATTGGGCATAATAATTTGCCAATCCCGCAAAATCATCATGCTGATAAGCGCGTGTGGTCATGATTTGCTGAATACTGCCACTGCTGATAAAGACCGCCATAAGGGTAATCATGCCGATAGCGATGGTTGCCATATGCCGATTGATAAGGCGGACAATAATTTGTGTGCCGATGAGCAAGCAGAGCAGGGTCGCGGGTAGGCTGGCGATATAATAACGCGGGTGAAAATCTATGCTGGCGACGATAAATAATGCCGTGCTGAAAAGGGGCAATAAAGACACCTGCGAAATGATGAGCCACAGGCGAAGAATCCCCACCCCTAAATCCCCTCCCCATTGCATGGAGAGGGGACTTTTATATCCCCTACGATATGTTTTCTCCCCCTCTCTACCTTGTGGGGAGGGGGCAGGGGGGAGGGGATAAAATACACTGATTCCCACCGCAAAAAATGACCCCACCAGCACCCATATCCCCAATCCATCCAAAAGGGTTGTGTTGGTCGCCTCGCGCAATTGGGGTAATACGGGCAAAAAATAGCCGTGCCAAATATCACGCATGAGCGAAAAACTCGGCATAGGGGGGGTGTTGAGTGCCGTCCCCGATGGGGCTTGGGTGAGCATCCACGGCAAATAGGCAATAATCACCCCGATTTGCGCGACTGCCCATCGCATCATGCCGCGAATATCCCAGCGCACAAGCCAAATCATACCGAGCGCGACATTCACCCATACCACCAACGGCACACCTAGATTATGGGTGTATAAAACGCCGATTTCCAACGCCATTATCACCCCCATGAGCCGATAGGGGATGTGACTATTTTTTTTATGCCGACTAATCGCATCCGCGCACGCCAATAACCCCAATGTCCACAATGGCACGGCACTATAGGCGCGGACTTCTTGCGAATATTCCCATAATAGCGGGGATATGGCGAGCAATATCCCAAAAAATAACCCCAATTTTATCCCAAACCACCGCCACCCCATCCACATGCCCACTGCTACCGTCAACACCCCATATAAAACCGATACATAGCGCAACGCGAGGGGAGAATTGCCTACCCCCGCAAGTTGCAACATATGTCCTGTGAAATAATAGAGGAAGGGGGTTTTATCATCAGGCGTGATGAAAGGCGCACGCATAGCGCGGATGCTCCACGCCTCATCATGCCAGACCGATTCGACATTCAATGCCATCATCCGCAAGGCAAATGCACCGAGTAGGATGATTAAGAGAGGTAGAATATAAGAGAATTTTCGGCGTATTATCATGAGTTGTCCATTAATATCACGTAGGGGCATGATATATCATGCCCGCGCATAATCATTTGGGGTTTTGCAAAATAGTTCCAATAAGGGTATCATGAAAATGACGAAAAGTGAGATAGGCGGTGGTGCGATGAGTGAATATTATTCTGACGAAGAACTCGATGATGATGCCATAGAGGGCTATTGTGTGCGCTGTAAGCTGACGGTGGAAATCGTAGACCCATTGCCTGTGTGGACGCGCAAGGGGATGCCTGCGGTGCGCGGGGAATGTCCAGATTGTGGCGGGACTGTTTTCCGTATGGGGGCAATTCCTGCCCATAATAAGAGCCAACGCCCCACACCGATTGATGTGGCAGGGGGTGGCAAGCGTAATTTGCCCAAACTCGCACCGAACACAGTGTATGTCGCCTATGCCGAATCCGATGAGGCGATTGCCCGTCAAATCGCAGAAGATTTGACCAAAGCAGGCATCACAGCATGGTTGCACGAACATGAAGAGCAACAAGTGGCATGGGCGGGTGGGGTGCATCCTGCACTCAAGGAATGTGGCAAATTATTGTTGGTGTTGTCATCGGCGGTGGCAT
>JANRKU010000172.1:0-8144 GCA_033763335.1 bacterium
TGACATACTCAACAGTACCGACCCACATGGGAATCAGTATGATGAAGACACACTATTAGCATTGGTCATAGCGCCCTATTTTGCGGGTATAGATACCGTTGCCGCATCATTGAGCTTTATGGTTTATGCCACACTCAAACAGCCAGCGTTATATGAAAAAGCCAAAGCCGAAGCACAGGCGATGTTTGCCAATGGCACGCCCAAGCTACACGACCTCAAAAATATGGAAACCATTCACGGCGCGGCTATCGAAACATTGCGTTTATATCCAATTGCTCCCATAACCCCGCGCACAGCATTAAAATCATTCACCTTCAATGGCTATCGGGTAGATGCGGGCAGTGAAGTCTATGTCGCGCAAACCATGACCCATTTTATGCGCGACTATTTCCCCAATCCCAACCAATTTGACCACACCCGTTTTGCACGCGGAGAAGGTCGCAATGTCGCTGGGGCATTTGCGCCCTATTCGTTGGGACAACACATGTGCTTAGGTGCGGGAATTGCAGAAACCCAGATGATGCTCACATTGGCGCGATTGCTCAATAATCTCGATTTGGAACTCGAAACACCCAACTTGACCATCAAAAGCGCCCCACTGCCCAACCCCACCAACAACTTTTATGTGCGGGTAAAAGCCAATCACACACCCGCTTGATGGGGTAATGGCAACTATTGCCCTCGTTGAATTTTATCTTGCAAAACGATTGCGGTGGGAGACAAGCGTAATAATGCCTCTCCCACCAATCCCACTGCCCGATGCACGCCTCTTGTGGCACGGGGTGAGCCGATAGAATTAACTTTTATCGTCACCTCGTCGGATTCTTCGCGTTGCACCACCATCACCCCAATATGTTGCTCTAGGGTTGGCTCATGGACGAATACCTCAAATAAAATCGCTTTTGGGTTGGTGTATCGGCTCAAAAAGTGGATGTGCAATTCATCATTATCCAAATCGTCTGGCACAAGCTGGTCGGCTAAATTGGCAATGGTGAGGGGTGTTTGCACGACAATATGGGGCATGGATAATTCCTCTTGTAGCGGATAGGAAGGGGTTGGGGTATTGTTGCGTTCATAGATAAAATGATGGCAAATGCGCCCTTGTTCAATGGCACGCCGTTCATATTTGGTCACAACAGGGTGTGGGCGCTCATTTACCCATCGGCTGGGGAGCAAATTGGTGAGTGCGGGTGTGGCTTCGAGTAAATCGGCGCTCATTTCGGCATATTCGGGGATGTCGGTAGCTAAATACAATTTCGCCCCAACTTGCATACGGTCAACAATCGAATCTAATGTCTCGCGTTGCATCAATCGGCGTTCTGCATGGCGACTTTTGAACCATGGGTCAGGAAAATTGATATGCACTTCAGATAAGCTATTTGGCGCAAATAAATGACGCATGGCGCTATTGGCAAAGGCATATACCACGCGCACATTGGTAAAATTTTTGCGGATGAGGGCGCGTTCTACTTTATCTAGGCAATGATGGTCAACCTCAATGCCAACAATATTGGCATCTGGGCGCGTTTGATGAAGATAGTCCAAAAAATGACCATAGCCAAAACCAATTTCCAAAATCAAAGGTGCTTGCCGATGAAACAGGCTCGCCCAATCTAACCCCCATGGGAGGTTCAAAATACTCAAATGTGATTGTGGTAGGGTGTCTTTTATCATGCACCCTACTATAGCAGTTTAGCGAATATCATCAAGTATTTTTTGACGGGCGCGGTCATATTCCTCACGCGAGATGAGATTTGACTGATATAACTGCTCTAATTTTTGTAGTCTGACGGATGTGTCTTGTGGAGATACACCCATCGGCATCGGGTTGGCGACATTTATGCCTTGCCCCCCCATCACAATGGGTTGACCATTGACCCTGATGGTATATCCACGCGCACCCTTTTTTGCACCCATAATCGCACCGATAATTGTAAAAAACACGCCAACCAAAATTACACCTGTCCATAAAAATGAGTTGGTAATCAAAGATGTCGTGGTGCTGGTTGCATCGCCCATCAAATCGGTAACGAATTCCCCTGTCACTTCGCGCTCATTCCCAAGTGTATCCACACAATAATAAGAAACAGGTCTGCCATAAGTGCCAGAGCTATTGCGTGTAGATGTACCTTCTACCGTGCGGAGCGTCTCACCATCATTACAAAGCACCTCTGCTCGCCCACCCTCAGATTCGACATCCATCACGGATGAAACCATATTTTGAATGGGAGAAAACATCGAATAGGCGATGCCAATTGTGCCAGCAATAATGCCAAAAACACCTAAAATGACTAAAAATCGTCCCATGATTACACCTCTAATTTATTCTATGGATAATTGATTTGTATCCGCTATTATTTAGCGTTACAATCAATAATTGGTCGAATATTTCGGATTATTAAACATAGTATAGGCGATTTTTGAAAATGAGACAATCATTTAGGGGAATTTTTCTATGAAAACCCAATCTATCCTTTCTGGCATAACCATTATTGTGCTGTTGGCAATTGCTATCATCGGTGGGATAACCCTCATCAATACCCGCCCTGCCCCCGTCGAGATTGTCATCAATCCCCCACCTGCCACCGCAACCCCCTCCCCTACCAATACGCCTGCTCCTATCATGGTTTACGTCACAGGGGCTGTGATAAATCCAGAGACTACGGTTAGTTTACCTGCGGGAAGCCGTGTCGAAGATGCCATCACCCAAGCGGGCGGATTTGCCGATAATGCCGATAAAACAGGGGTCAATTTGGCAGAAATTTTGCGCGATGGGGTACAAGTGCATGTGCCGATTATTGGGATAGCAGAAGCCACCAGTGATACCCCCGACTCAGTAGTCATCGCCACACCCATTCAACCAACCGTCATCTATATCAACCGCGCCACCATCGAAGAATTGATGACCTTGCCCAATATCGGACAAGTGACAGCAGAACGCATCATTGCCTATCGGACAGAAAATGGCAATTTTAACAGTATGGCAGATTTGGATAATGTGGATGGCATTGGTGCATCTACCCTCGCCCGCCTAGAGGGTCTTATTTCATTTGAACCATAATTATCATCCGACCCGCACACCTGTCTCTGTATCAAAATAGAGGGCATGTTCGGGTTGGATTTGGCAATAGAGCGTTTCGCCACGCTCAAATTTCATCTCTAGGGGGAACGCCATTGACCAGTGTTCCCCTCCAATCCATACCTCTAGCAATTGAAAGCGTTCTGCCAGATAGGGAAAAATATTTTGTATCACACACGGCACACCATCACTTGCCAGCGTGAAATAGTGTGGGCGGATAGCGAGCGTAATCGGTGTGCCATCATAAAAATCGGTACGGAACGGATACCCGCCAAAATTATCCCCCTGCCAATACCCCCCTCGTGCCTGTCCATGAAAAATATTGATGGTCGGGACACCAATAAATTGCGCTACAAACAGGTTCATGGGGCTATTGAGCAAATGGGCATACGTTCCCATCTGAACAATTTTCCCCTCACGCATGACTGCGATTTTATCTCCCAATGCCGATGCTTCATCTTGGTCATGGGTAACATAGATGGTGGTCACAGGGAATTCGTGTAATAGCCGTTTGAGTTCCACACGGGCTTGTCTGCGGAGGAGTGCATCAATATTGGAAAATGGCTCATCAAAGAGCAGTAAGCGCAAATCACGGGTGAGCGCACGCGCCACTGATACCCGTTGTTGTTCCCCGCCAGAGAGTTGTGATGGTCTTCTTTCGAGCAACTGCTCCAAGCCAATACCTGTAATTTGAGCGATACGCTGAATACGCGGTGTCACTTCTTGGTCACGATGACGCAAATGATAGAAAAAACTCACACTCTGTTCGGCACGCCAATGCGGGATGAGCGCCCCACTCTGAAACACCATGCCGATATGACGCTCAATCAGGGGAATATCGGGCAAGGGGATATTATCAAATAGCACCCGTCCAGAATCGGGCGAGATAAGCCCCGCCACCAAGCGTAATAGTGTGGATTTTCCACATCCAGACGGACCTAATAGCACCAAAACTTCACCAGACGGAACACGCAATGATATATCTTCAATCGCTTGAACAGGGCGAGAATCTTCATGAATGGGCGGAAATTCTTTATGGAGATGTTCTAAGATGAGCGTGGTCATGGCATAAAATCCTTATATAGCACCATAAGCAAATGCCTTAATTACATTATAAGTAAAAAACAGCCCAATAAACATCTACCAAATGGCATATTTTTGCTTATAGTCGTTGGTTTATGAAGTTTGTATATTTTATTACCATAAATAATTAAGAAATTACAAAACATTCCAAAATAACACAATGGAACATCAATCAAACCTTATTGTTATTCTCATATCAGAGGTTTTTTTATTGTTATAATCAAATTAATGAATGAAATTTATTCTATTCAAGAAGGAATTAAACTATGCAAAAACGATTTTCTATGAAATTATTTATCCTTAGCATGATGCTAATGGTATGGTTAGCCATGAGTACGATGACTGTCTCAGGTGCTGGTGAACTGGTTGTCCTACCCAGCAATTATCAAGGTTGGGATTTTGCGACCGACTCAACCATTCCAGTCACCTTTGCCGATGGACCCTCAACACCACCGCTTGGCACAGGTAGCCTGACCACAACTATCGCAGGTGCAGGGCAAAGAATCCGTTTTACTCAGGCATATGGCACATTTGATGTTGGTTTGAACTTGACTGGTGGGCTAGATGCAACCACATTCACCCTCAGTTATTCCACCTATACCGACCCTAGCGCCACCAACACCAATAACTGGTATGCCAATATCTATTTATTGCTCGATTCATCTTTACCCGCTGACCATGTATTCGCGGGTCCCGTCCCAAATTGTTTCCGTGCCGATTTTACCCCTGCTGATAATCCTGCGACTGGCACATGGAACAATTATGCCCTCTCGGGTGCATCTACAATTCAATTACGTGGCGGATGTTTTGGTAGCCCTACTGTCCCCAGTACATGGTCTGCCCTACTTGCCTTCCCCCAAGTCAATAATCCACGCATTACGGGCATTGCCATCAATATGGGCGATAGTGCCTCATCTTATGTGGGTTATTCTGGCGCATTTGATAATTTATATGTCAATGGCATTGGCTATGACTTTGAACTCAATCCTCCTGTCGTGGTTGTCCCACCTGTCACGGGAACAGTCGTCACGTCATCCCCTGTCATTGGATGTGTGCTTGCTCCCCCATCGGGCTTAGACATCACCAACGCACCAGATAACACCTATTGCACATCGCTGATGAAAGACGGTGCGGTGGTCGCATATTCAGGTGCTGTGCCAGCGAATTTGATTCAAGCAGGTGTCATTCGCGCGATTGATATTTTCCGTTTGGAAGGTGGGCGCTCAATAGCCACCTTCCCCAACTATGTGCAAGTATGCCTTGCAGGTGTGGGACGATTCGTTTATATGGATGCCACCCAAGCGCCCCGCGTAGCAGTGGAAATGCCGAGTACCATCACAGCCGATAATGCCTATACCTGTGCATGGATACCCAATCCGGGGACAGTGATTCTGATTAACGAATAAGATTGTTTTATAGGGGAGAGCCAATCTCCCCTTATTTTTCCCCTCTGGATTTCAATTTTTGTAAATATTCATCGGCATTGAGCGCATTCTCGCGGATATTTGCCCATTTTTGCTCATGGGCTTCATCAAGGGCAGTCTGATTATCATAATAATAGGCGAGTACAGAATAAACTTGTGATGCAGAGAGGTCATAGTGTTCCATCGTTTCTTCAACGGTATAGCCACCATCTACGACCATGCGTGCGACCATCTCCGCTTTGAGATGTCCCCGTTCTGCGATATACGCAATCCCATCTTTAATGATGATGTGATTTGTCAGTTGCATATTGTTATCCTATACAATCTCAAATACTCTATTTTTAATATCATCAAGCGTTCCTGCACCTGCTTCAATTATACGATAATATTCATCACAGAAGGTCACAATCTTACCAATAGCAGAGACTTGTCTATCACGACATAGAAAAATACCCCAATGTGTTTTTTGACTCTGCAAAGATAAAAAATGAAGTCTATAAAAATCATCGTCCTTTGTAACAATGGTAAGTTTATGCTCTATGGCATAATGTAGATGCTCTTCATCGGCTACATCTGCCATCCCAACTTCTTGACAACGGATTACACCAACCCCTCGCTGACGCAATTGAATAGCCACTTGTTTATTGATATGAGTATCCAAATAAAATTTTAATGAATTCATACTAAAAGCCCCTTTGAATAATGTTAATTATACCATCCAATCTATTGCATCTCACCCCAAAACATGCTATGCTTATTTTCATTGTTTAAGTGCCTATTCAACTGAAAAAATATCATGAACGAACTGTTCTCCCCCACAACATCCACAACAACAATGCAACCACATCCACGATGGGGATTTTTTCGTTTGAGCGCCTAAAACAACTAACAAGGCTATCAACAAAGAGCGTGTGAGCGGAAAAATCCCCCCACACGCTCTTTTTTTGTGTGTTTTTTGGTCATCCTTTTTATGCGTCATCAGGAGAAGCATACATGAATACGGTAACGATGAAATTTGGGGGTACTTCCGTTGGGAGCGAGGGTGCAATTCGCAACCTCGTCGGAATTGTAAAAGAAGCATCAGCGACTCAGCGTGTGGTTGTGGTCGTCTCTGCGATGTCAGGTGTGACAGATACCCTCATTGAATCGGTTCGCATGGCAGAAAAAGGTGATAAATGGGAATATACCAACCTCTCGGCAAAGCTCAAAGACAAGCACGAGAGTGTCATCAATCACATGATTAAAGCAGGCAAAGACCGTGAACAAGTCTTGGTGGCTGTCAATAAATTGCTCGCCCAACACTTGGATTTATGCAATGCTATTCAAGTATTGGGGGATGTCACCCCGCGCATTATGGATGCGGTGGTATCACTCGGAGAGCGCCTCAGTAGCCCGATTGTATCGGCAGTGTTGCGCCAAAATGGGGTGAATTCACAAGCGGTAGATGCCAGCAAATTGCTCATCACCGATGATAATTTTCAGAGCGCCCACCCCATTTGGGATGAAAGCCAAAAAAATGTGGATGCTCACCTCATGCCTCTGCTCGAAGCAGGCGTTGTGCCTGTGATTACGGGCTATATCGGCGGGACGCATGATGGGGTTTATACCACGCTTGGACGTGGCGGGAGTGATTTTAGTGGCGCGATTTTTGCCGCGTTGGTGAACAGCGATGAGGTTATCATCTGGACGGATGTGGATGGAGTCATGACCACCGACCCGCGCATTGACCCCCGCGCCAAAGTGTTGCCCTATCTGTCCTATACCGAAGTGGGCGAAATGGCATTTTATGGCGCAAAAGTCTTGCACCCCAAGACGGTACAACCCGTTATTAGCAGGGGCATCCCCATTTATGTGCGGAATACCTTTAATCCAAGCCATCCGGGGACGCGCATCGGCAAGGAAATGCAACCGAGCGAGGGTATCGTCAAAGCCGTGACCAGCATCCGCAATATTAGCATGTTGACGGTCAGTGGGTCGGGTATGCTAGGTGTTCCGGGGATTGCTGGACGGGCATTTTTAGCCACTGCACGCGCAGGCGCAAGTATTTTGATGATTTCGCAAGCATCATCGGAACAGAGTTTTTGTTATACCGTGACGGATAACCAAGCCGATGTGGTGAAACAAGCCGTTGAGATAGAATTGGCGCAAGAAATTGCCCAACATAATGTTGATGGCATCACCGTCACCAAAGATATTGTCATCATCACGGTGGTCGGCGCGGGGATGCGTGGCACACCCGGCGTTGCGGGGCGCGTCTTTACGGTGATGGGCAATAATACCATCAACGTCTTAGCGATTGCACAAGGCTCATCCGAGTGTAGCATCTCGTTCATCATCCCCGAATCGGAACTCAAACGGGCAGTATTGACCTTGCACGAATTGGCACTCACCACTGTTGAAGGGTAGAAAAATGGCGTGGACACGATAATGCAAGTTAGTTTTTAAATACGGATTATCTTTTGTGGCTGACATACGAGGCTGAAGCCTCTAGTACAGCCATTACACCACCTAAATAGGCAGGATTGTAATGGCTGACTAGCACGCAAGTGCGTATGTCA
>JANRKU010000173.1:0-7366 GCA_033763335.1 bacterium
AGTGGCAATGTCATTTTTGAATCTGCCATATCCGCAAAAATGCTTGAACCACAGATTGAGGCTATTTTGGCGGAAAAATTGGGCTATAAGGTCGAAACTTTCATTCGTAGCACCGATGAAATAACAAAAATTGCCCAATACACGCCATTTGCTCACTATAACCCTGAATCCGATTCCTTATATATCGGTTTTTTACCCACCGCGCCCACCGATGAAGCACTCACCAAATTACAAAAACTCACCACCGAGATAGATGAATTTCATGTGCATGGACGTGAACTCTATTGGCTGTGCCATAAAAGCATCAGTGAATCAAAAATATCGAATACCAAACTCGAAAAGGCGTTAGGGATGCCCTCTACCCTGCGTGATATTTCTACACTCAAAAAATTATCATCAAAATACCCCTAATCCTCATGTTGACATATATAGACCAGTTGGTATAATTTATATATAAGGATGTGACCATGACCAATACTACCCGTGAGCAATTACTCGATATCACCTGCCAATTATTGGAGGTACAGGGCTATCATGCCACTGGGCTGAACGAAATTATTCAGACCAGCAAAACCCCCAAAGGCTCGTTATATTATCATTTTCCGGGTGGTAAAGATGAACTCACCGAGCAGGCGCTTAATCAGACGGGTAAAATTGTCTTGGAGCGTATCAAGACCAATTTAGATGCCTATGATGACCCCGCACAAGCTGTAGCGGAATTTATTCGCACACTAGCGGGATTTGTCGCACAAGCCAATTTTCGGACTGGTGGACCGATTACGACGGTGGCATCAGAGACGGCAGGCACAAATGACCGTTTGCGCTTGGTGTGTAAGGCAGTCTATGAGGCATGGCGTGGCGCATTTGCCGATAAATTCATCCAAAGTGGCATATCGCTCACACGGGCGCATCGGCTGGCATTTGCGGTGTTGGGTCTGATAGAGGGGGGCATTATCCTCAGCAGAACCTATCATGATACCCAACCCCTGCTGGATATTGCCCAAGAGGTTATGGTACTTATCCAAGCATAAATCGTTATTCATCATAAAAACCGTGTTGTCCTGCTTACACGGTTTTTTATCCGCAATAAATTATATAGACTGGTCTATAAAATGGAGAAAAATCACATGAAAGTCGCTATTTTTGGTGGTACAGGCAAAACAGGTAAGCACCTCGTCCAAGAGGCACTCAACGCGGGGCATGATGTAACACTATTGGCACGCACACCGTCTAAATTGGGGATAGAACACCCCGCTTTACAAATCGTACAAGGCGATATTGCCAATTTATCTGCCATCGAAACCACGATAGCAGGTGTAGATGTGGTGATGAGCGTTTTGGGACCTACACCCAAACAACCCCCCTTTGCTATCAGCAATGGCATCACCAATATTATCACTGCCATGAAAAAACAAGGTCTTAAGCGTTTGGTGATTAGTGCAGGGGCAGGTGTGGGCGACCCCAACGATAAGCCAAAATTTGTTGACCGCCTCGCCACATTTGCTATCAGAACATTGTCTAAAAATGCCTATGAGGATATGAATGCTGTTGTAGATATTGTGCGGACATCTAACTTGGATTGGACAATTATCCGCGTGCCGATGCTGACCGACCAACCCAAACAAAATAAAATACGGTTGGCATATTTGGGCGGGGATGTGGGGATTCGGCTCAGTCGGGCAGATATGGCAGAATTTATGTTGAAAAAAGGGTTAGATAAAGCCCATTTGCATAAAGCCCCTGTGATTAGCAATTAGATTGTTGTGATAAATCAAAAAACCGCCGATTATGGTGGTTTTTGTGTTTGTGGACCTGAAGAGACTCGAACTCTTGACCTCTACAGTGCGATTGTAGCGCTCTCCCAACTGAGCTACAGGCCCCAATGAGTGTAGAAAATTATTGTATGGCTCAATTTTATAAATGTCAAGTAGCGGACTGAATGACGCGCAAATTTTTATTGGCTCTCTGCTATAATCGCTTTTCGTTGATTTTTAGCGTAAAAAGGATGGCTTATGCTGGCATATATCGCCCAAGCCGTGGGGTTTGGATTTGCGGCGGGTACGATTCCCGGTCCGTTCACCATGTATATTATCAGCACCACATTGACCTATGGCTGGCGCAGGGGCATTTTGGTCATTTTTTCGCCGTTATTAGTGGATATTCCCATCATCCTTGTGATGGTGTTCATGTTGGGGCAACTGCCCGATGCCATCATTCGCCTCATCCAAATTGCAGGCGGGAGTTATTCGCTTTGGCTGGCATGGGCAACATGGAAATCGGTGCAAAAAGGGGTCACTTTTGATACACAAATTGAAGTCCCTACAACTACCCGTGACCTCATGCTCCGTGCCTTTTTGATGAATGCTCTTAGTTCTGGTCCGTATATCTTTTGGGGGACGATTACGGGTCCCATTTTACGCGATGCGCTTGACCAGTCCTTGCTACATGCAGGGGTGTTTATGGCTTCATTTTATATCACCTTTTTGAGCATATTGGCGATGTGGGTCTTGGCATTTGACCGCCTGCGTCGGGTTGACCCGCGTTTTACCCGTGCATTATTTATGGTGAGTGTTGTTGTACTGGCAATTTTAGGGATTTGGCTCATTTTTGAAGCAATTTCTGGTTAGTTTTGGGATATAATGAGTGAGATACTCATAATCCTGCAACTGGCAGAAGAATTATTATGGCAATTGACCGTTTTGAACGTATTTTATACAAATTGGCACAACGCCACGCACCACATCTGACCCCCACAGGCTGGAATCAGGCTGGGGATAAATTGGAGCGTGTGCAAAAATTAGCGCGTGATTTAGCCCGTTATAGTGTTTTGGTGATGGTCGGCAATGTCGCGCAACCAAAAGCCATTGATGTTCAGGTGACGCAATGGGTGAATCTTCATGCCCAATTTTATGGATTGTTGGCACGCACCCTATTTCCCACCTTTAGCAACATCCAAGCCCAATATGCCGATAGCCTCACGCCCCCCGTCGTTGTGATGATGGGCGATGCCTCACCCGTATTAAACGGCATGGCGGGGATTGTGCTTCCCTATTTGGCGATGCGCCAGCCCAAAGCCGCTGATGTGAGCGATGGTGAATTGCTTGGGCTGATGGATATTTTGCTCAAAGACCTTGAAGCAGGCGATTTGCCATCGGCAGTCTATACCGATATTCAACACCAATGCGCGGTATTATTGCGCCAATTGCTCAAAGGTAGTGTGATTCATGTCATGCTCACTCTGTTTGACAAGCCTGTCTTGGAGATGATAACGCCAGAAAAACCCAAAGACATCCCACTCAGACCGACATTGCTCCCCAAAACAGGGCGACTGAATCCATTATATGGTGAGCCACCCACATCTACGGGTGATACCAAACCTGCCCCCGATTTGACCCATTTGCCCGATGATAATGTGCCAAATACACCCACCGAGCAGATGTTTGTTAAAGATATTTTCTTAGATAAATCGCGCAAGCGCGTGTTGCCATTGCCCGATTTGCCAAAACCAGACAAGAAAAAAAAGGATAATAAGTAACAATGAACGACCCGAATCATCAACTTGACCTATTGCGAAAGGTGCGCCTCGCCCTTAAAAATCATCAGTATCAAAATGCCATCACCTATTTGCAAGAGACGGTGCAATTGGCACATACATCGGGTGATTTTGGCGCAGAAGGCAGGCACTTAGGTAATTTGGCGCTCATTTATTATCGGCTCAATCAGCCAGAACGGGCGCTGGATTATTTTCAGAAAGCATTGCGTTGTGCAAGGCTGGATAATGACCGCGCCACCGAAGGCGGGTTAATGGGTAATATCGGCAATATTTTGCGTGAATTGGTGCATTATGAGAAGGCAACAGAATATTTGCAAGGCGCGTTGATGATTGCACATGAAATCGGTGATAGACGCGGGATGGGTATTTGGTTGGGCAATTTGGGCTTGTTGTATGATGATATGAAACAAGTGCAAGATGCCATTCAATTTCATTCACAATCGGTAGAAATTGCCCGTGAATTTAATGATAAGCGCGGACTCGCCACACGGCTTGGTAATCTCGCCAATAGTCATATGACGGCGGGGGAATTGATGTTTGCCTTCAATTACCTCAAAGAAGCCACCGATTTATTTCGTGAATTGGGCGAACAAGCCGATTTAACCCTGCGCTTGACCATGATGGGCAATATCCAAATGGATTTGGGCAAATTGGCAAACACCCCCAAACAAGCCCGCAAACATTTTGCAGAGGCGCTCGATTTATATACCCAAACACTCCGTTTGGCGCGGATGGTACAAGATACCACCACCGAAGCCCAATTGTTGAGCAATATTGGGCGTATTTATTTGGCACTAGAGCAATATGACCGCGCTGTGGAATATTTTTATTCTGCCAGTCAACTGTATAATACACTCGGCATGGAAGCCGAATATCGGCAATGTGTGTCACAAATTGAGCAGGGCATGAAACTCATTCATAATGACACTATCTGATTTTAGGGACTAATAACAACCATGTATCGTAGACAGTCACAAACCCCATTTCGTACTATTTTAAGCCTCATCCTATTGGGTATGGTGGGGGGTATTGCCTTTTTGGTATACGATAGCTTACGCAATACCCCTGCATCTGAATCTCCCATATCGAATAATACCCCGACTGCACAACCTACCAATGAAGCGATTGTACAATCCACACCACTCCCAGACCAACCCCTCCCAAGCCCAACACCCGCCCCCCATACGGTTTCGTTGGTCATACCATCCCTAGCCATTAATGCCCCTATTATTGATGTCTATTTGGTAGATGGTATTTGGGATGTGAGTGTTTTGGGCGCAAATGTTGGGCATCTGCAAGGCACAGCACGAGTCGGTGAAGAAGGAAATGTTGTGCTTTCTGGTCATGTCGAATTGCGCGATGGTACAAAAGGTGTATTCGGATTGCTCGACCAAGCCGCCATTGGCGACCGCATCATTTTGCGTGATGGCGATGTGCAATTGCAATATGTCATCACAGAGGTGTATGTCACCACACCAGAAGACCTCGCCCCTGTGTATCCAACTGTATCCCCACGCCTCACTCTTATCACCTGTGGCAGTTATGATTTTTTGAGCAACCAATATTTAGAACGCACGATTGTGGTTGCAGAACCTATAGGATAACTGGATGACCCGTTGGGAATGGCTAAAAAAACGCTTTGTTGCCACTTTTTGGCAAGTGGATAAACCAGTTTTATTGATGCTCAACGCGCCACCGAATGACTGTATTAATCTGATAAAAACCACATCCAAGCCGAGCATTTCGCGCCTGCACCATCGTAATTTATTTGCCGATGGCAGGCGCTATCACCTAGAACCGACCAAAGCGGGTTTTCGGATGACGACCACGCATAAAATTTGGTGGCAATATCGCAGGCGGAGTGCCTTTAGCGCGGTGATGGATGGGGTTTTTTCGCCATTTGGAGATAATCTGTTCCGATTACGCCTAGAGACGCATATCCGCCTATTTTATCTGATAGATATTTTTTTGCTCCCCGCATTTATGACATCGCTCCTCATTTACACCCCATGGCACCCCTTAGTGATTGCAGGGTTAAGTGCGCTCCTATTGGGATTATCATGGGTGGGGCATCGGTTTAATGTGGCACTCGAAGCCAATGAGATGGTGTGGTTTGTCCGCAATGTGCTAGAAGACCATCTGGCAGAGGTGGAACAATTGGCGGAGGGGAATCCGCATGTGGTGGCACTCGACCAAGATTTTGAGCGCGAATGGCAACGATTTTATAGCACCCAACGGAAAGAATAATCGCCTATTGGCTAATACCCCTGTAAGGGCGCAACATGTTGCACCCTTACAGCAACCTCATAACTATTTTTTACCGAATCACAGTCCGTACATCAGTCAAATCGAGGTTAAAGGTTTCTGCGACTGCTTGATGGGTCACTTTGCCCGCATGGATATTTAACCCACTCATCAAGCCAGCATCACCACGCAAGGCATCATCTAAGCCTGCATCAGCGAGGCGCAAGGCATAGCGCAGGGTGGCGTTGGATAATGCGAGGCTAGAGGTGCGCGGAACAGCACCGGGCATATTTGCCACGCCATAATGCACCACACCATCAATAATATAAGTCGGGTTGCTATGGGTGGTGGGGCGGGTGGTCTCGACACAGCCACCTTGGTCAACTGCCACATCCACAATCACACTGCCTGTTGGCATGGTAGAGAGCATATCACGGCGGATGAGGTGAGGGGCTTTTGCGCCCACAATCAATACCGCGCCAATGACGGCATCTGCCGATTGGATGACTTCGGCAATATTCCCAGAATTGGAATAGAGCGTGGTCAACCGTCCGTGCATGGTATCATCCAAATAACGCAAACGGTCAATATTTACATCCAGAACGGTCACAGTCGCTCCCATCCCCAATGCCATTTTTGCCGCATTAATGCCCACTGTGCCACCGCCCAATATGACGACATTAGCAGGTTTTACACCGGGTACGCCACCCATCAAAATCCCGCGTTGTCCCACTGTTTTGGTGAGATATTGCGCGACAACTTGGGTTGCCATACGTCCCGCCACTTCGCTCATGGGTTCAAGCAAGGGCAACATGCCTTTTTTATCGGTGACGGTTTCATAAGCGACACCTGTCACACCACTTTTTATCATGGCATGGGTTAATTCTTCGGCGGCGGCAAGGTGCAAATAGGTGAATAAAATCAGCCCTTCGCGCATATAGCGATATTCATTGGCTTGTGGTTCTTTCACTTTGATGACCATATTTGCCCGCATCCATGCTTCTTCGGCGGTTTGGACGATGGTCGCCCCTGCGAGGGCATATTCCGCATCGCTAAAGGCACTCCCCGCGCCTGCATTGGTTTCGACTAATACTTGATGCCCATGCGCGACCAATTCCCGCACGCCTGCGGGGGGCAACGCAACCCGATATTCATCTGTTTTAATTTCTTTTGGGATGCCGATAATCATAAAACTTTTTTCCTTTAATATGGGGATGGATGATAAACAAAATTGTACATGATGTCTGAATTTTTGGCTAGTTTTTGATACAGATTGTCGGAAAAATGCAATTCTAATCATCATTATTGGATAATGGCAGAATGAAAACGTAGCGATCTATCATCTTTGATGGATAGTTCATTGAACCACTTTACGGCAGGCGCTAATGCAGGTTAGTTTTTTAATACGGCGTATCTTTTGTGGCTGACATACGAGGCTAAAGCCTCTAGTACAGCCATTACACCACCTAAATAGGCAGGATTGTAATGGCTGACTAGCACGCAAGTGCGTATGTCAGCCACAGAATAAGAAAATATTTTACACCGTCTTTATTTACTAACAACCATTAT
>JANRKU010000174.1:0-24162 GCA_033763335.1 bacterium
GACATACGAGGCTAAAGCCTCTAGTACAGCCATTACACCTCAAAAACAGGCAGGAGTGTAATGGCGGACTAACGCGAAGCGTGTATGTCCGCCACGCCTTAAAAAGTATTTTACACCGTCTTTATTTACTAACAATCATAACGGGGTTGTTTTGCCTATTTTTATCGTAAAAAATCGGCATGTCGTAGGGGCTTGCCATGGCAAGCCCGATTTTTATGTTTGGTTACGATGGGCGCAACATGTTGCGCCCTTACAGCAATTGTGCTATTTCCCGACATCAACCGCAAAACAGAGTATGAACATCGGACGCAGGGTAAAATTGGGCTAGAGCGTATTTTTGGTATCTTTGTGGCTAAAGGGTCTAGTACAGCCATTACACCCCCTAAACAGGCAAACGTGTAATGGCGGACATACGCACTTGCGTGCTAGTCCGCCACCACCATGCCTGATATACCATCCAAAATCAGCTATCAACACACCCTAGCGTCTTTAGGCGCGTTTTGCCAATTGTACCCACACCCCATTTTTGGGATTTAATGTCGCAGATAAGGTGGCTTTTGGTTGATGATTGGGCATCAGTTGAATATCATAGCGTTGCATGACTTGTGACAAGATAAGCGCCCCTTCCATCAGCGCAAAATCCTTGCCAATGCACAGGCGTTGCCCCGCGCCAAACGGCATCCATGCCAATGGATGACGGTGCTTGGCAATATCGGGCGCAAAATTTTCTGGGTCAAAGGTATCTGGGGTTAGCCAAAAATCGGGATGACGGTGAATGGTCAATGGCACACTGGCGACCATTTGCCCCGCTTTGATGTGATACCCACCGATAACATCATCTTCTATGGCTGTACGAGGCAACCAAAAAACGGGCGGATACAAGCGCATGGTCTCTTCCATCACCATACGCGGATAGGTCAATTGCATCAAATCTTCAAATTGTGGCAGGCGTTTGCCCAACACGGTGTCCACTTGTGTTTTGAGCTTGGTGGCGACATCGGTGTGTTGGGTGAACATATAAGATGCCCATGTCATGGCGATAGAGGTGGTTTCGTAACCCGCTAGGAAGATAGTGGCGATTTCATCACGAATTTCTTTATCGGTGAGTGGCTCGCCCGTTTCGTCATCTACCAAATTCAGAAACATGCTCAGTAAATCATCCCCTGTTCCACCTTCACGGCGACGTTGCTCAATCATGCCATACAAAAATTCATCCACCACCGCAAGCATGTCATGAAAGTGCTTGCGCCCCGGTACAGGAATCCATTGGGGGATTTTTCCAGTGACCATATTTTTAATGGTGTAATCGAGTGTATAGCCCATCGCTTCACCCATGCGGTCGGCATCTGCTTCATTGAGTGAGCGCCCAAACATGCTCCGCACAATCACGCGCATGGTCATATGTGAAAAGGCTTTGGCGATATTAAATGGCTCTCCCGATTGTGCAAGTGCTTCCCAATGGGCGAGGCTATCTTCAATTGCCTCTATCATGAGCGCGGTTAAACCCGCCAAATGTTGCCGATGAAAATGCGGTTGTATCATACGGCGTTGTCTGCGCCAATAATCACCTTCGCTGGTCACGAGACCATCGCCAATAATTTGGCGAACACTATCCCACATTTCGCCACCTTTGGCATAATTGCGGACATTATCACGCATGATGTGTTGGGCATAATCGGGATGGTTGAGCATCACAATGCTAACCAGCCCCAAATCGAGTTCATACACATCGCCTAATTTACGCCACGCATCAAATAAAAAGTCGGTTTGTCGGCGTAACAGTGTGGGAATAGAGCCAATCACAGGAAAACCTGCTGTGCGGGGTGGGAGCGGTAGGGTTTGCTTTTGGCGTTCAATTGTTGAAAATTCCATCGTTATCATCCTTAATATTTAATCTATGCTATAGATACAATGATAAGGATTGAACGCCTAAAAATGGCTTATAGAGCGCCTATCCATAGCTTATGTTTGCCATATTGCCAAATAGTAGAAAGTGGATGGATAAAACATCCTAAAGTCTGCATCAGGATTTGTTTTATCAGGGAATAACCATCAAAAATTTTGCCTTGTGCAAACACTTGCAATTTTATGTAAAAAGATTTACAATTTTTTATGAAAATATGTAAAGACTTTATCATCTTTTTACAGTAAAAATTATTTGCGATGATGAAGCACAGGGAAAAAATAGATTATGACGACCATAAAAGCCATTGCCGAAGAAGCAGGGGTGTCTATCGCCACTGTATCCCGCGCATTAAACAATCATCCATCCGTGAATGCCGATACACGCCTCGCCATTTTACAAGTCGCGGAACGGCTCAATTATCCCCTCGATACCATCCAAAACAAGCAACGGGTAGGGCGCTCTGTCCTGATTATCGTCAGACAAGATAAAGTCTCACTGGAAAAACGCGATTTAGAAAATAATATTTGGAATGGGGTGCAGGTGGCGCTGGAAAATACGACTATCGCCACACGGGTACAACAATCCAGAATGACTTTAGAGGAAGCCCAACAGTATGTGAGCGATATGTCTATTTCTGGGTTGGTGATTTTGGGCGGGGTGGTGAATCACGATTTTGCGGGGTATCTCATCGAAAATAACATGCCGTTTGTGGTGGCAGGTGCGCGATTGCACGGATTATCTGCCAATGCAGTCATGGCGGATGTGCCGTATGGGATGCAACAAATTGGTGAGCATCTCATCCAACGCGGACGGCGACATATCGGCTTCGTAAACGGACCCGATGACACCATGACCAGCGAAGAAAAACTCAATGCCCTGCGCTATACGCTGTTTTCGCATCAAATTAATTTTCCAGACGCGCATATTGTCGCCAGCGATTTTTCTGCCGAATCGGGGTATCAACAAACCCAACAGTTGCTAGAGCGTGTTTCTGGGTTAGATGCGATTATTTTTGCCGATGATACCATCGCGCTGGGTGGCATCCGTGCCTTACGAGAACGCGGGGTGGCTATCCCCGATGATATGGCGGTGACAGGGTTTGGCGATTATGAACTGGCGCGGTTTATCACCCCTGCCTTGACCACCGTCAGTTTTGATATGCGCCAGATGGGGCGAATCGCCGCCCGTCGCCTCAAGATGTTGTTGGATGAACCCGATGACGACCATTGGCTCATTCGCATCCCCACAGAATTGGTCATCCGTGATTCATCATGAGAGGGTAGGGTAGGTATGAACGCGACACACTCTGAACCAGCTATCATCAACCGTGTGCATCCATCGGGAGGTATCCGCCTGACGAATGCACAAACGGGCATCATTTTGGTTTTGCCAGCATTGGCATTATTTGCGATTGTGATTTTATTTCCGTTGCTCAATTCGATGTATATGGGCTTATTGGAGAGACATCTGATTTTTGGCGGAGACGAATTTGTCTGGACAAAAAATATCAATCGGATTTTAGAAAGAAATTTTGTAGATTTATTAGGCACAACCCTCAGATTTACCGTTGGGGCGACCTTATTGCCTTTTGTACTCGGATTTGCGACAGCATTATTTTTGAACGCGCCCATCGCGGGGCGGGGCATTTTGCGCGGATTATTTTTGTTGCCATGGCTGGTGCCATCGGTGGTAGTATCGTTTTTATGGATGTGGATTTTTAATGCCAATTATGGCGTTATCAATGGGGTTTTGCGCTCTAGCCAACTCATCACCGAAAATATCAACTTTTTGGGCAGTGATACCACCGCGATGTGGGCGGTCATCATCGCCAAATCATGGAACACCTTCCCGTGGATTGCCGTGATGATTTTGGCGGGTCTCCAGACCATCCCATCGGAGTTATACGAAGTGGCTTCGATAGATGGGGCGAATCGTCTGCAACAATTTTGGCATATCACCGTCCCACAATTGCGCGGGGTCATCACCACTGTGTTATTGCTCAGTTTTATCTGGAATTTTCAACATTTCGAGACACTCTATGTCATGACCACAGGGTCTTATGGCACGACCACCTTCGCGGTGGCGGTGTATCAAGAGGCATTTGAAGCCTTCGATTTGGGGCGGGCGGGTGCTATCGGCATTTTGTGGATGGGGTTGCTCTCCATCGTCGTCGGGATTTACCTCTATTTTGGCATGAGCGAGGATAGCTAATCATCATGACACAAGCGACCAGCATTTCTACCCATAATACGCGCGAAAAATGGGTTAATCGTCTTTTATACGCCGTTGTATTTGTGATGATTGTCGTATTCGCCTTTTTCCCCATTTATTGGATGCTCATCACATCATTGCGCCCTGCCGACCAAGTTTTCGATTTTCCGCCGACCCTCATCCCCAACGAAATCACGTTTGAGTGGTATGCCGATTTTTTCAATAATCCAAAATTAATTGATTTTTTGAAAAATAGCTTAATCGTCGCCAGCGCCACCGCCATCGGTAGCCTGATTGTATCGGGTTATGCGGGATATTCGTTCTCAAAATTCCGTTATGCGGGGCGTAGAGGCTTGATGTTCCTGATTTTATCGGCGCAGATGTTCCCACAAGGCTTGTTGCTCATCACCCTCTATCTGATGTTCAGCGAATTAAAATTGCTAGGGACATATTGGGCGTTGGTGCTATCCTTCACCACCTTCACCTTGCCGTTGTGTATTTGGATGTTGAAAAGTTATTTCGATACCATGCCCAATGAACTCATTGAAGCGGCAAAAGTGGATGGCGCATCGCAATTCACCATCATTCATCGCATTTTATTGCCCATTGCCCGACCAGCACTCATCTCTACGGGCTTATTCGCCTTTATTCGCGGGTGGAATGATTTTATCTATGCCCTGAAATTGGGGGATGCCGATACCATGACCATGCCCCCCGGATTGGTCTTGACCTATACCGGAGAATTTCAGACTTCTGTCCCTAACCTGATGGCATCCTCGTTCATTATCTCGATGCCTGTTGTGCTGATGTTCATCTTCTTGCAACGGTATATCGTTGGTGGATTGAGCAGTGGCGCAGTGAAGGGTTAATTTATTGACTTGTCTCATAAATAATCAGGCAAAAACCAGCCCCTATCCCCCCAGAGGACACGATATATCGTGTCCCTACACCCCATTGCATGGAGAAAGGGGGGGAAACCATCAAAATGGGCAGATTTTCGCCCCCTCTCCACAAAGTGGGGAGGGGGTTGGGGGTGGGGCGCATCAATTATGAGACATATTTATTACCTGTGTGAACCCCAGCGAGTGTCTGCTGTTGGTTTAGAAAAAATTTTTGATAATCATAAGGAGATATACACCATGTTACGAAGAATTTTAAGTAGTCTGATTTTAGCAGGGTTGCTGATGGCGAGTTTATCGCTCGTCGTCGCACAAGAGGACTCCATGACCGATTTCACCTTCACAGGATGGTCATTAAATGAAGGTGCAACCCGCGATGTCATCATGCAAGCGGTTGTGGAATTTGCCGATGCCAATGGGGTCACTGTGACCGATGTGGCGTATCCATTTAACGAATATTTTAACCAAATCATCCTACAAGCCAGCGCAGGCAATTTGAGCGGGTTGGTACAAATGGATGTGGCGTGGATGGCTCCGCTTGCGGCGTTGGGCGTGTTAGAAGATTTAACCCCCTATATCGAAGAAGATGTCTATTCCGAAGCGGCGCTGGCGAGTTGCCAAGTGGGTGGTGTGCAATATGGCTTCCCATGGACAACGGCTTCGATTGGCATGGTTGCCAATATGGAATTGCTCGAAGCGGCGGGTATAACCGAATTGCCTGCTACCATCGCAGAATTTGAAGCGGCGCTCGAAGCCCTCAAAGCCTATAACCCCGATATTATCCCGTATGCTGGCATGACCGATACCGCCCAATTGAAAGATGTTATCCCCTGGATTTGGGCATTTGGTGGTGATGTATTTAATGAAGATGGCACAATTGCGCTCAATGGCGAAGGCGCTGTGATGGCTGTCGAATGGTACGCCAGTTTATTGGAACGTGGGTTAATCGCCGCCGATGTTGACCGTTTTGATGCGCGTCAATTATTTGCACAAGGGTCTGTCGGATTTTACGAAGATGCGATTGTCGCCCGTGCCTTAGCCGCCAGCAACAAACCTGCCGAACTCGAATTAACCGTTGTGCCTGTGCCACGTCCTGTATTGGCAGAAGGCGATGCACCACAAGCGTTATTCTGGGGGCATTGTTTGGTCGTGGTCGCAGATGATAGCGCCCAAACCGCCATCGCTTTTGCACAATATTTGACAACCGATACCGTCCCCACCACCCGTTATTTTGAACAATTGTCGCTTCCACCTACTAGTGTTGAATTTTTGGAATCGGAATTATTCACCAGCAACGATTATGTGAGTGGTTGGACAAGCCAAATCACCGCCACCGCCCGCCCCAATCCATTTTGGGCGTATGTCGAATCGGCGCGGATGGAAGGTATTTTGGGGGAAGCTGTTCAACAAGTGTTGGGTGGCAATATGAGCGCCCAAGATGCGTTAGATGGTGCCAGCGAAGATATTGCAGATTTGCTCGATTAACCCAATTGCCCATGCGAGTATCGTTTCTTCGTGTTTGGCGACTCTCAGAAACGACACCCCATAGGATAGTATGTGTAAAAAGAGGTGTGATAAAACACCTCTTTCACCCTTTATTGTAACGGTTTTTAGGGTAATTGCATCAAAATAGGTTATGAGAAAAATAATGTTTTATCGGTTAAGCTCACCTCTCTTAAATCTGGTGAGAATGTAAGGGCGCAACATGTTGCGCCCGATGTGTAGCAACTTAACAACAAAACCAGCCCCTATCCCCCCAGCCCCCTTTCCCCATTGCATAGAGAAAGGGGGTGAAAATCCATTTGTAGGGTTGGTTTTAGCCCCTCTCAACAAAGTGGGGAGGGGTTGGGGTGGGGCGCATTAATTATGTGGTTTATTAAAAATGTTCAAATTGTTTGACTATGTATATCGGTTATAGTTCACGTAAGGATAAGATGATGGAAGTGGCTCCTGCGGTTGCATCACGCTCATTAAAACAAGAAATGATTATGTGTGATTTTGTGGTGGTCGGGGGTGGGTTATCGGGCGTGTGTAGCGCCATCACCGCCGCCCGTGCGGGGTTGCGCGTGACATTAATACAAGACCGCCCCGTTTTGGGTGGCAATGCCTCCAGCGAAATCCGTTTGTGGGCGTTGGGTGCGACAGCACACATGGGAAATAATAATCGCTGGGCGCGTGAAGATGGTGTGATTGGCGAATTGCTCATCGAAAATATGTATCGCAATCCAGAAGGCAATCCGTTGATTTTTGATACGATTTTGCTGGAAAAAGTCATCCAAGAGCCAAATATCCGCCTATTATTGAATAGTGCTGTGTATCAGGTGGGCAAATATGATGCCGATACCATCCGTGATGTGACCGCTTTTTGTAGCCAAAATTCCACCCAATATCATGTCCAAGCGTCGTTATTTTGTGATGCCTCTGGTGATGGTATCCTCGGATTTTTATCTGGCGCGGCGTTCCGTATGGGCGCAGAATCGTATGATGAATTTGCCGAAAAACTCGCCCCAAATGAAGATTATGGGCAGTTACTCGGTCATTCCATCTATTTTTATAGCAAAAATGTCGGGCATCCTGTCACATTTATTCCGCCCAGTTTCGCCTTAGACGACATCACCCAAATTCCGCGCTGGCGCAATTTCAATACCAACGAATACGGTTGTCAATTGTGGTGGATTGAATATGGCGGACGCTTGGATACCGTCCATGATACCGAAAAAATCAAATGGGAATTGTGGAAAGTCGTTTATGGGGTGTGGCATCATATCAAAAATTCGGGAAATTTTCCCGATGCCGAAAATTTGACGCTGGAATGGGTGGGGACGATACCGGGCAAGCGCGAAAGTCGGCGCTTTGAGGGCGATTATATCCTGAATCAGCATGATGTTATTAGGCAACGCCACCACGCCGATGCGGTATCTTTTGGCGGATGGGCGCTGGATTTGCACCCTGCGGATGGCATTTATAGCGAAAAACCGGGGTGTAATCAGTGGCATTCACGCGGGTTGTATCAGATTCCGTATCGGTGTTTGTATAGTCGTAACATCCACAATTTATTTTTGGCGGGGCGGATT
Organism: bacterium; assembly: GCA_033763335.1. Classification (GTDB taxonomy): domain Bacteria; phylum Chloroflexota; class Anaerolineae; order Aggregatilineales; family Phototrophicaceae. The sequence continues at coordinate 8,091 of JANRKU010000174.1, forward strand.
ATCAGCGTGTCGCATGTCGCATTTGGGTCTACGCGGGTGATGTTGACCAGCGCCCATGCCGCCCAAGCGGTCGGGATGGCGGCGGTATTGTGTAAGCGTGATGGTGTCCTGCCATCGGCGGTGGCTATCACCGACTTGCAACGCAATTTGTTGCGGATGGGGCATTTTATCCCACATATACGCCTGAATGACCCCGATAATCTCATCCAAAAGGCACATATCAGCGCCAGCAGTCACTTATCGCTCACCCAATTACCCGCCAGTGGCGCGAGCATCCCCCTCACTTATTCCCGCGCCCAATTGTTGCCCATCGCAGATAATCAACGTGTCCCCGCTATGACGATATGGGTGGATGTAGCGGAGCCGACCACGCTCACCATCGAACATCGTGCCAGCACCAACCCCGATAATCATACCCCAGACCTGATTTTGGACACGCAAACCATCCGTCTCACAGCAGGGGATAATCAAAAAATCGTCATCACAGGCGGTCAACGGGTGGATAGTGCGCGGTATGTGTTCGTGTGTTTGATGAAAAATGAGGCGGTGCGCGTGCATCTCAGCGACCAACGCCTGACAGGTGTTTTATCTGTGGCGAATACGATTAACCCCAAAGTATCCAATTTTGGCAAGCAAGAACCACAGGAAGATATTGGCATCGAGACATTTGAATTTTGGGTGCCTGCCCGTCGCCCTAATGGGCAAAATTTCGCCTTTGAATTGGATGAGGCGCTATCCGTTTTTGATGTGACCAATATTACCAATGGCTGGTCACGCCCAACCCATGCCCCTAACGCATGGGTCGCCGATTTTGATGATACTCAGCCAACCATCACCATCCAATGGGATAGTGTGCAATCCATCGGGCAGATAGATTTGTTATTTGATACCGATTTTGACCATCCGATGGAAAGCGTCTTGATGACCCATCCAGAACGGGTCATGCCGTTTTGTGTGCGCTCGTATCGGATACGGGATGCACAGGGCAATATCATCGCGGTTTGTGATGATAACCATCAAACCCGAAATGTCATCCGCTTCGATAGTCCTATCCAAACCGATTGCATCACGATTGATAATCTGACCACATGGGGAGATGCGCCACCCGCCATATTTGATGTGCGTTGTTATTCGAGCTAAATATCACCGTCTATAGGGATTAATAAGGAAGACTTGCAGAGGAAACAGGCGGAAAGACGCAAGGAACGAGGAGGATTTGAGGGGCAGGTGAAGCTGGTTAGCGTGGGGTAGGGGATAGCACGGGGCGGATATTATGGTTACGCTGGGTAGCAGTGAAACAGGGCAATATGACATAGCATGTAATACACTACGCTTGCCCTACCATCACCCTACGCACCCCGATTATGAGTGTGATTGCGCTACGATTGGGGTAAAGTCTCCCTATATGTTAGGGAGCAAAATCTCATGAAAAAAATCTATCGCATTTTATTAGTGTGCATCGCATTGATATGGGTCAATAGTGCATCGGTGGCAGATGATGAATCGCGCTTTCCGCCCATCACACCCGAAAATCGTGGGCAGGCGAGTATGATACAGGCGCTATCACAAGGCGACCCACTCGAATTGGCTTGGTCGCCTAATGCAGACCGATTAGCTCTGACCGCCAGTGGTGGGACATTGGATTTATAACGTCAATGAACCCAATATCCCGCGCCATCATATCAAGGGACACGACCTCATCGCCTCTGTGCAATTTGCCCCCCATGATGATATTTATATCAGTTATACCTCCCGTTGCCCAATGGGGATTTGTGAAGATGGTCAACGGGCATATATCCACGATGCTCAAACCCATGAGATATTGCACGAAATTTGGATGAGCCACATCAGTGCTTATTTTATCCGCGATGGCGAGTATTTAGCCCTGTCGAGCTATAGTCATGGTATCGTCATTTGGCGCACCGACTCGTTCAAAGAAAATATCGGCAGGGATGCCTCTGAATTTTATCAATGCCAAATCCGCACACAAGCCCCTGTGTCTTATGTGCAGTTTTCGGATGATAAAACATGGCTCATCGTGCGCTATGGCGATAATGGCACAAAAATTGTGGATATAGCGACCCAAACCGTGATTTACGAATGGGATTACCCTGTTTTACCAACCATCGCCCCTGATAAATCAAAAATGGCGTGGATAAAAGAGGGGTATATCGCCACTGTGAATATAGAGACGGGCGAAGAATTGGACATATCGTATTTTCAGAATGTTGGCAATCATGTCCATTGGTCAGATAGCGATAATACGATGGTCACATATACCCAAGCAGGGGATGATTATCCATTTTCTTATTACTATGATGCCTCAGATGAGCCTATTTTCATCGTCTGGACACTCACCGATAACGGCTTTGAGTATCGCTGGAGCAAACAAGATGATTATGTCGAATTTGTACATGTCGGTGATGATTATATCATCCTTACCAATGGCGGTCCGGTTGAATTTTGGGATACCCAACGCGGTCACTTGGTCGCGCTAATTTCTGCTGATGATTGTCACCCATCCAATATATTTTGTGAGCGTTGGTTGGCTGTTCGTCCAGATGAAGCATCATACATCATCACATCGGTTCAACGGGATGGGGCAGTTTTCACGTTTGAACATCCCAATTTGCCCGAAGGGGGGCAATCATACACCATCCCCGACCATATCATCGCTCAATTGGATGAGCCAGATAATCAACCTGTCACATGGCAACTTGCCGATAATGGTGATATTTTAGCCCAATTTGGTAAGGGTGTTTATAACGTCACCCAAGACACACGGATGCAAATGGGGCAAATTACATCACTCGCAACGTGTCGAACACCAGCCAACTGCTCGTCATTTCTTATCGAAAATACTCGCTTGAGTCGGGATGGCACACGACTATTTGGGTCGGGATGGGCGGCTCATTATCAGTTCCTTGACCACACCCAAACTGTCCTCACAGCATGGGATGTTGTCAGTGGCAAGCGTTTATACAATGTCATCGGCGATACCTATGATGACATTGACTTGTCGGATGATGAAGCGTATGTCTTTTTGTATGGCAACGAATTTTATTATGGTATGGGCAAAACCTATTATAACCGTTATGCCGAGATATATGATGCGCGGACAGGTGATATGCTGAAATTTGTAGATACGTATGGTGGGAATGCCTATGATATTGATGTCTCACCGAATCGTCGTTTTATTGTGGTGCATAGTGATAATAATCGTATTTGGGCAGTTGTAGAATCGGATGAGGGGTAAAAATGAAATTCTCTCGCTTCTGTACCGTATTCGCCTGTTTGTTGACGGCGTGTTTTATCAACATCCCCACTCGTGCCGATGAGATGAGCATCACCACCTGCGATTTTGCCACGCTCAAAAGTATCGTATCACAGCAAAAATCTGATTTGGTGGTGAATTTCGCCTGTGATGATACCATTATTTTTACTGAACAATTACTCATCACCTATCCACTCTCTATAAATGGGAATGGAAACACCATTTTTGATGGAAATCAACAAACGGATTTTTTTTCAATTGAGGAAGATATTGCCGTCTATATAGATGGGGTGCAATTTCAGAATGGCAACCGCGCTATTGTCAATAGGGGTAATTTGACCATCACCAATAGTCAATTTCGACATAATCATCATACATTAGATAATCATGGTTATTTTGAATCAAACTACGCAGGGGTAATTTTTAATGCGGGGGGTAGCGTGGTTATCCAAAATAGCACCTTTTATGATAATCGTGCAAATATTGGTGGTGCTATTTATAATGCAGGCGAGATGACCATTACCGATAGCCAATTTTCGTATAATCGCGCAGAGTTGCAGGGTGGGGCAATTCTCAATAAATATCGCATGACCATTACCAACACAAAATTTTATCACAATAAAACCAACGGTGATTATGGCGGGGCAGTAGATAGCATTGGTTATGTGAATATTTCCGAGAGTTATTTTTATCATAACATTGCTAATTCGGTTGGAGGTGCTATCCACATCAGGGGTGAACTGAATGCGATTCAAAATCATTTTAGCTTCAATCATGCAATGACAGGTGGCGCGATTGGGATGAGAAATGAAAGCATTGTGCATATTGAAGAAAATATTTTTTCAGATAATGTAGCTTCACTCGGTGGCGCAATTATGGCATATAACGCTATAGCGACTATTCGCCACAACGTATTGATACGTAATCATGCCTATCGGCGCGGGGTGATTTATGATGATTCGAATATATCCGCGTTAATTGAAGAGAACACCTTTGTCGCTAATACCACACAAGATATTGCTCAAGCTGATTCGAGTTCAACGACTATCGTCCAAAACAATGTTTTTGCGACCGATATAACGGAAATTGACACCACAGAGATAAGCCATATTATCGCAGAACCGCAATCTATCACCCTCACCACTTGCACATTCGAGGCACTTTCACAGGCGATTATGACCCTGAATGAGAGGGGGGGAGAAATGACGGTGGATTGTGGCGCAGATGACATTATCCCTATCACCTCGCCACTATTCATCGAGGCAGATGTCACCATTCGGGGCGCGAATTTAGATGCACTTGGAGAAACACATGTATTGGTTGTTCGGTTTGGCGCATCCCTCACCCTAGAGGATGTGACTGTCAAAAATGGGTATTCTAATCTCCCTTATTTTGCTGGTGCAATCACCAACGATGGCGAAGTCATAATTAAAAATAGCTATTTTGAAGGTAATCATGCTCATTTTGGCGGTGCATTTATCAATCGGGGTATTGCCACCATCGAAAATAGTGTTTTTGTAGATAATCATGCGAGTTTATATGGTGGGGCAATTGCCAATTATAACCTGCTCAATATCACCGATACCGCATTTCAGATGAATAGCTCACAAGAACATGGCGGGGCGATTTATCAGGGTAAATGGGCAGAAGGGGCGATTTATACCAGTCAATTCACCTCGAATACAGCGTTGGATGGGGATGGTGGCGCAATATATTACAATTTCAACCCCACCTATAATATAGTCGCCAATGGACGACCCGATACAATGCTGGTCATGAAAACCAGTTACCAATCTTTATTGCCATCTCAGGTTAGGCAGAATACTCAGGATAGCAATGATTTAATGGGTATTGGGAATTATTGGGACAACAGTATAACCGCCATTCACGATAGCCTATTTGAAGATAATTCCGCTTTGAATGGCGGGGCAATTCATGGTAGTAACACATGGATAAGCATTATCAATTGCCAATTTAATCGGAATCATGCCACCTATAAAGGGGGGGCAAGTATTGGGGCATTAGATATAGATAACAGCACCTTCTTTGAAAATAGCGCAGACCAAGGTGGCGCACTCTACCAATCAATAGTGCTAAATAGCACGTTTTTTCGCAATCATGCCACATCAGCAGGCGGAGCGATTTATCAATATCAAAGCAGTAAAAGCACATTTGTAGAAAATACCGCACCTGTGGCGGGTGCAATTTATCAAAGCATGGTCTATAGCAATCTGATTTCGGGGGAGTATCCTCAATGTGCAGAGCTATATGCATCCTTTGGAAGTATGTCCCCAAGTATCACCGATACATTCTGCCATGAGGATTATATCTTGGTGGATGATTTGAGGTTAGGAGAATTTGATGGGCGAATTGTGCCACTTTTGGCTGATAGCCCCGCCATTGATGCCGACCCGTGTGAGGCAAGTGCATTTGATTTTGACCAACTTGGCACCCCGCGCCCACAGGGTAATGCGTGCGATTTTGGCGCTGTAGAATTTGTGCCACAAGGAGATGAATGATGCTTATGTATCGCCTAACTATCTTGTTACTATCAATCATATTATGGGTGAGGATTGTGCCAGTATCATTCGCAAATGCCGATGAGATGACCATCACCACCTGCGATTTTGCCACGCTCAAAGCCCATATCACCGAATTGAATCTGGGAGAGGGGGGTAGCATCACCTTAGCTTGTGGTGGGGTGATACGCTTCACCGAAATGCTCACCATCAGCACCGACATCATTATCACCAGCGCCGATGACACCGTTTTGGATGGGTATGGCGAATTTACCTTATTTCAGATAGAAAGCGGTGCCAGTCTAACATTAGATACCGTGACCATCCAAACGGCATGGACAGGCATTCAGAATGAAGGCACATTGACCATCACCAACAGTCTGTTACGCGATAATCAAGCCTATAGTGACGGGTCTGTCATCGTCAACGATGGCACAGCCTTCATCAATAACAGCCAATTTATCGGCAATGAAACGGATACAGGCGGTGCGATTGTCAATGATGGCGATATGACCATCACCGATAGCACCTTTTCGATGAATAAGGCATATCGCTACGGCGGGGCAATTTATAACAGAGAAAATTTGACCATCGAAAATAGTCATTTTGCCCAAAATTCATCGGATAAATCGGGCGGTGCTATTCACAATACAGGCTATTTAAGCATCACCGACAGCACTTTTGATGAGAATACCAGTCGGGAAGGTGGCGGAATTCTCGATAATCAAAGCCTGACCATCCGCGATAGCACCTTCACCGATAATCAAGCAACATTCGGTGGGGCAATCGAAGCCGATGGCAAAGCCGTCATTTTGAACAGCCGATTTGTGAATAATGTGGTCACAGTATCGGGTGAGGCGATTTATAGTGAAGGCGAATTGACTGTCCGTAGCAGTTATTTTGAGGGCAATACTGCCGAGTATGAAGGCGGTGCTATCTCCGATTTGTATTATGCCGAGACAGTCTTCACCATGACCGTATCGCATAGCACCTTCGTCAATAATAGGGCAGAAAAACATGGTGGGGCGATTGTCCATAATAACGCGAATAGCTTCAATATTCACACCAACACCTTTTGGAATAATGATGCCCAATTTGGTGGGGCTATTTATAATCATGATGAAGCACCTGCCACCATCCAACACAACACCTTTGTGGATAACACCGCCCAAATTGGCGGGGCAATATACAACAATAGCCTTGTGCCAATTCACTATAACCTCATATCGGGTACAGGGTCACAATGTAGTGGGCTATATGCCCAAGAGATTGATGCGACCAATTTAACCGATTATCGGTGTGGTGGGGCAGGGCGGGTAGATGACCTGATGCTCGGTGAATTTGATGGGCAAATATTCCCGTTATTGGTCGGTAGCCCTGCGATTGATGCCTATTCAGCACCATGCACAATTAACCGCGACCAATTGGGCATGATACGTCCTAGCGGGGATAAATGCGATGGTGGTGCGACTGAATTTATGCCAGCAGGGACGGTTATTTTCTCTGAGCCACAATCTATCACCATAACAGATTGTACAGGGGAGAATTTTTATGATACGGTCAACTTGCTCAATTGGGCGGGTGGCGATATTTCGCTGGATTGTCCCGCCAATACCATCATACCTTTCACTGCTATCCAGACTATTTATGCGTCATTGGTCATCACCAGCCAAACCCCTATTCGCTTGGTTGGTGATGGTCATTCGCAATTATTTATCGTGGATGCCAGCGCCGATTTGACGCTGATAGGCATGACGATTGAAGGTGGTATGGGGACGAATGGTGGCGCAATTGAAAATTATGGGGCGCTGACCTTGCGCCAAATGACCTTCACCACCAATCAGGCGGTATGGGGTGGGGCGGTGTATAACAATGGCAGGTTAACAATCGAAAATAGCCAATTCACTGATAATGATGCCCAAGTGGGTGGCGCGATTTATAATAATAATGTCCTCACCAGCACCGATAGCACCTATATCAACAATATCGCCGAAAGGCAGTCAGAAGATAAATTTAAGCCATTCAGACAAGAAGATACCATCGCTAACCCCGCTATTGGTGGCGCGATTTATACCAATGGCTCGCTCTCCATCACCAATAGCCGATTTGAACAGAATAACGCCACCGATTCAGGCGGTGCAATCGGCAATGATGGCGCGGGTGAGATGAGCATTACCGATAGCCAATTTATTGGCAACAGCGCCAATAAAGGTGGGGCGGTAGCTCATACCAGCACAGAAGAGCGAGAACGCTTATGGGAGATTTGTGATTGTGGATTTTACCCCTATATTTACATCACACAGAATCATTTTGAAGAAAACCAAGCCGTTGACGGTGGCGCGATTTATAATGCGCTGATTATGCAAGTGAATAAAAATCGGTTTGTGGGCAATGTGGCACAAGCAAGTGGTGGTGCAATCTATAATCAACATGAAACCTATCTTTATGAGAATACATTTGTTGAAAACCACGCCGATAAAGGCGGGGCAATGTTTGGATATGCGATAAATGGGGGTCAAAATACATTTGTCCGTAATAGCGCCACAAGTGAAGGCGGGGCGCTTCACAGCAGTAGTGTATATTTTAGCACTTTTGTAGATAATACTGCACCTCTTGGCGGGGCATTTTTTAGCAGTAGTGCAACAAGCAGTATCATCTGGGGTGATGGTGTGCAATGTTATGCCTTCGATAAGTGGGATTCCACGAATCATTCTATTTCCAATAAATTGTGTGGTGAGGCACAGGTGGTTGATGATATACGGTTGGGTGAATTTGATGGATGGGTTGTGCCATTATTGCCCGATAGCCCCGCCATAGATGCTTATGATTGCGATGGTAATTATAGCGAGCCACTACGTGACCAACTTGGCACGCCCCGCCCACAAGGGGATAAATGCGATTTGGGCGCGGTGGAGTTTGTGCCAGATGAACCCTAATAACGGGGGCAGGGTGTTTCTATGACGACTTAGTGTCTTGGTGGCTAAGTGAGCCATCTACAATAGCTACTTAGTGTACGGCAACGAGGACAATGAACAACGGCTCATTTCCTGGTTGCCCAGCAGCTAAGAGAGTAAACAACGGCTTACTTCTTAGTGTTGCGTTTCTAAGTAGCTATTGTAGCGTTTTGTAAACTTCTATAAGCCTGCTAATTGATGCTTTCACTCACCTTGAGGTCAATTTCAGTTATGAGCCAGCGCCAATATACGCTCCGGATACGCATTTGCCAACCGCAACACCTCAGAAAAGAACATTGTATAATGATAATTCACTTTCCACACATTGCCTTTATCCTCACCCACTGGTCTTAGATTTTGGGTGACATCCAACCCGTGATACAACCCGCCATACTCTTGGTCGGTGAGTGAACCGTGAAAGAGTGTTTCGGTGGCTTTGAATAGTGGCATGTATCGCTCAACATCGCGCACAACCACAAAATGGAGCAACGCACGGGCTGTTTCGGCTTGCGCCCACCATACAAAGATGTCGTTATCCGGATTCCCCACAAGGGGTTGCCCGTCATAATCGGTGATTTCATAAATCATCCCGCCATAATCAGGATGCAAGGCATAAAGTTCGCAAAATTTGAATAATTTATCTGCCGTGATGAGCCATTCGGGGTCAAATCCGCGTTCTACCGCCCGACTGAGCAAATACGCCAATTCAATATTATGCCCTGTGGTGGCGTGCATCGCCCCTGCCCATTGTGTGTTACGCGAGTACGGTTCTTGCGATGGCGACCATGATTCATCATAATGATAGGCGACATAGCCCCTATCGGAATAACCGTCTTGGTCACGATACAGCGTGTCCACCAAAAAATCACCACAGCGTATCAACAGGTCATCCACAGCCACTTGTTGGTCGCCTGTCGTCACATCATGCAACGCGAGGAGCGCCTCAAATAGATGGGTGAAACCATCTACATTGTTATAACCAATTACCTCGCTAAAATCGCGGGATAACCCCGGACGGAGCGCACAAGCATAATTCGGGTCGAGGAAATGCGTCTGGATAACCCCCAGTTGGGTGAGTGCCGCCTGCAAATGGGCAGGATTTTGGGTGACAGAATAGGCTTGTGCCAGCACAAATAACGGATGCACATTGCCATAACCATGTTTTTGCGAATCGCGGGTGATACCATTCGGACTCACCTCCCAATAAAATCCGCCATACTCCGCATCATAAAATTCCGATAGCAAATACTCGACCCCTTTGTTAATCGCATCCAAAAAGCGCCCTTCCCCACTAGCACGATACGCCTCCACATTCATATAAATGGCGCGACTTTGGGCGATGCTGGTACTACTCCGCATTGAGGTTTGTCGCCATTGCTGATTGAGGTTCACATGGAAAAATCCGTTAAAATCTGGCTGATATGTCCCCATGCCCGATTCGCCATCCAACCCACCATTCCATAAATCGGCGGCGGCGATGAGGTTGGTCTGATACCAAGCCACATCCACAAATTGGGTTTGGTCATAATCAGAAAATGGCAGGCGGTCAATCATCTGTGCAGAAGAGGCATTGATGACCAGTAAAAGCAGGGATAATGTAATCAGGCGTAGGAATGGTTTCATGGTTCTTTTCCTTATATAAGGCAGGCGGTCAATAGGTGTTGATGAGTGATTGCACCCGAAGCCCCGCCTGCACCGCTTGTTGTGTGGTGGAATAGGGTGTTATGAGGCGCACAGTCGTTGGGCGTGTGGTGGATAAATGAAAAAAATTGTCGCTAAAAACACCCATATCCGCTTCTAGCCACACCCACAAGGCGGGAGCATCTGCCGTGAGGGTCAGGTCAAATTCGGTGTCGCTGATGGCGCGAATGGCGGGCTGAATATGCGGGTCATATAAGGTCATATGTTTGGGGCGTGCCAATAGCACCAGATTATCCGATACACACACCCCATCCAGATACAATTCCAGCCAGATGAGCAAGTCTCGCGCTCCGTGTGTGGCGATATGCGTCTCCATGTTGAGGGGCATCACCATTTGATTGGCGCGGGGCATGACGGTTACGGCTTGTTCCCCTGTTTCGAGTGATTTTCCGCTTGTATCGGTCACATGCCAGCGCACCACACACGGGGTAGACTTGCCCAAGTCGCTGGTGATGTGAATTTGGATAGTTTTTGCGGTCATATCTTCCACGCCAGAAATCAGCAGAGGGGCATAAAATCGTTTTGCCATAAAATGCAATGCCTTCCAATTGCCCCGCCAATCCAGCGATGACCAACTGGGTGCGCCCCACACATCATTCAATTGCCAATATAGCGCCCCCATCGTACATGGCATATTGCGTCGCCAATGCTCCACCGCATATTTCATCGCCATACCTTGCAAAATTTGACTCAACCAGATGGTAGATTCAAATGAGGTCGGCAGGCGATACCAATCCAGCAAATAATGAATGATGGTGCTATTGCCAATGCCACTGCGTTGATGATGTTCCATCACATAACTGGTGATATTGCGGTCTTGTGGCAGGGTAAATTCTTCGATAATGCGCGGTTGTGGAAACGATTGAAAGCCAAATTCGCTACAAAAACGGTCTGGGCGGGTGCGATACCACTCAAACGGCTCTTTGCCATGCCATACCGCCCACAAATGCGAATCACCCCAACGCGGATTCATCCAATCATCTCTATCCCCATACGGGCTATGTGGACTCCCCGCCCAATACGCGGTTTGTGGCGCGAGTTCTGCCACCACATCCGCCAATAAGACATCAAACAGGCGCTCATAATCTTCCCACGAAAAATTATAATTCCACAACGGACTCGACATGCCCTGCTCAACTTCGTTATTCCCACACCACAAGGCAATGCAGGCATGATGACGGATACGCCGCACATTGTCTTGTGCCTCTGCGCGAACATTCGTCATAAAATCGGTATCAAAACTCGGATAAGTGCCACAAGCAAACATAAAATCTTGCCAAACACTGATACCGTATTGGTCGCAGAGGTCATAAAAAGCATCATCCTCATACACGCCCCCACCCCACACACGAAGCATGTTCATGTGAACATCGGCGCTGGCGCGTATCAACTGCTCATACGTGGCACGGTTGAATTGGTCAGGATATGGGCTGGTCGGAATCCAATTTGCGCCTTTGGCAAAATAGGGAACGCCGTTACAGGCAAAATAGAATGATTCGCCCCATTCATCCAAATGCCGTTCTAAGGTCAATGTCCGCAAGCCAATGCGTTGATGACGTGTATCCAAAATTTGCCCGTCATGGGTCAAGGTGATGGTGACATCATAGAGGGGTTGGTCGCCCAAACCCGCCACCCACCATAAACGCGGATGGTGGATAGTGAGCTGTGCCACCCCTGCCCCATCCACCAGTGATATGGTCGTATCAGCAACCCATTCATCCCCAAAACGGATAGCGATATGTGCTTCTAGTGGCGCATCTTTTTTCAGCACTTCCGCGCTCAAATTCACAGTAAGGCTCACAGCGCCGTCTTGATGGTCTTGGAGGAGTTGCACATCATCCAACCGCGCTACATCAAAGCATACCCATTCCACCTCACGCCAAATGCCACTGGTGAGCATTTTGGGACCCCAATCCCAGCCAAAATTACACGGTTCTTTGCGAATCCACGCCCCGCTATTGATTCGCATCGGCTCTACCCACCCGCCCATTTTGCCTTTTTCGGCATCCATGCGTTGGGCATAGGTCAGGGGGGCTTCGATGGCAATCGTGAGGGTATTTTCGCCCACCATCACATGCGGTTTGACATCAAATTCATAGGTGCGGAACATATTCTCGGTTTTGCCGATGACCACCCCATTGAGGGTAATCGTTGCGATGGTATCCACGCCATGACAGCGCAACAACACGCGCTCATAGGTCAGCATCTCGGCATCCACCAGCACAACCCGCCGATAGTGCCAATCGGTTTCGCCAATCCACATCTGCTTACGTTCATTATCCCGATAAAACGGGTCATCCAATTGCCCGTTTGCCAGTAAAACGGTATGGATACAACTGGGGACAGGCGCAGGGAGCGGTGTCCCTGTGCCAGCTTGTAGCAATTCCCACATGCCATTAAGGGTGATACGGCGCATACGATAATCCTTTTCTGCTAGGGCATTGGGACTATTTTGAGCGCCAAATCACGGTCAAAATCGGGGACGGGGAGGGTTATCCCATCCGCGCCGATGGTCACGCGCTCGGTTTGGATGATTTCCCCCGTGAACGTATCCCACCATTCCACCGTATAATCGCCTTCCATCAGGTTTATCAGCGTTATTTTTGCCCCTGTGACGATTGGGAAGGCAATATCCAGTGGGTTTTGTGCCTGATTCCGCAAATTTTGCCGATATTGGCGCTCCAGATAGGCATCGCTATAATCATCACTGACCACCCACAGCAAGGCATAATTATCGGCTTGCAATCCGAACACTTTCGCGTCAATATCATCCTCTTCGTTGAGTGTGGCGCTGGTTAATGCCCATGTCCGCGCACCCAAATCCTCATCAGCAAAAAATGATGCTACCCCGCCAAAGTGATAATACAGGTCATTGGGGTGTATATAATTATCCCACCACCACGTCATGCCTGTGCCTGCCGCGCCATTCATGGGGGCGCTCCACAATCCGAGATGCACCAATAATCCGTTTAGGTCGAGTGTCTCATCTGGACTGCCAAATTCGCCCATCAAAAACGGCTTATCGGGATATTTTTCTTGCCATGCGCTGATTTCTTGATTAAAAACGCGGGTCAATGTTCGCATATCATAGAGGTGTTGTTGGGTAAAACTCATCGTTTCCGCGCCCCATATCGTCTCATGGTGCATGGGCGACCCCGAATGGGTGATGAGGTGCGCGTATGGGTCGAGTGATTGCAGAAATGCGGTGCTATCCGCCATCCATGGGGCGAGGATAGTTTCATCTACCAACGGGGTCCAGTTGATTTCGTTCCACCACTCCCACGCCATAATATTGGGGGAATATCCCCACCGCGCCACGATATAACGCAGGCGCATAAGCCAAAAACGGCGGGCTTCTGGGTCTGTGCCAAAGCCGATTGGCGAGTCTAACATGCCCCCATTGGCGCGGTTATAGGGGTTATTTTCCCATTCAGCATTGGTCGTCTCAGAAAATGCGCCATGATTGAGCAAGGTGAGCATGATATACATATCGCGCTCGCTCGCCATCTCCAACACGCGGTCAAATTGGAAGGCGCGGTCTTGGCGATTATCATAATTGCCCAAACCCGTATCTACCCATTCAATCCCAAAGCCCCATGATGCCATCCACACACGCATAAAATTGGCATTTTCGGCGTGCATTTCGTCCATCCATGTCTGATAACTGCTAATCGGATTGTCCACCGCCCACCCAACATTCTGCCCCACAGGAAAGTATGGCGTGCCGTTATCAAAGGAAAAATAACGCGGATTGCGGTCATCCACGCGCACAAATCCCTTTTTATCCGATGGCGTGACGGTGAAAGTACCCCTATCGCTGGTGATTGTCCCCGCCGATGTGGTGATGCTCACGGTATATGACCAGTCACCCGCTTGGGTGGGCGTAAAGCGTACACGCCACGAATCATCTTGTGCGACCAATACATCGGGGTTGGTGGGTGCTTGGGCAAAATCGCGGTAATAAAATCCTGCCACAGTGAATTTATCGCCAGTGGGCGCGGTAAATTCGGCATCCAGACGGATGTCTTGCGGGTCATACGGATTGGTGAAGGCGATAGTGTGCGCGATGACCAATTCGTATTTATCGTATACGCCAACGGTATCGGCTAAGGCGGTGATGGTGATGGGCGCAGATTGGGCGTTTATACCGATTGTGCCGATAAATACGGTTAAAACAAATAATAATCGCATTCCTTTGCCCCACAATGGGAATGTATGTAAGGGCGCAATATATTGCGCCCCTACGGGTATGATTGGATTGGATTTATTTTTTACTATCATGGTATATGTTCCTTTTAATTATAAAAAATGGGTGTTTACCTCACCCCCCTGCCCCCTCTCCAAATTGGAGAGGGGGAGAAAATCGTTTTGTGGGTGGGTGTAGAGACACGATATATCGTGTCCGATTTTTTATGGTTGGTGACGGCGGGCGCAACATGTTGCGCCCCTACAATCAACCCCTATCCTATTATCCCTTCAACCCCGTGAGGGCGATGCCTTGCACAAATTGGCGCTGGAACACGATGAACATAATCAACGTGGGCAACGATACCAACAACGCGCCCGCCATCAACACCCCTTGCGAGATTGCCCCTGTCAGCGATGAATTGAGCAACGATAATGCCAGTGGTAGCGTGCGGTTTTCTGCCTCTTGGACGACAATTAATGGCCACACGAAGTTATTCCATTCGCCCAAAAACAAGAAAATGCTCATGGCGACCAATGCGGGTTTGATGAGGGGTAAAATAATTGACCACCATATCCTTAACTCGCGTGCGCCATCAATCCGCGCGGAATCTATCAGCTCATCGGGCAACGACAACATATATTGGCGCAGAAAAAATACGATGAAGGCTTTTGGCAATGCAGGCACAATCAGCGAGGCGAAGGTACTCATCTCTAATCGGTCTACAATCAAAAATCCGGGGATAATCATCACTTGCCACGGAATCATCATGGAGGCGATGAACAAAATGAAGAAAAATTGCCGTCCGGGGAAGCGATGTTTTGCCAGCACATACGCCACCAATGAGGCGAGTGTTAACGCGCCAACGGTGATGCTCAACGACACGAACAGGCTATTGAAATAATAGCGCATGAACCCACCCGGGGTATCCCGAAAGCGTTGGAATAAGCCTTCGATATGATTGGGCGTATTCGTCCCGCCCAACGGGTCATAAAAATTGTTGAGGGTGGGCTGTTCTAAGGTGAAGCTCGGCGGTGTTTTAGAGAGTTCTGGCACCGATTTGAACGACCCTAACAGCATCCAATAATAGGGCAACAACATGAACCCCGCGAGGATAATCACAGGGACATAAAATGGCAGTCGTGCAAAACGTGATTGTTTCATAGTAACCTCTTTTTAACTGGTAGCCTCATAAATATGAGGGTTATCATTTTTTACCTCACCCCCCTGCCCCCTTTCCAAATTGGAGAGGGGGAGAAAAATTGTTTTGTGGGTAGGTTCAAGTCCCCTCGCCAGACTGGTTCAGGGGCGGACAGCATAATTAAGGGGAACGTACCTTAACAACTGAATATGAACCCATACGCCTTGCGAATATGGCGGGATAGACATAATGGTGACGCAGTAATGCTTGCCAATTGTGTCTATCCCAACCCATTAA
>JANRKU010000175.1:0-16902 GCA_033763335.1 bacterium
TTGGTGGGGTGGTGATGGGAGTAGAGGGGTGATAAATCTGCCACAAACCGCCAATATCCCCCAAAGAAGAGACCCCCAAAGCTAAGTAAATTGTAACAATTCGCATATTTTCTTCATCTTCATTTGATTTATCCCCTAAAATAGATAAAATTAACCTATCTGTATTTTTGCACCCATAGGAAAAAGCTAATGAAAAGAGTTTCTAAAAATTTTTATTTAGTGGTGATGGTTTTGACACTCATCATGTTGGCAGTTACACCCGCCTTTGCCCAAGAGGATGAAGAGGGTGGAGTAACAACCATCACAGGTGAAGTCGCTTATACCGTTGGCTTCCTCTCCGATTTTGGCTATGGCTCGGTGACTGTCCTTCTTTCAGATACATCTAGCTTTGTTGACCAAGCCCGTACCGAAGACCGTATGCCAGACCCCGATTTTGTATTGCCAGAAACGGCACAATTTTTGGGGCAAGTGACATCAGACCCACTTGTCTCTCCATTCACCTATGAAATCCGTTTGCCAATCGTCCCTGTGGGTGAAGCACGCGATGTTGATAACGATGAAACCGAAGATGCAGGCGTTATCATCAATGATGTGTCAGTTTTTGTGAATATGTATGGAACAGCTTATTGGGATGCCACTCGTGAATATTCGGCGGGCTTCTCCTCTGTACGCACCACCGATGAATTTGCCCTCCGCTATGAATATATCGGTGGCAAATTGGTCATTTGGGCACCAGATGACGAACAAGAATTCCCCTCTGGATTTGGTGAAGATGGATTGCTCTTTAGTGCAGATGACCCCATTGCTCCTGTCGAAGCAGGGTATACTGTTGTAGATTTAGACACAGACCCATTCACCTTTGACCGTTCCGCTACTGCTAGTGTTGCCTTGATTGAAGCAGAACAATCCTTACAACCCGCAGATTATAGTAGCCTCAGCTTTACCGCCGCGTTTGATGCGCTGATTGACCAAATGCGTCGTGAATATTCCTTTACTGAACTTAAAGGTATCAATTGGGATGCCCTTTACGAAGAATTTGCGCCACGCATTGCAGAAGCAGAAGCCAATGATGATGCCGCCGCCTTCCAATTTGCCATTCGTGATTTTACTTGGCGGATTCCAGATGGTCATGTGGGTGCAAATCTTCCCCTCACCAATGATGAATTCTTCCTCAAAACCGATGGTGGTGTTGGGATGGCTATCCGCGAAACCAGCGATGGTCGCGTGATTGTCAACTATCTCACCGAAGGCGGACCTGCCCAAGAAGCGGGTATCGAATTGGGTGCAGAAATCCTCACATGGGATGGCGTGGCTATCCTCGAAGCATTGCCTAATGTTGTCACCTATGCGGGTCCTTATAGCACCAGCCATAGCCAACGCCTTCAAGAATTGCGTTATGTTACCCGTTCAGAAGTTGGCGCGACGGTTGAAGTGAAATATCAAAACCCAGATTCAGAAGAAACAGCTACTGCAACCATGACCTCTGTCGCAGAACGTGATAGCTGGCGCTATTCTTCGATTGCGCGTGGTGCTTCTGGTCCTACTGCGCTTCCCGCAGAATTCCGCTTGTTAGAAGATAGTGGTTATGGGTATGTCAAGATTAACACCTTCTCCGATGACCCCACCATCCTCCTCAGCAACTGGGAATGGATGATTAACACCCTTAATGACAATAGCATCCCTGGGTTGGTGATTGACCTGCGCTGGAATGGTGGCGGTTATAATCTCTACAATCAATTGGCAGGATACCTCACCCGTGAAGAAGTGGTTGTCGGGAACGATGCCAATTATTCACCAGGCTCTGGTACATCTGACGAATTCTTTGTAGACCCCATCGCAGAAGAAAAATTGCTCCCCAATCCCGATGGCATTTACTATGGTGGCAAAATCACCGTCATCGTTAGCCCCAATTGCGCCAGTTCATGCGAATTCTTTGCCTATGTTTTGAGCCTGTTGGATAACGTGACCGTCATTGGTTACTATCCATCTGCTGGCTTGGGTGGCAATATTACCCCCGTCTATCTGCCCGGTGGCTTATACATGCAATTCACGACTGGTCGTGCGTTGAATGCAGAAGGTGACATCCGCTTAGAAGGCATCGGCGTTGTACCTGATGTGGTCGTGCCAGTCAATGAAGAAACCTTGTTTGCCGAAGGCGATGTTTTGCTCGATGAAGCTGTCGCACAACTTGACCTCGCTACCACCATCCCTGTAACAGATGCGGGTATTGTGGAACTTGGAACACCAGTTGAAGGCGAACTTGTCGCGGGTGAACGTATTGCCTATACCTTTGAAACAGGTGAAGGTGGCGTATACGATATTACTATCACCGACCCAACTGGCAACCTCGACACCTATCTCCGCATTTATATCGCAGGCGAAACAACTCCTGCGGCAGAAAATGATGATGATGATGCAGGTGGAACAGTCAATTCTGGTTTCCGTGGGTTAGAAATCCCCGGTGGATTCACCCTCATTATCGAAGTTGCAGGGTTTGAAGATGCCCAAAGTGGTGCATTCACCCTCAGCATCACCGAATCTGAAGGCGAATAATCGTTATATAACACGTAAGGGCGCAACATGTTGCGCCCTTACAAACCCTGCGGACACGATATATCGTGTCCCTACATTCTACCTATTATGCTTTTTTATTCCAATTTTACCGTATGGCGTACAATGCCAGCCCGTTCATGACGGGCGATGAGTTCTATCTCTGTCCCCGCCGTGACCCCACTAATCACCCATTCGTATTTGACCCTATCTGCCGTGCTAGATGTGGTCGTCCATGGGCTTGGGGCGGTAGGTGTGCTAGAAAATCCTGATAATTGCCCAACTTCTTCGCGCACCTTGCCACTGACCAAATTTAACCCAACGGGTAATTTCATCTCAAATATCACCCCGCGCACGACTTTCTTTTCGACAGCTTTTTGTGATACTTGGGTGGGCAACCAGCCTGTATTATGCACCACAAGGCGAATCCCATACACGCCATCGCTCAATTTCGTCACTTTGGATTCGTATAATTCCAATTTTGGCGAAATGAGCGCCTGCCAGATGAGCCAGTCGCTGAATGGGGCAATCTCTTTTTCCAGCAGGTGGGGTGGGGGATTGCGCCACGCATACATCATATCCCACCCGCCGAGTTCAATCTCGCCCAATTGGGGATGGGTATAGGGATACCATGTGATATAGCCTTTTCCGCCGAGTGCCTCATCGCTCCATTTGAGCATTTTGAGGTCATCATCATGTGGATGTTCGTTATACCATTCGATATATTTATAATCAGTGATGCCTGCTTGCCGTTGTGGACTCCAAATTTCCACCGTCCAGCCAAAAATGCCGAGATGGTCATAGAGCCAATCATCAAACACGCCTGTAATCACTTCTTTGGGATGATATTTGAAATCGTGGAACACCGATACAGCAGGGTAGCCTGTGATTTGTGTGCCTTTTTCGCCCACGCGCTTATAAATCCGCAAGTCTTCTGGCGGAAAATTGTCATCTGCCAATGTGCCATAAGGACGGAGTAACACACCACTCCATGTATGAAAAGTGATGCCACCTGTGATATTTTTGTGCTTGACAATGAAATCCACAATGGCTTTCACTTCTGGCTCAGATGTGGGATATTCGCCTGCGCCGAATTGTTGCACTTCCTGTCGCCAATTGGCGGGGAAATTGCGATTCAGGTCAAGTCCTTCTGCGATACGTTTTGGGCGGATTGTTACCCCATCATAATTTTCGATATTGCCTTCGCGCATCAACCGATAATAGGTGCCACCTGTTTCGGTTGGTTCGCGCCGTGTCAGCAAACGGGGTTCATCGGGATGTGCCTTCCAACCCCCATTAGGGTCTTTAATCCTCATCCACAACACACGCCCATCACCATCTATATCTTCATTAACCAACCCCTCTAAATCCTCTTCTGGATAAGGGTATAAGCGGGTGCTAGAGCGCAGGAAACGCGGTTTATCTGCCAATGCCAATTCTGCCCCGTCTGGATTCACACGCGGGCATAAATAAAACACACGGGTATCGAGTGCGCGGGTGACATCGGCATTTTTGCCATATTCACTCGTCAATTTGTTGAGCAAATAGAGGGTTGCGGTGGTCGGTGATACCTCTGTGGCGTGGATATTGGCATCTGCCCAGAGGGCGGGTTTATCATCTGCGCTCCCTGTTTGGGTATTGGTGACAGTCACCAACCAAATGTCGCGTCCCTCATAACTCTTGCCAATGCTCTCTAAGCTGACCAATTGCGGAAATTCATCTGCAAAGGCTTTGAGCGTGGCGGTAAGTTCATCATAACGCACATAATGGTCAAAGGTAATTTGGGGCATATTAAATCCTTTCTGTAGATAGGGTCACAGGTGGCGGAATGAACGCCTCTGGACGCTTAAATAACAATTTAAGTTTGATATTGATGATACCAATGCCGATAAAAATTAGCCCTGCACCCAAAAACATGGTGGAACTGATTTTTTCTCCCAAGACGAGCCATCCCAAGATAAGACCAACCGCAGGGACAACATACGTGACCATGGTTGCGCGGAAAGCCCCCAATTCTTGGATGATAAAATAGAAAAACATATAGGCGATGAAAGTATTGATGAAGCCCAATCCCAAAATAGCGAATAGGATGTTGTTTTCTAATTCGTTATAGGGGGTATAGCCACGCCCACCCAATAGGGGTTCTATGAACATGAATACAAAGCCCAATGATGCCCCAACGAGGAAGGTAGATGCCGATGTGATGAGGGGCGGAACTTTATAGTGTGCCATAACTTTACGGCTAAATGAAGTTGAGCCAGCATAGCAAAAAGATGCCGCCACAATAGCGAGTTGCCCTAACAAAAAGTGGATATTTAAGCCACTACTTTCGCCTGCTACGGTGAATTGTGGCAAGGATAAGGCTAATAGGGGGCTAAAAAATGGGCTTGCGGGGTTAATAGCATCTGCCGAGAGCAAAAACACGCCAGAAAAGCCCACCGCTAATCCTAACAGTTTGCGCCGTGTGATACGTTCATCTACAAAGGCAAAATGGGCAATCACCAGCCCAAATAATGCGGCGGTGGCTTGTAAAACAGCCGCCATACCACTTGGGATGGCTTGTTCGCCAAACGAAATAAACATATAGGGGATGGTGACGTTAAATATCCCCAAAATGAGTAAGGCGCGAATGATTCGTATATCTTTGGGGAAGCGCAACCCGCGAGAATAAGCGAGTAGACTTAATCCGACGGCGGCAATCGCTGTGCGCGTAAAAACGACTTGAGTTGCCGATACCCCAGAAACGCCTACTCGGATGAGCAGAAACGACGACCCCCAAATAATCCCCACTAGCCAAAATGAAGCCCATGCTGACTTTTTCATGCAATTTCCTAGCCTGTGTGATAAAAATAAAAAAGGCGAACAACGCAAAAATATGCGTTACCGCCATTTTACCAGACGAAGCGAGATGAATGGTTCTTACTGGTTCAAAATGGACATATTGGGGGCATGACATGTCATACCCCTATAATAGCTAATCCCATTTACGCTCATCTACGACTGTGCGACCACCGGGGGCAATAACACCATCGCCTACAAATACCACGTCATCCACACGCAAGCGCACGGCTTGTTGTGCGAGTGCTTTCAGTTGATTGGCAAGGTCGCCCGCATCTATGCCATCATTCAATTGTACGCGAAGGGTGACATAATCGCTTTTATCTGGGCGGGTGATGATTGCCTGTAGCCGTTTGATTTGTGGAAATTGGCTTTTGGCGGTGAGGAGCTGATTGGGATGTAAAAACATGCCACGCACCTTTATCGCCTCGCCACTGCGTCCAAAAAGCCCCATGAGGTGTTGGGCGCTGTGGGGCGGGTTGGGGTCTAATGCGCCTAAATCGCCTGTACCAAACCGAATGAGGGGATAGGCATTATTAAAGGTGGTCACGACCACTTCGCCACGCTCTCCATCTGGCACCGTTTGACCTGTTTCTGGGTCTACAATTTCGACATAGACCGATTCCACAAGGCTAAATCCTTGTGTATCTGACCGCGAGTAGCCGATAAATCCCAAATCTGCTGTACCGTAGGCAGAGGTGGTTTTCATGCCATATTCGCCCTCAAAACGGGCTTGTTGCTTGGGTGTATAAATATCAGCAGAAAATAATGCCTTTTTGATGGTGATGGCTTCTTTGGGGAATCCCATTTCGAGGGCTTTATCCAAAATGGTATCTAAATAACTCGGTTGACCAACAAAGCCTGTGATGTTGAGCGCACCCATCATCATAATTTGTAATTCGGTGTTGCCCGGTCCCGATGGGATAACCGTAGCGCCACATGCCCGTAATGCCTCATCCAACAATAACCCCGCAGGGGTGAGGTGATACATAAAGGTGTTGAGTACCCTATCACCATGACCAAACCCCACATAACGGAATGGTGCAAGGTTATATTCTGCCGCATCGGGATTCGATGGTTGTGGGTCATAGATGGGACCGGGCGAAATATAAATGCGGGGCAAATCATCAATGGGGATGGTCAAAAATCCGCCAAAAGGGGGATTGGCTTGATGAATGGCAACGAGTGAATCCTTGCTGGTGACGGGTAATTTTACCAAATCGGATGCGCGTTGAATGTCATTGGGGGATACACCAGCAGAATCAAAAATTTGTTTGATGGCGGGGGCTTTGGCGTAGGCATGAGCGACCAAATCACGAATACGATTATCAAATGATGCCATAAATATTCCTCACAGATATGAAAATAAAAAATGATGATACCGTTAAAATGGAAAGGGCGCAATATGTTGCGCCCTTATGGTAGATAATGGTTTTGTTATATATCACCCTAACCAACGCTTGCGCCGTTTATAATGTTTGATGTTGCGGTAACTTTTGCGCTCGCCAGATGTATTGAGTCCTAAATAAAATTCTTTAATATCTTCATTTTCGCGCAATTGAGCGGCGGGTCCATCGAGGACGATGCGCCCATTTTCCATGACATAGCCATGGTCTGCGAGTTCTAATGCGGCACGGGCATTTTGCTCTACGAGTAATACGGAGAGACCCGATTGTTGTCTGATTTCGCTAATAATTCTAAAAATCTCTTTGACGAGCATGGGCGCAAGCCCTAATGACGGTTCATCGAGCATAATCAATTTGGGATGTGCGAGGAGCGCCCGCCCAATGACCAACATTTGACCTTCACCGCCCGATAAATACCCACTGACGCGCTTGCGTAAATCACGTAGGCGGGGGAAATAATTAAATACCATCTCTAAATCGCGTTTATAATATCTGCCACCCTCAAACGCCATCGCGCCTGTGTGCAAATTTTCTTCTACCGTCAAATGACGGAATAAGGGGCGACCTTCGATGACTTGAACAACACCACGCCGTACCACTTCTTCTGGGGATTGCCCATTGAGCTTTGTATCGCCCCACATGATATTGCCGCGTGTAATTTCGCCAATCTCACCGCGCAACAAGCCACTAATGGCTTTGAGTGTGGTGGATTTTCCTGCGCCGTTTGGTCCCAATAGGGAGACAATTTGCCCCTCTTTGACCTCAAACGACACCCCGCGTAGCACTTGAATCACACTGCTATAAATAACTTCAATATTGTTGACTGTTAGTGTGGACATTAAAAAATCCTTTGGTCAGGATGGCATAGTTGCCGTCCCTACGAATACCCTACAGGTGTCATCTCATCGTGTAAGGGCGCAACATGTTGCGCCCTTACAGGTATCAACCACTACCCCCAACACTTGGAAGGGGGTAGGTGGATGAGATTAAATAAATTACATATCTTGACCGGGCAACATGCTTGGTGCGGCTTGGAATGAGCCATCGGCTGGATACAAGGGGATGATGATGGGTGGGTAGTAATTTGCACCACCTTCAACGGGGACTTTGAGGGCATCATCGCCAGAGGTTGCAACACCATCCATCGTGGCATTCAAGAAGCGCATTTGCACGATACGGTTGCTTGGTAATGCACGAATGCTACCACCTTCAAAGTTCATGATTTGCAAGCCAAGTGGCTCATAGACCAAGCCTTCGATGGTTTCTTTTATGTCTGCACCCTCAATGGCATCGAGGCTACCAACGCGGTTGGCAGTTTGGGTATAGACTTCGATATAGGTATCTACCAAGACCCAGCCCAACAGATAGGAAATACCGCGAGTGGGGGCAGAGCGTTCATTGAGGTCTGCTTGTTCGGTGATGAGTTGAATGCCTGGGCGGGTTGTTTCTGACCACCAGCCGAAGGGCATAGAGCCGATAAGACCATTCACCACAGGCAAGCCTGTTTCTTCACTCAATGACCCCATGCTGAGGAATGCGACAGACGCATCCAAGCCCCAGTTCACAGAACCGAGTGTGAATTCACTGAGCAAGCCTTCTTGTTCGAGGGCTTCTGCGATACGGACAGGACCAGTTGCCAATGCGTTGACATAGATGATATTTGCGCCGTCATCATAGGCTTGATTGACCAGTGGGGCGAGCGAATCTACTGTGGCGATGGGCAAGAAGGGGATGGATGGCAACACAGTCACGCCAACCGATTCGCAATAGGCGACAGATTCATCGGTATAGGCGGCTAAACCAAATTCGGCAACAGGACCACCCCAACCCATATAGGCGACGACAGGGTCTGGATACATATCGGGCATAGAACCAATATATTCACAGAACATGGCAAATTGGTCAGCATAGAGGGGGTTGGTGGCAAACACCCAACCGGGGGTCATGGCATCTTCACCATACAAACCAGCGATTGAGCCTGCGCTGATGAGGACAGGGATTTCGTCTGCTTCTACCGATGGGCGAAGGGTGACTGAATCGGTGGACGAATAGAGAATCAACAAATCGGGGTTGAGTTCTTTTAAGCGGTCATAACCGGGTCCAACGTTGGTTGGATTCCCACCGGTATCAACGCGATATTCATCGCCAACCAAAATTTCTGCACCGCAAATCCCACCCATTTGATTAAAATAGGCGGCGGCATCTGCCAAACCAGCGAGCAGGGGTTGGGTGATGGGGGCATATGACCCACTGGTATCACCTAAGTGGATGATGGGGACGCTCCCACCAGTTAAATCTACAGCACATTCGGTGTGTTGGATGAAATCGGGCAATTCCATTTCATCTTCTTGGGCAGTAGCTGGAATGGCAAAAATGGCGATGAGTGCCACAATGCTGAGAAGTAATGTTAATTTACGCATATCTTTTTGAATCTCCTTCAAAGTGTTCTAATTGACTAAATTTTTCTAATTTTGATGCGGTAGTGCGTGGTTTTTCACGACGATAAAAAAACCTCCTTCACCTTACTAACTATAACATTATTTCACGCGGACGCAAGAAAGCGTCGCAACTGGTTTGTATGTTTGTTGGGATGGCAACCATGCCGTTCCTATATCTGCAACTTATCCCCACCCCAACCCCTCCCCAAAAATTGGAGAGGGGCTAAAAAATCTGCCGTAAAGCGATTTTCTCCCCTTTCTCCATGCAATGGGGAAAGGGGGCGGGGGATAGGGGATGATTTTGCTGTTAAGTTGCTATTCGTGGGCTATAGCCCATACGAGCAAGGTGAGCCATGCTAATACGAATACGGTCGAATCTTCCACGAAATTTTGAGAATTTCCCACTGATAGGCAATGCCTCTGGGCAATAGCACCAAAAAGAGTGCCAATATCAGACCAAACATCAATGGTGGGAAGGCGGTGCTAATTTGCACCGCAGGCACAAAGGTGAATAACCGAGAAAAGAAGTCGGTGAGGGCAGGTTGAATATCTGGCACAATCACCTGATTCACAATCAGGATAAAACTCGCGCCAAAAAGCGGACCCAACGAGAAGCCTGCGCCCCCAATGACCAACATCGCCACCAATTCAATCGAAAGTGCCAATGAAAAATCGGTCGTCTGAACACTTTGCTTATTGAAGGCAAAAAGCGCCCCTGCCAAGCCTGCATACATGGAACTGATGAAGAAGGCTTGTAGCTTATAGGTAAAGACATTAATCCCTAGCAATTCTGCGGCGAGGTCATTATCGCGGATGGAGATAAATGCGCGTCCTGTGCGGGTGCGAATGAGATTTCGCGCCACTAAGAACGATAACACCGCAAAGGGAATGATGATGTAATACATGCCAGTTTTTGTGGCAGTTGACCCAAAAAATGGGATGGGATGATTTTCCAGTGTGATGGCATTTGCACCCCCTGTCCATGGGGCGAGAGGGTAGGTGATAATCCAGATGATGATATTTTGGGCGGCGAGGGTCGCCATTGCCAAATAAAAGCCTTTAACCCGCAACGATGGCAATCCAAATATCAAGCCAACAACGCCCGTAAAGAGCATGGTCACGGGGAGCGCCGTCCAAAATGTGAATCCCAATTCACGCACCAGAACGCCTGCCGTATACGCGCCTACCGCCATAAATGCCGCATGACCGAGCGAAATTTGACCCGTATACCCCATGATGATATTGAGTCCTTGTGCCGCAATTGCAAAAATGGCAATTTTAGCGATGACGCTAATCCATAGAGGGGGAATAATGTCGAGTCCGAGTAAGCCATCGGTACTGAGCATGGGTAAAACGAGCAATAATAAGACGAATCCCCATGCACTAAGCCGATTTGACCATGTGCGGTCGAGCATCATATCTTGGGCATAGGTGGTGTTGAATACCCCTGAAGGGCGAATATTCGCAGACATGGTTAAATTCTCTCAATTCGTTTTTGACCGAACAAGCCATCGGGTTTGAAGATGAGGACAATCATCAAAATGACGTAGGGGACGAGTTGTGTACCTGCTTCGGATTGAAAGAGCTGGTCGCCCCATGTTTGTCCCAAGCCGATGACAATACCGCCCACAAATGCCCCACCGATGGATTCAATCCCGCCCAATAACACGGCGGGGAACACAATCAGCGCCAAACTCGGCATCGTTGGTCCCAAGCTATTGCCACC
The DNA here is from genome assembly GCA_033763335.1 of bacterium. Taxonomy (GTDB): domain Bacteria; phylum Chloroflexota; class Anaerolineae; order Aggregatilineales; family Phototrophicaceae. The sequence continues at coordinate 10,959 of JANRKU010000175.1, forward strand.
TCCAAATAACACCCCTGCTGTGAGTGCCAAAAGGGTCGCCGCCACCCATGCGATTGCCAAAATTGCCCGCACACGTAACCCGACTGATTGTGCCAATACCTGATTTTCGGCGGTGGCACGCATGGATAAGCCAACATTGGTGTATTGAAAGAACAAGATGAAGGCGGTGAATGCCAGTGATGCCAAAATAAAGACCACCACAGAATCGGATGGAATCCGCAAAGCGCGGTCAATTTGTGGGATGATGTTTACCACATCAAATTCGTAGGTTTTGGGGATATTGAGATTGCTCAAATCACTCAAAATGGGGATAGAGGTATCTATGCTAGGGAAGAAGAAATTGGTTAGCCCAACAAAAATGCGGTCTAATGCCAATGTCATCAAAATCATGGTGAATACAGGTTGTCCCATCAATGGGCGAATGGCAAATCTTTCGATAGACAAGCCAAGTAGGGTAGCCATCGTCATAGAGCCAACAATTGCCCGTATCAAGCGCCATTCATCCCCGCCAATCGTCATCATAAACACGATAATAATACCCGCCACAAGACCCATCACAAGGCGTTGTGGTTTCATCAGGTCGCGCCAATCGCTCATGGCAATGAATAAAATCACTGTCACCGCCACAAAAATACTGACTGCCACGATATTAAAATTATCGGTATTATAAAAACTGAGGAAAAACCATGCTGTGAGGAGCATCATCGCGCCGTGTGCAAAATTGAACACCCCAGACGCTTTGTTAATCATCACAATGCCAACCGCGATGATGGCATAAATCCCGCCGATGAGGATACCGTTGATGGTCACAACCGCATAATTACGCGGATTATCACCAATTCTATCACCCAACCACAGCACAAAAATGAATGTGCCGATGATGGTCGCCCAACGGCTGATGCGTTGCCAATTCATTGTCGGTAATTTTATTCGTCTGCCTTGTGGTAATGTATTTGCCGCCAAAGCCATATCCTTTTCTCAAAAAAATTTATTTTGTCAAAAAATGTGTGTTAAACCGTCATCACGCGGACAGATGTCTCGACAACGCCTGTGCGCCCATCCCGATATTTTACCTCTGCACTCACGGTCACTTCTTCTTTGCCTGTATACATGGCATCGAGCATGATTCCGTAGCGTTGTTCGAGCGCCTTGCGCCGTAATTTGCGCGTGCGGGTGAGTTCTGCTTCATCGGCATCAAACGCCTTATGTAGAATCACAAATTTGCGGATTCTTGCCGATTCTGGCAAATCTTCATTGAGGCGTTGAATCTCTTTTTTGATGATGTCATAGACCTGCGGTTTTTGGGTGAGGTCTACATAGGTTGTGAAATTGAGCCGATTTTTTTCTGCCCAACGGCTGACATTCTCAAAATCTATGATGACGATTGCCGTCACAAATTCCATATCAAACCCGCCTACTGTCATCACATCTTGGATGAAGGGGCTAAATTTGAGTCGTCCTTCGATAAATTGTGGGCTAAACGATTCGCCATTAGCCAGTTCAATCATATCGGTTACACGGTCAAGATAAATCAACTGATTATCTGCCCCGATATAGCCTGCATCGCCTGTTTTGAAGAAACCATCTTCGTCAAATGCTTCGGCAGTTTTGTCATCTGCCTGAAAGTAGCCTGCAAACACGGCGCGACTGCGAACACGAATTTCTCGATTTTCGGCAATTTTGACCTCGACACCCGGTATCAATTCGCCAACGCTGGCGAGTTTGACCTTGTTGGGATAGTGCATGGTCACACCTTGCATCTCGGTTGAACCGTATAGACTGCGAAGTTCCACGCCAACCGCACGGAAAAAGCGTAACACATCGGGACTCAATACCGCGCCCGATGTGAAGGCGTTCCGCATCCGCACCATGCCGATTTTATCCCGCAGGGGTTGTAACACTGCCCATTCTGCAATGCCACGTAGCACTTTGGTGGGGAAGCGGATGGCTTTGCCTTCATCCTCTAGGTCAATGACTTTATACGCCACGGGCATGAATAATTTGTACATCATCCGATTAATCCATGAACTGTCATTGACGCGCATTTGCATGGTTCGTGCCAAATTTTCCCAAATACGACTTGGGAAGAGCAGGGCGCTAGGGGCAATTTCGCGCAAATCGGTTTGGACTGTTTCTGGACTTTCTGGAAAATTCACCTGAAAGCCATATAACACATGCGCCGCCACGCCTAAGCCTTGCTCGGTAATCCATGCCAGAGGGCTAAACGACAGGTAGTTATCTTCTTGATAGGTTTTGATGATGGGTTGGCTATGCACATTGGTATAGATGAGGTTGCGGTGACGAATCATCGCCGCTTTTGGCAGGCTGGTTGTGCCACTGGTATAACTAAAAATGGCAATATCTTCGCCTTTGCCTTGTGCAACCGATTTGAGGAATGCGTCTTGGTGTTTTTTTGCATATTCGCGTCCAAGTGCCTGTACTTCCTCAAAACTCATGAGCCAGTCGTCATCATAGCCCCACATGCCACTTTCATCCCAATAAATGACCTTGCGGACATTGGGCAATTTGTCGCGGAGTTCGAGCGCCTTATCGCATTGCTCTTGGTCATGTGCCACCAAAAATACGGATGTGGAATTGGTGACGACATAGAGTAATTCTTGTGGATTGGCATCGGTGAAGATGGCGGTACTCACCCCACCTGCACAATGGACAGAAATCTCTGCCCAATAAAATTCGGGGTCGTTTTCACCAATAATTGCTACTTTTTCGCCACGAGATAAACCCATGCTCATCAATCCGAGCGTGAAATCGTGGACTTTTTGATACGATTCTTCCCATGTATATTCTTGCCAAATGCCAAGTCGTTTTTTACGCATGGCAATTTTACCCCAATACTTTTTTGAGGTATCCACAAAAAGTTTGGGGAGTGTGTCTTTATCGGTATCTAAGGGAGGGATAGTGTATCCCTCTGGCGAAAAAATTTGTGCGTCGCGTTTAATTTGATTCGGTGCATCAATAATCATAAGTTTAGTGTTCCTGACCTAAATAAGCCTTAATGACAGCATCGTCATTGCGGATTTGTTCGGGTGTGCCTTCGGCAATTTTCATGCCAAAATCGAGCGCAACAATGCGGTCTGAAATATCCATCACCAAGCCTATATCGTGTTCGATGAGCATGATGGTCATGCGTTGTTGTTCATGAATATCGAGGATGAACCGCGCCATATCTTCTTTTTCTTCCACATTCATGCCTGCCATCGGTTCATCAAGCAAGAGCATGGTGGGTTCGAGCGCCAACGCCCGTCCCAATTCCACGCGCTTGCGTAGCCCATAGCTAAGATTGCCCACCACCGTCTTGCGGACGTGTTCCATCTCTAAAAAGTCTATGATTTCTTCCACTTTTTGGCGGTGTTCAATTTCTTCTTTTTTGGCAGGACCCCAAAAGAACGCACCTGTAATCATATTGCTCTTCATGTGCAAATGACGTGCCGCCATGAGGTTGTCGAGGGCGGTCATGTTGGTATAGAGGGCGATATTTTGGAATGTGCGCGAAATCCCCAATTGGGCGCGTTTATAGGCGGGCTGTTTGGTGATATTCTGCCCCTCATAAATAATTGCGCCTTGCTGGGGGTGATAAAATCCATTGATGCTATTGATGAGGCTGGTTTTACCCGCCCCGTTGGGTCCGATGACGGCGAAAATTTCACCCTCATGCACCTTAAAATCAACATGTTGTAATGCTTTGATTCCGCCAAAACTGAGCGAAATATCATTGACGTGAAGTTTAACAGAAGGATTATTCATGCAATTTTTTCTCAAAAAGTCTTATTTTGCTAAAAATTTATTACTGTATCTCTTGAAAGATAACAAAGTTTTTAACTGGATGCAACATTTTGCCTATGCAAACCTCACAAGATTATCAAAATTGGGCATATTCTCATGTGAGGTTTATGTTGAGAGGCAAATAGGCACAAAAAGTGCCTATCGCCTTACAACTCACTATCAATTATTAATTCCCCAATGGGGCAATCCATGTGCCGATATAATACGCCGTACATGAACTCGATATGCCACCGACATCGCTAATCATCCCTGTGCGTTTTTCTTGGAGTGAATAGGGTGATAGGGCGGTGAAGGTATGGGCAAATCCATCTGTACCGGGTGTGCCGAGTGTATACAGGGCTTGATGTTCTGCGTCTGATGCGCCCCATATACTACCCCCATTAAATACTAATCCATCGGCTACAACACTATTTGAGATGATGCCTGTTGGTGTAAATTGAAAATTAGCGGTGTAATTTTGGCTTTCTGGACCGCCATTGCAAAATCCACCTTCATAATTGGGTGTGACATGGACAGTGATATCTACCCGATTAAAATAATAGACACCATCAATTGCGCCATTGGGGGCAAAGGCTTGGGCGATAGCATCTGGAATAGCATCTGGTTCAATTGGTTCTATGACTTCGACTGCTTGTGGCACAAGTTGGGTTTCTGCTGTGATGGGCAAATATAGCACATCCCCCGCCTTGTAAGGTTGTGGGTCGCTGGGGACTTCGACAGGGGCGGTAAAATCGTCATTCATTTCGATATACGCTTCTGCTCCTGCGGGGATAAAACGGGTTTCGCCAAGTGATGTGAGTGTGGCTGTGCCTTCTATCACTGTTACCATGAGTAAATTTTCTGTTGTCTTGAGGAACACGGTTGACCCAAAACTCATTTGTACCCCATTGACGGTCATTTGTACGCGCCCCGCGCCTTCTGGTGTTTGAATGAGGACACCATCGGGTGGCATCTCGGCGCAATTGGTCTCACCTATGCCAGTACGCAGATAAAAGGCGCTCATGGGGGTGGCGGGGGCAGGTGAGCCATTGGCGAGGACATCATCGGGGAAAATATTCAACCCCATTTTATCACCAGAAATGCTCAAGACTTGGGTCGAAATCCACCCAAATTCATCACCACGAAGGCTCGGTTCTGGTAGGCGGATGAGCAACCATTCTCCTGCTTCATCTCGTCCAAGAATTTCTATGGATGAGCCACTCGAAATGGCGGTCAGGACATTCAAATCACCATCGGCAGATGTAGGTGTGCTACGGGTGCGCCCATTGGATGATAGGGTTGCGGTGAGTTCTACAGGGGCATTAATGGCATTGGTGAGCGATACCTCGCCAAATGCCAGCATGGTCACATTTTGACCGGGGAGGGTATCGGGCAAATTGGCTTGTAGTTGCATAAGTGCCACACCCCATACACCAGACTCTTCATTTAGTGGACTGAGGGAGAGATTATCCATATCGGCAAGATTGGCAATGTCGCCCACATCATTGAGTTGAAAGGCATCCGTGCGCCCTGTGGCAGAAATTTCTAGGTTGCCATAACACACCTGATTGCGTCCTGTATCTTCACAAACATCCCCCACCGCCACCAAAATTTCTTCTACGGCGATAGGGCATTCCTCTGATTGAGCAGAAATTATTGTGACTGAAAAAATGCCAATGCAAAGACATGCGAATATGATTTTTATCCAACGCATAAATTCTCCTCCAAATGTGATAAGGTTTCTTTTTTGTTATTATAACATACCTGTGAGCGCCTTCACAAATTCGGTGGCACTCTGAAAACGGTCATGAGGGTCTTTTTGGAGGGCGCGTTGAATGGCTAGAGATATATCCTCAGAGATGTTTGGCATAATTTGGCGAATATCGGGTGCGGGTTGGTTAAGATGGGCAAATAGCACTTGTGCCAATGTCCCCTTAAATGGCAATGTGCCTGTCAATACTTCATATAACACCACACCGAGCGCATAAATATCGGCGCGATAATCCACCGTGGTGGAATTCATAATTTGTTCGGGTGCCATATAATCTATTGTACCAACGGCGGCGCTCCCTGTGAGTGAGCCTGTATCATCCAAAAATTTAGCGATGCCAAAATCCATCAATATTACGTCGTAAGTCTCGTTATCATCGCGCAAACGGAG
>JANRKU010000176.1:0-6263 GCA_033763335.1 bacterium
GATTTAGCAGTCGCCATGAAAGAAATTTATCGTGTTATGAAGCCAAATGGGGTATTTATCGCCACCCGCGAACATGTCATCAGCAAAATTGATGATAAAGAAGCCTTTTATGCCAATCACGCAATCCATAAATATACACAAGGCGAAAATGCTTTTTTATTGCGCGATTATGTGGATAGCATCAAAGGGGCAAATCTCACCCTAAAACAAACATTAGGATATTCGAGCAGTGTCATCAATTTTGCGCCCATCAGCAAAACAGCCTATCGCAATGGTATTCAGAAAAAATTGCGTTTCTTAACCCCACCTGTCGCCAATTTTATCACGCAAAATGACAGGTTGTATTCGCGCTTATGTGAATTATTATCACGGGTGAATCAAAAACCGGGCAGATTTTATAGTTTTATCGCAGTTAAACCTGCCTAAACAAGTGGTGGATGGACAAGAAGCATCTCTTCATCCTGTGAAAGTGGGACACCCAATAACTGCCGATAGTGCGCCCGAAATAATCGCGCCGTGATTTCCCAACTAAAGGCAGAAGCGCGTGCATGACCTTTTGTGATTAAATCCTCGCGCAAAGTCGGATTCTGCCACAATTTTAGCATAACATCCGCCATCGCCTCGCTGTCATCAGGGTCAAAGACCAATCCCGCATCTGCCACAATATCGGGCAAATGTGTTATATTGGAACACGCCACAGGAACGCCAGCACTCATCGCTTCGGTGAGGGGTAATCCCCATCCCTCAAACCGACTTGGGAAAATCATCATGGTACACAGACGATAGAGGGCTTGCACCTCTAAGGTCGAGACATACCCCAACATCAACACTTGCTTATCTAGCCCCATACGATGAATATATTTTTGGATGGTATGCCCATAGGCATTGATTGTCCCACTTAAAACGAGTGGGATGGTGATATGATGCACATCGCGCAATATGACCAACGCCTCTAATAAGCGAATATGATTTTTATGTTCCCATGTTTGGGCAGGATAATAGGCAAACATCGCTGGCAGGTCATATTTTTTCGCAATGGCTTGTAGTTCATCTGGGCTTGGTTGTGGATACCCCACGAGTACCGATGCCATTGGAATAACGCTAATTTTTTCTGGATTAAGATGATAATGGGCAATCAAATCATTTTTAATCCATGTAGATGCCGCCGCCACCAATTTTGCTTGGTCACAAAATGCTCGATAACGCATATCCCGATGTTGGCGCTCTAATGGGGTAAAGAATTGGGGCAAGTGGATATGTTGCAAATCCCACGGGTGGTAGATGGTGGGAATGGCTGTTAAAAAGCCGTTTTGGGTGGTGAAGTGCATCAGGTCAATGTGTAGGTTTTCGATGAGTCCATCGGAATGGGGAATTTTTATCGTATTCCGTTTTGCTCGGATAAGATGCCATAAATAACGAAGTTTTGTAAATCGTTTGAGATATTGTTTCCAGATAGGCATTTTTGGCATGTCATCAATGAGATGCAATTGGCATTTTCCGCCAATATATGGTTTGAGCCAATCCGATTGACCTTGATATGCCAAAAAAATATAGGTTTCATCGCCATCAGTTAATTGCGACAACCCTTGTGCAAGCCCAATGATGAATTGTTGCACACCCCCCTGCTTGCCATCGGTAATCCGCGCATCAATGCCAATTTTTATCTTGCCCGACATGATATGACCCTCAATTATAAAATTGATTTATTCTGTTAATTGTGGCACGATAAGGTGAATCATTTTGAGCATAACTGGAAAAAACACAATGAACAATACCCATTTACCCCTACCGTTGGTGACGATTATTACCCCTGTCTATAACAGTGTGACATTTATTGAAGACTGCATTATTTCTGTATTGAATCAGACTTACCCCAATATTGAATATATCATCATGGATGGTGGGTCAACAGATGGCACACAAGCCGTTGCCCAAAAATATGCCGATAAACTCACCCTCATCAGCGAAAAAGATGGCGGGCAAAGTAATGCTATCAACAAGGGGTGGACACTTGGCAAAGGGGAAATTGTCGCGTGGCTCAATGCCGATGATATTTATCTGCCCGATGCCGTAGAAAAAGCCGTCATCCACCTACAAAATCACCCCGATACAGGTTGGGTGTATGGCTGTGCGAAATTTGTAGATGAACAAGGGCAGGCAGGCAATTATCGCTATCCTATTTTTGAATGGAGCTACGAAAAATTATTGCAATTTGGCTGTTATATCGTGCAACCCACAGTCTTTTTGCGCCGACAGGTGCTTGATGAATTTGGCATGATTGATGAGTCGCTCCACTATGGCATGGATTACGACTATTGGTTGCGAATTGGCAAAAAATTTCCGCCAACCTTTGTGCCAGAGATACGGGTCATCGTCAAAATTTTTCAGGAGACAAAATCGCGTAGCGGGGGGTATAAACGCCTCAAAGAAATTGAGGGCATGTTAGCTCGCTATGGGGCAAACGACCTCCCCACGACCATGCACCACCAATGGGTAGAGGCAATGCTCGATAACATGGTGATACATATTCGTAAGGGTCAATGGAAAGCCTTGCGTGACGATTTTAAGGGGTTACGGCGCTATCCCGCGTATGTGTTACGCGGGATAGCCAAATGGATACTAAAAAATACCATGCCCCTCGCCGTTGAAAAACGTTTACGGCGCTGGTTTGTACGACCAGCCAAATCGCACCCAGATGCGGTTTGTTAACGCATAAATCATCTTTTTATGCCACTGCGGGCAAAAAGTAGAAGGCAAAGCCAAGCATGATATAGACACCCAAAAGCATTGCCCCTTCTAACCAATTGCTTTCGGCATCTTGGGCGATGAAGGCGGCAATGATAGACGCGCCAAGGAGTGCAATTAGCTCAAATTCGTTGAATACCAGTAGTAACGGGTTGCCCATCAACACGCTGATAAACACCAATGCAGGCGCAACAAGCAAGGCAATCTGCAAGCTAGACCCCAACGAAATGGCGAGGCTCAATTCCATTTTGTTCTTATACGCCACTTGCACCGCGACCAAATGCTCGGCAACATTACCCACCATTGGGATGATGATGATACCGATGAAAAATTCTGTCAGCCCAATTTCGTCGGTGACGTGTTGCACAGCACCCACCAAAAATTCGCTCATGAACACAATGCCCAATGTGGCGGCTACCAAGACACCCAATGCGAAGCGCACACTCCATTTGGGGGTGTGATGTTCTTCTGCTTCTTGTTCTTCTGCTGGCTCATGTACCACAGGCACATGGGCAGAATTTTTGCTTTGTTGGAAGGTATAAAACACGCTTAATCCATAGAGGATTATCATCACCACTGCCACCGCTTCGCTCAAACCGAGTTCCGCCGCTTTATTTTCTTGAATAGCCGCATCAAATAACGATGGAATCATTAATGCCACCACCGCCAAAATAACTAATGTGGCATTGATAGAGGCAGTACGGCGGTCAAATACCTGCACGCCATTTTTTAAGCCACCCGCCAAGAGGCTTAATCCCAACACGAGGAGCAAATTCCCCAAAATTGACCCTGTGATGCTGGCACGGACTAAATCCAATAAGCCTGCCCGAATCGCAAAAATAGTGATGATGAGTTCTGCCGCATTACCCAATGTCGCATTGAGCAACCCGCCGAATTTTGGACCCGTATAGATGGCGAGTTCTTCTGTCGCTTCACCGATAAATTTAGCAAGTGGGATGATGGCGAGTGCTGATACCACAAAAATTAGCAATGGGTTGGCATGGGTCAGTTCTGCGATAACCGCAATCGGTAGAAAGAGGAGTAAGCCATAAATAATAGTCTTGACCATGTGTGATGATGTCCTTTATATGTGATAAGTAATGAGGATAATTATATGACGATACTGTAAGGGCGCAACACATTGCGCCCTTACACAGCACAATATATGCCAAATTTAATATGCCATCATCAATTTTTCGAGGCGTGGCACATAAGTCTCATCCATCATGGGGTCATAAGCGGGGCGCAAATGCTGATTGATGAAATAAGTCGCTACATCGGGTTTTATTGTCTTAACGGCATGTTCAATTTCCCGTTGCGCTTCGTTGAGCAACATCACCGCTTGCGCGATTTGTGCCAGCAAATGAATTAATCGGCGGGCATGGGCATTTTGATAACTCGCCTCACCTGCCCCAATTTTTCCCAACATGCCGATAAATCGAGCTATAGCGAGTTCTACCGCCTCTACATCACCCTTAAAGCGGTCATCGCGCACCGTTGCCAAATGGGTATAGAGATATTTCAAAAATGGCTCATGCAGGTTATAGCGCCCAAAATCACGTAACACTTGTAGGCATAACACATTATGCGTGCCTTCCCAACTTTCGAGTACCACCATATCCCGATAGAGGCGTGGCAAAATGCTGAATGATTCAATCGCCCCATTGCCACCAAATACCTCAATGGCACGATGAATGGAGGCGCTCCCCTGTACACTGGTGATATATTTATTGATGTTCACAAACACCCGATACACGGCTTCATCATCTTCATCACCACTGCCTGTTTCGATAATATCTAACAACGATGCCAGCGCAAAACTGGATGCGACAGCGGCATAACTTTCTGCCAAAATATCCACAACGGCTTCTTGCACAAGCGGATAATTGGCAATCGCTTCGCCAAAAGCGGTGCGCTCACAGGCATAACTGGCGGCTTCGATATATGCCCTGCGGATAAATCCCGCACATGCCACCGCATTCATCAACCGCGAGGTGTTTAATACCTGTTCCACCGCAATTTTGAAGCCGTTATCCACCCCCCCAACGGGATACGCCACCGCATCCACAAAATCCACTTCTGCGCTGGCTAAAATCCGTGTACCGAGTTTGTCTTTGAGTCGGCGCAGATAAAAGCCGTTGGTCTGACCATCATCTAATTTGCGTGGAATGAGAAATAATCCAAGCCCTTTTGTGCCAGATGTAGCACCGACAGGGCGTGCCATCACTAAAAATTGATGGGCGTTGATATTGGAGCAAAACCATTTTTCGCCCGATATGCGCCATGTGCCATCTTCATGTTTATGAGCCACAACAGCATTTGCGCCCACATCACTCCCGCCTTGCACTTCGGTGAGGAATTGTGCGCCATGTTGCATGGTGTCATAATTGGGGTCTAATAGGGGTGTGAGAAATTTTTCTTGTAGCTCATCGCTACCTGCCGTTTGTAGGGCGCGGATGAGTCCACTGGTACAGGCTAACCCGCACGAATGACCATCTGCTGTGTGATTGAGCAGATAAAATAGCGTCATCTGATGAACGGTGTTGCCCGCACGCGCTTGCATCGCCATGATGCCACTTTTCCAGATGAGCCGACCCACAAGGTCATGATTGGGATGAAATTCGATGTCCTCTACCCGTTCCCCAATGCCATTATAGCGATACAGGCGCGGATGGTTGCCGATTCTATCTTCAATTTTGACAGCAGGGTCAATGATGGTGGCACATTCCCCACCAAACCGCGATAAGGTATATTCTAGCTGGTTATATTCTGATTCACCCAGATGGTGACGTAAAACAGACTGTAAATTTTTATCAGCGATAAAAAAATTGGTGGGCTTGCCATTTTCCCAAGCGGATAAATCAGCACGCCCTTTTTGTGTATTATTTTGATTGGTCATAAAAAATCTCCTTGCTATTTTGCCCTCTATGATAATCATGCAGGGGCAGAATGGCAAATTGGTGTTATGAAAGATTGCAAGGTAGATATAAGCATATACACATCGGGGTGGGAGATTGTAGGATGACATATACTAGACATGCTACAGAGTCGGCATGTGGATGGGGGTGGTGTAAGGGCGCAACATGTTGCGCCCTTACGCTCATACAGGATATTTGTACATAGCTACAGGCTCACTTCTGATATAACGAGTCCTGTTCCCATTTTGCGGGGTTATACAAGATATATTCTCTGATAAAATTCAATGACTTTTCGTCACGAATGACATGTTCATGATAATTTCGATGCCATATTGGTGTTTGATAATCATCTTTTTGGTGTGCCAAGCGGGTAACAGTTCCCTTAAAAGACCGAATAATCGCACCCAATGAACCAGATATAACATTGTTTGGTGTCACACCACCTTTGGGTTGATATAGGTCTGTATGGTGGGGTTGATGTAAGGGCGCAACATGTTGCGCCCTTACGCCACTAACTGTCTTATCGGGCAGATTAGCGCCCATACCGCTACTAACCGTCTTATCAGGTAGATTAGCGCCCATACCGCTACTAACCGTCTT
>JANRKU010000177.1:0-22189 GCA_033763335.1 bacterium
GGTAATGGTCGCCAAGCTGTGCCAAATGCAATCCCTGCCACACCAAACGGTCCGTAAAGCGATTTATGCCCCGAAAAAATCAGTGCATCCACACGATTCATATCCATCAATTTCAAGCCCGCCATCTGTGAGCCGTCCACCAGCGTGACACACTGTGGTGAGGCTTGTTTGGCTAGTTGGGTGAGTTCATCCACTGGCAAAATCACGCCAAAGACATTGCTCACCTGAGAGATACAGAGCATCGATGGCGGGTCTAATTTGAATAAGGCACGCACCTCATCCAATTTGCACTCAAAGGTCTGTTTATCGAATGGAAGTACAACCACCTCAATACCGATGGTCTTTTTGAGATGTGCCAATGGGCGTAATACCGAGTTATGCTCAAACGGTGATACATAGACAATATCACCTGCCCGCAGTCTCCCACCCAAAATGGCGGTGTTGAGGGCAATGGTGGCAGATGGCATCATCACAACATCGGGGGCATCCAGCCATACCTTCAACAATTCACGGGTTTCTGCCACTAAATTCGCCGATTTGCGGGCGAGTGGATTGGCACCCCGCCCTGCATTGCCTCCATAATTGCGATAAAAACTATCCATCGCCTGATAAACAACCTCTGGCTTGGGGAAGGTGGTAGCGGCGTTATCGAGGTAAATTAAGGGCTTATCGGTTTCCAATGACATTCTCTCCCATCACATGCAATAGGAAGGCGATAGCAATTTGACGCTTTTCATCTGCCGATAATGGGCGACCAGCTATCTCTAAAGTAGACATAAAATTCTGGAGTAGGCGTTTCCCTTGTGCCGTTAAATCTGCGGAACGGAAACGAAATTCATGTTCGGTATTATCAGGCATTTGCAACGAGATGGCAACAACCGATTCTTCTGCCACCAGTTCTTGAACCTCTTGTTCAACAGCGATATGCACCTTGCTAACATCGTCATAAAAGCGTATTTCGCTCTGGTCTGTCCAGTCGCGTAGGTGGTTACCAATAATTGCCTTGCCCAATTTATCCCAAAACAGCGCATCTTCTTCAAGCTGGCTAATCACAATATTGACGAATTGCTGGGCTTTGGTGTTGCCAAACCGAAAATCCTTGAGGCTTACGTCTCTGCCCGCTTGTAATCGTCCTGCCCATGTTTGGAGGGCAGAAAATCCATTGCGGTCACGCTGACCAAATTCTTTTTGAACAAATAAATCCAACCGTCGTTGTAGGTCGAGATAGGTATTGCTAATGGCGCTCATCAGGCTATCGAGGCGCTCTTCGATTTGCGCTTGGGTCGAATGGGCATCTATGGCTAAAACGTTAGGTAGTTCCTCAAAGAAAATTTTTGCGGGTTCCGTTTGTGCTTTGCGAATCACATCACGGAAGCGCAAGGCATCTGCTTCGAGTTTTCCCGTGATACGGCAAAATTGCCCCAAACTCTGAAACCAACGAAGCATCAGAATGGGATATAAAGCCAATGGTTGTTGTTGATGTTCTGTATAAGACATGTTACTGCCAAAGCGGGATAATATAGCTTGCCATAACCGCTCCAGCATGTCGTTCCATTCGCCGATTTCCACCGTGAAATTGGTTGGTTGGGCAAACACCTCTGTTATCAATTCGCCTGTAATGGGTATTTGTACCCGCCCATCCTTGCGAATGGTGAGGACGCGCAAATGCCGATATACGACAGCCGAAAATAAAACAGGGATGACACCTAAGCGTATGCCATAGGGTGGTTCGGTTAAGGTCTGAACCAATGCCTCAATTGAGACGGCTTTCTGTTTGCGCGTTTGTATCAGGTAATCATCAATGATATGCCAAATCTGAGCGAGTTTTGCATCATTGGGGGGATGCCCAATAACCCATTTTTCATTTTCCTCGCGCAAAATATGAGTGGCAATCAACAGGGTATTCAAATTCAATACTTCAGGTCCGTAGCCTTCAAACCCCAGTGTTTTTGACAATTCAGAGGTGAACAAGGCATTGATGAGCTTTTCGGATGCCTTAATTTGTTGGGTTGTGGGTTGATGCTTATTCAAACCATCACTATTTAGAGTCGGTGTCTCGCCAAAGACCTCTTCACAAATCTTGCTCAAAAGGCTGGTGGGGTAACTGGCATTCATCACTTGATAGCATTCAGCAAGGGATGGGTTTTGGGCGCTAAACCGTACCCAAATAGATTTCCCTAATTGAGGTTCAACGAGCATCGCCATCTCGCGTTCTAAACGGAGTTGTGCGTCTTCGATGAGCGATTTAATTTCCCGCTCTATCCGATTATTATCCTCATGTTGTTTGAGGGCAGGGTCGTTTTCCAATTCTTGCAAGGCAAATAGCTCGCGTAAAATCTCATTCAAATTCAGAAGCGGTTTTTCTGGGTAAACATATACCACTCTTGGGTGATATTCAATCATATGCTGAATGGCTTCATGCTGAATATCATCATGAGAGAGAAGATAAACCACCACCCCATCTGGATGTTCTACTTGCTGTCTAATGAGTAAGTCCCATGGGGTATCAGGGATTTCATTTACCCAACGGTAAATCCCTGTGAAATAACGGATAATCGCATTGGCTTGATTATACCGACGGGCATAGGTCAGTGGGGCTGGCATATAATGTTCAAGGAGTCGTCGTAACTGCAATGGTGTTGGATTTGTGCGCTCTAAAACATCATTCAGCTTTTTCTCAAAATCAATATCACTGCCGTTGGTGAATGTCCAATACTCGTCTATTTTGCGGTTGATGATGGCTTTACGACGGCTCAGAGCCTTCAAAAATGGCTCTATCCCTGTGCGCCCCACTGCCCATTCCAATAATTCAGTAGATGGGCGGATGGGTGTTTGTTCAGCACAAATCAACAGGACACCCAATGTCTTGATGGTTTGTGTAATCAGAGCTTCGTTTTCTGCATTAGCAGGAATTTTCTCTAAGGCATTGGCAACACCTGCCCAAATACGATATGCCCCATTGACACCCGTATCTGTGCGGATGGCATCTTCAAAATAATCCCATAACGCATCTACTCGAATAAATTTATCGCCAAAATCAAAGTCTGCCGTCTGAATGAGTCGTTGCAAAGCATTTGGCTCATCAGCCACAAGAAATGTGAACAATGTTCTTTCATTTTGTGCGACGCGATTGGAGAGATGCACAAGTGCATGAACTGTGAGCGGATGAAGCGGGAAGGTTGCATAAAGAAGTTGCTCGACTTCTTGTGCTGTGAATTCCTCAAATAAGCGATGCCCATGGATGGTGAGTGCTAAGTCCCGCACTTCATTTTCTGGCAATAGCTCATGAATTAGGGCTTCATCGGTATGTTCTAATGAAGATGAGACCAGCCGATAAGCCACATAAGGGTCACTGATGACATTATGTCGTTGAAAACGTCCTTCGATGCGCGACCACTCTTGTTGATATGATTTAGGCAGGCTAGAGGCGTAACTTTGCAATTCTTTATGGGCGAAAAGCAGTAGGTGTATCTGCTGTTCCCCACTATAGTTACAGGTCTCTGCAAAATTCTGGAGGATTGCCGCCTCGCCACGAAATACATCGGTGGTACGCCCTTCAAGATAACGCCCAAACTCATCCCAGATGACGACAATCCCGTCATAGTTGCGGTCAGCAAGTTGGGAAATTTGGGTTGCTACATCCCGATAAATCAGCTCTGGGGCTTGGTTGTGAAATCGGTCAAAGACTGCGCCTGCCGTCACTTTTGGATAGAGGGCTTCAAAGACACTAAATGCTTCTTCATTATGATTGACAATGGCATCAGTGAGTGCTTCTAAAGACGCATTATACTCCTGCCCTAGTAATCGCTCGAAGGATTCAAGCGCATGTGGATAGGTGGTGCGCCATTCATCCAGTGTTTTCATGACAGAATCAAAGCGTGTCGTTGGCTGAATATCCGCTAATCCGACATCATGTAAGGCGCGGGATAAGGCACGAATGAGGGCTGTAGCAAAATCACCTTCATTCCCAGATAAGACAACCGGTAGAAGGTGTTTGCCAGATTGCAAATAGGTGTTTGCTACATCCGAAACAACAGCATCTACTTCAGCTAGTCGCTTTGCCAGATTGTCATTGTGATGAATTAATGTATCGTGGTTCTCTAGGAGTGAGGCTACACAAACCGCGAATAACGATTTCCCTGACCCATATGCCGCATGAAGCACATGCGCCCGTTGAGTAGCATGTGTTTCTGTCCCTTTGAGGATACTCTCCAGTGCTTTTACCGCGCTTGTTGTTGGGATATAGCGGTCAATGGTTTCGGGACTACGCAAGTCATAACGAATATGGATAGCCCGTTGAAAACGTGGTGAAAAACGAATCAACTGATTTGAAATGACCATACCCGTACATCCTCTGAATCTTTATTCCGCGTGTAAAATATTTCAAGCACTTCTTCTGGTGCTACATTTGGTAAGGTAAGTTGGTCTAGCCCACCTGTCCTTACCAAATCAATCGAAAACTCTGGATAGGTTTCATCAAGCCGAATGAGTAATTCTTCGAGGGTCTGTGAGCCGATATTAAAGACTCGCCCGACATTCTTAGGCTCGCGGAGCGCATTTGTTAGACTGATTTGTTGAGCATTTACTCCCTGACTTTTGAGCATGACATAAAGAAATATCAATGGCGGGATGTTATTTGCTTTCATCGCATTCAATCTAAAGCGTTTAATGTGGTCAGCTTTTTCATCATGGTGGTCTATCTCTGTAAAAAGACCCAATGATGATAACGGCGATTGTAGTGTATTCTCTGGATTTTTGTTTCGTAGATTAGGCATATAAGTCCGAACAAGGCAGTCGAAATCCCGTGATAGTGACACAGCAGATTTCACCTCTTCGCTACTTAAATTAACCCATTGGGTTAGGCGTTCCATGAACTCTTCCCGATGGAATTTTGTGGGTACATAATGATTAAAAAACCAATACCATGCAGTCGCAATCTCACGATTTGCCACTAAATGATAATGGAGTAGCCATAATGTTCCATCTAATTCCTGATGGGGGTCATGGGCTAATACCAATGACCCAAATCGGGTTAGTTCTAGCCCTCTGCCTTCACTTTGTGTTCTTTCCTTAGCCAAGCCAGTCGCTATCATCCAATAGCGCAATGACTTCACCATATTTTTACCCAGACCAAGTCGTTGGGGGGCATCCTCATGCGAAAAGAATAATGGGTTCTCATCGATAGCGAGAATACCTTTATACAACCACCCGTCACGGATATAAAATGTTTCATGCCTTGCGAAAGCAAATCCAGACATACTATCTCTCTACTCTATAAGGAACTCAATGGGATGAAATCTGCACTCACAGCCGTATCGTTATCCTGTTGAGCGGATTTACCGAATACAGCAAGGCTTTTTGCCACCAAACACCCTGTTGAGCCAAAATGGGTCACACATTCCATACAACCAGTACACGCATCTTGGTTAATTTCATAAATCCGCGCATCGGGTTTAATCGTGATTGCACCATGAGGGCAAACTGCCGAACACGCTGTACATTGAATACATGTTTGAAACTTCGATGACTGATACTTCAAATAAGCAGTGATATTCTTGAAATCGCCCTCTGGATTGATGACGGTATAGCGAATGCTTGTGCTTCCCTCTGGGGCTTGCACTATAATTGCACTCCATTTTTGCCCATGGCGACCTTCAAGATAAATTTCTCCCAAAGCAGGGCGACTTTTATCTCGGTTAATCTTACCTAGTGGCTTGAGAAACTCTTCTAGCTCCACATTGACAGGGCGGTCTACTTCGACCTGTATGGTGTTATCCATATCGCCACAGGGTTTTACTTCAATACCGGTAAACCGATTTGGCAGACCAGCACCACCAAATCGCTTCACCCAAGCGCGGTCATCGATATATTCTTCAGGGTCGGGCTTGCCGATTTTTGTGGCAAAGCTAATTAATTGTTTACGCCAACGAGCAGAATCTTCTGGGAAGAAAATGCCACCAATCAGTTCTGACCACTCAGAATTGAGAGGACAGAGCCAACATCCGACACGAGTATATCCCAGCCGATATGATTTGTTAAATGGGACTTCATTGAGAATCATATAGAGCCATACATCAAACTCAGTCCAATCGATGATGGGCGAGCCTGTAATTTGTTGACCAATTTTACCACCGACTGTCACACCATTGAGTTCATCATCTTGGTCAACTTTGACCACTGTCCCAACACGTTCTGGGTCATTCCATGAAGTCCGATGATAACGAGAGCGACGAGCCGATTCATCACGGCGGATACCATAGAAGGTGAGGACTTTTTGGTCACCCATAGATTGGAGCAAATTATTTATGGGTCCCGCCTTAAAGATGGTGCAACACCACCGCATCACACGGCTTGGTGGTCCGATTTCATCAACGAGCTGATGAAAATCATGCTCTGCTTTTGCCTCAAAGAATGGCACGAGTGGGTTTTGCTCGCGGAACTCGCGCACATAGGCATAGGTATTTTCATCTTCTAAGGTCGTATCACCAAAGACATGCAGAATATCAGAGCGCCCTAATCCACGTCGCACAATATCAGAAACGACTGTAGAGTCTTTGCCACCACTAAAGGAGACCATGATGGTACGGCGTGGGAACCGTTTGACAGTTTTTTGCACAAAGGTGAAGGCTTCATCTTCTAAAGCATTCATATAGGGGCGGTTAATTTCTAAAGCATTTTTGTAGTCTATTAATAGTTGTGCGTCTACTGCATCATAGTGGTCGCTGTCATTAATATAGTCAGCGATTGCCGATAAATCATCTTTTAGTTGACTACTCGGAGGCAGTGTAAATGATTTACCATTCACAAAATACTGAGTAGATTTACTACTACGCCACACTTGTTCAGTCAATAAGGGTCCGTGACCATAGAATTGCAGAATCCGACGTTCACGCGCAAATACGGGACGCACATTTGTTGTTAAATGTTTTGCTTCTGTCCCACAATGAACACAGGGCAACGATTTTTTCTCAGTTTGTGTCTCTGACTTAAATATAGCGGAACAATTTTCACACCAATAAATACCGTCTATCATTACTCACCTCGTGTCATTACATACGGAAAAGCGCCTCTGGAAGTGTTAAAATGCCTTTTAATGAAAAGAGGACTTGACATCCAATTAGCACTTTAAGGATAGTATAGCACATATGGGCAAAAATTTATCACTGAATTTTGAGGAATTTATAAATTCTTATTTCTTGCTTTAGAAAAATTTATTCGCTATGAGTATGTATTGAATTATCAGTATTTTGTATTTCATGCTGTGTTTATCGCACTGATTACTGGTTCATAAAATTGATGAAGACAAGAGTAAAATAGAAATATATCACCTTGAAATAAAAACCCTTAATTTACATAAACAAACAGTTACATACCCTTCTCTTCTAATTAATTTATAAATAGTTCAATCAATAATAGGCGTATTTCTACGCCTATTGCCTCTAACCTAAATGTGTTTGCGCCATTCTTCCAATAAATCTTCACGAGTTTTTGCATCCCATCTGGCAAATAATAACCTGATAGTCTGTTCGACATCAGGATTCTGCGATCTGGCAACATACTGTTCTGGCAATGCGAGCGCCTTCGAGAATGAACGGCTGGCACATTCAACACATACCGGATGATTAGTGTCAATTACGTCTTTGATAAAATCAAATGGGTGAATCATTGGTGCATGACAGCGTGTGCATTTAACCATTATCCCACTCCTATTTTTATTAACCCGATTATTAAAAAATCAGCTTGCAGAGTGCGGAGGATTATCTCATGCTACTCCACGAAATGTCACCGGTGACAGTCTCGCAAACATTCAACACGCCACCATGTTCAACAACAACTGCGTCACTGGCGACTTGCCGATTGAGCGAGAGGTATTTCACAGCATGTATGCCATGATTCATGATTAATTGCTCAATCACGGTTTCTTGATTGGTGACGGTTGTGGTGCGTTCGATAACGGGTTTGAGCATATACTTGCTTGGGGGAATGTGACCCGTGTTGCGATATATCTCGGTCATCGCGCTCTCAAACACGGCGCGACATGCCTTCAGCTTGGCGTTGGCGCTCGTTAGCGCCGATTTTGCCAGTCCCCATTTGGGGTTGTTTGCTTCGAGTTCTTTTTCAACACTGGCTTTTTCGGATTTAGCGCCCTCTGCCAAAAAATGGGCTTGCACGAGAGCGTCTTCCAATGATGGGATGCTACTTGTTGTTGTCATGTTGTTTACTCCTATATACCTCTAGCGAAATCATTTGCTGTTTGTTCTTACATGCTTGCCCAATTCCCCTGCTCAAGCCGTTAGATGGCGTAAGCAGGGCATAGAGGGCTTAAAAAAGGGATTGTGGCTTCCTTAGAACTCAAGATTATCTATGAAGGCGTTGGTTATATCTTTCTTTCCACGCGCTCCCCTCTTGGGCTTTTCTTCTGGGATGATGTATCGGCTCTCATTTTTCATTGCGCGAAGCGTGTCCAGTATTTCTTCAACCTCCTCGCGGTCTAGCGTGACCTTGGGAGGACGATACCCAGACTCTTGGACAATCTTTTCAGTAATCCACTCGCGCTTAGATATCCCGCGTTTCCGCAGGATTCTAGTAAGCGCGTTTTCGTGTTCTTCTGAAATCCGTACAGTAAAGGGACTACGTTGCGAGGGCATCGCGCTTCGTTCATTTCTGATTCCAGAGTGATAAAACGGTCTTGGTATGCCCTCCGCTATTAGAGATAATCATGTCGTTTGGGTGAGTGAGCATATTCACGCGGGTTTCGACGTTATTAAGAACCTTTCCTTGCTTGAGCATGTCGCGGAGAAGCGCGAATGTTGCACTACCGCCACCGCCATTCACATAGATGTGGTCAAAGTTCAGGTTGCTAAATCCCTTCAAATGCCCGTACATCGCATTTAATACGAGAGAACCTGCCCTCTTGACCACGCTGGTACAATCAATTTCATAACCGCGTTCCTCGTAAACCCAACCTTCACTGAGCAGAATGTCGTTCAGCAAGGAGACGGGATACTTGCCGACGATATGGCGAAAGAACTCGCGGTGTGGCTTGCTGGCGCGGAGTTCAATTTGTAAAGCGTCCAATACGCCTTGACCACCAAGTCCATAATGCGTTTCTTGACCCATGCTTTTATTGATGCGTCCGTCGCCATCAATCCCCGCCATTTGTAGCGTCCCTCCACCCATGTCAATCAGGATGCCATTCTTGAACGATTTATTTTTCTGGAACACAGAGTCTTTGAATACTTCACCGTCGCCATGCAGACCTGCATAGGCAAGTCCGCCAATGGATTCTGGTTGAGCAAATACATTCAGAATGTCGGTTTGATAATGCTTCCTGTTGTACTCAAAGGAAAGCGGACCTGTGAGCAGGGCTTTCAAGTCATCAACAAATGGATAATCGCCCCATGGATAGGTGACATACACATTCATGACAGATGGCAACCCCTTGGGGTACATCTGCGCGAGGGTGTAGGCGAAAAGCGGACCATAAAATTTATTGGTATAACGCTCTTGACCAGTAGGGACATTGACCAATGCTACGGCTTCTACCGCATCTCCGATGACAAAGTACCCCTCGCCATCACTGATGACCGATTCAACGCCACCGGTGTCCCGATAGCGTTGATAGTCAAACTGGCTAATTTCTGCACACAACGAGCGAAAAAACTTAACAACAAATTTCAACTCGACGCGGGTGTATTTGACAAAATGATGCCCAATCTCTACTTCCGCCATTTCAACAGGGGCATGAATCCCCTGTTTAATCAAATCGGCGCGAAGCGTTTTTGTGATGGTAGCCATTAGTCTGCCTTCCCTTCCATAATTTGAGTAACAGATAGATTGGCGAGTTCGGCTTCTGCGTGGACTTTTGCATCACGTTCTTTGGCGTATTTAAGCAACGCATTGTATACATCGGGGTAAATCTTGGCGGGGTCATTTGCGTCTCCGGCGAGTTGCAACGCCGTGATAGCTTCACCCACTGCATATACATCGGGATACCATTTTGTCCCACCGTTTTTCTTACCAGTCAGGTCTTCAATCAGCTTGGTTTTTAACCGCAACACATCCGATTCATGTCTAGCATTGAGCAAAGCTAATTCACGGCTGTCCTTGTCGCTATCGGTGAGGGTATCCGCCATTGGGTCAAAGGTGAGTTGCTCCCCTTGGTCAAAGGTTGGATTCTTAAAGACCCGACGCATATATGCTGGAAGCGACAACCCATCAACTAGGCGCATCACATCGGGTAATGCTTTGACGGTACGCGCTTCGCCATCTTCGTCAAACGCAGTGGCGACGAGGCGATTCTTCCCGCCAACAAGACTTGCCCAATATTGTCCTTCATATCCCTGCGCGTTGGGCTTACGTCCATTGGGGTCAATATGACCGGGGGCAAATAAACGCACGGTCATGGTCGAGATTTCTTTGAAATCAAACCCACGGGCTACGAATCGGTCAGTGTTTTGTTTCGACGCTTTATCAAACTCGCGCTTCAAATGGCTGATGAGTACCAATGTTTGGCACTTGGTAGAAATGCGCGAGAAGAAATTTTTGAGCCAGCTATGAATATCGGCAGAAGCTAACCGACGGGCGATATTCGCGTCTGGGTTCTTTGGCTTGATTGCCTTAGCCGACAAAAGGTAGTCATATACCTTGTCGTAATCAAAGTCGCTGATGGGGTCTAGGATGATGACATCGTACTCCCCCTCTTTGACTTTTTCCAACCCTTCCACCATCTTGCCGAAGGCGAGAGCATCTCCCGACAAGTCTTCCCGTTGAACATGAAAACGGCGCTCGTGGTCAATACCACTCTTTTCAAAGTCAATGTGCAATACCCGTGCGGGGTGTGTTTGCCCTGCTGGTACTGGCGCAATGCTGTAGGCGGCAGTCGTTTTACCTGTGCCACTTTCGCCCAACAAATACAGGATTGGGATTCGCATGGAAGGAATCCCCCAGAGAGGTCTTGGTTCTGCTACCTTAGCTTTGGTCATTTGTTTCTCCTTCTTGAAGTGAGTCATCTGCTAATTCCCATGTGTGCTCGAATGTGTTTGTTTCAGGATAAAGAATACGATTTGTTATATCCTTATCGTTAAATTCATCGGTATCCATCGCATACCACGCTTTATATACATTGTCGTATCGAGCAACGAATACCCCGTTTCTATAATAGTTAACGGGTTTCTTTTTTATGTGAGTTATCAACCCGGCGTTTGAGCTATTACGGATGCGTGGCAGTTTTCCTTGAATGCTGAAGAAAATCTTAGATGCCACTGCGCCATTCACTAAATCATTCTCTAATTCAAGGTAATATCTAATCCAGTAAGCCTCTCTTTCACTAGCGTTCTCCTTATTGCATGTCTCAAGTATTTCCATCATTGGGATAAACCCGTCGCTAGATAACTTGGAAATCCACTTATACTTTTGCGCGTTAACACCGTTGTTCCGTAGGTGTTCAAAAAATCTCTTTTTGGGAGATGCTGTTTGCCCAACATACCGAACGGCTTTATCGCCTAGAGGTTCTTTTAGTGCATAGATATATATTGCTTCTGGGTGCAACATGGTGTATACGCCTTGTATCGTTAGATTACACTTCTGTATACACCCATATTAGCACATTTTTGTAATTCTGTCTACAAATTAGTTGTAGTTAGAAAAAAGCTAGATGCCTCTAGGCGATGAGCCGTTTGGCATCAGCACGACTGCGGGCAATAGCACC
The DNA here is from genome assembly GCA_033763335.1 of bacterium. Classification (GTDB taxonomy): domain Bacteria; phylum Chloroflexota; class Anaerolineae; order Aggregatilineales; family Phototrophicaceae. The sequence continues at coordinate 11,711 of JANRKU010000177.1, forward strand.
GTGAGCGCCGTTACGCATTTGGCGGAGTGCGTCCAGATTCTTTGCCAGCACTTTGCTAACGGTTTCATCGGCAACCCCACCTAGCAGGTGATTCAGTTGTGCTTCGAGAAAACACAACCCATATTCAAAACGGGCTGTGTCCTCGTCCGTCCATGTTGCCAAGCGTTGAGCAAGGGTGTCGTAGGCTTTCACCTTTGGCATGGCGGGAATCATGAAATGGTCTTCTGGTTCTGGTTCAATTTCGGGTGTGGGTTCATAAACCATCATTGCGTTGTTGTCATCGTATGGAATAAACATTAAAATTCTCCTTCGGTATCGTTCTAAATTCCCAGATAAATTTGCCTGCTATTTTGACTCTGCGCTTGACACATATTCTCCTGCGGTTCTGGCGTATGCGCACAACAAATTGCCCTTTGCCACCATCAGTAGAATTAGTCAGTCGTGCGCCGATTGAACGATAGTACGCAATCCAGTACATTTCACGCGCTATCCAGTCGCCATCTGGGGCAACAGTCTCAATCACTTGCATGATAGGCGTTAGCCCTTGTTGAACAAGATTGCGAATCCATTTGCACCGGTAATTGTTGCCTTTGTCGCGCAAGATGGGCTGATAACCACGCCTTTAATGATTGGACAGTACCTGATATATCTAACTTGTCCATCGCGTGGGTCAATTAGCATGTAGATAGATGCGGTTTCTGATTTCATTAATTGTCAATTTCCTCTGTGTCATAGTCGTAATCGGCAAGGTCGTTAAGCAATTGGTGAAACACGCCAGCGCATAGGTCTTCCCATGCCATTTGTTCATCATCGCTATCTGTACCCGGAAAAGGATCTCTCCCGTGCAGAACTACAAATTCTTGATAGGTCATTAGTTTTGGGCTTTCTTGGCTAAGGGGCGAGAGATAAAAGTTCCGATTTTGGCGTTAAACTGCAACCCGCCTCGCCCAAGCGACCCTGACCGCGACTTTGCCACTTTCCACACGATAGGACGTTGCTCCAGTGTTTCAAAATCCTCATCATCCACAGACGGGTCTGGGAATAAAAAGGTCGTGCTATGAGACACTTCTTCAATGGATGCCGATTCTTTCAAATCGGATAGCACAGGTTCTTTACTTGCGCGACCCTCTACCCCACGGCTTATCTGTGAGGCAATGCAAATCGGCACTTGGAGTTCTACCGATATATCGTTTAGCTGACCCATAATGTCGGACACCTCGCGGTGACGGTCACTTGGTTTGCCAGTGAACGTCCGCAGGCGCATCATGCTGATATGGTCAAGAAACACCACATTGACGGGATTGCGATAGTGATGACTGCGAAGGCGGGTTGCAAAGTCCTCAAAGTATGTCCCATAGGAAACCTTGAGTTTCGGGTCGCGCTTGTCCTGATTGAAGGTCTGCTCGTACAGCGCGTACGCCTCTTTATGTTTTTCAACCTGCCCCGGTGTCATCGGCAAATTGTTGAGCGCCATCCATAAAGGATTTATCTGCGCCTTGGTATTGATAATCCGTTTGGCAAGGTCTTTCGCCTGTACTTCTACGGTGCTATAGAATGACCGCAGTTGCAGGTTGTACATATACCATAGCCACGATAGGAAGAATTGCGTTTTGCCCACACCCGGACGGGCGGCGAAGGTATATACACCCGTCTTTCCAATAATGAGGATTTGGTCAAGTTCCGCTATGCCGGTGGAGATGGCACGGAAATAGCGTCCCACATATTCTTGCTCAAATTCTTGGGCAACAAGTCGCATATAATCCACGTCTTCATTGCCTTCAATAACTCCCTCGCGCAGGAAGCGCACAAACGCTTCGCTGACCAGTGGGCGCTTCTCGGTAGGTGGGGTGCTATTGCTGGTTGCAACCCCATAGATTTTCTCGGCAAAGGCGACCATCTGGCGCTTATCTGTCTCTTGGCGCAAGAGTGACACAAAGTCACGACCAATCCCATACGGCATATTCGGCGCATAGAGAATCTCTTTGACCAATGACTCTGGTGCGACGGTATTCAATTCCACATCGGTCACAATCCGATTGTTTGCGTACGCATTGGCAATCGTTGCCCAGATTCTCCCCATCTCTGGGGAGAAATCGTTTTCGGTAATTCCGAGTTCCCGAACATAATCAGGGTTTCTGACTGTGAGAATCAGTAGCGCCTTTTCTGCGGGACGGTTATAAAAGTCTGCGTTCATTGGTTATCCTTCCTTCGGTGCGTATGGGTCATAGGCAGGAATAGGGACGTACTTTTCTTTTTTGACGGTGTTTTTCATGATGAGCGATTTTTTAGCAGTCCATTCACCCGTGATGAATTGAAGCTGGCGATTAGGCATACCTTCCCACAAGGGTTTGGCATGAATGGCTCGGCAGTCTCCGTTGAATAATTGTGGGATAACGCTGTTTTGCAGATAGGCTAGGCTTTTGGATGGGATGGTTTGGTGTGTGAAGCCAAGAGCGTCAATCAACGCCAATTCCAACTCAATGATTTCTGGGTTTGTCCGTGCAGAATCTCGGACTTTGCGCCAATCTTGATAGACAACCGTTAAACAGTTGACAATATCATTCTGGTTGAATGGAGTAGCGTGTGTACGTTTCTCCCAGAGCGCAATACCAGCTAAGGCGATTTGCCCCTGTGAACTATTGAACACATCTACACCAACTTGCATAAGTGTCTCTTGGCTATCGGGTAGACACGCTCCTAATTTGTCGATGGATTGTTGCGACAAACTGGTAATAGTAGACCCGTGCGCTTTCATCCATTGAACAATCAATTTCTCAATGGCGCTTTGGGTGCGATTCTTTTTGTTTCGATCCTTCGCACTATTGTCGTCTACTTCTTCAACCGTGATACCTTCATCCACTTCCTCAAGGGGCAAGGTGTTGCAATCAGCGTCAAAATTGGCGAATTTCCGCCCGTCAGGTGCAATGAAGACTTCACCATCATTTGCGCTTGAATTTGTTTGACTAGATGCCTCTAGCGCGACGGAATCAACCATCTTTTGAACTTGCACTTGACCTGTCGTATCCGCTTCAATTTCAATGTGTTGGACAATAGATTCATCCTTGCCCAACAAAGCACTTGAACTTGGTTTTTGACCTTCGTTTGAATGAACCTGACTCTCTCTGAGGAATGACCCTTTAGGGTCGTCCTCATTTATCGAAGATAAATCTTCTTCTTTCTTATCGGTTTTTGCCCAATTTTCATCTCCCTTATATAAGCGCGAATTTACGCCTAGCATACCCATGTTCTTTTTGTCTTGGGGGTCAGGACAAAAATGATTTTGAGGATGTGTAAATGCCTTGTACCAAAGGATTGTCCCTTTGTCCCCCTTTACCAATACGATACCTGCCTTTTCGCCTTTTTCTATGGCTCTCTGGGCAGTTTTTGAACTACACCTGACAACAATGGCTAAATCGGCTAACTTTACTTGTACACCTTGTGATGACCCGTTCCCGCGAAAACGTATCCATCCGATGATAATAGCGGCGGTAGCATCTCCACCCAATAAATCAAGATATTTATCAGGGAATTGGTGAAAGTTATCCACCAACTTGTCTTTTACTTCGTCAATTACGCCGGGTGTGCCAATGCGGTCTACTCTCATGGTGGCTACTCGTAAATATCTACCATATTGCCGTTCAACTTGGCAACACCAGCTTTTTCACACTCTTGAAGCCAGTAGAAGAAATCCTCTTTTGTGATTCCCATTACCGTTGATAATTCATCAATGTCAAGTTCGCGGTTGATGTATCGGGTAAGATTTTCCGCAAAAATAATAACATCCATTGATATGCGCTTTAGCAACCATGTGTACGGGATAAGCACCATATCCTTATCGGTGTTTTGAACAATAAGCTGTCTTTCCATTTCTATTCACCATCCTGAACATCTGTGTATTTTTGCTGGCGGTTGTCAGCCACTATAGAAATTACAATCTCTCTGAAGATGCTGGATTGTGTTATCAAAAGAGTTGCCCATTTACCGAGATTATCAACCCTGTCTTCCTGTGGGGTGTTATTGCCAACGAAGATAGATGCTGGCTTAAAATATCCGTCGGTATAAACAGGCATAAGCAATGTCTTATTACAGCGAATCCAATCCATCGGGTTTATCAATCTATGAATATCATTCATTTTTGTCCAATTTTACATTTACATCTATATTATAACACAAATATGTTGTTATAATAGCGACAAAATCACTCAAAATGGCTTTGATGCAATGAATTGATGGTTAGGGAATATGTGCCACTTGGCTAACTCCATTGCCAGCGACCCGTCCAATACCATCCCGTCGAGTTGCTTTTTGCCCGGATGAATCCGCACACATCTATCCTCGCCACATTCTTTGATGATGCGGTTAGCGCGGTCTTCCCCTGCTTGGTCGTCGTCCGTAACAATCACAATTTTGCCAGTTACTTTGGCGAATGACCGCTTGGGGTCAACACCCAACTTGTTGTTTGGCAAACCAACTACCGGGTATCCCGCCGATTCCGCCACATACGCGGGGAGAGGTCCTTCGCCTATAATCAGGTTTGGTATCTCGCAGGTCATGAGCGCATTTTCTTCCATTGCCAAAAGACGGTTGCCATTAAACAACTTTTGCTGTGAGCCTCTGACGTTGGTATAGCGTTGCCCAAACAGATAATCATGGATAACGTCTACAGGGTCTTTGTCCACAATGTTGAGCCAGCGCACTAGTGTTTGAGCATGGCGCGAACCAAGTTTCCACATCTCGCGGATTTTCTCACGGGCTGTCATATTGTCATATCGCAGGTGAATGCCACGTACCACTTGTATTCCAACGTTAAAACCAATGAAATTTGGGATAACATACACGGGTACAGTCATAAAGGGTGAGCCTAACCACTGATTAACACCAATTTTCACATAGACGGGGAAATTTTTAAAATATCCGAGCTTCGCACGCTTGGCTATGTATGCGTTTATACCCCGTGACTCAAAGTATGGCATCGCTAAATTGAGGTGAGCATGATAAGCATTTACCTGTTCCATAGATGGAGATTTATAGGTCTTGTGGTCGCCTTCGATGACGGTTGTCTCTCTAGCGATGGCTAGTGGTATATTTGCGTGTTCCCCCAACATACAGATAGCTTCATACTTGGTCAAATTGCGAGTATACATGAGCCAATTAATGGTCGAACCAGTGAAGTCTCTCGCGCCAAAGTCATAGAATGTGCCAGATTCCCCTGTCTTTGGGGTGACAAGAACCGAAGGTCTGTTATCAGACCGCCACGGCGCTTGAGCCATGAACTTTCCTTGCCCAAGCGCCTTTATGTTTTGCACATCGCCCCTCACCCATGCTTCAAGCGGATTAGAAATTAGTAATGTGCGAATATCATAATTTTTATAGGTCATGGATTATTTCCTTATGTTGTAGTAGTCAGCAAATTGTTGTTTTACATCATGGAACTGGGCTATTTTGTCTTAAATCATTTATAATGTTGTATCATAAACAACATCGGTGTATCATGTATACAGTTCAGTAGTAAAAAAGAGGTGCTAATGAAAAAACGTGTGAAAGACGAAGATATCGAGCAAAGTGAGGGTGAAGAGAAAAATGTTACTGGTCATAAAGATAAAGCGTTTCATGCCCGCTTAGTTATGGCGCGTAATTTGAGAAGGATGTCCCAAGAGGACTTAGCTAAAGCGGCAGAGACTAGCCAGAATCAGATTAGCAGATATGAACTTGGGCTAATCCTGCCCCGTGCGGATGTGTTGGGCAAGTTAGCCGATGTATTAGAAACATCCACAGACTGGCTGTTAGGGCGAATCGAGTTTGACAAATTTGAGGAAATGCCACAGTTTCAGTTCTTTAATGAACGAGAGATTGAGATGATCGTTGCTCTGCGAAACAATGATTTCAAAAAAGCATTAGGGTTAATAGAGTGATTTTATGGCGTTAGTTGTGATACCTCATTCAAACAATGTACTTTTTATGGATTCTTCTGTTTTCATGATTATAAAAAGGTGTTATAGCATGGAAACAGTATGAATAAGCTAAAAGCGATTATCTGGGCGGCAGTATCATCTGAAATACAAGCCCATGAAGACAAATACAGCATCGGCACACAACTAGCGGACGCAGAGGCACTCTGTGTGCGGAACGATTGGGTTATCATTGACAAACTTGTTGTACCCGGTCACTCTAGGGATTATTATACTCTGGATGAAGTAACAAAAGCAACCATTTCTGACGGAATAACCGCTTTTCTGTACCTTAAACAACATATTAATAGTAGAGATTTTGATGTTTTCATCTGTAGAGACGCAAATCGGTTCGCTCGGAAGGCATCTTTACTGCATGAAATTGTAGACCGTATCATATATGTTGCTGGCGCACGCATCTATTCACTAGCTGATGGGTGGGTAGATAAAAGCAATTCGGATATGTTTAGTGCATTTAAGGGGTATGAGACGAATAAGCAAGTACGCTGGTTGGTAGAGGCAAATGCCCGTGGTCGAAAAGAATTAGTCAAGCGCGGGTTGCCAATTGGCGCACGCATCCCAATCACTCATAAACTTATCCGCGACGAAAAGGGTAAAGCATCGCACATCGAGCTCGTCCCAGACAAAGTTCAGATGATGACCTATGTGGCACGGTTTTTAGTTGATGACCACATCACCTATCAGCACCTTGGCGCTAATTTGAGGGATAAGTACGGGATTTTAGATTCGTCGGGATTGGTTTATGAAAGGTCAACCCTCTATTATCTTTTGCACAACCCATTTGTATCCCTAATGGAAGAAAGAGCGTCAATTGCGCTCACTTTGAGTCAGATACCTAATGATTTATGGTTATTACCTGTACCTAAAATTAACCAGTTGTTGCACCAGTTGTTTAGCCATGCTAGAATATATATTGATAAGGACCTCCGTTTAACCATCAGACGTATTGGTATCCACTAGATGGTGGTATCATCATAAAATGTCAGGTTAAAAACAACAGATAAATCTATGATTGGACACAAACTACGCAACCGTTATGAAATCCGTGAGCATCTTGGTGATGGTTCTACGGCGACTGTTTATAAAGCCTTTGATGAACGGCTAGAACGTGAAGTCGCTATCAAGATGTTATTGCCCCATGTGCGCGAAAGCACCCGCAAACGCTTCTTTCAGGAGGCGACGTCTGCGGCAAAATTAAACCATCCCAATATCATGGCAATTTTTGATATTGACCAAGAAGGAGACCGCCACTTTTTGGTGGTTGAATATGTGGATGGATTATCCCTTTCAGCGTATGTGCCATCATCACCAGAGGTCATCGTAGATTTGGGTAGCCAAATCGCCAATGCCTTGCAATATGCCCATGAACGGCAAATTATCCACCGCGATATTAAACCCGCCAACATCAAAGTGACCCCCAATGGGCAAGTCAAATTGATGGATTTGGGCTTGGCACTCCCCCACGATGCCAAACGGGTTACAGCTCATGGCATGGTTATTGGTACGCCCGCTTACCTGTCTCCAGAGCAAGCACAGGGGATGAAGTTGGATAACCGCACCGATATTTATTCGCTCGGCATCGTCCTGTATGAAATGGCGACAGGTCAATTGCCGTTTAATGCCGATGATATTGGCGCGTTACTCCTGCAACAGGTCAAGCAACCCCCGCCCCCATTGCGGAATATCGTCCCAAGCATTCCAGTGGCATTAGAAAATGTCATCCTCAAATCACTGGAAAAAAATGCCAATCGGCGGTATCAATCGGGTGCGGCATTGGCTGGTGCGTTGGAATCGGCATTGAATCCAACAACAGAAGATGAACAACCCGTTGATATGGATACCGCGCATAAACGTCCCGCATGGGCAGATACACTCCAAACTGCCGCTCAAAAACGCGATAGTGGCACGCGCAAACGTACCCTACGCCTCATTTTGGCAGATGACCACACCATCTTACGCAAGTCACTCGCCAATTTGCTCGAAACACATGAGGAATTTGTGATTGTGGCAGAAGCAGGTGATGGTGAATCGGCATTACAACAAACAGTTTCGATTGTGCCAGATGTATTATTGCTCGATTTGAATATGCCTATCCGTAGTGGGTTGGATATTTTGCCAGAAATTCGCAAAACTGTCCCCAGCGTGAAGGTACTCATCCTCACAGGACGCGAAGAAGATGCCTATATCGTCCGCGCACTCCGCGCAGGGGCGCATGGCTATATTTTGAAATCTGCCGATGAAAATGATTTGGTAGAGGCGCTCAAAAAAGTCGCACAAGGACAATTGGTTCTTGGACGCGGTGTAGCAGAAAAAATCGTGGGCGGGGTACTCTCTGACCAAGCACCAGATAGTGTTCGGTTGTCTGACCAAGACCAGCGTGTGTTGTTACATATCGCCAGTGGCAAAGATAATGAGCAAATTTCTAATGAACTCAACATTCCTCTGATTGAATTGATAGAGCAAATTGCCAATATCATGAAAAAATTGGGGAGCAAAGACCGTTACGCCACCGCCCTCAAAGCCTTGCGTGAAGGGTATATTTTGCTCGATGATTTGCAAGATTTAGACCGTTTGGCATAAAAAATGTGGGCATGACCAATGCCTTTTCGATTCAGGCAATGCTTTTGTAAGGGCGCAATATATTGCGCCCTTACAGGTTGTGATAAATACCTAAAATAACCCAATTCATTGACATCAACCCATAATTCTAATATCATTATGATAGAACACATGTACGATTTATATCGTCAAAATGATGAATTTATGCTATAGTTAAATTTGGTCATAATTGACCGTACCGCACGCTATTTTTATCTCTTCAATGAGATAAAAGTGAAGGAAAAACACACATGGCTTTTTATAACGATGATTATGATGATGATGACGACTACGATGAGGAAGATGACGACGAAGGGTCGTCGCGTCGCCTAAGCGGGGCAATCAATCCATTTTCTGGAAGCGGAAGTGGGAGTGGTGGTGGCTTGCCCGGTAGCAGTGGGTCACGCTTTGGCGGTGGCGCTGGTTCAAGTGGTTCGTCTGGGTCTGGTAGTGGCTCATCCCCATTTGGCGGAGGGTCACGCTTCGGTGGTGGCGCTAGTGGCTCATCAGGGTCTGGCGGGTCATCTGGCGATAGTGGGTCGAGTGGCTCACGCTTTGGCGGTGGCTCATCGGGGTCAAGTGGCTCATCGGGTAGTGGCGGGTCATCTGGCTCTGGCAGTGGCTCATCACCATTTGGCGGAGGCTCGCGCTTTGGTGGTGGCTCTAGTGGCTCGTCTGGGTCTGGTGGCTCATCGGGCGATAGTGGGTCGCGCTTTGGCGGTGGCTCTAGTGGCTCATCGGGGTCTGGTGGCTCATCAGGCAGTGGCGGGTCATCTGGCTCTGGCAGTGGCTCATCACCATTTGGCGGAGGCTCGCGCTTCGGTGGTGGCTCTGGGTCTGGTAGCACATCAGGGTCAGGGGGTACATCAGGCGATAGTGGCTCTCGTTTTGGCGGGGGCGGTTCTGGTGGCACATCAGGTTCTGGTGGGTCATCAGGCGATAGTGGCTCTCGTTTTGGCGGGGGCGGTTCTGGTGGCACATCAGGGTCAGGTGGCACATCGGGTAGTGGTTCGCGCTTTGGCGGGGGTGGCACATCAGGTTCTGGTGGCACATCGGGGGATAGTGGCTCTCGTTTTGGCGGGGGTGGTAGTTCTGGTTCTAGCGGAACATCGGGGGATAGTGGCTCTCGTTTTGGCGGGGGCGGTAGTTCTGGTTCTGGTGGGTCATCAGGGTCAGGCGGGTCATCATTTGGCGGAAATCGCCCATCAACATCCACTAGCACGGGCAATTTCCCCACGGTAAAGCCCGATGATAAAAAAGACGATAAACCAAAAGATGCGTCTGGCGATAAAAAAGATGATAAAGGTGGTGGGGGAAGACCCAACATCTTTGGGCGTGGTGGTAATGATGACAAAAAAGATGCCAAACCCACCGATAAAAAGGATGACAAAAAAGATGATAAATCCAAAAACGCTGATGCCGATAAAAAAGGCGGCGGTGTCGGCGGGTTTTTGAATCGTGGCAAAAAAGAGGATGAGGGCAAAAAACCCGATTCTAAAGCCCAATCTGCTTCCACCCCGAAAAAAGATGATGGCGATAAAAAAGCTGTTGGCGGTGCATTAGGGGGTATCGCAGGCAGATTGCCATTTGGACGCGGTGGTGATAAGCCAAAAGAAGGTGATAAAAAACCTGCCGATACAAAAGGTAAGCCAGCAGATAGCAAAAGCACCTCAACATCCCCCACCCCATCCCCATTTGGGGCAAAATCGGGTGGTGTGGGAAGCGCAACCAAAACGGATGCAGGTAAATCTACATCTACACCCGCAAAAGGAAAAACGGCGGCGACCAGCGCCGATACAGGCGGGATATTGGGCAAAATCAAGAGCCGAATCCCATTTTTGGCACAATCGGCAGATACCAAAAAAGCGCCTGCCAGCAAAACACGCGCCAGCAAAGTGCCACAACCTGTCAG
>JANRKU010000178.1:0-18701 GCA_033763335.1 bacterium
ACCATCTGGGGTGAACCCGTTTCGGTCTTACCCTTCACCATAGCAGGTGTCAGCGTAAAATTACGCGGGGCTTTGAGCGTGGGCAGTCCTTTGATGAGCGCCACTGTTGCCCGTAGCGCCTCTAATTCTGTTCGCAATGCCTCATTTTGTGCCAGACGTATTTCCAACGCCGAGCGTTCCACCTCATTTAGCATGTTATCTAAATAGGCAGAGAGCAATTCAAGGTCTTCTGGGCTAAAATTTTGCTCGGCGGACATTTTTCTACAATCACTTCATTTCATATGACAGAACGATTATGTTATAGACGATATACATCGGGTAAAAGTTCCCGCACCGCTTGTAAACATTGGCGAATGCTGGCACGCGCACGGCTGAGGCGTGATTTCACCGTGCCGAGTTGTGCGCCGATATGGTCGGCAATTTCTTGATACCCATATTCCTCAATATCGCTCATCACCAACACAATACGCTGGTCTTCTCCGAGCGCATCAATACACTGTTGAATGGCTTGTGAGAGTTCAGCCGATTGCAGGTGTTGTTCGGGGGTGGGCAGTGTATCGGGTATGGGAACTTCATCATCCATGCCATCTGGGGTTAGGTCATCAAAGGCGGTGGCAGGACGGCGTTTTTCGTAGCGTAAGGCATCATAGCAGGTGTTGGTGACGATTTTCATCAACCACGCCTTAAAGTTTCCGCCCAAATAGGTCTCTAAACGGCGGAAGGCAGTGAGAAATGCGTCTTGTGTGGCATCTGCGGCGCGTTGGGCATCACCCATCATACGATAGGCAATGGTGAACGCCATATCTTGATACTGCAAAATGAGGGAATTGAACGCCTCAATATCGCCAGCTTGCGCCGATTGTATCCATGCGTTTTCTTTTATGACATCACCAGCCATTGACATTTCTGCTTTTTTGGGCTAATATTCTCGTCATAGTAACATGATAAGTGTTATAAATCAAGAATCGCCGAAGTGTTGAAATCGGCAGACAAGATATGCTCAAACCATATTGCCCAAAAGGCGTGCGGGTTCGACTCCCGCCTTCGGCACAAAAAACATAAAAAACGGTGTATAATAAATACATCGTTTTTTTATTTTATGGGGTATTTGGGGTCATGCGAACACTTGATGAATACCGTGCCATTTTAACCCAATGGGAAACAGTAACACAAAATAAATCTCACATCGCCAAAAATTTAGGTATTCCACGCGGGACAGTTTGTGATTGTATCAAACATTATGGGTCAGTCGAGAATTTTGATAAACACCTAGCCCTACGAGAAGAATTAGGATTAGATAATCCTGTCAATAATGCGCTACAAAATCCAGAATGGCGCAAAGCATACGCTTATTTACTGGGTTTATATCTGGGTGATGGTTGCATTGACCTGATAAAAAATAAAAAGCGGTTGTATCGGTTACGCATTGTTCAAGATAAAAAGTATGTTGGGCTTATTGAAGAATGCGCTAAAGCAATGCGTGTTATCTTACCTAAAAATAGTGTTTGTTTTGTGAATGCACCCGGGTGTGTGGATATTGTCATTTTGAGTATTCACCTTGTTCAGATATTTCCACAACATGGTAAAGGGGTTAAACATAATCGCAAAATCACCTTTGAGGATTGGCAATGGGCTATTATAGATGAATTCCCATTAGAAATATTTCGCGGGTTATATCACTCAGACGGGTCACGCGCACAAAATATTGTTAAAGGCAAAAATTATGTGCGTTACATCTTCACGAATAAATCAGTAGATATAATTGAACTATTCAAATATGTTTGCGATAAAATCGCTGTACATTGGACGACCAAAAAGGCACATTATAAACACAAATCTTATAATGTTTATATCTCACTACGTGAAGATGTTGCGTATTTGGATAGTGTTGTTGGCGCAAAATATTAGCAAAAGGGAGCTATTAGGGTTATGCGAAAACAAGAAGAATATCGTGCCATTTTAGTTATGTGGGAAACAATCACTCAAAATAAATCTCATATAGCAGAAGATTTGGGGATTCCACGCGGGACAGTCAAAGATTGCATTAAACGGTATAAATCGGTTGAAAATTTTGATAAATATTTAGATGAACGAAAAACTTTAGGGTTAGATAATCCTGTTGAAGTAGCCATAAAAGACCTTGAGTGGCGTAAAGCATACGCCTATTTATTGGGGACATATTTAGGGGATGGCTGTATTGACCTCATGCCAAATAAACGCACTTATCGCATGAGAATTGCCCAAGATAAACATTATACAGGCTTAATTCAAGCCTGTGTGGATACTATCAATATTGTTTTACCTCAAAATAGTGTTAGTTTGAATTCTGCACCAGGGTGTGTTCAAATTACTGTTTATAGTACCCATTTGGTGCAATTATTCCCACAACATGGCGATGGCGTAAAACACAACCGCAAACTCACCTTTGACGATTGGCAACAAACCATTATTGATGAATTTCCACTCGAAATATTTCGCGGATTATATCACTCTGATGGTTCACGCGCACAAAACATCGTCAATGGCACAAATTATGTGCGCTATATGTTCAGCAACAAGTCGGTAGACCTCATTGAATTATGCAAATATGTTTGCGATAAAATAGGGGTGCATTGGACAACGAAAAAAGCCCATTATCGGATGCAATCCTATACCGTGTATGTCTCCCGCAGAGAAGATGTCGCCTATTTAGATGAGGTTGTTGGGGCTAAATATTAGCAAAAGGACGGCAACTATCGCCGTCCACATGAACAGCTTATTTTACCCTTTTGCATCGGGCAATTTGACAATCGCCTCAATTTCGATATTTGCGCCCAATGGCAATTTTGCCACCTGAAATGTTGAGCGTGCAGGTGGGTTATGGAAGAAATATTGGGCATAAATTTCGTTCATCTTGGCAAAATCATCTAAATTCATCAGAAAAACGCTGGTCTTGACCACATCATCCAATGATGCACCGACTGCCTCGACAATCCCCTTGATATTATCTAACACTTGGCGGGTTTGGGCTTGAATATCCCCTTCTATCAGCATTTTTGTTTCTGGGACGAGTGGTACTTGTCCCGCCAAAAACATAAACCCACCTGCAATCGTGGCTTGGGAATAGGGTCCAACGGCGGCAGGTGCATTATTGGTTTGAATAATTTCTTTGGGCATGTGAAAAATTCTCCTTTGGGATAAATAACAGGCAGACAAACATGCTAACGCTAGTCCACCCTTATAAACACCTGTATAATAGCGTTATTCCTTGTAATGGTGCAACAAATTGCGCCCTTGCCAATGAAATTGACATGGAGCATCATCTATGATAAAAAAATTCATCACCCTCATCATCGGCATAGTAGCAGGCACAGGCGCGGGTGTCGCAGGTGTGGCATTATTTGTGCCAGAAACCAGCGCAGAACTCCGCCAGCGTATCAAAGACGGATTCAATGAAACCCTCATTGCCGCCAGAGAAGCCAGCGCCCAAAAACGCGCTGAACTCGAAGCAGAACTGTCATCACTCACCCGCAGTACCAACAATCATGGGACTGACAGCCTCTAAATAGGCTTTGGGGATGCTCACAGGTTGTCCTGTGGTGAGGTCAATCCATACTGCCAGCGTCCGCACATTGGCAATGAGTTTATTATCGCTCACACGGCGGATGGCATAATAGTTCATGGTACTCACACGGCGAATATCGCTCATCCACATGCTAATTTCGAGTTCATCATCCATGAGCGCCGCCACCTTATATTCAATTTGATGTCGGCGTGCAAATTGACCATAGCCCATCTCGCGCACCTGCGCCATATTCCAACCCACCGCCCGACCCGATTGCATCCCACAATCTGAGACATAATTCAGGTATACGGCATTATTGACATGCCCTGCCGCGTCTATATCATCCCATTCGACCCGTCTGCGGAGTTTGAACGCGCCATCAGGCATTTTTGGCGGTGGGGGCAATGATTCACGACGTGGGGCTTCGGATACAACCTCACCGCGTGAATACGCATCTATAATCTCTTGGGTGATGGTGGTCGGATACATGGCTTTGGTGTCTAATAACACCCAATCGGTAGAGCCTTGTGCCACGCGCTTATCGCCAACGAATAATTCATACATCCGCAACGAGCGCACCCGCCGAAAATCTGCTACCCATGTTTTGACCGTCACCACATCACCATAACGGGCGGCTTGCAAATATTCGACATCTGTTTCGTATGCCAACCATTGCAACCCAAGCACCTCATAGCGATGGGCGCTAAATCCCACCGCCGCCGATGCAGAAAATGCCGATTCTTGCATATAGCGCAAATAATTGGCATGATTCACATGCCCATACATATCACATTCATAATGGCGCACAGCAAATTCACAGGTGTGGATATAGGACATTTTCACCTCTTATATCTTGAATCTCATTTACCACACAATCGAAATACCATAGTTAGGAAAAATGTTATCATTGCCGATAATCGTCAATTTTTCATATTGGGCTTGTGCAAGAAGAAGCCTATCAAATGGGTCGCGATGATGAAAAGGCAACCTCAATATACCTGTGACATGCTCAATTTTGATGTCTAATAAAATGAGGTTATTGTCTACAATTTGTAATGCGATAAAATCTTCAAACGGACTCGGTAATGCTAATTTCCCCAATGAGATTTTTATACCCATCTCCCAGATACTAACCACACTGAGATAAATATCGTGGTCGGGATGTTCTATCAACCTCTTTGCATGTTGACTAAGCGCCACATCATCGTTGATAAACCATAAAAAAGTGTGCGTATCTAATAAATAGCGCATCACATATACTCATCGAAATCGCTTAGGGGCGCGTCAAAATCATCTGCCATGTGGATAAGTCCGCGTGCGCTTCCTGCTCGGCGGGCTTTTTTGGTCTTTTTAATCGGGACGAGTTGCACCACATGGTCTTGTTCATCCGAAATAATGATGGTTTCGCCCTCTTGGGCTTCGGCTATTAATTGCGCTAAATTTGATTGCGCTTCTTTGAGCGAATAATTTCTCATGTGTATCCATCCTTCTGATATGTGCATTATAACATGGCTTGGGCGTGTCTATCACCTACCCCATTGCCATTTCAGATATCATTTACCCCCTAATACAGGACTATACAGATAACCAACCCTTATATAACCTTCACACGGCTGGATTTTGATGAAATATTGGTATTGAAGCGTTGCAAGAAAATATCTACAAAGCTATCGAGACTATAACCCACCAAAAATGCCGTTTGCCAATCGGCGCTCCCTGTCAGGAAAACCAACCCCAAAAAGCCGACCCACAACGACACAATCCCCATGATGATGCCCCGTTCATGAATATGAATCCATGTAAACCAATCATCAATGGCTAAAAATGCTTGCTTGGGGTCGTTGCCACGGGCTTGTTTGATGCCATCTATGCCGATATGCACCACCGCACCGATGATGATAAACAAATAGGCGATGAGCAAATTGGGTGTGCCACCAGGAACAGTTATCCATTCTGCGAGGCTGAGTAAATTTCCTAATTCGCCAATGCTCACCGCCAGCAACGCCCCCAGCATAATGGTGATAGTGATGAACAGGTAACTCAAACGGCGACGGGCATAATCGGCAGAGGCATGAAAAACCACCCCCTGCGCGTTATCAATCACGCCATTTTTGATGAGAATAGGACGCGCCTCCAAATAATCCAACACCTTTTGCCGACTCTTATCATTGGGGATTTCATCCTTAAAGGCGGCATGAAAATCGAGTGCTTGCCCAATGCGAATTTGCTCCAATTGCAAATTGAGCCGTTCTGGAATGGTCAAAAGCGCGGTTTGATAGATGATATTATCAATATCGGTCACGGCATCTTTTGCATAGCGCAAAATGGCATTGGCAACGGTAATTTCTTCATCGGGATTGATGACTACTTTGTCTTTATCACCCGTTTCTGGGATGATGTCTTTGGATGGTGGGGGGGGCCAATTGAGGGTCATACGTTCCCAAAAATTTTCGATGATGGTGATATCATCCCCATAGCGACTATATAAGAACGAGTCGCTATTCATCATGGCACGCAAATCACGGATACGGGTCGCAATTTGCCTGACATTGCGGTCATAAATGGGCTGACGCGCCCGTAGTGTCGTGATAATTTCTCTGGAGCGCATGGCTACATCAACCATTGGCTCTTTACTCAAAATTTCCATGAGGGTATTGCGTAAATTTTGGACTTCTGCCCGCACATCACGCAAGAGTCCCAACAAACGGGCTTGATTATTTTGGTCAACAGACATAATTTTTTTCCTGTTTCCTGATAAAACTGCTCTGCCTCTATTTTAACCCGAATAGCGCCATAAGACACATTCTTGAATGATAGTCATTTGCACCCATTGGGCAGGGGCTTCATCGGCATCATCACCACATGCCAAATAAACGGCATCCAACGGCACATTTTCCCATAAAACACCCCGTTCAATCCGCCGAAACGCATAAAAATCTACGCCCACCGCCATATTTTTGACATTGGTCATAATCCGTTCTTCGGGCATAGTAGATTCGCCAATCGCTATTGCCACAGCATAAGGCAGGGTCTGGGATGATGCCAAAATATGTAATGTCAAAAACCACCCTGCCCCGATGGCAATAGATACGCCGATTAATACCCGCCCCCACATGCGAAACGCTCTCCGATGAGAAAATTGGGTGATGATGAGGCTTGTGCCGATGGCAAGTGGCGGGAGGAGAAATATTTTGAGAAAATCGTGACTAAAAGCGGGGTCACGCAGGATGATGATATAGCCCAATCCGCCCATCAATAACGCCCCGATGAGCCATTTTGCATGGGGATTATTACCTGACTTGCGAAACAACACCCATAACCCCATTATTCCCAAAATACACACCGCAGGCGTGGCAAATAATAGCAATTCGCCAACTTGCTTGAGGATAAAATCGCCCATCGTGAACACATACCCTGTTTGATACGAACTGGTGGCATCTGTCCGTGCTGTGAACATCCCCATCAGCAAATTGACAGCGCCTGCCCTACCCCATTCGTAATAGACCAATAAAGCGATGAGCGCCAATAGCCCACTCATCCCCACAACGATGAGCATCAAGCGGGTGCGCGTGGTTTTGGCGAGAAATAATCCCACCAACCCAACACACGCCACAATCAATATGGCGCTCCATGCCGTCCATACTGCCCCCCATGCAAATAAGCATAGTAGCCATACCCGCGCCCATGTGGGTGCTATGAGATATTTGGGGATGACCGCCGAAAATAGCAAAATAAAGGCAAGTGCAGGTGCTTCATGATTGGGCATTCGACCATAATAGGCAATCATGGGGGTGAGGATATAAATCAGGCTGGCATATAACGCGATTTTGCCGTTCAACAATCGGCGTGTAAATACATATAACCCTGCCATGCTGATGAGCGTAAAACATGCCATTGTCCACCTGCCGATGAGTTCTGTGGACTGAATACCTGCCAGCAATGAGGTCATCCCAATAGACCATACGGCAAGGGGTGGATGGTTGGGATAATATGAATAGGTAGCGGGGGTGGCGGGGTCATAATTGATAATCACCATCCCGCGCAAGGTATCAAACCCATAGCGATGCCAATTCAATACCCCTGCGCTCACCCATACCCCATTGCCATCATGATGACCAAACCATGGCGTGGTTAAATTTCGGGTGAGCATTGCCCACCCGATTAAAAAGACAATGACCAACATCCAGCGATGGCGCATATTAACCCAACATGACGGTTAAGGCATTCACCACCGCATCCGCATCGGCTTGGGTGTTATATCCCTGAAATGATATGCGGATAAAATGCTGTTTATTCCATACCACAATCGGCGCTTCCACTTTGAATTCATCATATAGGCGTTGTTTGAAGGCATTGGGGTCTATGGTATCGGGCAAGGGCGAAATAAACATCTGCCCTAGCCATTCTTCTGGTGCAACGATGTGCATTTCGGTGAGGTCGGCAATCCGTTGGCGCGTCTCCACTGCCAATTGATGACAGCGTTGCCGTTCTGCACCCCAATTGTGTTGTTTTTGGAATTCAATGGCGGCGGGGACGCTCAAATAAGCCGATATATCCCGCGTGGCTTGATATTGATTTTGTTGGACAAGGCGCGTAGTTGCTGATGATAAAATTAATCCCCCGCCTACCGATTTACCCGTAGCGGGTTGATAGCCCCAACTGACCACCAATGGGTCTATCATATCGTGTAACTCACGGCGGACATATAAAAAGCCTACCCCTTTTGGCGCACACATCCATTTATGGCAATTTCCTGTATAAAAATCGGGGTCGAGTTCTGTCAGATTGAGGGGCAATTGACCGGGTGCATGTGCGCCATCAATCACGGTATAAATGCCTGCTTTCCGCGCCCGTTTGATAATTTCTGCGAGGGGAAAAATGAGCGCGGTGGGTGATGTGAGGTGGCTAATCGAAATAACCCGTGTGCGCGGTGTGACAGCACTCCAAAAACGCTCGATAAAGGCTTCTGGGGTGGTAAATGGCAATGGCATGGGTTGGCGGATATAGGTCGCGCCCGTTTTTTCTACAATAAATTCCCAAAGCAAATCTACTGCGCCATATTCATGGTCAGTGGCGAGGATTTCATCCCCTGCTTTGAGTGGAATTGACCGCGCAATGGTGTTCATCCCGACACTTGCATTGGTGACATATACCACATCATCGGGATGACAGTGCAGAAACTCGCCCAATGCGACACGGGCTTCATCCAATAATTTATCGGCACGCCGTCCCATAAATTCGACAGGTTGTGCTTCGAGTTCTCGTTGCCATGCCTGATACACCTCAAAGACGGGCAACGGGCAAGCACCGAATGAGCCATGATTCAAAAAAACAACATCGGGGTGAATCAAAAATTGGTCGCGCATGAATTGTCCTTATTGTCGCTATTTTACCGATAACCGTACCACACGGTCATGCCCTGCATAATCGTGGATGACCTCTTTGAGGATGACCTCAAGATACTGTGATGCCAAATTGATGACATCTTGGCTTTGCCCAGACCCGACCTCCAAAAACAGACGAATAGGCGGAATCCCAACTTCGCGCACTTGCATAAAGAGTTGGTCAAAATATTCCAATCCATCATCACCCCCATCCAGCGCGAGTCGTGGCTCAAACTTGCTCACCGACAAGCGGGGCAAGTCGCCTGTGGGGATATAGGGCAAATTCGCCAGAATGAGGTCTACTTTGAGGTTGTTGTCGCGGATAGGCTCTAATAGACTCCCTTCTAAAAATTGGATATTGGTCGCCCCATGTAATGCCGCATTGCGTTTGGCAACGGCGAGGGCTTTGGGACTAATATCACTGGCATATACCGTTGCTTCTGGGAAGCGCAAGGCAAAGCTGATAGCGATTGCACCGCTACCTGTGCCAATATCAATGGCTTTCACTTGTGAGGGGTATTTATAAAAACCTTCTACCATCAAAATGGCATGTTCAACGAGATGTTCGGTGTCTGGGCGTGGGATGAGGACATCGGGCGTGATGATGAATTTGCGCCCATAAAAGTCGCGTTCTCCCACCAAATAGGCATACGGCTCGCCACGGTCACGGCGCTGGATGAGCGATACATAGGCATTGAACTGGTCATCTGTGAGGAGTTCTTCTGAATAAGCAATTACATGCGACCGTTCTACCCCAAGCACATGCGCCAAGAGCAGTTGGGCATCGAGTGAGGCGGTATCGGATGTTATCGCCAATTGCTTTTTTGCTTCTTTAAGGGCTGTTCCAATTGTCCATTCAGACATAGGGAAAATATCCTGTGACTAACGTGTGTTTTCTCAATAATAGCGCAATAAGCCATAAAATCCCAAAAGTGATTGTAAGGCAAAAATAGAGTTTTTTAGGCAAATGTGCGCTTGTCAATCTTACATAATGAGGGGTATAATGAATATTCTGTAGCCAAATGGCTAAAAAACGTAAATAAAATTGCCAAATACCATTTTCGGGAAGGAGGAAGATATATCAGAAGGAACTTTCCTTTCATGATATATCGTTTCTGCTATGAGTTCAGAGACATCAGGGATGGACGAAAAAAATATGGAACAGCCATCTATGGAATCAACACCACAAGATGAAGACGTGTTAACCACTTCTGCCGAAGTGACAGAAAATACCACACCAAACGCAGTTGAAGTAGAAATGCCGTCTGCCGAAGTTGTGGAAGAATCTTCGCCAAGCGCAGTTGAGGAAGAAGTTCCTTCTGCTGGCGATGAGTCGGCGCACGAAGAAGTTCATGTCGCCCCCACCTCAGAGGGTACGCCAACACGCTTTAAGCGTGGCGACTTGACAGAAGGGGTCATTACCAGTTCATCACCAACCGCCGTTACCGTAGATTTGGGTGAAGGTGCTGTGGGTATGATTCCCGGTCGTGAATTAGAGCGCATGACCCGCCAAAGTTTGGAAGAACTCACCGAAGGCAAAACCATTGCCGTCTATGTGGTCAACCCCCATTCACATGAAGGGACAATCATCCTGTCTGTGAATCGCGCTATCGAAGAACTCGACTGGCAACGGGCAGAGACCTTCCATAAATCACAAGACCCCTACGAAGCCAATGTCGCTGGCTATAACAAAGGCGGACTCATTGTGCGCTTTGGACGGCTACGCGGGTTTATCCCACAAAGCCAAATTAGCGATGACCGCAAACGCCTTTTGGAAAATGGCGAAGGCACAATGGAAGACCGTTACGCCAAAATGGTCAATGAACCCATCGTCATCAAGGTGATGGAAGTAGACCGTAGCCGTAACCGCCTTATCTTATCAGAACGTACTGCCGCCCGTGAACGTCGTGAACGCAGAAAAGAAACCCTCATTGACGAGTTGACCGTTGGACAAATTATTGCCAATGGGCGCGTCGTGAGCCTTGAAGATTTTGGCGCGTTTGTGGACGTTGGTGGCGCAGAAGGTCTCGTTCACTTAACAGAAATTTCATGGAAGCACGTCACCCACCCCAAAGAAGCCCTCAAAATTGGGCAAACGGTGAAGGTGGAAGTGATTAGTGTAGACCGTGAACGTCGGCGCATTGGCTTGAGTATCAAACGCCAAGAAGCCGACCCATGGGATGATGTGGCGACCACCTACCAAGTCGGTGATTTGGTCAAAGCCACCGTCACCAAAATGACCAAATTTGGCGCATTTGCCCGTTTGGTAGATGCAGAGGATATTGAAGGTCTCATCCACATTTCTGAACTGTCTGACAAACGTGTGATGCACCCCAAAGAAGTGGTCAAAGAAGGCGACCAACTCGACCTGCGTGTCGTCAAAATTGATGTGAAAAATCGTCGTCTCGGATTGAGCCTCAAGCGAGTCAACTCGCCAGAATGGTTAGACCGCGACTTACAACGCTATATGTCTGGTCAATAAGCATCGGCGGGAATGTGATGAACGCGGTTCATCACATTCCTGCCTGCCCACATATATCTCCTCATGACACTTTCTTCATCCCAAAAAAATTTTTTACGCATTGGCTTTTTGGTCATCCTCATTGGATTACTCTATACCCAATATCTACGCCCCACCCCACTCTCACTCGATACGGTCATCCCCAACACGCCACAACTGGGTGAAACGCGCATTTCTTTTATGCTAGAAAATGACACCCTGCTCATTCCGACCCAATGCCTACAAGCAGAATGGGATATGAGCAACACACGGGGCATCTATCTCAATGATGCAGGTGTTGCCGCGCCTGAATCACAAACCTTGTGCAATCTGCCCGCCCCCAATGGGGTATTCACCCGCCTGCGCGTTGAATTGCCCGATGACACAGCCATCACCTACGATTTTAAGGTGCGGGTATTGCTTTATGACCCCATCTTTTTGGCGATATGCTTGCTCATCATGGGCATTATCGTCAGCTTTTTTGTGGTGGAAATAAAAAATATCACCGCCCTATGGCAGATTTTGGGCGGGATGAGCGTTGTGGGACTATTTATCCTCATCGGCGCGATACTCATCACATCAGCCCGCTTTTTGGGTGATAAGCCAACTGTCTGGGATGATGCCCTCATGTTTGCCCGTTATTCTCATAACTTGAATGAGACAGGCACATGGTCATGGAATGTGGGTGAATCGCCTGTATTCGGTATGACAGAATTGGTCTATGGCGCATTGGTCTACGCTTATGACATCAGTGGTGCAACGACAAATGCTGTGACATTGGTGCAAAACACCAGCGCACAATATGGCGTGTTATGGGCATTTTGGGGCGTGGTATTGCTTGGCATAGCGGTTTTTATGTCTGATAATCGCAAAAATATCCCGCGCTCGTTGGTGGTGATATTTTTGCTCATGCTCGGCATCAGCACCCATGCCAATTTATTGCACCATTTCACCAGTGGCATGGGGACAACAACCGTCCTGCTGTATGTCACAGGGTATATCGCCCTCGCTCATTGGGCAAAAAATACCCCCAAGACTTGGATTTATGTGCTAGTGGGGGTTATCGGCGGATTTGGCTTTGCTATCCGCCCCGATGTGATGCTGTTTACGGCATGTGTGCCACTCGCCTTTTTTATCTTTGCCAAAACAGATAAAAACCGCCGTCTGGCGTTATTGATGGGCATAACGACCCTCATCGTATTGGGGATACAACTCCTTGTGGCACGCCTTTATTTTGGCGTGGCATTGCCATTGCCATTTTTTGCCAAAAGTGGCGGTGTTGCCGATGGCTACTTGGCAAATCAGTATGTGGCGGTGAGCATTGACCAATTGGCGACTTATCTGTATAGCAATCGCTATTTGATAGTGTTGATTGTGGCGGGATTGATTGGCAACCATAAAGCCTTCATCAAACGGATTGGCGCGGTTGAGATGGGGTTGATTGTGGGGATGATGGGTTATATCGGCTACTATGCGCTATTTGTGACCCAAATCATGCCCGAATATCAACGCTTTTATTATCCCACCCTGCCCATCATCATCTGGCTGGCATATCTTGGGGCATCATCGCTCACAGAACGCATTTGGAACATTTTGCAACTCCCCCTCGTGTGGCGTTTTATCGCTGGCAATGTGCGCCTCGCGCTCATTTTTGGGGTGGTCATCATCAGCACAATCACCTTATCCAACACCCTCTATGAAGCCTATCGGTTTTTATATCAACACGAAAACACCTATTATCCGCCCCATGATGCCCGTTGGTATAAATTAGCGCAATTTGCCGATGTAGATACCATTACGGTTGCCACCACAGAAGTCGGTGCGGTGGCAGTGGCAAATGCTTCGTGGCGCGTGATTGACCTTGCGGGACTCAATGACACCCGTTTTGCATTAGAAGGATTTTCTGCTGATATGTTGCTCAATGACTACCGCCCCGATTTGCTCTATTTGCCCTATCCCGATTATATCGAGATGATAGAGGCAATCGTCACCCATCCCAATTTTATACGCGATTACACCTATTTCACCGCAGGGCAAATTCGCCTGCCCATGGGGGTCGCCATCCGCAACGATAGCCCGCAATATGCACAATTAATGGGCATTATTCAACGTCCATGAGCCTTTATGTGCCATGTAACAAAACCCAAACCCCTTTAGATGAAAAATACTGGCAGATTTCTAATAAATAGGGGCTATACTAGAATGTTATGGGATAAAAACCTCTGCTATAATGGAATTATCTATAACTTGATTCTGTAATCGCTAAAAATCGGAATAATGGATAAGTAAGTTTAGAGTGCCAACGGAGGGCAATGACCGTGGCGAATAAAATGGAACGGTTTACACAACGGGCGCGGCGCGTTTTGGGTCTGGCTCAAGAAGAAGCGGAACGGCTTAATCATAACTACATCGGCACAGAGCATTTGTTACTTGGACTGATGCGTGAAGAAGGTGGTGTGGCAGGACGAGTTCTGCGTGATTTGGGCTTAGAACCCCGCCGTGTAGAAGAATTGGTAGAGCGCCTCACCCGCGCCTCCACACGTACCTCACCCACACAACTCGATTTGTCCCCAGGGACAAAGAAGGTGCTAGAACTCGCAGTAGATGAAGCCCGCCGTATGGGGCATCACTATATCGGCACAGAACACTTATTATTGGGCTTAGTCCGTCAACAAGAAGGGGTTGCCATTGATGTCCTAAAACGTCTTGGTATTAGCCCAGAAGAAGTGCGTCGGCAAACCCGCCGTGTGCTTCAAGAAAGCCCTATGCAACCCCAAAGCAATACCGAAGAAAAAACACCGCAACAACCGCCCCAAAAACGGCGTAGCAACGAAAAAACCCCTCTGGTTGACCAACTCGCAACCGATTTAACAGAGCTGGCAAAAGAGAATAAACTCGACCCCGTTGTTGGGCGCGAAACCGAAATCGAGCGCGTGATTCAAGTATTATCACGGCGCAGAAAAAACAACCCTGCCCTCATTGGGGAACCGGGTGTCGGTAAAACCGCCATTGTCGAAGGACTGGCACAACGGATTATCGCTGGCGATGTCCCCAAACCCCTGATGAACAAGCGCGTTTTGCAATTGGATGTTGGGTCTTTGGTCGCAGGCACCATGTATCGTGGGCAATTTGAAGAACGCCTCAAGCGCGTGATTGAAGAACTCAAGTCATCAGATGCTATTTTGTTCATAGACGAAGTACACATGCTCGTGGGCGCAGGCTCGGCGGGTAGCAGTGTGGATGCCGCCAATATCCTCAAGCCAGCATTGGCACGCGGGGAATTGCAATGTATCGGCGCGACCACATTGGATGAATATCGCAAGCACATCGAAAGCGATGCCGCCCTAGAGCGACGTTTCCAACAAATTTTGGTGGAAGAACCATCTATCGAAGAAACCATCGAAATTTTGCAAGGGATTAAAATCCCCTATCAAGAACATCACAATGTCGAAATCACAGACGAAGCCATTGAACAAGCCTCTCATCTGTCGGCACGCTATATCCCAGACCGTTTCTTGCCAGATAAAGCCATTGACCTCATTGACGAATCTGCCGCCCGTCTGCGGATGTATAAAAGCCCAGAAGCCGCCCAAGTGCGCCGTATGGAACTTGATTTAGCCGATATTGAAGATGAAATTAGCTTGCTCACCGAAGAAGAGCAAAATTCAGAACGCGCCATCGAATTACGTGAACGGCGCGAAACCCTGAATAACATCCTCACCGACCTCAAATCCAATTGGAATGAGGAAACCAACCAACCCCGACTCACAGGCGATGATATTGCCGAAGTCGTGGCAATGTGGACTGGTATCCCCGTCATGCGGATTGCAGGCGAAGAAACAGCCAAATTGATGGAGATGGAAAACGCCCTCCACAAGCGGATTATTGGGCAACACGAAGCCATCAGCGCCATCAGCAAAGCAGTACGCCGTGCGCGTGCAGGGCTAAAAGACCCACGCCGTCCGATTGGCTCATTCATGTTCTTGGGACCAACGGGTGTTGGTAAGACCGAATTGACCAAGACACTGGCAGAATTCATGTTTGGCAGTGAAGATGCGCTCATTCAACTCGATATGAGTGAATTTATGGAACGCCATTCGATTGCGCGGTTGGTTGGTGCGCCTCCGGGTTATGTGGGTTATGAAGATGCAGGTCAATTGACCGAAGCCATCCGCCGTCGTCCCTATAGCATTGTGGTATTCGATGAAATCGAAAAGGCACATCCAGAAGCCTTCAATATGCTCCTCCAAATCATGGAAGAAGGTCAATTGACCGATGCGCGGGGCAGACGTGTGGATTTCCGTAATGCGCTTATCGTCATGACGAGCAATATCGGTGCAGATACCATCAAACGCGGGGCAAATTTGGGCTTTAGCTTGCCAACAGATGCCACCGCAGAAGAGCGCCAAACCTATGAAGAACTCAAGAAAAAGGTCAATGAGCAATTACGCCGTGCCTTCCGTCCAGAGTTCCTCAATCGTGTGGATGCCACTATCGTGTTCCGTCCATTGACACAAGAAGAAATTAAACAAATTGTGGACTTGGAACTCATCAAAGTGGGCAACCGCCTGATTGAACATGCCATCACGCTCGAAGTGACCGAAGAAGCCCGTACATGGATTGCCACCAAAGGCTATGACCCTGAATATGGCGCACGTCCATTACGCCGCCTCATCCAAAATGAGGTGGAAGATGCCCTCTCTGATGGTATCTTGGGTGGAAAATTCACCCTCGCCAGCATGATTCGCCTCACGGTGGATGATAAAGGTGAACTGCTGATGGAAAATGCCGATGAAAATCAGGCAGAACCAACACTGAACTAACAAACAATAAAAAAATAGCCTGTAGATACAGGCTATTTTTTTTCTTAGCCCTCAAATTTTCACATTATCCGCCACATTCGGCTTCAATATCAGCAAAACGGGTATCGTCTGGGACCAGGGTTTTGGCATCTTCTACGATTACCAGTGCATTTTCGCAATCCCCCGTCAGCCGATAACTATCCGCCAAGTCAAATAATGAAGAGGTAAAATCGGGATACAAGTCACGCCATATCGTGCCGATTTCAATCACACGGGCATAATCGCCCAAGTTATATAAACAGTGCATCGCTATTTCTTGGGCATAAGCATATTGTGGGTCAACTTCTAAGGCAACAGTGACGTTTTCCAAACACAGCTCATTATTACCCATACCCCAATAAGTATCTGCCGTTGATGTTAGTAAATAAACATCGGTCGGGAACTGTTCTACCCCTGCTTGATAGGCGAGTAAGGCATTCTCATAATCACCCGCATACCAATAGGTATCGCCTAATACGGTGTGTGCCACCACGTTATCGGGTTGTGATTGTACCCAACACGTTGCTACAGAGATAATTTGTTCCAAATCACCATTCAAATCGGCGATGGTCGCCTCAAAATCGGTATTCGGGTCACATTCGGCGCTGGTCGTTTCAATCGTCACATTGCCACACCGTTCAGGGTCATTGCGATAATATAAGGCGACTTCATCATTGGGATAATACACCAGATAGGTATCAATATACCGAATCATCGCCTCACATTCTTCTGGAAGGGTATAACTGGTGACAGTCGCGCCAAATGCCCATCGAATATACGGATACAATGCCATGACCTGTTCGCCATAAGAGACGACGGTTTCGGCATCATTCGCTCCTGTCATACCCGCCACCAGCAACCCCCAAGCGTCAGTGGGGTCTATTTCGAGCGCGGTTTGAATATCGGCAAAATAATTATCCAGATATGCATCTACGGGGTCTAGGTTATAATAGATAATCGCATACAGTTCCGCCCGCATCGCATACATATAACTGGTCGGGAAACGATCCACGCCTTCATTCATGATGGCAATCGCTTCATCTGCGCGTCCATTGGCAAACAGCGCAAACGCCAGCCCCACACTCGGATAGGGTGACTCTAAATTCTGCTCATTCGCTTTATCATACGCCGATTGTGCCAGTTCAAGGACATATTGTGGGTCTGCTCCAATATGCCGTGCGAGTACATAGGCTAATATGCCATCCGATTCGGGACGTGAGACGAAGCTGGCTAATTGGACGATTAAATCAATATCCCCAATCACATAAGCACACTTTAGCATGACAACAACGTGGTCAATTGTTGTTGTAAATTCTGGCTCTATCGGTTCTGATAAGAAACTAAGCATCGGTTTTGCCAGTTGGTAACACTCATAAGTCTGACCTGTAACACCATATCCCCATGCTAAAAATGATATGGCTATAAAATCAGAGGGGTTTTGTTCCAGCAACATCGAACCATATAGCAACGCACTCTCAGGATTTCCTTGCCCATAATCTAATTGCATGAGGTCTAATAGAAATTGGCGATTAGCGGGGTCGGCTTGAATGGCACACAAAAGGATGTTACGGGCTTCTTCATAGGGCAAATCACTCATGTCTGTGGCATATAACGCCTGATAATCGGTATTAGGGTCACAGTCTGCGCCAAGTGTTTGGTTGGTGCATCCCGCCTCAATATCGGCAAAGCGCGTGTCATCGGGTAGCAAAACCGAAGCCGATTCTACAATTGCCAGCGCATTGTTGCAATCGCCCGTCAAACGGTAGCTATCCGCCAATTCATATAATGCGTTTGTATCACCGGGATACAGTTCAAGCAATGTCGCACCGATTTCAACGGCACGCGCATAATCACCTGCTCCATACGAACAGCGTGTCGCTACTGCTAAGGTGTAATTATTTTGCGGGTCAAGTTCTAAGGAATAATTGACATTTTCCAAACACGCATCATAATCACCCAGAGCGTTATACGCATCTGCAACAGAGGTCAATAAATACACATCCTCTGGCGCTAAGGCTAAGGCTTGTTGATACGCTTCTAGGGATTTTTCAACCTCGCCAACAGACCAATAGGCATCGCCTAATGTGATATTGGCTTCTCCATTATCGGGTTGTGATTGTACCCAGCATTGCGCCACAGGCAAAATCTGCGCCCAATCGCCATTCAAATCAGTGATGGTCGCCTCAAAATCGGTATTCGGGTCACATTCAAAGGGGGTTGCTTGGCTGGTCTCGCCATTACACCCCGCCGCAACATCGGCAAAACGGGCATCATCGGGGAACGACACGACCGCCACATCTACGATTGCCTGCGCGTTTTCGCAATCACCTGTCAGCCGATAACTATCCGCCAATTCATATAATGCGGTTGTATCATCAGGGTACATTTCAAGCAATGTCGCACCGACTTCAACGGCACGCGCATAATCACCT
>JANRKU010000179.1:0-17641 GCA_033763335.1 bacterium
AAATCGGAAATCGCTTGGTATAATGGGTTCATAGATATGGGTATGGTTATTTTTTGTTCGCTAAACTTTGAATAACCATGCCATATCTTCTATTCAGTTGTTAAGGTGCAATTTCCTCAATTATCCTGTCCGCCCCTGAACGCCAGACTGGAGAGGGGATTTAGGGGTGAGGTTGATGTTTAAGATTTTCCTATCAATACGATGTCTCCACGCGCCCAAGACGCAAATTGACCATCGTCAATAAAAAGATGATGGCAAATAGCACCCATGCGATGGCAGACGCATCACCCATCTGGAAGGTATCGCCAAAGCCCGTATCATACAGATATGGCACCACCGTCAGACCAGAATCCAGCACACCGCCAATGCGCTCCACACTGCGAAACACCACATAAACCGAATCGAACACCTGAAAGGCGGTGATAGTGCCTGTGACCACCACATAGAGTAAGGTCGGGCGCAAGAGGGGGATGGTGATATACATCAGGCTTTTGAACGGTGTCGCCCCATCAATTTGCGCCGCTTCATACAACGAGGCAGGGATAGATTGCAACCCCGCCAAGAATAAAATCATGGTGTAACCCATGCCACCCCATACCGCCATCAGCACCAAAATGGGCATCGTCCAATTTTGGTCGGCTAAAAAGGTGATATTATTCTCGATATATCCGTTGATGAGTCCATAATTTTCGCTGTTAAAAATCCATCGCCAGACCACCGCAATCGCAATCGTGGATGTGACCGATGGCAGGAAAAAAATAATCCGAAAAATTAAATTGATAAGCGTATTTTTTTGCAAAATGAGCGCCAACGATAACCCCAACACCACACCCAACGGCACAACCCACATCACATAGGTGATGGTGTTCACCATCGCTTTCCAAAACCGTTTATCGGTTGCGCCGATGATAAACCGATTGCCTTCACTCACTTCCACAACACCAATATCGCCATAGCCTTTTTCTAATAGGTCGCGGGAACGGGTATATTGTGGCACACAGGCAATCCCTGTGCTGGTGAATCCACTCACGGCAGAGGCGAGGACATCTTCTTCTTCGCCACATTCAAATAACAATTCGCCCGTATCTTCATCGGTGGCTTGTGTTTGGCGGGCGATTTGTAACCCAAGCAAGTCCTGAAAATTCTCAAATCCGACATATTCGGGTCCCTTGGTGGGGCTACCGCGATAATCGGTCAGGCTCAGATAGCCCGATATGCCCACAGGGAGCAAAATAAAGGTCGAAAACAAAATAATAAATGGGAGTAACAGAATATAGGATGTCCGCGCTTCCCAAATTCGCTGGAAAATGGTCTTTTTGTTGCTTATCGGAAAAGCAGATGCACCAGACCCAAGCGCGGATAAAGGGATTTTTTCTGGTGGGGTGTCAATACGGGTTGTCATCTCACAAAGTCCTTTCTAAAGGCTGGGCATTGGGGCTTTCTAACCCCTCCCCTATCCCCCCTGCCCCCTTTCCCCATTGCATGGAGAAAGGGGGTGAAAATCACGTTATGGGTGGGATGTAGGGGCTTGCCATGGCAAGCCCTTACGCGGTGAGGTTAGTTTTTTAAGTTGCAATATAGGGGACGTGCAGAAGCACATCCATACAAGCCCCTCTCCACATTGTAGGTAAGATGTAGGGGCGCAACATGTTGCGCCCTTACGCGGTGAGGTTATATGAGGGGCGCTTTTGCTTTTTATAGTCCGAGCAATTCGTCCATAATATCGGCGGCTTCGTCCAACACATCTTGGGCATCGGCATCTTCATAGATGGTGGTTTCGATGAGGCGTTGGACTTCGGTGGCGGCTTCTTCCCAGCCTGGGCAGTTTGGAGGACCTTGTGCATCATCCAATTGCGCTTGCACGACTTCGTTCACGGTTGCGCCATAGATATCCGTACCCGCAAATTCCGCCAAACCGGGAATCCAGAAAATGCTCTTGCTGGCGGCGACGGTGGTGATGGTTTCGACGGCTTCTGGTGTATAGAGGAAGTTGATAAAATCGAAGGCGGCATCAACATTGGCAGAATACGACATCACGCCGATGATACGACCACCGATGAACACGGTAGATTTACCGCTTGGACCTGCGGCGGCGACGGATACTTCCCATTTGCCTGCGAGGTCGGGGTATTGAATATCAAATCCGCCCAAAACCCAGTTGCCCGTCATCCCAATGGGATACAAGCCATCATTCAAGCCTGCTTCTAATGCGGGCCAGCCATCGGTTGGGAAGCCATGTTCTTTATACAAAGAGGCATAAAATTCGAGCGCCATCACGCCTTCTTCGCTGTTGATGGTCGAGGCTGAACATTCTTCATCATAAAAATCGCCACCAGCTTGCCACAAATAGTTGGCAAAACTCAGCCATTGGGTGTTGCCCCATTGAATAGCAAAGCCACCTTCGCCACCATTGGCTTCGCGGATGGTATCGGCATACATGGTCAGTTCTTCCCATGTTTCTGGAGCGCCATCTAAGCCCAATTCTGCGAGTAAATCGGGGCGATAGTAGGTCAAATAGGTGGTGAGGTCGAGGGGGACACCGAACACTTCGTCATCGAGTGATACGATAGATTCCCAGACACCGGGATGTGCGACTTCGCTAATGGCGGCGACTGCTTCTGGATAGGCGGCGGCAAGGTCTACCATGCCACCCAATGCCCCAAAGCTGATTCCCCAAGAAAGCCCACCCGTGATAATATCGGGTCCGTCTTGTGAGGTGGCGGCGGCGAGGACGCGGGTATAACCATCATCCCAGCTAATGGGTTCTACAACGATGGTCACGCCTTCAACCGATGCGGTGTATAAATCGGCGGCGGCTTGCAAGACGAGTGCTTCATCTTCAGAGCCAGTCGCCCAAACGGTGATGGTGATACCCTCTTGTGCATAAATGTTCAAGCTAAAGGTCAAAAGTAATGCCAAAAGTGAGAAAAGCATGAATATTGACTTGCGTTTCATGGAAATGCTCCTAAAATAGTAATTAGAACGATGTTGTAGGTGGGTGTGAAAACGCCGAAATAGTGGCTGTTTGTGGTTGTTTGGCGACAGTACAAACAAGACAATTTTTTCGTGTGTTTTTCGCTCCCCTATGGCGTAGTAATCGTCTTAACCGATTCCCTCTCAATTAATTGCGTGTTAACCAATGTTTTTAGTGGTGTGCGGTTGGGATTGGTTGCCCTATCCACCAGATGACGCACAGCCATTACACCCATCAAGACTTTATCAACGTGCATCGTTGTCAAAGCCGGTTTTAGCTCCTGCACAAGGTCAATATCATCAAATCCAATAATTGATATATCATTCGGCACAGAAAGCCCCATGTCTTGCACCGCATCAAACACGCCCATAGCGACCTCATCATTACACGCAAAAATCGCCGTGATTTTCGGGACACGAGTTAATAAGCGTTTGGTTGAACGATAAGCGTCTAGGCGGTCAAGGGTGCTATCTTCAATGAATGGTTCTAAGTGATGTTGGGCTATGGCGGTCAAATATCCAACACGGCGCTCCAAAATACTCGGATAGCATGTGGGATGACTACCAACTAAGCCAATGTGCCGATGCCCATGAGCGATGAGATACCCCACCGCCTTCATTGCACCATTCACATTATCAATCAAGACACTATCGAACTCATTCCCAATGGACGTATAGGCATCCACCAACACGACATTTTGCTTGGTGCGGTTGCTGATATGGTCAATCGTTTCTTCTAATAACGCCCCAACCACAATCACCCCGTCAATACGCTCATCCAATAACATAGATGGCAATGACAAGGGACGGTTATGTTCATCCACATCTATATTGGCATACATCAAGCTGATGTTATTGCGCGAACACTCGCGTTCTGCACCCGCAATGATATAGGAATAGAAGGGGTTGATAATGAGGGCATCACCTCTAAAACGTTTGGTCAATAAGCCAACCGTTTTCACATCTGTCGCCATAGGATGGTCAATCGTGATTTTTGAGCGATACCCCAACTCGGTTGCCGCCATCAATACTCGCTGACGCATCTCGGCAGAAACACCGGGTTTGTTATTCAGTGTTTCAGATACTGTGCTGAGTGCGACATCGGCATGAATGGCTATATCTCGTAAAGTTGGTTTTTTTCCCATAAATCTAATTCTACCTATTCGTGTGTTCCTATGTGTGTTTTCCGAACAAAATCGAACTTGTTCGCAAACTAATTTGATGTTAAACTATATGAGACGGTTTGTCAAGCAAATGATGAGATAAATCGCGCTTTCGGGACACAAATTTGTTTATTTTGACCAAATTGCTGGTCGCAGTTTTTTTGGATTAGGGCAAAATCCGCCTTTTTTTACCTCACCCCCCTGCCCCCTCTCCAAATTGGAGAGGGAGAGACAACCGTTTTATAGGTGGGTTTAAGTCTCCTCTACAGACTGGAGAGGGGATTTAGGGGTGAGGATTGCACCAAGCAATTTGGATTTACCTTACAGTGAACATCAATAGGAGTAACGCTCATGGAACAAATATTGCGTGTGAAACCGGCTGTAACGATGGTTGGCGACCCTTTACCAAACATTCCTTGGGAAGACCGTCCGAGCAACATCAACACAACAATGTGGCGCTATAGTGGCAACCCCGTCATCAAACGCGATGCAACACCCACCTCAAATAGCATATTTAACAGCGCGGCTGTCCCGTTTAATGGCGCGTTTGCGGGTGTTTTCCGCATAGATGATACGCGCCGTACCATGAATTTGCACGTCGGTCATAGCGCCGATGGCGTGAATTGGAACATTGACCCAGAGCCTATCAACTGGCATTTTAGCGACCCCGAATTGGGCGAATTTGTGCATCGCTACGACCCGCGTGTGGTATGGCTAGAAGACCGCTATTATGTGACATGGTGCAATGGCTATCATGGTCCGACCATCGGCATCGGTTACACCTTCGATTTTAAGGAATTTCACTTTTTAGAAAACGCATTTTTGCCTCATAACCGCAATGGCGTGCTATTCCCGCGTAAAATCAACGGCAAATATGCCATGTTTAGCCGTCCAAGTGATAACGGGCATACCCCATTTGGCGATATTTTTTATAGCGAAAGCCCCGATATGGTGCATTGGGGCAATCATCGGTTTGTGATGAAACCCAAGAGTTGGCGTTGGGAAAGCACGAAAATCGGCGCGGGTCCCATCCCTGTGGAGACGAGTGAAGGCTGGTTGCTGATTTATCACGGCGTGTTGACCTCGTGCAATGGCTATGTGTATAGCATGGGGGCGGCATTGCTCGACCTAGACCAACCGTGGAAGGTGATGTATCGCGCCGCCCCCTATTTGATGTCTCCCCAGACGTTATATGAATGTGTGGGCGATGTCCCCAATGTGGTGTTCCCGTGTGCGTCGCTCCATGACCCCGAAACGGGGCGCATCGCTGTGTATTATGGCGCGGCAGATACCGTCACAGGGTTGGCATTCACCCACATTGATGAATTGGTGCAGTTTATCAAACACAACAGTGAGGTTTAGGCAACAGGGAGTATAGGGGTGGATGAGTGACTTCTCTCATTCGCCCTGCATGTATGGCATCCAGCGCCCATGTGAGGATATTGCGCGAGGTTTGATATCCTGTGCATCCAAGTAGCCATAGCTAGAACGCTGGTGCGATTTACAATGTGGGTAACATGGAAGTGGATGGGGTGACTATCAAAAATAACGATGCGCCAGATGGCTCTGCGGTGTATCAGGCACCCTAATTAGATACTAAGCAACCAGGGAGTCGCCACTATGGGACTCCCTGGTTTTTCGCATTTATCCACCCAACGGCACACTACCGGGTAGTGGGTCGGCGTGGGATGTCGGCGGGGTGAACCCAATTTCGGTCAGGTATCGCCCTATCCCACTGGCAATGGCACCCGCCAACTTGTCATCAATCTCGTATGGGAACGGCAACCGCTTGGTCACATCCACCAACCCCTCTGCTCCCTTCTGCACACCGAGCAGGAAAATGTCAACACGCCCTAGCGCAATCCCTCAAGCAACTCATTGAAACAGTCGAGGATTTAGAAAAGGAAGGAATTGGATTCCGGTCTCTTACAGAAAATATTGATACAACTTCACCAAGTAGTAAGCTGGTGTTCCATCTGTTTGGCGCATTAGCTGAGTTTGAACGTTGCATTATTAAGGAAAGAACTCTAGCTGGCTTGCTATCTGCAAAGGCTCGAGGTCGAGTAGGCGGAAGACCCCGATCTTTATCCCTAAAAGATGTAGCGAAAGCAAGAGCTATGTTGAGAGATCCTAATCTCACTGTTCAAGAAGTTGCGGATACTTTTGACATAGACTAAGCAGGCTTGCAGCAAAAGCATGGGGAGGATAGCAATTTCTTGAGCATCGACATCATTGCTGTTAATTTCGCCACGATTGCCATAGAAGTCTCCTTCTAAGTACCTACTATAACGCTTTAATACCCGTTAAAACAGATTATGAGCCGTTATAGACCCTTTTTTCATCATCACTATTTTGTGCTATAATGAGTCAAAGTAGATTATTCGTTAGGTGAGGTATATTCCCCATGAGTCCCTTACTACAAGAAGCACTCTCACTCGCGCTTCGGCTCAATCCCAAAGAACGCCTGCAACTCATTGAGCAGGTCGCATCATCGGTTGAGCATGAACTAAATACCGATTACCCCCCTACCCCATCTGAAAAACATTGGGGCAAGAATTTACTGCGCTTGCTCGATGAAATCGGTCCGATTGAACTCGATCACCCAGAAATTGAAGATCCCGTAGAATGGGTAAAAACCATCCGCCAAGAACAGGCGATGAAACATAATATCACCTGGGATACGAAATCATAATAGGTATTGTAGATACCCACAACCTCAAAGATATGACCCCGATGCTAGGCAATTTGGCGATAAAACCGTATGCCTAAAATCGGTTTGCATAATGCGTGTTCTGCGAACCTATTTTTTGGCGCAAGACGACAGCCAAACCCGGTTGCTGGTCAATCAGGTATTCGGTTAAGTCTGTGCCGTTGTGTTGTGTCAAGCGATTTCCAAGTCCATCATAAGCATAATCAATGCCGTCATGATTCAACAGGCGATTTGCCCTATCCCAAGTATATGACAAACTGCCGTTAGAGGTCAAACTGCCGTTGTTGTCATTGAGACAGGGATAAATGACGAAAATTGGCGGAAGTGTTATAATAGCCCTATTCAGATAGGATATTATTAATCACCCTTATGCCTAGTTTACATCTCTATACACTTGGAACACTCAGCTTGCAACGCGATGGACAGACCCTAGACGGGTTTGTATCACAAAAGACCGTAGCACTGTTTATTTATTTGGCGTGTCACCCCTATGAACACCCGCGTGAGACGCTGGCGGCATTATTTTGGTCAGAGACGACGACCGAGCAAGCCCTCAAAAATTTGCGG
Source organism: bacterium (assembly GCA_033763335.1). Lineage (GTDB taxonomy): Bacteria > Chloroflexota > Anaerolineae > Aggregatilineales > Phototrophicaceae. Next base: position 7,414 of record JANRKU010000179.1, read on the forward strand.
ACAGTGTTATCTAGCCTACAAAAACAGGTCGGCGAGTATCTGATTATCACCCGCCAAAGCATCGCCATCACCCGCATAGACGATATTTTTTTTGATGTGTGGGAGTTTGAGCGCCACATCAACACCGCCAATCGGCTCAATAGTCGTCCTAGCTCCCCGCGCAAATTGCAACAGGTATTAGAGGATGCGTTGGTGCTGTATAAGGGCGATTTTTTGCTCAGTCTCAAGACAGAAAATGCGCCAGAACTGGAAACATGGCTGTTTGGTGAGCGTGACCGCCTGCGGACGATGATGACCAATGCGCTATTTTTGGCGATGACCACCTCGCTCAAGCGCAAACGCTACCCCATCGGCATTGAACACGGCAGGCGCTTGATTGCCATAGAGCCATTTTATGAGGGGGCATATCGGCTGTTGATGATGCTATACGCCTCCGCCAATAATCGCACCAGCGCCTTGCAGGTCTATGTGCAATTGACAAAGATACTCGCCGATGAACTCGATATCGAGCCAGAAGCCGAATCGGTGACGCTGTATCAACAAATCAAATTGCACCGTTTTCAGGTCATATCACCGCCCACCATCACCGCCACGCTCCCCGCCATTGTGGGGCAATATGTGGCGGTTGATGCCGTCATCGAACAGGTGATGACCAAATTGGATGACCCCGATTGTCGTTTGGTGACAATTTTGGGCATTGGCGGGGTCGGAAAAACGCAACTCGCCAAGCATATCGCCCGTTCTCGGATGGAAGATTATGCCGATGGTGTGTTTTTTGTGCCATTAGATGCCCTCACAGGCGGGGAATTTGTATTAGGGGCAGTGATGAACGCGCTCCAAATTAGCCACCACGACGAAACACGCACTCCCCTACAAACGGTCATATCCCATCTCAAAAAACGACATTGCTTATTGATATTAGACAATTTTGAGCAAGTGCTATCGGCGGCGGTGGATATTGCCAATATGCTGGCGGGATGCCCCTTCATTCAGTGTTTAGTCACCAGTCGGGAACAATTGGCAATCACGGGGGAGCATATTATCCCCCTAAATGGACTGCCCTATCACGATATTCCAGAAAAAAATCCCGCCATGCACTTATTTGCGGTGACGGCAGAACAGGTCATGCCCAATTTTTCGCTGATAAATCATCATCAAGCGGTGCGCGATATTTGTGCGCTGGTGGATGGTTTGCCACTGGGGATTGTGATAGCCGCCAGTTGGTCACAATTTTTATCACCAGAGGATATTCGGGCGCGGATGCACGATAGTCTGGATTTTCTCACAACGCATCGGCGCGATTTACCAGAACGGCATCGGGGCATTAACGCCCTGCTCTATTCCACATGGGATATGCTCACACCCGCCCAACAAACCGTGATGATGGCGCTATCGGTTTTCCCCAGTCATTTTGATGACCGCGCCGCGACAGTGGTGGCGGGTGCAACGCTACACTTATTATCCGAAATGGTCACAAAATCGTTGTTGCTATCGGCTGGCGATGACCGCTATGCCCTCCACGAATTATTGCGCCGTTTTACCGCCCAAAAAGCCGATGAAGCGGGGCATTTGACCAGCATCCGCGAGGCATATCACCGCTATTATAGCGAGTGGATAGATGCGCTCTATCGGGCAAATCTGCCCACCCATGACCAATTAAGCGCCATTGACCGTGAATATCATAATTTGTGGATGTTCGATGGCTTATCACATGAGGCGCGGATTGCGTATATCGCCCAATTGGCAAAAATTTTGCCCGATTATTGGTTTGCGCGTGGCTATCACCTGACTGAAGGGGTGGCATTATTGCGCGAAGCCTTGCCCCATGTTCACGGCTGGCATAAAGCCAATCTCACAGTGCGGTTTGGGCGCTTATTGGCACAAACGGCGAAATATGCGGAGGCGCGTCCCATGTTAGAGGAAGGGCTACGCCTCAGCCAAGCCGAGAATGATGTGTCGCTGGAAGCATTGGCATTGGCGGAACTGAATCGGGCGGTGTTTGCGCTCGGTGAGCCAGAATTGGCGCGGGGATATTTGCTCCGTATGGTCGCCCTATACGACAATTTGCCCGCCACTGATGAGGTCGCATTGCGTGAGGTATTTGCCCGCGCCTATAGCAACCTTGCCGTCAGTTATTTGCAACTGGCGCAATTGGATGAGGCGGAACAATATGCTCAAACGGGGTTGCAAAAACAACGTGAGGCGGGGAATGCCGTTGGCGAGGCATTATGCCTGAATACGTTGGGCATCATCGCGCTAGACCGTCACCAATTTCAATTGGCACAGCACTATTTTGAATTGGCGTTAAAAATTGCCTATGCCATAGACCATAAACGGCATCAGACGATATTTTCTGGCAATTTGGCAGAGGCGCTCCACCGTCTGGGCGATTTTGACGGCGCGTTTGCCATGTATACCCAAACATTGCACCGCGCTTATGCCATAGATAACCGAAAAACGATGTTGAATGTGTTGGAGCAATTGGCAAATGTGGAATTAGACCGCAACCACCCGCAAGAATCGGCGCGGTTGTTGGGGATGGCGCTGGCATTACGCGACTCGTTGGCGCTCGCTATCCCGCCCCGTCAACAAGCGGAATTTTCGGGACGAGAAGCCCGTCTGCGCGAGGCGTTGGGCGATACGGATTTTCATACCCATCTACAAACAGGGCGTAGCCTCACCTTAGAGGTGTTTTTGGAAGGGATGTGATTTAGGCAAAAAGGCATAAAAAATCGGCGTGTCGTAGGGGCTTGCCATGGCAAGCCCAATTTTTATGGTTGGTTACGGCAGGCGCAATAATGCAAGTTAGTTTTTAAGTACGGAGTATCTTTTGTGGCTGACATACGAGGCTAAAGCCTTGTAGGGACGCGATTAATCACGTCCGTACAGCCATTACACCTCAAAAACAGGCAGGAGTGTAATGGCGGACTAACGCGAAGCGTGTATGTCCGCCACGCCTTAAAAAGTATTTTACACCGTCTTTATTTACTAACAATCATTATCAAGCACCTACAATCATATAACCTGTTTGTAGATGTAGGGACATGATATATCATGTCCCATTATTATGGATGCCGTCAAAAAAACGATTATCCGCGAATTTTTTGCACCGCAGGCAACAATAACCCAATCAATATCGGCTCATTTTCGGGATGGAGCAAACTCAAACCCGGTAATGGGCTATCTGGATTCATCGGCAGGACGGCAATTTGCGAAAATCCGCTACAAATCAGATGACCATCATCCGTATCATACCAGCACGCCTCACTAGGCAAGAAATCGGTGGCGCAAAAGAAGGTATTGCCCACAGGGGTACATTCGCCCAAATCGGTGGCGCTAGGGGTGGTCGCTTCACAAATTAACACACCATCGCGCTCAAAACAGAAGATGGTCGTGGTGGCGGCTTCTATCAGGATATCGGCTTTAGCACCGCCAGCAGAGGTAATAACCACGCAATCATCCTCAGTCAATGGCGCATCGGGGTTAGCGATATTGGCACACACCACCACATCCAATTCACGCGGGGTAGCTTGTGGACGTGGGCTTCCCCCTGCCCCACTGCCGACAATAATTTCCACCAATAGTTCACCATTGTCATCATACACCAATCCCCGCCCAGCATCGGGGTCTACTAGCACCCCTGCGAGTTGGTCGGCGGGGCGGAAGGGGATGATACTCACAGACTCAATAATAATCCACTCTTTATGGCTATCATCGCCTTCTGTTTGACCATCGCCATTCAAATCACCAACCGCCACCCGCACCCCACCAGAAAAACTGGCTGGCAAGGGAATTGGCAGGGGATTAAGAATATCATCCGCCTCAAACACTTCTGGTATATCAAAATCACTGCAATCGCCACCCAAGCGCACGACATTCGCCGCCACCCAGCCGATAAAACCATTGTGTTCGATTTGATACCAGACATAATTTTCAGATACCCATTCTGGCTCGGCATAATAAGCCAGAATTTGTGTCACGGCAACAACAGGCGCAAGCTCATTTATCCCCAAAATGGTGATAACAGGGGCATCATCATGAGGGAAATCGCGCACATTCACATTAAATAACCCCAATGGCGACACCATACACGCGCCATCTATGGGCATGGGCGCGAGGGTTGGCGCGGGAGTCGGTTCTTCTGTGGGTGGTGGTGCGACAGTTGTTGGTGGTTCTGGTGTGGGATTATTATTGCCTGTGTCATTTGTCGGTTCTTCTGTGGTAACAGGTGCAGGACATCCGCGATTATCCACAACACCCACTTCTCTTGGGCATGAATCCACGCTATCGGGGATACCATCGCCATCGGTATCGGGGTCGGGACCTGTTTGTGCGCTGGCGATACTTGCCATTATTAACAAGCATCCTAATAAGATAATCATCAAAAATTTTTTAGTCATAATCGTTTTCTCCTGTGATAGTATGGTCATTATAGTCGAAAAAATGATAGTGGAGGGAATCAGCCTCTTTATCCATACAATTCTTAGGATATGCTATTCACCGCCTAGAAATCGCTTATTGATGCTATGGGTCTATTTTTACGTGCCAATCATAAGTTCACATAAAATCAATGTCTCACGGTTATATGGTCATATCCGCTTAAACAAACCCAAATTGGACAGTTGCAATAACGCCGATATGATATTGGTGTATCTGGTTGCGCCACCAGTTTGAAACTTTCACTCAACGGTAAAATCATCTTTTTGATAGATGAGATAAACAAGAAAGCATAGCTTTGCTCACACCATATTTGATGCGCTTACCCTAAACTTTTGGTTAGTTACGATTGCCTCTTTTTGTTTATAAGTGTATACTGTAAGTAGTGATTTATAATTTAATAAGTTGGTAAGTATGTCAATATCTAGGGAAGGTAATGAAAACTACCAAAGTATTTTGTTTATCATAAAAGTCACCTTCTATTCATATTGCCTTCACCCGACCAGCTATAATTACCCCACATCTCTAAGACAATTCCTTCTCTCTATACACCATCTTGATATATAGAAAGTAGCCATCTATGACAGAGATATTGGCGTTAAATCAGTTAGCCCTACCAAAAGCCTTAACAGGTATTGCTGGATTTGATGAAATTAGCGGAGGGGGATTGCCAAGAGGACGACCCACCATCGTTTGTGGTGGGGCGGGCTGTGGTAAAACACTGTTCGCTATGGAATTTTTGGTTCGCGGTATCTTACAATATGATGAGCCGGGCGTTTTTATCGCCTTTGAGGAAACACGCGCCGACCTCACGCAGAATGTTGCATCACTAGGGTTTTCACTGACTGACCTCATTGACCATAATCAACTGGTTATTGACCATATCAACATTAACCGAGCAGAAGTTGAGCAAACAGGTGAATATGATTTAGACGGGTTATTTGTTCGTCTGGAGTACGCCATCCAAAAGGTCAAAGCCAAACGAATTGTGCTAGATACGCTTGAAGCACTTTTTACGGCACTTGGTGATACCCAAATGCTACGGTCAGAACTCCAGCGCCTGTTCGCTTGGCTTAAGAATAAAGGGGTCACTGCCATTATCACGGCAGAACGCGGTGATACTGGTCTAACACGACACGGTATCGAGGAATATGTCTCCGACTGCGTGGTTTTGTTGGATCATCGCATTGAAAATCAGATGTCTACCCGCCGTCTGCGTATTATCAAATATCGCGGAACTGTTCATGGAACTGATGAATACCCATTTCTCATTGATGAAAATGGGTTTTCGGTATTGCCGATTACTTCGGTTGGCTTGGACTATGAGGTCTCGAATGAGCGCATCTCCAGTGGCATACCACGCCTCGATATGATGTTGGATGGTCAGGGGTTTTTCCGCGCCAGCACCGTTTTAATTTCTGGGACGGCAGGAACGGGCAAAACCACGTTTGTCGCCCAATTTGTGGATGCCGCCTGCCAGCGAGGTGAGCGTTGCTTGTTCTTCTCGTTTGAAGAATCTGCCGGACAAATCATCCGTAATATGTATTCCGTTGGCATTAATCTGCAAAAATGGGTAGATGCCGATTTACTTCGTTTTAAGACGGCGCGTCCAACCATGTACAGCCTTGAGATGCATCTGGTTACATTGCATAAACACATTCTAGCCTTCAATCCCCATGTTGTTGTTATGGATCCCATCACGAATTTTGATGTCATCGGCGATAGAGAAGACAGTCGCGCCTTGCTCACACGCATAATTGATTTCTTAAAAATGCGAAAAATCACCGCATTAATGACCAGTCTGACAAGCGCAGGGGAAGCAATAGAACAAAGCAAAGCCCATATTTCCTCGATAGTAGATACTTGGCTACTGGTTCGCAATGTGGAATCCAACGGCGAGCGCAACCGCCTTTTGAATATTCTCAAAGCGCGTGGCATGGCACACTCGAATCAGGTCAGCGAGTTTGAGATTACGACTGGGGGAATTCATCTGATGGATGCTTATTTGGTAGAAGGCGCTGTCATCACTGGTTCGGCGCGTTTGGCTCATGAGGCAAATAAACATGATGAAGAACTAGGGCATCAGCAGGCAATTGAACTGCGCCAACTCCAGCTAGAGCGGAAGCGTGCCGCCGCCAATGCCCAAATCCTCGCACTTCAGGCAGAACTAGATGCCGAAAATGCCGAGATACAACTGCTCATAGACCAAGATACCCGCAAAAAGCTGGCATTGCAAAAATATGCTGATGCCATTGCACGCAAGCGACAGGCAACACCTGTTGATAATCACGATTTGACACATACAGTAGAAGGCGAAAGTCATGATGAATGAAAGTAACGATAATCTAGTCAATCATTTAGACACGGAAAAATGGGAACTCCGCCTATATGTTGCTGGGCAAACACCCAAATCACTGACAGCGTTTTCCAATCTAAAAAAGATCTGTGAACAGTATCTTGAAGGGAAAAGCTATACCATTCAGGTGATTGACCTGTTAGAGAATCCCCAACTGGCAGAAGGGGATCAGATTGTGGCTATTCCAACGCTGGTGCGGTTACTCCCCGAACCGATTAAAAAAATTATCGGCGATTTATCCAATACAGAGCGGACTCTGGTCGGTTTACAAATTCGACCACAACAAGGATAAAAAGGATATAAGGCTGATGGTGGATAATAAAGAGCCTATCGAAAACGCGGCGCAACGCTTTGAACGCGCTTTAGCCGAACAGAATACCCAACGGTATGTCTTAAAGCTCTACGTGACTGGGCATACGCCACGCTCAATTCAGGCGATTGCCTCAATTCGCGCCATCTGTGAAGAACACTTACAGGGCAGATATGAGTTGAAGGTGATTGATATTTATCAACAACCTCTGCTTGCAGAGGGGGAACAAATCATCGCCGCACCAACGCTCATCAAAGAGTTACCCCTTCCCTTGCGTAAGTTAGTTGGGGATATGTCCAATGAAGAGAAAGTGCTAATAGGGCTGGATCTTAGAAAAATTACATAATTGATATGTCTCATCAATATCTTTTATGAGACAAGCCAGTAATCGTATTAAAAATTTAGAAGAGGTAGTAGCATGGCTACTAAACCATACCAACAGCTTGTACAAGAAATGAACACTCTTCAAGCACGCTTGGCTGAGGCAGAGGAAACACTTCGGGCTATTTATAGTGGAGAGGTAGATGCGCTTGTCATTTCGACTCCAAACGGCAAACAAGTTTTCACACTACAAAGTGCAGACCAACCGTATCGCTTGTTTGTTGAAGAAATGCAACAGGGAGCAGTCACAATTTCGCGCAAGGGCATCATCCTCTATTGTAATCGCTACTTTGCAGAGATATTAGGCTATTCGTCCAATGACCTCGTTTCACGCCCCTTCCACCAGCATATCTTTTCAGATGAGCATGAACAGTTTGAGGCATTTTTGCAGATAATAGTTTCTCAAGGCATCGCTCATCAGGAGTTCACCTTTTATAATCAGCAACAACAGGCTGTTCCAGTCTCAATCACAGCAAATCTTTTGCAAGTCAATCAGGCACAGGTCATGTCTTTAATCGTTACCGACTTGCGTGAGCGCAAACGAAATGAAGAGACGCTTGCACGATTGGCGGCGATAGTCACTTCTTCTAACGATGCCATTATTAGCGAGACATTGGATGGTATTATCACCAGTTGGAATCGGGGTGCGGAGCAAATATTTGGGTATTCAGCGAGTGAGGTTCTCCAAAAACCCATTGCCATGCTCATTCCGCCTGAAAAAGCAGGCGAAGAGCTACAGTTGCTTCACAAAATCGTTGACGGCGAAACAATAGAGAATTACGAGACGCTATGGCTAAGAAAAGATGGCAGTGAGGTAGTTGTTTTGGTTTCGGTATCACCTATCTTCGATGCTCATCACACTGTTTTGGGGGTATCAAAAATTGTTCATGACATTACCCGACGCAAGCAGATTGAGCAAGAACTCGAAACGAGTCGCCAACAGCTTCAACTTATTACGGATGCGTTACCCGTATTGATTAGTTATATTGATTCAGATAGGCATTACCAATTTGCCAACCAATACTACAAAAAAATATTCGGATTGGAACCTAATCAGGTTATTGGTAAGCATATTGTGGATGTTGTTGGGAAGGCGGCATTTGAGACTGCAAAACCGTATATGGACGCGGCGTTCAATGGAAAAATAATTGAGTATGAACGTGAAATACCTTATGCCAATGGAACACGATTCACTCATACACGCATGATTCCACAGCATTATGAGAATGGTCACGTCAGTGGCATTATTGTCATGGTAGAAGATATCACAGCACGCAAAAGCCTTGAACAGGCGTTACAACAAAGTGAAGCACTCTATCGCTCTTTAGTGACTGCTACAGCAGAAGGTATTGTACTTCATGGTGCCGATGGCAGGATTCAATCGTGCAATGCCGCCGCAGAACGGATTTTGGGGCTTACCTCTGACCAGATGATGGGGCTTACCTCCATTGACCCACGCTGGCGGGTCGTACATGAGGATGATTCCCCCTTCCCAGGTGAAACACATCCAGCATTCGTCACACTACACACAGGCGTGGCTACATCCAATGTGGTAATGGGCGTGTATAAACCAGATGATACCTTAACTTGGATTTTAATTAATGCACAACCGATTTTTGATACGAACACACAAAGCGTATCGGCAGTTGTGGCTTCCTTTACAGATATTACAGAGCGAAAAAAGACCGAACAGCAAACAATTGAGCTAGGACTTGAAAGACAACGCATTAAACTACTGGCAGATTTTGTGCGTGACACCTCTCATGATTTGAGAACACCCATCACGCTTATTCTCACCGGACTTTCCCTGATTCAGCGTATTCAGGATGAAACACGAAGAAACGAAAAAATTCAATATGTCCAACACCAAGTTTTATATCTCAACCGCGTGTTGGAACAGTTACAACAGATGGCTCGGCTAGATAGCATGACAGGACTATCACTTCGCACGTACAACATAAACACGCTCGTGAGAGATGCTATATCAGGTGTTAGAAGGCAGGTTGATGAGAAACAAATCACAATTTCAACCGCATTAGCAGATGATATACAAAATATTACCTGTGAGCCAGATATGATGCACCGCGTGTTGGTTGAATTGCTCGAAAATGCCATTCGGTTTACACCACAGGGGGGGCAAATTCAGATTCGTTCAATGATTGTAAATCATCATCACCTAGCACTTGAGGTAGAAGATAATGGTATCGGTATCCCTCCAGACAAACTGCCCCATATTTTTGAACGTTTTTATAAGGTTGATGAAGCACGCACCATGACGGGTGGTGCTGGTCTTGGATTGGCGATGGTCAAGCGTGTGATGGAACTACAACACGGCTCACTTGAGGTTGAAAGTATACCGGGTGAAAGAACCATCCTCTGCATGATATTTCCCACAGGTGTTTTGGATGCTACAACTTCAGATACTACTGCGGTTAACAATCCATCGAACACGATTTAACGTCAGTTATGGATAACAAATAAGTCCTTAAAAGTACCCCCATCCCCATGCTGACACTCTCCTGTATTCTCTATAGTTATGGTTATTAGTTTTTTAATACGGAGTATAAAATTTCATTGTTGCCAGTATTGGCATGATATATCATGCCCTGAACTTTGGCTTTTCTTGTCAAAAAAGGATGTTTCTGGTATGAATTATTTATCAGAAAAAAACAGACCGGAGACATCCTTATGAACCCAATTATCGCACAAAATCACGATTTACTCACAGCCCTTTTTTCATTACT
>JANRKU010000180.1:0-5305 GCA_033763335.1 bacterium
GGAGAAAAGACGGGTAACTGAGTGGTGATTTAAGTATGGGCGGTATAGGACTCGAACCTATAACCTCACGCGTGTAAGGCGTAAGCTCTGCCAATTGAGCTAACCGCCCGTCTATATCATTATAATAGCGTATTGACGTAAGTTTATCAATCCCATATCGGTCTATTTATTGTGAAGAGGCTCGTTTATAATCATCAAAAAATTGAATTTAGAGGTTTTTTGATGGAAAATTTATATACCCCTTGGCGAATGGCTTATATCAAGGGCGAAAAAAAAACCGTAGAGGGGTGCGTGTTTTGCAATAAAATTTTGGCAGATGACCTACAAGAACATGTCATCGCCCGTTCCGACTATGTTTATGTGGCGCTCAATCGGTATCCGTATAACAATGGGCATCTGTTGGTTGTGCCATACGCGCATATCCCTAGTCAGGAAGATATGCCCCCAGAAGCCCTCACCGATATGATGATGACAGTCAACAAAGCCTTGCGCGTCTTGCGCGAGGTTTATCATCCACAAGCCTTTAATTTGGGGGCAAATATTGGTGCGGCGGCGGGTGCGGGAATTGCCGCCCATTATCATTTTCATATCGTCCCCAGATGGAGTGGCGATACGAATTTCATGGGTGTGGTCGCAGAAACGCGCATTATCCCCGATACGCTCGATAATATCTATCACGACCTCAAACAAGCATGGGAAACAATCGCATAAGATGTAATGGCAGAATGTAGGGGCGAGATATATCTCGCCCACATCCTTAATATATATAAAGCACTTTTTATCAGACAATCTTGGAGTAAAAGAATGACAAAAACAACACGCGACATCGTAATTTTGGGGAGCGCACGCACCCCTCATGGCAAATTTTTGGGCGCTCTCGCAGGACTCACCCCCGTAGAACTCGGTACTATCGCCGTAAAAGCCGCCATAGACCGCAGTGGTATCAATCCCGAACACATCAGTGAATTTGTGTTGGGCAATGTGGTCAGTGCAGGGACAGGACAAGCCCTCCCCCGCCAAATTGGGAGAGGCGCAGGCTTACCTGATAGCGTTGGTGGCACAACCGTCAACAAAGTATGTGGTAGTAGCCTAAAAAGTGTGATGATTGCCAGTAATGCCATCAAAGCCGAAGATGGTGAAGTCTATTTGGCGGGTGGTGTTGAGAGCATGAGTCGCGCCCCCTATTTGAATGATTCCATTCGCATGGGCAACAAATATGGTCACATCCAAATGCGTGATTCACTTCAAACGGATGGGTTATGGTGTTCAATTTGTGATTGGGGCATGGGCAACGCGGCAGAATTTATCGCCCGCCAATTGGAAGTTCCGCGCCGCGAACTCGATGAATTTGCCTTCCGCAGTCATCAACTCGCCCATAATGCCACCGAAGCGGGCAAATTTAAGGCAGAAATCACCCCTGTGGTCATCAAATCACGCAAGGGCGATACGATTATTGATAAAGATGAACCCATCCGCCCAGAAACCACTGTCGAAGCCCTCTCCAAACTTGCACCCGCCTTTGAAAAAGATGGTGTGGTGACAGCAGGCAACGCCCCAGGGATGAATGATGGTGCATCTGCGATTGTGTTGGCGAGTCGTGGATATGCCGAAAAGAATGGGCATCGCCCCATTGCCCGTGTGGTCGGATATGGTCAAGCCGCCCTAGACCCACAATGGATATTTTATGCCCCAGTCAAGGCAATTCCTATCGCATTAGAACGCGCTGGCTGGACGGTGGATGATGTGGATTTATTCGAGATTAACGAAGCGTTTGCATCGCAAGTTTTAGCCGATTTACGCGGATTAGCACGCGACGGTCATCATGTGCCGATGGAAAAAGTGAATGTGAATGGTGGCGCGATTGCATTAGGGCATCCGTTGGGCGCGAGTGGTGCGCGGGTACTCATTACACTCATCCACAATTTGCAAGATAGAGGCTTAAAGCGCGGTGTCGCCGCCTTGTGCTTAGGTGGTGGCGAAGCAGTTGCATTGGCAGTGGAAATCGAAAATTAATTTTATATGCAATATCCCTGTAAGGGCGCAACATGTTGCGCCCTTACGCTTATGTAGCATATGAATTAGGGTTGTGAGTCTGGCATCGGTAAGGGTGGTTGCCAACGAATCCCACTCACAGGCACGCCATTCAAACGCAAAAATACACGCCGATTCGTCCCATTCAAATCGCTCAAATATGCGGTTTGACCGTCATCAAATATCAATGTGCCATCTACAGGTCCCAAACTCACCGATTGCACACGCATATCCGTCACAATCGGCTTTACACCATCTAACCCATATACCGATAACACACCATCGCAGATGAAATACAAATTGAATCCCACCGCGTCAAATGTCGGTGATTGGCATGTCGCCGTATTGGTAATTTGGGCAACAAACCCACTGAGACGATTTTGGACGAAAATATTGCCATCGCGCACAAAGGTGAGCAAATCCCCATCGGATGTTGTAGCAATATCTGTGGCATTTTCTAGCGATAATGTCTCTAGCATGGGGTCTATAAAATCTGATGAGCCAACAGATTGCCCAGTTATGGGGTCTACAAATAATGTGATACTGTTGCCATCTGTATCCAACCCGTTCAACATCACCAATTGACCATCATTACTAAAATCATAATTTAGTGGGCTAAAGGGCAAGTCAATCACCCCCACCCCATTGTTGCGGATGATGAATAATTGTGACAATTCGGGTGTGGTTTGACCCACAAACATGCCAAATCGGTCATCAGTCGCCATATCTGCCAATATATCTACAGAATCACCTAATCCATCCAACACGGTTTGAACATCAACATTTGGTGGCGGGGCGACTGCTAGGCTATTGGCTAAGGCGACTCTTGGCGGGATAGGTGGCGGTTTCCAACTGATGGTATCAGACGGATTATCAATCCCCAATTCGCCTAAAACTGCTATGGGTGGCAACCATGCCCCCTGTCCATCGTCCAAATGACGAATATTCAAATTTTCTGGTATTAGCCACTCGGTGGGATTAATATCGCTGGTGGTTATGGTATCAAGCGGGTCAAATGGCAAAGATAAGGCGTTATAAACTCGCTCACCATCTATATAAAAATAGAGGCATAAAGGACCAGCGCCATCGGTAAAGTCAGTATATATACCACGATTTTGGCTATCCCAATTATCCACGACCAAATAATAATCCCCATCAGGAAGCCCTGTAAAAGTCATTCGACCTTGTGAATTAAATAATCCAAACGCATAAGCACCTACACCATTTACACGGCAATCTACAACATCACCTTCTGGCACATATTTGAGGACGAGCGCAGGTTGTCCATATAAGGGGCGTTCACCCTCATCTTTGACCTGATTCGATATAATAGCACCCAATGGTGTTTGGATACATCCTTCTGGAATGGGATTAGCAGGGCTAACTGCCGTCTGGTCACACGTATCATACCAGCCAATAACGGTAATTGTACGAGCGGCGAGGATGTTGGGCGAAATAACCATGTTATCAGTCAAACTCACTTCTGGCTTTGATGTTACACCCGTCAATTCGGCACTAATCATCATTGTTGGGTCGAATACTGGCATACGGTTATACCATGTCGTGACCAAATCATACACCCCGTTACAATTGGCACGTTCATTGATGAGGGCTTTTTCTTCGGGCGTACCGATGGCATTTTTGTAATAAATCACGGTAAATGCAGAGCCTAACAAGTTAATTTCTGGCACATAAAAATTGTACCAGTTGATACCACACGTCCCAACAAGCCACGTTGTCAGTGTATCATCTTCACCTTCGATAAAATCGAGTGGGAAAGTTGTGCGCCATGAGAGTAACAAGGCTTCTAAACCCAATTGTATTTCTGGGTTATTGACCGCACGCAAAAATCTACGCGCATCAAATCCATACGATTGAATCATCGAAAATAATCCGGGCATCCCATTCAATCTGCCTGTACGATACGCATAAAACGCAAGGGCAATAGCAAACCGATGTTGGTCATTCAATGTGGCTGGGAATAATAAATCCATTGTCAAGCCGTTCATCGCCATGAATGCACAGTAGGTATCCAATTCGCGTGACCCCTGTGGTGCATTTTCGAGGGGCAAAATGGCATTATGGATGTCTGATGCTAATTGAGGTGAGAGGCTATGAATATTCGACAACACATTCAAATATTCCAGTGAAGGTGCTTCGCCACTAAGCCCACAGGAACGGCGCAAATTTAAGGCAGTATTGATGACATTTAATTGAGCATCGCGGGGTGTGCCAAACGCAAAATCACGCAAAACATTGGTCAACGTTCCACATGGGTCGCCAGCCCCTAAAATACGCAATACTGAGCCAATTGGCAGGCGCATAACTTGATTTCGCATTTCCACACAATTGACTAGCGCCACATCTATCGTGCCGATTAAATTCGGGTCTATATAGGCAGGTGTAGTTGGTTGTGGCGTGATAATGGGGCGTTCAGTCGTTACAATTTGCGGGGTATTGGTCGGCTGATTCGGTTGTGCGGGTTGGTCTGGACACCCTGTTTGGGTTTGGGCAAATTCAAATGGGCAGGAATCTTGTGCATCTGGAATCGCATCCCCATCGCTATCAGGCGGAGGCGGTGGCGCAGATGGACACCCATTTGGTGTTGGCGCGGGTTCAGTTGGACATGCGTCCACATCATCCGTCACACCATCCCCATCGCTATCAGGCGCGGTGACAGTAAAAATCGCGGTTGACGCATCAGGTTCATCTACCCATTCTTGCCGACAATTGACATAAATCACGGTGCCAACCGGTGTCCCTAATGGCACAACATACTCAAAAATGCTGGTTTGGTCTATCCAGCCCATATCTGCCCCGCCATCAATATTGCAAGTGTATTTTGTTGTTGGGGTATTCCCAAGATAGCCAATAACAATAGTCGTCCCTGGCGGACCAACCGACGGATTTAATGTAACCGTCCCTGCTTGTGCAGGCGCAAGCATCATAAACAATGACATAAAAACTAAAATACTCAATGTGATACGCCTCATATCAAAATCCTTTCATATAACGAAGCGCAAGAGCTTTATACAAACATATCACACTTTTGTAATTTTGTGTAATTAATTTTTTGGAAATAAATGAGGCTTTTAGGGGATAACGATTTTGGACGGCATATATGCCGTGTCCATAGTTGTTTTTTTAATCTTTTGCCTAATTTTTCGGCATTTGGGTATCATTTTGTGGCTGACATACGACCCTAACGGGTCTAGTACAGCCATTACACCACCTAAACAGGCAGACGTGTAATGGCTGACTAGCGCAAAGCGCG
>JANRKU010000181.1:0-12291 GCA_033763335.1 bacterium
CAATTGATTGTGACGATGGTGGTGCAACGGTTCTCATTAGCCCCTATGCGCGACACGCCAACCGATATAAACCCACTCATCACACTCCATCCCGCGTTGCCCATTCATCTGCGCGTGGTGGCGCGTTAATCCATCAATGCCTTGATAAAAGCGCCTGCGCTGTCATAACGGTCATCGGCATCTTTCGCCATACACCGTATGAGGGCATAGGCGATTTTTTCTGGGATGTGGGGGGCAATAAGGCGGATGTCTGGGGCGGGTTGGTTGAGATGGGCAAAGACCAAATTGCCGATATTGCCCACAAACGGCGCTTCTCCCGCCAAAAGCTGATAGGTCATCACCCCCAACGCATAAATATCGGCGCGGTGGTCAACATTTTTTGAGCTAATCAATTGCTCTGGGGCGGTATAATCCAACGTGCCTAAAATACCTGTTGTCCGCGTGAGGATATGGCTATCATTCACCCATTTGGCGATGCCAAAATCCAGCAACCACGCATGGTCATCATCGCCTATCATGATATTACTCGGTTTAATATCGCGGTGGACAATGCCTTGTTTGTGTAAATAATCGAGCGCATCGGCTATCTGGCGCAAAATGGGGAGCATGTGCGCGAGGGGAATTTTGCCCTCTGCCTTATAAACTTGCCACAAATCGCGCCCTTCGATGTAGGGCATGACCAAATAGAGATGATTCATATCCGAAAAGGCTTCATGGACAGGGACGATATGCGGATGGTGGAGCGTTTTGGCGAGTGTTGCCTCGCGCTCAAAGCGTTCTTGTGCCATATTTTCTTGGAATAGGGCATCTGCCATCACCTTGAGCGCCACCGCGTTTTTGGATTGGGTATGGGTGGCATGATAAACCTGCCCCATGCCCCCTTTGCCGATGAGCGCCCCGATTGCATAATTCCCAATGGTTTGCCCACTGAGTGCGCCTTGCTTGCCTTCTGAATAAATTTCGACCCGTTGTTGTTGCTGTTTGTTCAATTGGATGAGGTCTTGCCGAAAGCCGAATATGCGCTTATCTATTTGATGGCGCACACGCCGTTGAATAAATGGCGAGAGCGATACGACCAGCCCTGTGGCGATGATGGTGGATAAAATATCCATTTCTTGCCCCAAAATGATGATGAACACGCGCTGAAACACCACCAAACTGCCCAAAAATAACAAGGCTAAAATGGTGCTGAGGAAAAAATAGACCACAGACCGATTGATGGCGAGGTCTGCTTCCCATATCCGATAGCGCACAATCGAAAAGCCAAGCCCCATGACCAACAAGAAAAAGGCGCTATAATACACCAAACGCAAGCCGATATTGAGCCAAATGGCGTTGCTTTGGGCTTCGATAATTGGCAATATGGTAAAATATACCCCTGCGCCAATCGTCACACACACCAAGCATAATGCCCCGCCCAAAATTGCCCATTTGGTTTGTTGTCGCTGGTTAGGCGTGCTGTGGTAGCGATAGCGGATAATTTGTGCCACAATGCCCACACCCGCAATGATAAAGGTGGAGAGGAATAAATCTAGCCGAAACGACCCATCATTCGATGTGAGCGAGCCTGCAAAAACTCGCCTGCCAACCTCCCATGTCATGCCGATATACACCCACCAGCGCATCCATTTTGGGACATATTGACCATCGGGGAACACCGCCAAAAATTTAAATGCTGTATAGATGGTGACGAGCGTATGCAGGTTGGGCAACCAATCCCATCCCGTATTTGCAAATGGCGATACACTATTGCTGATAACCACATTGGCAGATAAGCCGATGAGCATCCCCGTTGTGACCATCACCAGCCAATCATTTGGACGGCGTAAATAAATGATGGTGGCGACCCCAATATAGGTTGTCACCATGAGAATATCTAAAAATAAAATATGCCCCGCCCATACAATGGGCGATACCCCCACTGCCATGAGGTTATCTGCTAATTCTTGTGTGAGCGCAAACGGAAATTGGCACGTTTCTTGTGTACAGACCACACTCGCCTTCTGAAAAAAATTGAGCGCGTTTAGGGAAAAGATGATGACGGTCAAAATGAGCCAAAAGAGCCATAAACCCCGCCCCAAGCGCATATAAAAGGGTTGGTTAATGCGGGTCGGAAATTCTATTGTTTGCTTGATGAGGGGGTAGGGTGTGCTTGTGGTGTGTGTCATGGCAATTTCCATCTTTCATATAATATGAAATGAAAGTGATAAAAAGAGTTTTCTCCCCACCCCAACCCCTCCCCATAAAATGGAAAGGGGCAGGGGGATAGGGGATGATTTAACTATAGCTCATTGCAAAAATTTATCTAATAAGTCTTGGGCGCGGTCTAACACTGTTTTTATATCCAATAAATTGCCTTGTGCCTCTTCTGCCAAAAATTGGTTATCCAATGCCTCTTTGGTGTGCTTGTACCATGCCTGCTGGAATGATGAATAACTGATATGAGATGTGTGAATATAAGCATCTGTGCCACCTATCAATACGGCACATTCTTTGAGCAAATCCCCGCGCTTGGTCATAAAATAAGCTAAATAGAGTAAGGTGTTGATGAGATAAGACGACGCATTGGCGTTATCAATATGCAAATTGCGTAGCACTTGTGTATATGAGCTATAAAATAGGGCGACATCCCCTTGTAGCGATGCTAAAAATCCATGCCAAAAATAAAAACGAACATAGAGGGTGGGCAGGTTGAGGTCTTTTACGATGCGTTCAGATTCGCGCAGATAGGCATTCAGGTCATCTATGCGCCCAATCACATAACATAACTCGCATAATTCCAACAGGCTAAAGGCTTCATTATACTGATTGCCATCGTTTTGGCTGATGGTATAGGCTTGTTCTAGCAAATTGAATGCCTTCTGAATATCGCCATTGGCATAATTCGCATTGGCAAGGTTTAGATAATACATGGCGATGAGTACCCAATAGCCATATCGCTCACAGACCCCCAACCCTTCCTCTAACATGGCTTTACTCTGTACTTTTTGTCCACTATGGAGCAAGGTCACACCTAAATTGAGGTCTACCAAACTCAGAAAATAATCATCTTGGTCTTGAATAGCGATTTTACGAAGCTCAAAGAGCAATGTGAGTGATTCTTTTGTATCAATCATGCGCCCAGAGATAAAAAAGCGCGTGTAATTCACATTGACGGTATCGCCCATCTTTTCAAATAGGCGCAATCCTTCTTGTTGCCAACTTTCTGCCAATTCATAATGACCAAGTGCATTGGCACTATGTCCACCGCCCACCAATAAGGGGGCGCGGAGCGATTCTGGCAATTTATCGGCGCGGGCGATGGCATTTTTGGCATGATGAAACGGTAAATTGGCGATTTGCAAAAAGTTCCATGCCCAGCTAAGGGCGCTAATGATGCGGGCATACGTCTCTAATTGGTCGGGTTGGGTGGCGAGATAATCGAGCGCCACGCGGATATTTTCTTCTTCCTCTTTCATGGCGGCGACCACTGTGGTATGTGCCGATGTGCGGAGCTGATTCATACATGTCTCGGCAAATTGGAGCATCCAGCGTGCATGAGCATTTTGGGCATCGGCTAATTCGCCACTTTTTTCGAGCTGATACTGGGCATATTCGCGCATGGTTTCGAGCATGGTGAAGCGCGATGTGCCGATGAATAGTCGCCGAATGAGGTTTTTATCTACTAAAGTGACGAGTTCATTTGCATCTGGCGAGATGGTGCGCGTTGCCTCATGTGTCCAGCCACCCCGAAAGACCGATAACCATGAAAATAATCTTGCCTGTTTGGGCGTTAGGAGCGAATATGACCAATCTATGGTCGCAAAGAGTGTCCGTTGGCGACGGGGCATATTGCGTAAATCGGAGGTTAATAAACCCAAACACTGGCTCAATCCCGCATAAATTTCGTCAAAACTCATGGTTCTGGCGCGGGTGACGGCTAGTTCAATCGCCAATGGTAGCCCATCTAGCCGTTGGCAAATGGCTTTAATTTGGTTATCCACACTTTCTGTGCGATAAAAATCGTTGTGGATAGCGCGTAGGCGTTCATAAAAAAGTTGGCACGACTCTTGTAACGAAAATGCCTGCAAATGAAAGAGGCACTCGCCATATAATTTGAGTGGTTCTCGGCTGGTGACGAGCATGGTTAAATGAGGTGTGAGGCGCATCCACTCTGCCAATATATCAGAGGCGTTGAGGACATGCTCAAAATTGTCGCAGATGAGCAACATCTCCCGATTTTTAAGATAAATTGCCAATTGGGTGCGGGGGTTAACATCATCGGGCAAGCCCAATGCGTTGGCAATCGCGGGAAGCACATGGTCGGGGTGGGTGATTTCGCTCAAATCTACAAAACACACGCCATCGCGGTAACTATCGCGCAAGCGATAAGCGACTTCGAGCGCCAATCGGGTTTTACCCGCCCCGCCTGTTGCAGTGATGGTGACGAGGGTGTTGTCTCTGACCAATTTTTCGACTTGATGTATTGCATCTGTCCGCCCAACGAATGAGGTAATGCGCGGGGGCAGGGGATAATCTGTCGCTATGGTCGTGACGGGCGAGTGTTCTAATTGCTGATATAAGGTTTGGATAGACGTATCGGGTTCTAGCCCCAATTCTTCCCATAACAAACTGCGGTAGGCGTGATATTGCCGTAATGCCGATACACGGTCGCCGTTGGCATGATAAAGCGCGATGAGCGCCCGTTGCAATTCTTCTTGTAGGGGCGATAACGCCAATGCCTGACGCGCCAAAATGATTGCCTCTTTTGCGCGTGAATTGTCTTGTAACACCTGAATATGGTGGATGGTGGTCTGAATATATAGTTCATGGAGTTTTTCGGTTTCGCGCAGTTGCCAGCCCTCAAATTCTCTGGCATCGCCTGTAAAAAAGGATGCCATAAATTCGCCCGTATATAAGGCAAGGGCTTCGCCAACGGTTGCAGGATTATTGAGGAGCGATTCAAACAGATTGGCATCGAGCCATGCGCTATTTAGGCTGATTTCTTGATGCCCAACATGCAAAATATCGCCCAAAATGGGCTTTGATTTGCTAATGGCTGTCCGCAAACTGCCATAGGCTTGTTTGGCGCTTCTATCGGGCCACAACAATTCGGCGAGGTGTTCCCGTGATTTTGGTTGATTGTGGCGTGCCAAATACACCAACAGAGCAACGATTTTGATGGGTAAGTCGGCGGTGCTATCTTGCCCGTTGATAAAAACCCGCACCCCCCCAAATGTAATGAGTCGTAATTCCGTCATGTTTTGATGCCCAATTGACGCTAGATTAACGCTACACCCTCTATTATACATATTAAGAAGAGTTTCTTCACTACACATCACATTAAGGAGGATGTTTTATATGAAAAAATCACACTTAACTATTTTAATGATGCTCTGTTGGGTCTTATTGTTAGTCCCAATGTCGGTATCCGCACAAGCTGGTCCCGGTGACCAAGATGGTGACGGCG
Source organism: bacterium (assembly GCA_033763335.1). Lineage (GTDB taxonomy): Bacteria > Chloroflexota > Anaerolineae > Aggregatilineales > Phototrophicaceae. Next base: position 5,450 of record JANRKU010000181.1, read on the forward strand.
TTTCTGATAGCGTAGACGCATGTCCCACTGTCGCGGGTCTCACCGTGTATATGGGCTGTCCAGACACCGATGGCGATAGTATCCCCGATAATGTGGATGCCTGCCCAACACAAGCGGGTGTCGCCGCATTTGCGGGTTGCCTCGATAGCGATGGCGATAGTATTCCAGATAATGTGGATTCTTGTCCAACACAAGTGGGTGTCGCCACATTTGCGGGTTGCCCCGATAGCGATGGCGATGGCACATCCGATAATTTGGATGGTTGCCCAACCGTAGGCGGACCCGATTCTAACAGAGGGTGTCCTGTAGACCAACAACCCCCACCACCAGATACAACAATCCCGTCAGATTCATCATCCACCAACCCTATACGACCTGTCCCAGGGGGCGCATGTCAATTGGCAACTTTCCTCACTGCGGCGGTCAATATTCGTGAATATCCCGCGCCAGATGCGCCTGTCGTTGGCACACTTGACCCTGCGGTGCTATATAATGTATATGGCGTGGTCTTGGTCGGCACAGAGTCATGGTATGCCGTAGATGGTGGCTGGGTGAGTAGCATCGCCGTTGTACTCGGTGGCGATTGTGGTGGCTTAGTCCGTCTTAGCTCGCAAGAAGTTGTGTTGAATGAATTGCCACAACGCCCCACACACGGTATTGTCCCAGAACAAGAATGTGTGGAAGTGGCGGGCTTGGCTGTGCCATTCTGTTATATGGTCTTAACTGCTTATGCCGATGACGACAGAGACCCATCAACGGAAGGGTTGCAACCCGAAACCGAATGTGTGGCAGTGGCGGGCTTGGCTGTGCCATTCTGCTATCTTAAATTGGTGGCGTATGCCGATGACGGCACTGGCGCGACCAGTGGCTTGCAACCAGAGACCAAATGCGTGGATATTTTGGGGACAAATTTCTGCTATTTAGATTTAGTTGCTTATGCACCCGATAATGACGGCGCGACCAATGGCTTGCAACCAGAGACCAAATGCGTGGACTTGCAAGGGCAGAATGTATGCTATATGGAATTGGTCGCATATCCAGAAGATGACGGCGCAACAGGTGGAATTTCTCCAGAGACCAAATGTGTGGATGTCGCCACCGTGAATTTCTTAGTTTGTTATACTGTCCTAACCGCCAGACCCAATGACGATAGTACGGCTGGTGGGTTGCAACCAGAGACCAAATGCGTGGATATAGCAACACAAACTGTCCCCTTCTGCTATTTGGATTTGGTGGCATACCCCAATGATGATGATGGTGCAACGGGTGGACTTTCTCCAGAGACCGAATGTGTCGAGATAGCGACAGTGGCGGTGCCATTCTGCTATTTGGTCTTGACTGCCAGTGTTGATGATGATGGCGCGACCAGTGGCTTAGTCCCAGAGACCGAATGTGTGGATTTGGTGGGTCAATTGGTGTGCTATATGAAACTCACCGCCTATGCCCCAGACGATGACGGCGCAACGGGCGGTATTTCTCCAGAAAATCGGTGTGTTCAATTGGCTGGTTCTAGTGAATATTTCTGTTATACCATCTTAGTTGGACGCTTACCAGACGATAGCAATGCCGTCCCTGTGAATACAGGCGATGGTGGCGTGGCAGGCGTTTTCGACCCCAACACCGCCCCCACCTGTGACCAAGTGCGCGAAGAAATATTTGCCATGCACAGCACCGAATGGCGCAGAGAAGGCAGTTATGCGGTGCAATATCTCATCGTCAATCCCGATGTGCCATTGCCAGAACCCCGCCCGTGTGTACAACAGACATCAGGGGGAATTGTCAGCGAAGGGCAAGGTTATGGTTTTACCAGCGCCAGCACCACCACCCAAACCCGCGAACATATCTTGTTGGCGCGTCAGGTCGGATATGCCAGTTTTCCCCCCAATGGTTGGGGCGCGTTTGACCTAACTGATGGTGAAGAACCCGTACAAGCACTCTTGTTGCCTGCGGTGCAAAAAGTCCGTGAAGCCGCAAATCGTTCACTAGCCGCCGATTTCTTTGACGATGTGAGAAATGGTCGTATCGCAAAAGGCGCAACAGTGGTTATTCGCATAGATTTCTTTGAACAATCTGCCACAGATTCTTCTGGTAATACGTTCCACAGATTATTCGGTGATGTGGATGGTAGTTTAGCCGCCACCGATTATTTGCTAGAACTAGATGGCATCAAAGGCGAATCGAAATAAGTAAGCCGTAACTCCCCACCCCCAACCCCCTCCCCAAAAATTGGAGAGGGGGCAAAAACCCACTCATTTTAACGATTTTCACCCCCTTTCCCCACTCGGTGGGGATAAGGGGGCTGGGGGGATAGGGGATGGTCTCGCCTGTTTTTTATCCCCCAAAGACCAATCCATCACAAAAATCCCCTGACATTAGTCCCATAACCTTACGAAAAGTTACAATCGTAACGATTGCGGTTATGCTGTGGCGCAAAATATGTGTTACGATTTTTTTAGATGTATTACAATTTTAGAGGGAATTTGGCATGAGAAAAATATATTTGAGTTCAATATTGGTGATACTGCTCTTGGTCTTTGGATTGAGCGCCGTATTTGCACAAGATGGCGATGGCGACGGCTTCCCCGATGGTCAGGATAACTGCCCGACCTTATTTGGACCCAATTCAAATGATGGATGCCCCGATACCGATTATGATGGTCTTAATGATGCGGTGGATGTGTGTCCACTACAAACAGGCTTACCCCAATATGGCGGTTGCCCCGATAGTGACGGCGATGGCACATCGGATAATATTGATGCTTGCCCCACAGAAGGCGGACCCGATTTTAATCGTGGATGCCCCGTAGACCAGCCACAACCACCACTAGAGACGGCTGAACCAAGCACGCAAATTAATCCATTACGCCCAATACCCTTTGGGACGTGTAGCGTGACCACGTTATATACAGCAACCGTGAATTTGCGCCTTTTCCCAGACCCAGATGCGCCGATTATTGGCACAATGGACAGATATGACATGTATGCGATATATGCGGTTGTGTTGATAGATGGCAACCCGTGGTATCGGATAGCTGGAGAAATTGGCTGGGTGAATGGTATTGCCGTTGTGGTCGGTGGCAATTGTGGCAGTTTGGTGCGCTTGACCTATAACCCTGATATTGGGGTTATCCCATATGAGACTGACGTTCAATCGCCTGACTCTATTCGCGGAGAAGAATGTATAGATGTGGTGGGATTGCCACAACCATTGTGCTATTGGACATGGATTATCCCGTCTATACCGCCTCTCCCCATTGGTGACGGCATTGTAATTGATGCAGTAGGGGACGGCGGGGTAGAGAAAATTGGCGATTCTAGCACCTATCCGCGTTGTGATGTGTTGCGCGAGGAACTGATTAGCCAACATAGCACCGAATGGCGCTTGGAAGGGGAGTATTTGGTGCAATACCTCATCGTCAATCCCGATGTGCCATTGCCAGAACCAAAACCGTGTGTGGATGATATTTTCACTACAAAATATGACCCCACAGGCATCCTCATCGGCATGTATCAGGCACAATACGAAAGTTTCCCTTCTGATGAATGGTTAGCCGATACCGCCGTCAATTTAGAGGGTATTTTGATTGGCATGTCGGTGAATCCACAGGGTATTTTGATTGGCTTGTCGGTTGACCCCACCGCTATCTTGATAGGATTATCGGTGAATCCAGAAGGTATTCTGATTGGGTTGTCGGTTGACCCCACAGGCATCCTCATTGGGTTGTCGCAACCATCAGCAGAAGAAATCCCCGCATCGGAAAATGCCTCTATCACCCGCTTTGATTATTTGGCTGGCACAGCATTGACTAATCAGGGTGATTTGTTCGTGGGATTCACTGGGGATGGATTGGGCTTCCTCAATTTAGCCGATATGAACGAAGATTAGGGCGGATACACGCGCATTACCGCCTTTTCTGTGGCTGACATACGACCCTAGCGGGTCTAGTACAGCCATTACACCACCTAAACAGGCAGATGTGTAATGGCTGACTAGGTTCTGTTGACATTTATTGAATGATGGGTTGCGGACGCGATATATCGCGTCCCTACCATCCAAAATACGGTTATGAGGCTGTAGGGACGGCATATAAGGCTTGTCCGTAGTTGTTTTTTAATCTTTTGCCTGATTTTTCTGCATTTACGTGTCATTTTATGGCGGATATACGAGCCTAAAGGCTCTAATCCGCCAGTACATCTTCAAAATTGGCAGAATTGTACGGGACGATTAGCGCAAAGCGCGTATATCGTCCCTATACCCTGCCATTTGCCTATTGCTCACGCCCATTTAATTACGGACAAGCCTTATATGCCGTCCAAAATCGCCCAATTAATACCCTTTTTGGAAAATGTCAACACGCCCTAGTGAGCCAGTACAATTCTGCCTATTTTATAGGATGTACTGGCTGTACTAGAGGCTTTAGCCTCGTATGTCAGCCACAAAAAGATTTTTAACACCCATCTTTTATATCATGGACGGCGTTTGAATTTGCTGAAATCGGGTTTGCGTTTTTCGATGAACGAATTTTTGCCCTCTGTGCCTTCTTCGGTCATATAAAATAGCATGGTGGCATCCCCCGCCAGCACCTGCACACCCGCTTGACCATCCAATTCGGCATTGAGTCCGGCTTTGATAAAGCGTAACGCCATTGGGCTTTTGGTGAGCATTTCGCGTGACCATTGCAAGGCTTCGGCTTCGAGTTGTTCCAGTGGCACAACCGTATTCACCAGACCCATTTCGAGTGCCTGTTGTGCGTTATATTGACGGCATAAAAACCAAATTTCACGGGCTTTTTTCTGTCCGACAATGGCGGCTAAGTAGCTAGAGCCAAATCCCGCATCAAAACTTCCCACGATGGGTCCTGTTTGCCCAAAAACGGCGTTATCGGCGGCAATGCTCAGGTCACAAATGACCTGTAACACATGCCCGCCACCGATGGCATACCCCGCAATCACCGCGACAACGGGTTTGGGGCAAGTGCGGATATAGCGTTGCAATTGCAACACATTGAGCCGCGCTACACCATCATCACCGACATAACCCGCTTGTCCGCGCACTTTTTGGTCGCCACCCGCACAAAATGACCATACGCCGTCTTTTGGCGATGGACCATTGCCTGTTATCCAAATCACACCGACTTCTTCATCATGCCATGCTTTGAGGAAGGCTTCGGTCATTTCATCAATGGTTTTGGGGCGGAAGGCATTACGGACTTCTGGGCGATTAAAAGCGATGCGCCCAATGCCTTCTGCTTTGTGATAGGTGATGTCTTGATATTCTTTCACTTCTTGCCAATCGGCGAGTTGCATTAGATTTACGGTCATTGCTGGTTTCTCCTTATCGTAAAAAAATTAGATAATCGGTCTGTATCATAAATAATCACGCAAAAACCAGCCCCTATCCCCCCAGCCCCCTTTCCCCATTGCATGGAGAAAGGGGGTGAAAACCATTAAAATGGGCGAATTTTCGCCCCCTCTCCACAAAGTGGGGAGGGGGTTGGGGGTGGGGCGAATTTCGCACCAATAATCACATTATTGCCTCATCGCGGTGGGGCGATAACCGTTTTCACCCGCGCCAATAGCTCTTTGCGTATCGCAAAATCATCGGCAGAATTGGTCTTGACCTCTATCAACGTTGATTTTTTGCCCATAATGCTCTCTGTGAACACCGCGTCAAAATCACCTAATGTCTGTGGATTCGCGTAGTCAAGACCATAGAGTTGCGCGACAGGGGCAAATTGTAACCCATGCGGTGTGAGAAAATAATCGGTAAATTCGGGGTCAAATTGGGCGATGGGTAGGCGATGAAATATGCCACCCCCATCATTATTCACCACCACCAACGTGATTGGGATACCGCAACGGCGCACAGCGAGTAATCCATTCATATCGTGATAGGCGGTGATGTCGCCAATAATCGCGCACAGGGGCGCATCGCCATGCCCTGCACCGAGTCCGAGTGCCACGGAAATATTGCCATCTATGCCCGATGCCCCGCGTATGCCATAGGCATGAATCCGCTTGCCTTTTCCCTGCCCAAATTGGTCTAGGTGGCGGATAGGGAGGCTATTGCCCACAAATAAAACGGCATTTTCTGGCAATTGGCTCACAGCATGATGCACAATTGCGCCATCAAACCATGTGGATAATTCTGGTGATAATGCCTTCCATGTATCGCGCTCTTGTGCTTGCCATGCGCTATAAAAGGCGTTGGATGTGGTCTCTGTGGTGAGGTCTAACACGCGATTCATCAAATCGGCGGGGTCTGCTTGGATAAACCAATCGGTGCGGTGGCTATCATCTGCCCATACGCCATTTTCGTGGATATGAATCCGAATTTTGGGTGAAATGCTATCCAAATAAACATTGAGCCAATTGGATGTGGGGACATATCCAAAACGCACCACAATATTGGGCGCAGGCAGGTCATTGGGCATATTCAAAAAGGTATCATAGGCACTAATGCCGTGTTTTAGCCCAAATCGCATACCAGATGCCCCATCGGTGAGGATGGGAAAATGATGCTGTGCCTTATTCAGAACTTTGAGCAGGGATGGCGGGCAGGCAGGTCCACATACGAATAAAATATTCGGTGTGCTGATGAGCAAATCGGATAGCTGGTGGACGATGGTGTCGTTCACATGCGGAATGCCCACATCATAACGGACATAGGGGCGCGAATCGGGCTTGGGATAGGCATCTAGCGGGGTGCTGAGGGTGTCGGATTCAACCGCAATCGGCTCTAACGGCTTGCGGAATGGCACATTGAGATGCACAACCCCTTTTTTGATGCCCATTGTGCCTGCAACCGCACGCGAGGCGATGCTCCGCAAATAACGCACGGT
>JANRKU010000182.1:0-42407 GCA_033763335.1 bacterium
CTCACCCCTAAATCCCCTCTCCAGTCTGGAGAGGGGACTTAAACCCACCCACAAAATGGTTGTCTCCCCCTCTCCAATTTGGAGAGGGGGCAGGGGGGTGAGGTAAAAAAGAGATTTTATCGTTAAGTTGCTACACATGGGACACTTTATAAGGTGTCCCTACGGGTGAGATTGACCATTTGAGATATAATTTTTTTGCTAAATAAGTTCATAAAAGGGGCTAATGATGACCACTCAAGCGGGGACTACGCCCATACCTCTCCCACGTATCAAAAGTCAATTTCAAAAACGTGTGCAAGAAAGCATTGCTGGCTATATGTTTATGTTGCCCGCCATGCTCATTTTTGTGGTATTCCTCATCATCCCCATTGGATTTGCCTTATTCATCAGCCTCACTGATTGGAATGGCATCACACCTTTGGGGCAACAAGCACAAACCGCCACAGGCACAGTAGAATTTACCAACCAAACCGACCAAGCCATCGTTATCCCTGTAGGGAGTATTGTACGCGGGTTAAGTGAACGCGAAGTCGTCACATTTACGATGTCAGATGAATTCACCATAGAAGCGGGTGAAAGTATCACCACCAATTTGACGCTTGATGACCCCAACCAAGCATCAGTGTTAAAGGGACTCAATAATTTACAAACCGTTGTCCCGCGCAATCTGCGAAATATATTTGAAGTCACAAATCCCATTGCAGATGAGTTGGGCGGTTATGCTGTGACCATTACCAATGTATCGGATGAAGTCGCAATCACCCCAGTAGAGGGGTTAACCATCTCCACGGTTGGCAATTTGAGCATCGAGTTTGTTACTACCCAAGAAGTTACGCTTCCAGCAGGGGTAGGTGCAACTGCCGAAATTCCAGTGACAGTGAGAGATGAGTCACTCGGACGGGCGGGCAATTTGGCGCGTGGAACAGTCACGATTCCGCCCACAGAATTGGCAGAATCGGTCACAATCAATAATCCAGAACGGATGGATGGTGGCTTAAATCAAGATTTTAATATGGTCGGGATGAGCAATTATAACGCCCTGCTATTGCAACCGGGTGTTGCCCAACGCGATTTTTTCATCTCGGTCAAAAATACAGTTTATTTTGTACTCGGTGTTGTGCCAGTCCAAACCGTATTAGCATTGCTGTTGGCTGTTATCGTCAATCAAAAATGGCTCAAAGGCAAAGGATTTTTCCGCACAGCATTTTATTTTCCGTCTATCACTTCATCCGTCGTGATTTCCATCATCTTTATGTGGATGTTCACACGCGGGGGGTTGGTGAATATGCTCATTGGCACAATTTTCCCCAATTATGAATCGGTCACATGGCTAAATGACCCCAACGGTGTCATTCATAACCTTTTGGGGCTATTTGGTGTCAATAAAAGTACGGTTGGTGGATGGGCAGATACCAGCATCGCAGGACTCACCGCATGGGAATGGCTTAGTGGTCCTAGTGTTACCATGATGACCATTATGATACTCAATACATGGACAACTATTGGCACAATGATGGTGATTTTTCTTGCCGCATTGCAAAATATCCCCTCATCTGTCTATGAAGCCGCATCCATTGATGGCGCAACCTCTTGGCAAACATTCCGCAGAATCACTGTGCCGTTGCTCGCCCCTACCCTATTTTTTGTGGTGACATTGGGGTTAATCGGCACATTTCAGGTGTTTGACCAAATTTATGTCATCTCTAGTGGTGGACCCGCCAAGACCACGCTCACGATTGCTTATATCGTGTATCAGAATGGGTTCAATAACTCACAGATGGGGCTGGCGGCGACAACGGCGCTGGTGCTATTTGGCATCATCTTCATATTCACCATGATTCAACGTATGTTCACTACCGAAAAAGTCAATGACTAGGGAGCAGTGACAATGACGACTATGACACAATCAGAAAAAACGCCCCTCACAGGGAAAGCCATACGCAAACGGTCACTCGCTTTTCTGGCAGTGAGCCTGTTAATTATTTTTGCATTGCTCGAAACAGTACCATTCGTCCTCACACTTGCCAATTCGTTCAAATGTCGGGCAGTGGTACAACAGCGCCCACAGGTGTTTATCCCTGCCCCACCATTTGGCGCTGAGTGTCGGACAGAAAGTGGAAGTGCGCTTCCCATAGATAGCACCTCCACCGAGTTAACATTTAACCCAACCCTAGAAGGCTATAACAATGTCTTTGAATATAATTTGGGTTTGTGGATTATGAATACCATCTATTATGCGGGTGCTGTCACCATTTTGCGCCTCGTATTCGATTCTTTGGCGGGATACGCCTTGGCTCGAATAAACTTTTTTGGCAACCGATTATTTTTCTTCATCATACTCGGAACACTGATGATACCCGGAATTGTATTGCTCATTCCGCGATTTATCATCCTCCAGCAATTGGGGTTAATCAACACCTATCAGGGGGTGGTGATAACGCTGGGGGCAGATGCGTTTGGTGTGTTCCTGATGAAACAATTCTTTGAATCCATCCCCAAAGAGATGGAAGAAGCCGCTATGGTGGATGGTGCGAGTCGGTTTACACTCTTCTTTAGGGTTGTCTTGCCAATGGCAACACCCGCATTAACAGCACTCGCCATTTTCAGTTTTCAAGGGACATGGAATAATTTTATGGACTTGCTCATCATTGTCGGTGGCGATGCCAGTAAACATAATCTCCCGTTGGGATTGGCACAATTACGCGGACAATTTGGCGAGACCTTAGAATGGAATACCTTCCTAGCTGGCTCGGTCATCACGACCTTGCCATTGGCAGTGGTATTTTTCTTCTTCCAACGCTATTTTGTGGAAGGCATTAGCTATAGCGGGATAAAGGGATAACGTTATCATGTTGGCATTACGCGCCGTGTGGCGGGGCATTAAAGATGTATGGCAAAAAGGCTATACCTATATTTGGGCAAATTTAGCCTTTATAGCCGCCTGCATACCCATTGTCACCATCCCTGCCGCATGGAGCGCGTTATATAAAGTCTGCCATGAAGCACAAACATCCCCATCAAATGCCGATATTGATTTATTTTGGGAGGCATTCAAAGCCAATTTTTGGCGGTCTTTGCCATGGGGAGCGTGCCACACAGCATTTGCGGTGGTTAATTTCCTCAATCTGACCACCTATAACACCTCACAAGACCCACTCACAATTGCCTTACGAGTGGTCTGGTGGGGGGCAACATTTCTATGGTTGGGCATATTATTGGTCTCATGGACATTCTTCTATGAGATGGAATCACCCACATTGGTGGGTGCAACTCGTAATGCGTTAATTTTCGTTTTGCAAAATCCGTTATTCACCCTCATAATTCTAGGTGTAATTAGCGTGATATGCCTATTGAGTACATTACTCGTGGCGCTTTGGCTGGTACTCACTGTCAGTACCATCGGCGCAATTGGCACATCCGCCGTTATGATGCAACTAGAAATTTATCGTAAGCAATTGGATGAGGGATAAATCGTATGCCGTCTATTAAAGAAGTGGCGCAAATCGCCAATGTATCGCCAGCTACGGTATCGTTGGTTTTGAATGGCAAGGGCAATATTAGCCCAGACACGCGCCAACGGGTCTTGGATGTGGTGCAAAAATTGGGCTATACCCGTAATGTGCGTGCGCGGAATTTACGCGACCAACAATCACGGGTCATTGGCTATGCGCGTGCCAATACACGCCCAGAATATAACCCCATCTTGGAACAGTTTACTTATTATTTGGTGCGTGAAATCGAAAAGCAAAATCGTCATGTGTTGCTTTTCACCTCACCAGATGATAGCGACACCCTGCCATATGCCGATTTAATAGATGGACAGCATGTAGATGGATTTGTATTATCTTATACAGTCAAAAATGATGCCCGTTTCAAGTTTTTGAGCGATGCAGGCGTGCCATTTGTGGCATTTGGGCGCAGTTTATCGCCAATGGATGAAGAAGTGCATTGGGTAGATGTAGATGGACGGGCAGGCATGTATGATGCCACAAATCACCTCATTCAACATGGGCATGAACGCATAGCGATGATTGCTTGGGATGAAGAATCTGCGAGTGGTCAAGAACGGGTAGAAGGGTATCTAATGGCACTTCATCAACACGGCATCACACCCCGCCCAGAACTAATTAATCGAAAATTGAATGGCGTAGATAATGGTTATTTGGGCGCATCTGAACTCATGCGCTTACCCAATCCCCCCACCGCAGTCATTTGTGTCAGCGATATGCTGGCGGCAGGTGTGTTGCGCTGGTCTGCTCTGAACGGGATAAAATTAGGCGTTATCGGGTTTGATGACCACCCTATCGCCCAATTTATGAACCCGCCCTTAACCACACTTCGCCAGCCAGTGGAGCGTGTAGCAATTAAACTCGCTAAACTGCTCTCACATCAACTAGACGGAAATGACGATGGCGAATTATGTGAACTCATTCCGCCCGAATTGGTCGTGCGGGAAAGTAGCTTATAGGTTTATCACAGGCAAAACGGGCATAGAAAAATATGTCAAAACAATCGTATATAGGCAGATGATTTTTCATCTGCCTAAAAAATCACTCTTTAGTAAAACGATTTATCTAGTATCCTTAGTGGGTATCATCTTAGAAAAAAAGGCATAGACGATGACTCAATTTGAAGAAAGACAATGGCAACTCATTGAGCGCCCCTTCCGACCCGGTGACTTACCGCATACCGAGACAATTTATACCATCGGTAATGGGTTATTAGGGGTGCGTGGCACATTTGAAGAAGGACATGAGGGTGATGCCTCAACCACACTATTAGCAGGGATATTTAATCACAAAGCAGGGCAACTTGTCCCAGAATTAGTCGCCATGCCTAACGCGCTGGCAATGAAAATTCGGATTAATGATGAGGTTTTTAGCCTAAGCAGTGGCATTATCATGGGCTATGAGCGCACGCTTAACCTCAAAACGGGGACGCTTTCACGCGGGGTCTTATGGCTATCACCCAAAGGCACGCGCTTGCGCCTGCATTTTGAACGATTTGCCAGCATGGACAACCCACATATTATGGCAACGCGCATCTTGATTCAACCCCTCAGCGAAGGGTCGCATGATATTCAGATTGAAAATATTCTGGATGCCAGTCAAACCAACCCCAATAATATTTCGCATTGGGCAGAATTATCCACCAAAGTCACCGCACATCACGCCGAGTTTGTAGGCATAACCGACCAAAGTGGCTATAAAGTGGCAATGGTATCGGCAATGGCTGTAAATATACCTGTCACGATGACGTTTGACAGCCAAACAACCAATATGCCCACGCAACATGCCTCATTCACCCTAGAGCATAATGAAAAGGCAATCATAACCAGAGTCGTGACTGTGCATAGCTCACGGGATAGCGCGACACCGCTTATCTCTGCCGTAGATACACTCAATCATGCCATGAAAACAGGGTATGATGCCCTCAAATCGGCGCATGATAGTGCATGGGCGCGTCATTGGGAAAAAATGGACATCCTCATTGAAGGGGATGAAGTGGCACAACGCGCCTATCGCTTCTGCATGTATCACCTCATCATTGCCCTACCCCAAACCGATGAGCGTGTGAGCCTCGCCGCCAAAACCCTCAGTGGCTATGGTTATAAGGGGCATGTGTTTTGGGATACAGAGCTATTCATGCTCCCACCATTTTCGCTATCCTATCCAGAATATGCCAAACGGTTGTTGATGTACCGCTACCATAACCTCGCAGGGGCGCGTGCCAAAGCCAAAGAAGCAGGTTATCTGGGCGCGATGTTCCCATGGGAAAGCACCGATACAGGCGAAGAAACCACCCCCCGTTGGACAGACCCACATCCCGTCACAGGGGAAAAAATTCGTATCTGGACGGGCGATAACGAACAACATATCTCATCGGATATTGCCTATGCCATCATACAATTTTGGCAATGGACAGGGGATGACGAGTGGTTCTTAAACTATGGGGCAGAAATGGTGTTAGATACCGCCATCTTCTGGGGAAGTCGTGCCGAATTTAACGCCGAAAAAGACCGATATGAGCTAAAAATGCAAATTGGACCCGATGAATATCACGAAAATGTAGATAACAGCGTGTTCACCAATAGCCTTGTTCGGTGGCACTTACGTCAAGCCTTATCCATATTTGATTGGCTACACAATGCTCATCCCAAGCAAGCAGAACGCCTCTCGCAAGAACTCGGTATCACACAAGAAACGTTAGGCTTGTGGTATTTAATATCAGAGAAAATTTTCATCCCCACCAGCGATGAAAATGGCGGTGTTTTGGAGCAATTTGACGGATTTTTCGAGAGACTCAAGCCATTTAATCTGGAAGATTACACCCCGCGCACCAAAAATATTGATTGGATGCTTGGGCAACACAAAATGCAATCCACACGGGTCATCAAACAAGCCGATGTGGTGATGCTCATGGCAGTTTTGGGGGATGCGGTTGGCGATAAAGACTTCCTCATGCGAAATTGGGAGACCTATCTGCCTGTGGTTGACCATGGCTCATCTCTTAGCCCATCTATCCATGCGTGGGTTGGGTCACGCTTAGGGCTGATAGATGCCGCCTATGACCTGTTTATCTATAGCGCAACCATTGACCTTGATGACCATAAAGGCAATGTGCATGATGGCATCCATGCCGCCTCATGTGGTGGTGTATGGCAAGCCATCGTATTCGGATTTTGTGGCTTGTCACTCAATGCCGATGGCATACCAACGGTCAATCCACGCCTACCTGCCCATTGGCGTAGGGTACAATTCAAAATTGAACATCACGGAAAACCTTATACATTCGATATTCGGGGGAATGGCTCATGAAGGGACTCATTTTCGATTTAGATGGTGTTATCACCGATACGGCAGAATATCATTTTCTGTCATGGAAAAAATTGGCAGAGGATGAAGGCATTGTATTCACCCGTGAGGATAATGAGGCATTGCGGGGTGTTCCCCGCCGTGCCAGCTTAGAACTCGTCCTCAAAGGGGCGATTCGCCCAGAAGCCGATATGCTGGCGATGATGGAGCGCAAAAACAACTATTATCTCGATTATGTTGCCAAAATGACCCCCGCCAATTTGCTAGAGGGGGTACATGACTTTTTGAAAACGGCGCGAGAATTAGGGTTCAAGCTAGGATTGGGAAGCGCCAGCAAAAATGCCCGATTGGTTTGTGAGCTGATGGGAGTTATTGACCTATTTGATGTGTTGGGCGATGGCTATAGTGTAGTCAATGCCAAACCATCCCCCGATTTATTCGTATGGGTGGCGGGTGGGTTGGGATTGCCCCCACAAGAATGTGTCGTATTTGAAGACGCAGAGGCAGGCGTTACTGCTGGACTTGCGGGCGGATTTTATACCGTTGGAATTGGACCCGAAGAGCGCGTTGGCAAAGCCCATCGGCGCATCGCAGGGTTACATGCCGTCCATCCAAAGGAATTTTTGGATAAAGCATAAGGACAAATAAAAAACAGGCAGAAAAATAATTTCTGCCTGTTTTTTTATGAAGCTAAGGTGCAGTTACGGATTAATAACCCAAAATTGCGACCACATCAGCAACAGCTTTTGAACTCTTGGCGAGCATGGCTTTTTCTTCATCGTTCAATTCCATTTCGATGACTTTTTCCACGCCATTGGCACCCAACACAGCAGGCACACCCACATAGAGGTTGTTATAGCCATATTGACCATTGAGATACACGGCAGAGGGGATAACACGCTTTTGGTCGTTGAGGATGGCTTCCACCATATCCACAGCACCTGCCGCAGGAGCATACCACGCGCTCACACCAATCAATCCCACAATTTCGCCACCACCCTTGCGGGTGCGTTCAATGATAGATTGTAGGCGTTCTTCGCTCATCAATTCACGGACAGGGATGCCTGCCACAGAGGTATGACGGGGCAGAGGCACCATTTCATCACCATGACCACCCAACACAATACCGTGAATGTCTTTTACACTGACACCCAATTCCATCGCAATGAAGGATTTATAACGGGCAGTGTCCAACGCGCCAGCCATCCCGACCACGCGATGCGCTGGGAATTTGCTTTCATTCAATGCCACATGGCACATCGCATCCAATGGATTTGACACAATTACCAAAACCGCATTAGGGGAATATTTTGCCACTTCACGCGCAACTTCGCCAACGATACCTTGATTGGTTTTCACCAAATCATCACGGCTGGGGAATTGACCTGTCACAGGGTCTTTTTTGCGGGGGACACCTGCGGTAATGATGACGACATCGGAATTGGCAGTTTCTACATAATCTTTGCTACCGACCACTTTCACATCGGTGCGGAGGACAGGGGTGGCTTCAAACAAGTCTAATGCCTTGCCTTTTGCCGCGCCTTCTACGATGTCTACCAAGACCACATCTGCCAATTCCTTGACAGCGAGCCATACTGCACAGGTAGAACCAACATTCCCTGCACCAACTACGGTTACTTTTCTACGACCCATGTTGATAATATCTCCTATAGGTTATTCAATCGAATAGTTCCACACGCACACCAATGGCGCGTGACCAAACACTAGTTTACGCCTTTGGCGCACCTTTGAAAATCTCTGGTGATGCTTTATCGGCAAATTTGGCAAAGTTTTTCTTAAACATCTCCACCACTGCCTTCGCTTTAGCATCATACGCGCCTTTATCTGCCCACGTATTACGCGGATTCAGGATGTCACTTGGTACATCTGGTACTTGGGTCGGAATCATAAACCCAAAGAATGGCTCTTCTTCAAACGCAACACCATTCAATTCGCCATCCAACACAGCATTAATAATCCGCCGTGTGTGTTTGAGTGACATGCGATGCCCCACCCCATACACACCGCCTGTCCAACCTGTATTCACCAACCAGACATGCGAGCCATGCTTCTTGATTTTTTCTGCCAAGAGTTCTGCATACACGGTGGGGTGCATCGGCATAAATGGTCCACCAAAGCACGCGCTAAAGGTGGCAGATGGTTCTGTAACACCGCGTTCTGTACCCGCAACTTTTGCCGTATAGCCACTGATAAAGTGATACATGGCTTGTTCGGGGGTTAATTTCGATACAGGAGGCAAAACCCCAAACGCATCGGCAGTTAGGAAAATAATATTTTCTGGATGACCAGCCAACCCTGTATTGCTGGCATTAGGGATAAACCCAATGGGATACGAACAGCGTGTGTTTTCGGTATAACGGGCATCATTAAAATCTGGAGAACGGTCATCATTTAACGGCACATTTTCCAAAATTGTGCCGAACATCTTGGTCGTGGCATAAATTTCTGGTTCACCTTCGGCGCTGAGGTTGATGGTCTTAGCATAGCACCCACCCTCAAAATTGAAAATACCGTCATCGCTCCAACCATGTTCATCATCGCCAATCAACACACGCGATGAATCGGCGCTGAGGGTTGTCTTGCCTGTGCCACTAAGCCCAAAGAACACGGCTGTTTTGCCATCCATACTATGATTTGCCGAGCAGTGCATTGGCATTACTTTTTGCAACGGCAACAAGTAATTTAGCACAGAGAAAATCCCTTTTTTGACCTCACCTGAATATAATGTCCCACCAACGAGAATCAGTTTTTTCTCCATATTGAGGACAATGAATGTGCCTGTGCGCGTGCCATCTTCATCGGGCTTGGCAATCAGGCTTGGGGCGGCGAGAATGGTAAATTGTGGTTCATGATGCTCAAGTTCTTGTGGCGTGGGGCGCACAAACATATTCCATGCAAACAACGCATGATACGCCACTTCGCTCACCAAGCGGATTGGCAAGCGATAACGGGGGTCTGCCCCACCAAACGCATCCAACACATATAAATCAGATTGATGGCTCAAATGATTAAGTACCTTGCGGTGCAATCCATCAAACACCTCTGGCGAAATCGCTTGATTCACATCACCCCACCAAATGCGCGATTCAGATTCTGAATTGGGGGTCTTGACAAAGAATTTGTCTTTGGGGCTTCGTCCTGTATATTGCCCAGTTAGCACACGCAACGCCCCCGTATTAGTAAGTTCTGCCTCACCATTACGGATAGCATGTTCATATAAATCTGCGGGGGTCAAATTCCAATGCAAATTAACGCGCCGAACATCGGCGGCAGTGAGTCCAACGCTTTCTAATCCTGTGGTATATGATTGTTTAGCATACATACGCAGTAAGAGCCTCCTAAAATGACTTAACAAAAAATTTTATCAAATTATCTTTTGATTATCCTTGCTATTTTAAGTCAAATGGCGTACTTTCTCTAGCGACTTTCGGCATAAAGACTTGTGATATTCATCACTTTTGTGCAATATGCACAAAGGCGAATAGAGTTAACTGGGATGAATATATCCATCACACACTCCCCCCTCAAAAGAATGGATTTTTTTGGTAGAATAATGGAAAGTATAATCAGCAGAAATTTCACCTAAAAGGAATTTATATGGCAACTGAAACCAACACTCCCGCACACAATACAGGAAATAATAGCCTCACACTGAGTTTATCACTACTTGGCGGGTTGGGCATGACCTTGATGATTCTTGGCGCATCCATTGGCGTTATCGGTGGCGAAAATGCCGATTCTACCCTTGTGGGGATATTCGTCCTAAGCGGATTTTTGATGTTTATCAGTGGCATTGGCGCGTGGTTAGCCATTGTACGTCCATGGGAACATTTTGATGACATCAATGAACCCCATTATCATGGACATCACCACGAAGAAGCCCATCACGAACCCAGCGAAGACCTACTAGCACTTGATGCAGGTGTCGCAGAAAACGCATTGCCAGAAACGACACACTAGCCTATGCCACGTCCCCCAATTCCACAACGCCAACCCATTGGCGATACTTTTAGTGGGGTTTTAATCCAGATTGATAATGCCACCAAAACCCATTCATGGGGATTTTTGGCATCTGAAGCGCCAAATGGTGTGCAATATCACACTGGCGAATTTATCATCCGTTATGGGGTACGTTATTTGGGCAAACCTCATATTTCCATCGTCCCCGGTATGATTGCCTCCGATTATGGCGATATGATGACAGGCGAAATGGCATGGGAATTTATCTATAAAAAAGGGCTTAATTTCCCTCGCACCGATATTTTAGGGTATCGCAATGATGGTGTAGATGAGATGATAGCCATGAAACATTTAGACCCTGCTATCCCGCCCCAAGTATTGGTCTATGCCGATAGCACCGCGACCCAACCCATCATTCCCATTGTGGCGATTATTGCCACACTAGAGGTCGCAAAAACCATGCCCCCCCGCCTATTAGAGTATTTGCCCAGATTTGACCATTTAGAAGATTGGAAAACCGAATGACTGCCGACTTAGACGATATTTTTAATGACGACCTGCCTCCAGACCATCGCTCTGGATTTGTGGCTGTGGTTGGTCGCCCCAATGTGGGCAAATCCACCCTAATTAACCGTATTTTAGGACAAAAAATCGCTATTGTGACGAACAAGCCACAAACCACGCGCAAACGCCAATTAGGGATTTATACCGAGCCAAAAGGTCAATTGATGCTGGTAGATACCCCAGGGTTGCACCGCCCTCATCACAAATTGGGGGAATATATGATAGAGGTGGCTGAGTTTGCGATTCAAGATGCCGACCTCATCATGTGGGTACTCGATGCCAGCACCCCACCCCAAGAGGCAGAAACCTATATCGCAGAAACACTCACCCGTTTGCGTACTGGTGCGCCTACTGTGTTGGTGTTGAATAAAGCCGATTTACTCGCACCAGATGCCGATTTAACGGCACATACCTCGCTCATCCCGCACATGGAAGCCATGCGTGTGAGTGCCATGACAGGAGAAGGTGTGAGCGAATTGCTCAATTTTATTATGGCACAAATGCCACTCGGTCCGCGCTACTATCCCGCCGACCAAGTGAGCGAAGTCAATATGCGTTTTATCGCCGCCGAAATCATCCGCGAGCGCATCATCGAAAGCACACAGGAAGAAATCCCCTATTCGGTGGCAATTGAAGTCGAAGAATACAAAGAACGGTCAGAAGATTTGACCTATATCAACGCCACCGTCTATGTTGAGCGCGAATCGCAAAAAGGCATTTTGGTGGGCAAAAATGGCAATATGATTAAGCAAATTGGCACACAAGCCCGCGAAGCACTTGGCGAAGCGACAGGCACGCGCATTTATTTGGATTTGCATGTCAAAGTGCTAAAAGATTGGCGTAGCAATCAACCATTCTTACGCCGTTTGGGATACCGAATGAGTCGTGAGGACGAAAAGTAATGATAAACCTTGCTATCAATTATTCCAGACAAGCCGCCGAATTGTATCAATCGGGGCAAATTCAACTGGATTATTTCAAATGCCCCGCATGGGAAGACCTTATCACCGAAGCACGGGCAATATTGCCTGCTTATGTGCATTTTCCTCTGCGGGTGGGGCGTGGGATAGTGATTGATACAGAGAAAAAACAAGAAGCCGATTTTGACCACATCGAAAAATTGCTCAAAATGAGTGATACGCCTTGCGTGAATATTCATCTTTCGCCATTTGACACCGACTATCCAAAAATAGCCTATGATAGTCTTGCCTCTGCCGATATAGAGGTCGTGGTCGAAAATAGCATCAAGGCAATTCGTCAATTGGTGGCGCGGTTTGGGGCAGATAAAATCTTGGTAGAAAATGTGCCAAGCGTCAAACAAGCACACATGCTCTGTGCGCTTTATCCCGATGTCATCACCCGTGTGATTGATGAGACCAGCACCACCCTATTATTTGATATTTCTCATGCACGCCTATCTGCTCATCGCTTGGGTATGAATGAGTATCAATATATTGGTGGATTACCCCTCAAACAAATGCAAGAAATGCACGTCACAGGCATTGCGCGGGTGGATGAAACCATCTTAGAATTGCTGGATGAGCGTGGGCTATCCAACACGATTTTTCATAAATTGGCGGGTGAATTGGTAGACCATGTGCCGTTTACCCCTCTGGATTGGGATATGACCGCATGGGCATTTGAGCAAATCCATTTTGGGGCATGGCGTAGTCCGTGGGTGGTCGCATTTGAATATGGTGGGGTTGGTGGTGTATTTGAAGCCCTCAGCGACACCCGCAAAATTGCCGAACAAGTGCCTCGCTTGTATCGGATGGTGAAAAATCCACATCTCACTGCCAATTCAATCTAATAAAAAATGAGCGCATATATAATGGCGCTCATTTTTATTTTCTATAGCAACGATCATTCCTTCATCTATCCTCAAGCATTGAAGGTGAATAACTCCCATTTTGGCATTATTCAGCCAGCTATGGTACTCATCAGATATGCCCGTCCCCCATCACAATCGCGGTGCATTTGGTCTATCAGAGCTTGTAGACTATCAAATTTTGCCTCTGGTCGCATAAATTTTTCAAATGTGACACTCAATGTCTCGCCATAAATGTCACGGTCAAAATCGAGCAAGTATGATTCAACCGTCACACCACGATAACCAAATGTGGGGCTAATACCAACATTGGTCATCGCCATAAAGCGTTCCCCATTAATTGTCGCCCAGCCCGCATAAATGCCATTGGCAGGGATAATATGCCCTTCCCAGACATCTATATTGGCTGTAGGAAAACCCAATTCACGTCCGCGCTTCATGCCATGAACGACCTCACCAGACAGCACATAACTCCGCCCAAGCCAGTCACGGACACGCTCAACATCACCCCTCTGCAACGCATCCCGAATGAGGGTACTACTAATCACCCCACCCGCAATTTCGCTTTGCACCATATCTACCACTTCGACAGAAAAGCCTTTTTGCGCCCCTGCCGATTGCAAAAATGCCACATTGCCTTCACGCTTATAGCCTAGCGCAAAATCTTCTCCCACCCATAATTTTTCTGGGCGAAGGTGCTTAATGAGCGACTCTACAAAATCCATTGCCCGCATATGGCGGGTAGCATCATCAAAAGTATGTGTGACCACATAATCCACACCCAAATCGAGCAGATACTCGGCGCGTTGTTCGGGATGAGTGAGATAATACCGTCCTTCCAAACCCCGCAAGACAATATCTGGATGGGGAAAAAATGTCAGCACCACTGCCAAGCGATTGGTCGAATGGGCATATTCTACCAATTGTTTAATCAGGTGTTGATGTCCCTTATGCACACCATCAAACACACCAATCGTAATCACAGAGGGTTGAAGCAAATGAACATTCGAGATGTCGTAAATATGGCTCATGGAGTGTCCTTATTCAGAAGCCGTTGCAAATACTTTATGAGGTCGCCACCCACTATTTTCTGCGCGTAATAATGCAATAAATGTGCCATTTGGGGAATATGCCCGCCCAAATTCGCCCTGTGGTACTGGCGCATGAAGCGGATTTCTGCCATGCAAAATATGGTCACTATCAACTTCATCTAATTCAATGCGGGGGATATAGGCTAATGCACTATCCTCATCCACCAAACAGCTTTTCCAATCAGGATTGGTCAATAAATTTTCTAAATCATATGCTTTAGACAGGTCAAATGCCCCACTACTTACACGGACAAGCCCTGTCAAATGCGCCCCAACACCCAATACCTGCCCCATATCGTGCGCCAAACTGCGGATATATGTCCCAGAACCACACTGAATTTCGACATGGGCGGTTGGGGCATTAAATTGGGTAATGGTCAATTGATGGATGGTCACAGGGCGGGGTTCCAGTTCGATTGTTTCGCCTGCACGGGCAAGGTCATATAATTTTTTGCCATCGCGTTTGAGGGCGCTATACATCGGCGGGATTTGTTGAATATTACCTGTAAATTGGGGCAATATCGCTTCAAGATGTGCCTGTGTGAGATGGGTAGCATCGGTGCTGGTGATAATTTGCCCTTCGCTATCATAGGTGTCGGTTGTCTGTCCAAAGCGGATTTCTGCCACATACGTTTTTTGACTGTGCATGACATAATCGCTCAAACGAGTCGCATCACCCAAACAAAGCACCAAGACCCCTGTCGCTAAAGGGTCTAATGTGCCTGCATGACCCACTTTTTTAATTTTGAATGACCGCCGAATTTTTGCCACGACATCATGGCTCGTCATCCCAAGTGGTTTGTTGATATTCAAAAATCCAAAAACGTCACCCAATGATTAATGTCCCCGATTTTGCCGCTTCGATAAGCATGGGTATCACCCGCGCTTTGACCTCATCCATTGTGCCAGCAACAGTCGCGCCAGATGCCTGAACATGCCCACCGCCACCCAATGCAAATGCGACTTGCGAGACATTAAAGCCCGTCTTGGCGCGAAGGCTCACATTGATTTTTCCGCCTTCAAGTTCTTTGAATACCACAGAAATCATGGCTTCATCCACTTTGACCAAAAAGCCGACCAATCCCAAATCATTGGCTTCTGTCATGCCAACACGCTTGGCATCTTCTAGGGTAATATGGGTAGAAATCACCCCACCCTCATGCAATTCAGCCGTAGCCAACGCATAACGCCACACCATCAATGCCGCAAATGGGCGATTATCCAAAGAACGCGCAGTCACTTCTGCCAATGATGCACCCGCTTCCATCAGCTTTTGCGCGATGGCGAGTGTATCGGCAGTGACATTACTCGTCCGAAAACCGAGTGTATCGGTCACTAGCCCTGTGAGCAATGGCAAGGCGATTGATTTATCCAATGGCAGGTTCATCGTTTCAAACCACCGAAAAACAATCTCAGTCGCAGAAACAGCAACAGAATTGACCAAAAAGACATCGCCAAACATCGTATTGGTGGCATGATGGTCAAGATTGATGATTTTTTGGCTATGAGCGCGTCCATACGCCCCTGCCTCGCCTGTGCGTTGTTCATCACTGGCATCAGTAGAAATCATCACATCCCAATCACCTTCGGTCAATTTACCTTGAACGAGGTCGCTATTGGGTAAAAATGCCATGTAGTCGTCAATACCCTCATCTACGGCACACATCACATCTTTGCCGATAGAGAGTAATCCATTTGCCAAACCGAGCATGGAGCCAAACGCATCGCCATCTGGCGAAACATGCGTCACAATCAAAATTTTTTGGGCGGATTGGATGAGCGCAGTGGCTTCTGCCCACTCAGTACGACTAATCGTGGTCATCAAACTCATCGCTTTCGTCGTCATCATCATAGTCGCCATCTTCGATAACATCAGATGCGGGCGGGATATGCAGTTTGGCGAGCAGTTGGTTCATATTCTCGCCACGTTCTAGTGTCTCATCCCAATGAAAATGCAATTCTGGTGTATTGCGAAGTTGAACACGCTTTCCCACTTCACGGCGCAAAAAGCCAGTGGCACTTTTTAAGCCCTTCATGACCTGTTCTTGACGTGACTCATCCCCTAATGCGTTGACATACACATCAGCAAACATCAATTCGGGGTCTAAATTCACTTCTGTGACGGTCACATTATACAAACGGGGGTCAGATACTTCTTTGCGAAGGAGTTCACTCAGAATGGTCTGAATACGCTCTCCAACACGTCCTTGTTTAATAGACATGATAATAGTCCTTTCGTTGTAAGTGGGGCAGAATCACCGCCCCACCCCATCCGTCCTTAGTTGACGCGCTCCATGACGAAAAATTCAATTCTATCGCCAATGCTGAAGTCGTTAAATCCATCTAGTGAGATACCACATTCAAAGCCTGTACGAACTTCGCGCACATCGTCTTTCATGCGTTTGAGTGAGCTAATGCCACCTTCTTCAAAAATGACTTTGCCACCACGACGCACCCGTGCTTTGGCATTACGGCGTGCTTCGCCTTCCAAAATATAGCTCCCCGCGATATTGCCTTTGGAGATGCTAAAAATTTGGCGCACTTCTGCCACACCAATGGTCTTGGGCGCAAACACAGGGGTGAGCATCCCTTTCAACGCCAATTCCATATCCTCTAGCAATTTATAGATGATGGTATAACGCCGAATATCAACATGTTGGGTTTCTGCGGAACGTTTGGCGGCATTATCTACCGTCACATTAAAGCCGATGACGATTGCACTAGAGGCGCTTGCCAACATGATGTCGTTTTCGCTCACATTGCCCACATCAGCGAGGAGGATACGCACCTTAATACCCTCTGCGTTGGTGTTAGACAGTTCGTTCAGCGAATTCACGACTGGTTCTAGTGACCCGCGCACATCGGCTTTGACGATGAGGTTGAGTTCTTTCTTAGAACTAGCATTGAGTTGGGCGAAAATATCTTCTAATGTGACAGCACGCCCAGCTTTTTGTGCCACTTCACGATTAGAATAACGGGTTTCGACAATTTCACGGGCAATTTTATCGTTTTTGACTTTTTCAAAAGTTTCGCCCGGTGCTGGGGGGTCATCAAGCCCCAAAATCGAAATAGGCATGGATGGCGTGGCTTCATCAACAGGCTTGCCTGTTTGGTCATACATCGCTTTAATGCGTCCATGACTCATACCAACAACAATCACATCACCACGATGCACAGTACCATTCAACACGAGCAATGTCGCAATTGTCCCGCGAGAAGGGTCAATACGCGCCTCAATCACAATCCCTGTAGGGTCTGCTTTGGGGTTAGCGATGATTTGTTGGTCATCTGCTACCAACAAAAGAGCTTCTAATAGGTCATCAATGCCTTCGCCTTTGGGGGCGGCAATTGGAACCATGAGCGTGTCCCCATCCCAATCATCGGGTGTGAGTCCAAGTTCAGATAATTCTTGTTTTACACGGTCAACATTGGCATTGCGTTTGTCAATTTTGGTGATTGCCACCACAATTGGCACATTTGCCGCACGCGCATGATTGAGGGCTTCACGGGTGGTCGGCATCACACCGTCATCTGCCGCCACGACCAAAATGGCAATATCAGCCCCATTTGCCCCACGCGCACGCATGGCAGTGAACGCCTCATGACCGGGTGTATCTAAAAAGGTGAGTTGACGGTCATTATGATTGACAGTATAAGCACCAATATGTTGGGTGATGCCACCTGCTTCGCCATCTGCCACATTACTTTTGCGGATGGTATCGAGCAACGTGGTCTTGCCATGGTCAACATGCCCTAAAATAGTGATGATGGGTGGGCGACGTTGCAAATCGGATGATTTCTCAGTGCTATAAACTTTACGCCACGATTGCGTGCTATTGGCGACACGTTTTTGAGCTTCTTCGGCGGCGGCAACGGCGCTGGCAGATTGGGCTTCATAGCCAAATTCTTCCAAAACGATAGCGGCGGTATCATAATCTATCTGTTGATTGATAGATGCCATAATACCACTACTAATGAGGCGTTTCATCACCTCAATAGGGCTGGCAGAAATGAGTTCTGCCAATTGACGCACTGTGAGAAAATCTGGGACTAAAATAATTTGTTTTTCCTGAGCCATATTACCTCCATACGGAATTGCATGGGTGATAGGTCAGGAATAGCCGTAACAAGGCGCTACGGAATGACTATCACCCTGTATATGATGAACTGATTGAATAAAGTTTTCGTCACCATAGTTTTAGCACTCATGATGACGACATAGCCTCCAATAACCGTTGCCGAGACTCATCGCTCAACGTCACTTTTAAGGCTTGATTCAAAACATGGGTTTTCATCGCACGTTCCCAACAACCATCGTTTTGACATAAATATGCACCACGTCCATTCATCTTTCCTGTTAAATCAATGTGTAATTCATCTTGAACAACCACGAGTCGCGTTAATGACCGCTTTGGCGCTTTGGTTTTACAAACCACACAAGAGCGTTCTGGGGTATGTTTTTGATTAGATTGCCGCGTTTTTTCTGCCATAGCAAAACACAAAAGACCTGCTTATTCGGTCAGCGAATAGGACAGTAAATAGACTATAGCCTATATCATAGCATAAAGTCCCCAAATGACATAGACATAAAGGGACTATGATGGATTAAATTGGACTTATCTATTCAAAATCATCTAGCTGTGCATGAAAATGCTCAGATTGGCGACGACGCTTACGTTTGACAATCGTTTGGTCGCGCTCGTCATCATAGATGATTTCACGATGCTTTTTCTTATGTTGTTTTTTGGCTTTTGGTGGATTCACAACCAATTCGACGACAAGTTCTTCTGTCAAAAGGTCATCTGGCTCTTCTGTTGCCTCAATGACTTTTTTGCCTTTTTGTTTGCGCTCCCAATCAATACGGTCTTCTTCGACCATATCAGCATAATCGGGGCGAATGGTTTTGGGGGCAGATGGTGTCTGCCCCGCGCGATGTTGTTGCTTCAGTGGGGTGCGATTGCCTTGCGCCATACCCTAAAAATCTTCTCCATCCCAACTACCAGTTTTACGTCCCCCTTTACGGCGACGTTTTGCAAAGGTTTGACCTGTATCTTCATCATAGACCAGTTGACGGCGCTTTTCTTTTTCTTTCTTGCGCTTTTCTATGCCTCGTGGCGAGTCGTCATCGTCATCATCCAAATCAAAGAATTCTTCTGTCACCACTTCCGCAGTGGGGAATTTTTGCTTGGTTTCGGCTGGGGTATCTGACATCATCACTGGCAATGGCAACTCATTGATGGGTTCAGGAATTTCTTCAACAACGGGTAGTGTCTCTAATTCTTCCGTCATCTCTAAGGGAGCAAAATTAACCACTTCCACAGGGGTGGGAGCATCTTCTTCTGCCGTGCCATCATCGGGAATGACCAATTTATCGAGCGCATTTTGAACTTGACGCAATGCACCGTCATTATTTGTCCCCAATAACCGTTTTAGGCGGGTCTCATCAATTAAGAAGCGTAACATAATCTCGCCAGTGTTGCCAAGTGGTTCTAACGCTTCTATCATGTGGTCGGGCAATTCAAGCGCCGTGATGGGAATATCAAAATAGGCTTGTGGCAGGGTTTCTTTAACAGCATTAATTTCTGCAATCCGCGCCGCACGCGATTGATTGCGGACTTCAACATAACGGCGTTCTGCCAAAACAGAGAATCGGCTAAGTTCCTTAAATTCTTCTTCGGTCAACACCCGACCCGCTTGTTTCTTTTCCATAATCATGATGGCATTGCTCAATAATTCAGGATTTTGCACCATCAAAACATCAAGTGGATGTCTATCAATATTATCGAGCGCACTCGAAACCGATTCTGTGACGCTCTTAATATCAATTCTCCACCCAGTGAGCTTGGCGGCTAAACGGGCATTTTGACCTTCCTTGCCAATGGCGAGGGACAATTGGTCATCACGCACAACCACCACAGCAGTCCGTCCATAATCCGGGTCATCATCCAAAAATACCCCGGTCACACGAGCAGGACTGAGGGCTTTTTCGATAAATTCTTCTTGATTCGGATTCCATTCAATCACATCAATTTTTTCTTTATTCAGTTCATTGACGATATTTTGAATCCGAATCCCGCGCATCCCCACGCAAGCACCCACAGGGTCTATGCCCTCTTGCAATGCCATCACTGCTACTTTAGAGCGATAGCCAGCTTCACGGGCGATATTTTTAATCTCAATTTGACCATTATAAATTTCTGGGACTTCAAATTCGAGCAACCGACGCAACATATTACGGTGGCTACGACTGAGGATAATTTGGGGACCACGGTTACTTTTCTTCACTTCCAAGACATAGCAACGCACTTTATCATGTTGGCGATACCGTTCACCGGGGATTTGATGTTGGCGCATCAATTCTGCCTCTGCACGCCCCAAACCAATCGTTACTTTATTGGCGGCAATGCTTTGGACAGTCCCATTGACAATATCACCCTCTTTATCTTTGTATTCTTCATACAAAGAACTGCGTTCTGCCTCACGGATTTTTTGCAAAATAACCTGTTTGGCGGTTTGGGCGGCAATACGACCAAATTTCTTGGTTGTCCCCTCCAACTGCACCATCACAGTATCACCCAATTGACATTCAGGATGATAATAACGCGCTTTTTCAAGGTCAACTTCGGTGTTGGGGTTTTCGACTTCCTCAACCACTTCTTTTTCGACAAAGATGCGTGCGCGTCCTGTAACAGGGTCAATGGTGGCTTCAACGTGTTGTGCTTTACTGGCATTGGTATCACGTTGATACGCCGAGACTAACGCGGTTTGCAAGGCTTCTAATACCACATCTTGTGGTAAAGCCCGCAATTCTGCAATTTCATTAAATGCTATTTCAAATTCGTTTTTCACTGTAACGATTGCTCCCACAATCTATCAACAACCTGACGTTTGACCCGTAACAAGCTGTTATAAACAATTCTAGCACACAACTTTTGTTTTATAAAGCAAAAAGTGGGTTTTTTGCCCACTTTTTGCCGTCCAAAAATTCAATTACGTTGATACTAGCATGTGCCACTAGCAATTGTCAAGAGATTGACACCATTAGTTAGTGGGTGTCGTCTCTGGGGTCGTCTCTACTGCTTCTGGCGTAGATTCTGCCGTCACCTCAATCGGTTCTGGTGTTATCTCTGCTGTCACTTCCACTTCTGGCGTTGTTTCGAGTGGCACAATAACCTCTGGTGTTGTCTCTGGCAGGTTAATCGGTGGCATTAGCTCATTCAAATTGGTTTGTGGAATCACACCAGGGCGGTCATAGGGTGCAAATTTGACCACACGCCCATAGGTGATGTCGCTCACATACAAATTACCCAAGCTATCCGTTGCCAAGCCACCAATCACCCCAAATTGTGATAAATTCGGCGTGCCACCTTGTGTTGGTCCACCAAATGACCCAATACAATTGCCTTCGGTGTCATACATCAAAATACGAGAGGCATCGGGGTCGGAGACATATAACAATTGACGCGAGACATCCAATGCCAAATAGGGGCGATTACCGAAATCATCATACCAGCCACGCACCTCAAAATTCTTGATGAATGTGCCATCGGTATTGAACACAGCGATACGTTTATTCCATGTATCGGCAATAAAGATTCTGCCGTCTGGATGCAAAGCGATACCAGCAGGTTCATTTAACCCACCATCGTTAGAACCACTGCGCCCAATATCCCGCACCCAAATGCCATCGGGTGTATAGACACGAATCCGCCGATTGCCTGTATCAGAAACATAGACAAAGCCGTTCATATCCACTTTAACATCACGCGGACCCCAGAACCCATCTAATGGCTCGGTGAGGGCATCCGCGCCTAATGTGAGGGGTTGCCCCCACATATTCAGTTGGTTAAATTGGGCATCAAACGCGCGAATCCGATAGTTCCATGTATCGGCTACATAAACCACGCCATTCGGTGACACACCCACACTATGCGGACGATTGAAGAACGCCCCTGCGAGCGAAGCAGGTCCGGGTTGCCCATATACCTCTTGCAATGTGCCAGAAGCATCAAAAATGCTGATTTGCGACACTTGTTCCGATTCTTCCGCCACAATCACATTGCCTTGTGCATCTATCGCCAAACCAATCGGACGTGTGAGGGGTTGGGTCTGATTTTGGAAGATAAATATGCCCTGACGGTCAACAAAATTCTGATTACAGACATTCACCTGTAATTGGGTGAATTGGCTGAGTGGGCTACCATCCCCTACTCCATAGAGCCAAACTTGGGCGGCAATATCTTTGCGGATATACACATACATCGTATCCGAGACGGGCCACTTGGTTAGGTCAAAATCGGTGTTAAAGGCACGTCCTTGAACAAAAATAGCTTGCTCATAGACATCATAATCACGCGCCCACCAAATATCAAACCAGCCACGCCGACGCAGTGACGCAGTGGGGTCGCTCAGACTAAGCCAATCATTAATTTTGGTAGCGGTTAAATCCCAATACGCATCTTGATAGGGCCACCACATGCGCTTGTACGTGTATTTTTGATAATTATCACGCACCAATGGCTCAATTTTGGAATTATTGCTATCACCAACAATCACAACCATCGTATCAGCCAGTTCTTCTTGTGATGGCGTGCGTGTATCAATATATTGCACGTTGGTAAAATCACGCAAATACCAGCTCCCAGGCCAAGAGAAGCGATTATCGTGCATAATTTTAATATCCAAACCGCCCGTCATCCGCATACTAACATCCGCCACCGCCTCTATAACAGATTTGTTGGCAGGTCCGCCATGTGCATAAACAAGGTACTCGGTTGGCAAATCGTAATTAATGAATGAAGCAATCCATGAAGAACGGAATGTCACTACCATCAGCACAGCAAAGACCGTCACCGACACCATCTGCCTAAAGGAACTCCATCCCAATTTACGTGCCAGCATGATGGCAAAATAACCACCACCCAAAAAGAGTACCAATGCGCCTAACCAGTTATAGGTATAGTCTAATTGGACTTGAGTCGTCCCTAAGAAGGGTTGTTCACCGACTGCCACAGGCATAATCAGGCGGAATAGAGCCACCATCATCAACGGAAGGATGAACAAATAGACCCAGCCCCGTTGTGCGAATTTACTCCATTCAATCCGTTCCATCGTGCGCCCAAAATACCATGCCGTCAAGAAAATCATCGGCACAGCCATGTGAGTGCCAAGCCATGGCATTTTTTCACCAGCGAGTGTATAGGCGAGCAAATTAAATACCGCCCACCAACTGATAAAGAGCATCACAGGCACTTCGGTTAATTTCCACGCGCCAACGGGTTCATCCTCTGTGGATAAGCTCCGTGTCGGGATTTCTTCTGTAGATGAAGCAGGTTGTATCTCTGGCGATTTAACTGCCAATGCCGACCACACCCACCCTAATAAATTATATGCTTGCAACATGGCAAACATACCTACCCCAAGCGGGATAACGACCAATCCAACGACTTGTAACAGGAATCCTAAAATTTGTAAGATGACCTGAAGGTCAATATCCCGTTGAATCCCACGTCCATCCCATAATATGGCGATGAGGTAAATAGAATCCCAGAACAGCAAATAAAATGCCACAGCCGCAATTAAGAGGCTTAAAATACCAAAAAACGCGATGCTCAAAATTTGTCCACTGAACAAATTAGACCACCAACGGCGTGTATTTGGGGGCAAATAGCCGTCAATTTCTGATGTGATTTCTTCGTCTACCACATCAGATGTAGGACGTGGTAATAATCCAGCAATACGTGGGGTCAGGCGTGTTAGCCTTGCCCAATTCTTGCGGATGCTGGTGGTGTATCCCGCATTTTGTGGCGCGAGTTCATACCCCAATAACATCCATATCAACCCAAGCCCCAAAATCCCGAATAGGAACAAAATGCTGATGATAATTTGCGAGAGGACTGCTCCACCATTCGCCAAATTTGGTAAGGTGAAGATGATATATTGGTTGGTCGGCACTTCTGCGAGTAAAAAGAAGTGATTGTTGATAATAGCAATAACTAGCAGGGATATAACAATGCTAATCGCCAACAACACCCACATGGGGCGACGGAATTGTTCATATCCCCAACGGACAATATAGCCCAATTCGCGCATGAGCCATGCAAATATAGGCGCAAATAAACCGCGTGGGGTGGCTTCTGGCAAAATGGCTTCCATGGGTGGCAATTGCGTATTTTGTTCACCATCAACATTAGTCGGGGTCTCTTGGTCTGCGATAGCCCGTTGGCGCAAGGTATCTTTGATAAACCATACCTGTCGCATCATTGCCACCCATATTAGCAACATCAACAAACAAAGTGCCGACAAGGGGATAATCAACACCGTCAATATGGTGTAAATCGTCTGATAGGTCTGATAGCTCTCCGCATCAGTCGCAGGCGACCCCGCCATCACCATGAGATGACGCAAGCCGATAATGACACCTGTGAGCGCAAAAAATGAATTGAACAATGCCGTAGGGATGGGGGAAATTTCGCCTTTGGCAAGTCGCGCTCGGCGTGACCATTCGAGCCATAAGCGGAAAATCAGCCATGCCACCAATAATCCGAATAACGCTAAAAGCGCATTAGGAAGCATGGCAATGATGGTTTGGAGGGTGCTATCTTGCGGTTCTAATCTGCGGATGGCAGATAAACGCCATAGGGCAAATCCCAATCCACCTAAAACCCCAGCACCAAACAATAGCCCACCGGGGTAATTGTTATTTTGTAGTGTTTCTTCTTTTTCACGATTTTTGCGCCAGAAGAACACATATCCAGAAATCATCGCCAACACACTGCCGATGATGGGCAAAAATTCGTAGAAAGGCATGATAACCAGCGTATAGTAATATTGGGGCTGATTCCCGCGTTTTTCGCCTTGTTGCTCCATCCAATATTGCAGGCTATAAACCAAGCCCGATGCAATCCCTTCTGGATTGGTGAACATGGTGGTATAGAAAAACAGGAATAGCAGATAAAACACGAGTGATGACATAAGGTAGCGTCGCCAATTCCACG
Source organism: bacterium (assembly GCA_033763335.1). Taxonomy (GTDB): domain Bacteria; phylum Chloroflexota; class Anaerolineae; order Aggregatilineales; family Phototrophicaceae. Next base: position 25,277 of record JANRKU010000182.1, read on the forward strand.
CCAACCCGCCAACAATGCTCACCGCCATCAAGGGGAACCAACTCATAAACCCGATGATGAATTGCCCTGTCCGCAAGGTGACATCCGCTTCACTCACCGCGTTTAACGGCAATAAATCGGTAATCCATTTTGCAGACGACCCCACAGCGACCCAATCGGCAGGGGTGCTATGCGTGAGCGATAAAATTATCGCCGCCAGCCACGGAAGCGTGAGCGCCCCCAAGACCATACAGACATCAAATTCTGGGAATTTTTTTAATACGCGCCACCAGCCCGCTATTTTGGTGTTGATAACCACCAAAATCACCCCTGCCCCAATAATCCATGTCCATACAATGGGGGTCACGGTAAATGTTTCATTATCAACCACAACTTCTTGGTTAATTCCGGGTTCTGCGGGTTGGGCAACCGTTTCTCTATCACGCGCAGGCACATGAGATAATTCTTCTACGACAATTAACCCCGCCAAGACGATGGATGCCACAGCAAGGAGCGCCACAACCAAACGGGTAAAACTCCCCGATAGGCGCAGGCGGAAGGCGGCATACACCAGCCCAAACGACATCGCAACCACCCATCCGAGCGACATCGCCGCCGATGCCATACTGCGGATTTCTGCTTCACCATTTTCGTTGATAACGGTGATGGTCGAAAAATTTCGTGAGATAAGGAAAAATGCCACCGCCGAAAAAATGACAGCGATAATATCCAAAATAATGAGATAGGCAGGGTCTTCGTCACGTTTGCGATATGCCCAAATACCCGTACCAATGACCACAGTCAGCATCGAAACAACGGCAGAGCCTGTCCATACCAAGAAGGTGGAAAAATCTGTGCCTATCGCCTCAAATCGCAAGGTTGCCGCGAGTTGACTACCCCAATAGAGCAATCGCTCATCCAATGTTGGATAAGGGAACATGGCAATAGACAATACCATCACCATCAAAATAGACAGTACCCCCGCCGTGAGGATGGAAAGTGTCACCGAGTAAAAAATCAGCCTGCCGTTGATGCCTGTATAGTGTTGGATGAGGCGAACAATAAGGTATAACGTCAAAAATGCGCCAAAAATAGCGACATAGAAGAAGCCAGTCTCTTTTGATGCCAAATTCCATAAATTCGCCGCCGCCAAAATATAGAGCCAATAGGCTTTTCCGCGTTGTTTTGCAGACCCATTGGTATACATAATTGTGGCATAAAACATCACCATCGTTGCCAAAATAGCGGGCGTATCTTCGCGGATATACCGATTATAGTAGAGCAACAAAGGCGAACCCAAAATCATCACACCCGCCAATATTGCCCCTTTGCGACCAAACCATGGGCGCATCAGCAAGGGGAACATCACCATCATAATCCCCAATACAGCAGGATAAATGCGGGCGCTAAAATCACTCACACCAAATAATTGATACATGAGCGCGGTGGCATGAAATAAAATTGTCCCGTGCATCATGGGATTGTGCTTAAAATCGCCACGTTCATATAAATTATGCGAGAAAACCGTATGTAGGCTTTCATCATGGCTCATGGTACGCTCACCCAAAAGGTAGAAGCGGGTAAAGACGGCTAAGGCAAAAATAATCACCCATGCAATCAATTCCCAATTGAGCCATACCGATTGCGAAAGCCATGTACTAAGCGTGTTATTATTTTCCCCTTCTGGGGATGGATTTGGTCGTGTCAATAAAGCCATGTAAACATCACTCTCCAAGTCTGGGGGTGGGGTATGGGTTTTGATAAGTGGCGCGGTCGGTTGGTTCTGTTGTGTTTATTTCAGTGACAATCTCAAACCCGCCAGATGTTGCAATTGCCACAAATGTGGGTGAAATCACCTGTGCAGTGCGGTTTGGATTGCTTGTTTCGACTGCCAACACAGCATTATCGGGTGTTGGCGGTGTAATGACAAGGGTTGCCCCATCAGAATAATACAAGGTGGTCATCACCACGACCATCCAAACAAGCGACCCTAATGCCAGTGTATAAGCAAAGAGTTGTGGCAACGATAAAATGAATGTGGTGGGTTTTGCCACTTCCCCTTCAATGACCCGCCAAAGGCGTTGCAATTGCCCGCCTTGTGGCACACCAAAAATCGGCAAACGGTCTTTTAATTCCCGTTGCATGTCGCGCTGTCTGCGATATTCTGTATAACATTCGGGGTAGGCATCAATATAGCGTGCCATACGCCGTCTCATCGCAGGCGATAATTCGCCATTTACATAAGCAGTCATACGCCATTTACAATAGAGGATATGCAATAATCTCATCATCGCTCAAAAACTCAACAACTCTTCTAATAAGCCTTGACCATGTGCTTGTAAAATGTGCTTTAGGTGTTGATGCGCCAAGCGGATTCGACTTTCTGCCGTCTTGGGTGGGCATCCCATCACCTCTGAAATTTCTCTATAGGTGAGTCCATGACCATAGCGCAACACCACCGCCTCACGTAATGGTGGGGTGAGTGCGTATAATGCCTGTCGCAACGCATCTTCCGCCGCTTTCCGCGCCAACTCTGCTTCTGGACGTTCAGACCGTGGTGCGGCAATTTCCAGTCGGAATAATTGCCCAAAATCAATATTGGGCAGGCGTTTACGCCGATAGGTATTACGGCATCGGCTCACGGCAATCGTATAGAGCCATGTCTTGAACGAAGCACGAGTGGCATCAAACCGATACAGATTTTTGAACGCATAGACAAATGTCTCTTGCATCACATCTTCTGCATCTTGCCGTTGCAACACAAGGCTATAGCACAACCGATAAATCCCCGTCGCAAAATGGTCATACAACGCAGTATAAGCGGTTTGCTCACCCGTTAAACATGTCTGGATGAGGCTATTGACCTCATCATTTCCACCAAGTGGTTGTTGGTCATCCATAGAAAAATACTCTGATTATTCCGCTAAAATTCATACCACATACACCACATTTCAACAAAATCCTTAAAACCCTCATGGGGTATTCGGATTAATCAATGGCGCATTATCATAAATATCTTGGCGCACCCATAATAAAACAGAGTCATAAGATACAGGATTGGTGCGGACTTCACGTAATAACCACCACGCCATCAAATCCAAATTCATTTCCCATACAAATGCTCGCGTTGGATGTTTTAGGATGTCGGCATTATATCGAAACGGTTGCCAATAGCTGGTTGTGCCAGATACACCGCCCCATCGTGTGCTAATTGTCAACCATTGCCCCACATAATCACCGCCTAAATCGGGGGCAAATTGCGGAGAATCGCCTCCTTGTGGAATGATGACTATCTCATAGGTTTGCGCTTCTTGGACACTTTCGACATAGCGCGTATTATAAAAATCGCGCAAAATCCAAGCCAAGACACCATCAGACGGAGCTAAAACCGCAATCGGGATGGCAAAAGTCCCCATAGATTGCCGAAATGCCAATTCTTCTAACGTATCTCTGAGGAGCATGGTCTGTTTGGATGTCGCTTGCGGATAATGGAACATCTCAACAGGATTATCTGCGCGGAACATCCCCGCCGCCCATGCTGTGCCAAAACTCGCCATCCATACAAATGCAAATAGTCCGATGATAGCCCCCTGCAACGGCACCAATGTCCCCCAAATGGTAGTCGCCAAAAAATAGCCTATCATCGTCATCACCAAAACAATCACAGAGACCAACATCGCCTCTGATACACCAACATATTGGCGCACCTGAATCTCTCGCGCCAATTCTGGCGAACCAATACCCGCAAAAAATTGGGTGGGCGTGCCATTTTGGAGCAATAATGCCCCTCTGCTCACAAATTGGATGTGGGCAGTGAATAAAATCAGCAACACAAACATCATCAACGCCACTGTAAATTTGCCCCAGAGCAAGCCACGGTCATCAGAGACCAACACAGGCATGGTGATAGATGGTGCAATTTGCAAAAATGCTTCTGATACCACATAAGCCATCATCGCACTCATCGGCACAACCAGCCATGAGGCATGTGAAGCACCCATATCAGGATAAATGATGAGGGCAATCAGCCCTAAGCCTGTCCATAGGAGTAAAAATCGTTCTACGAATGTCACTTTGCCCTGATAGATAAGCAATCCCAAGGCGAGAAGGGCAAAGGGGATAAGCCAAATTTCATAAAAAACGAGTATTTCGGTTGGGCGATATGCCAATGGGTCTTGTTGGGATGTTGTCCAACCCCGCAAAAAGCGTGATAGCAATTCCCCTACCCCATTGAGTCCATCTGGTGCAAGCATAAATCCTGTTGCAATCGCAAAAATGACCAACGCGCCCAAGAGAATCCCCTCTATAAAGGGAATTTGTGCCAAGCGTGCGCGGGCTTGAGCCAATATTTCGGCAGGTGGTTGTTCCATAAAGGTCGAATAAGCGGTGAGTAAAAAGGCAATCACACCCGCGCCGATGATAACCATGAGGAGCAAAATACTTTGTGATTCGGTCATCAACGCCAAAAACCCACCTGTGATAATGAGGGCAAGGGCATATTTTTTATGCGCTGTCTCATAAAAACGCCACGCAAACCACAACATCATCACAACCATGAGGAGCGCCCATATGGTGCTACCACTCATCCGCGCCGTTGTGAGCAAAATGGGAGATACCCCTAGCAAAATAGTCATCACATAAGCACGGCTTCTGCCCAATATAGGCATAAACATCAATGGCGAGAGGCTCACCAAAACACCCGCCAATGCTGTAAATACCCTGCTCGAAAATTCCGAGCCACCAATGAGGCTAAAGGCAATTTTTTGTGACCACCATACAAGCGGTGTATCCGATAAAATCGGGTCGCCAGAGGCATGTGGCATGGTGCTACGCCATGCCGAAAGTGCTTGATGCGCCTCATTATCTGTGAGGGGAATTTCATCAAGCCCTGCCAGATGAAATATTGTAGAAAACATCACCAATGCAACTATCGCTAACCATTCATAGCGAATGGTCAGGCGCGTAGCAGGTTTTGGAGATTCTTCTATCAGACTGGTTTCTTGTGCCACAGCTTGCATAGTTTATCCTTCACTAAACGGGTCATAACGCTCAATCACCCGATAAATCCGCGAATTGCCCCATTCACTGGTGCAAACCACCTCAAAATTATCTAAGAATTTCGTTTCGCCACCCACACCATAATAACCACGTTCCACTGAACCATACAGGATATAATCTATGCCATATTGCTCAATGATAGGCATGACATCGGTGATTGATAAGGCATTATAGAGGGTATCTAAATCACCTTCGCGTGTGCCAACAGCCTCAAAATACGTTTCACCGCGCCATTGACTTTGATGCCCTGTCCATCCCAAGATGACAGGCATCCCTGTTAGTGTCCCTGTGCGCCCATGTGCCACATTATAATTCACATAACGTCCTTGTGGGCGGGCTTCTGCGATGACCACATCGGCTTGTCCCACTTTTTCAGATAAACACATCAAGGCTTCGTAGTCTTGAGTATCAATCAAGGTGGGTCCGCTATCCAATGTGATGGCGCTGGCATTCGGATTATTCAACCGCCCTGTTTCGACGAATGCGCGGTGATAAAATCCAAAAACGGGATAAATCATGCCCGCACCAACCACACCAACCACCACCAGCGCATAAGCGAAGCGTAATAGGATGTGGGGTCGCCATGCCTTTATATCGGCAATGATACTATATACACCATAAGCCCCAACAATACTGAACATTACCCACGATTGATAATAAAATTTGAACACCGTGTTCATGCGCCAACCAAAATTATCACGCAGATACAAAAATTCGGGGATGAGGATAAGCCCCGTTCCCGCACCAAGTAATAACAAGACCAGCCCTGTAGATGACGAATAGGTGATGCGTCCCGTATCAGGTGTGGCAGATTTACGCCAAAAACGCGGGAATAACCGCGCCACCACCAAGAGGAGTATCAATCCCAAAAATAACGGGGTAATCAGTGTCCCCAAACGGCGGTTAATCAATTGGTCTCTGACCGCATCTGACCCGCCATTACTCGCTATAAAATCGTTAATGGTCGCCTTGATAGAAGACCCATCAGGCGAATTAAGGGCGATATAAACCAATAATATCATCGCCAAAACCAAGAAGAAGATGATGCTCACCGAGGCAGTGATTCCCAAACCCCAATTCATCCGTTTTGACCAAATCCCGCGCCATGCCTCTACACTCAGATATACCCCAATGAGCAAAATAAACGGTACAAACATCACCAATAATTGTTGTGGGCGGGTGGGATAGAGGATATTGGGCAATATCCCGTTCAATTGTGATTGGAAACTGAGCAAAAATGGTGAATAAACCACCACCATAATGACCAGCAAAGCCAGCCCAAAGAAGATGAGATATGTCCAGTCAAATAGCGATAAATATCCCTTACCCTCAACGGCTAATCGGCGCAATAATTCCGCCCCCATCAATACGACGATATAAATCGGGGCATCCCATGTATTCAAAAATATCAAAGAACCCACACAAACACCATATAACAGCACTTGTTGGGCAGTTGGGCGTGCTGATGAGAGCAAAATATTGAGTGCCAACCCAATCGCCAATAACACAAATGGCAATGACATCACATGCGGATGACTATCGCCCAAAATGAAGCTAAAACTGGGGAATTCATCTATGATTTCATTCACACGCTCCCCTTTTTGGTCTGGGGTATCCAGAGCGCGTTCTGTGATAGTACGGCTCGCATCAAACCACCACCAACTCGGATAACTGGCGGGGTTAAATGGGTTTATAGGTTTTTGTGTTGCCTCATAAATGGGCAACGGGTTGCCATCTTCATCATAATTACTAGAACGGTCTTTGGTATCCAAATGGCGTAAATAGGCTTCATCCGCCGTCATTGCGCGATATGGCATTTCGACCATGGGCATGTGTCCATTGCTCATGAGCATCAAGAAAAATGTTGCCAGTAGCCCAAAGCCAATCGCCATACCCCGTGTTGGGCGACCATCAAATAAATTGCGAAGTGCCTGTGCGCGGATGAGGTTATACACCACCCCAAACACCGCCGTTCCCGCCAATGCAAATAATCCCGCAAGGTGCAAATTAAAACCGATGGTGGCGGGCAAATCTGCCGATTTTGAGACCATCGCCCCTATCACATAGCCCATATAGTAATAACTGATGGAATATCCCGATAGCCAAGGGTCATCTGGTGGAAAATCGGGACTGCGTTGGATGGCGCTCATAAATGCCAAATCCATCGGCTTTTCGGTGGAACGCAATTCATTTTGGTGCGCCCGATAAGTCGTCATCCCAACAAATAGGATGATGAATAAAATTTCCATGACGATAATCATCGTCCGATTTTCGCGCCACCATGCCCGCCATTCAAATTTATAGGGCTTGATATAAACATATAGGCTGATTGCCAACACGATTATCCACGCCAATACAATGCTCCCCGTCGTATTGGCGGTGATGTTTAACACACCCAATAGCCAATACACCACTGTGATGAGCAAAAGCCCTAATGGACGCGCCAAACTATAACCCTTATCTGGCACAGCATGAAGCAACCGTACTGTGAGGGGCAAAACGGTTAGCCCTCCCACAGTCAGTAATAACCACCAATTGAGTATCATCCACCCTTCACGGGCAAGCCATTCAGAAATCACAAGTTCACCTCATGGGATGGCGGTAAATTCATCTTTTAACCGCATATTCTCGATAAACAATTCATACAATGCGCTCTGATTCACGCCATAGATAGTCGTTAATTCGTTTTGATATTCTACGGTGAGTAATCCACGCTCAACCATCTCGCCAAATTTAATCAATCCGCCCGTTGCCCCATAGCGTTTCGTCTCATAATCGGTCACAACCACATAGCTCACATTATAAAAACGCAGAATATCGCTGGCGGTGACTATATCTAAGGTGCTATAGAACGAATTGACATTGGCGGCACGTTGACGCACAACGGCTGGCATGGTGTTGAGTGAGCGTTGTTGTGTTTGGTGATAATCCCATCCTGCCACCGATGGTAGCCCTGTATTGATGGAAATACGCCCGCCCCATTTATACAATGAGCCATAACTTTGTGCTTCCATGATGATGGGCGACCCTTTTACATTACGTTGCAACCATTGAATCGCATCATAATCGGAACTAAGCGTCACATACTCTGGCAGACCACCAATACTCGTCAGTCCATCTTCGTAAAATTGTGTCACATAATTCATATACGCATTGCCATCCAATGTGAGTGGCACATCTGGCGACATACGAAAGGCAGATTTTGCCCCTGTAGCCGTGATGGGATAAAGCAAGCAGATGAATATCATCACCCCCATAATGCTATACCATGGGAGAGCAATTCGCGCCTTCCAACGATTGGCATTACTCGTCAGCCACGAGAAACCTGCGCCACCAACCACACTGAAGATGAGCCAAACTTGGATATAAAATTTGAAAATACTGTTTTGTCTGCCATTATCCAAGCGCAGGGTGATAATTTCTGTGCCAAATGTAATCGCCAATGCCAACCCCGCCAAGACGAGGATGAATTGCATCGGGCGCGATTGATTTGGGCGGAAAAACAAAATTCCTATCCATATCACCAATGGGATGACGACCATCGCCACATGATAGCCCATGAACACAACGGCGAGTGTGCCAAAAAACACCATCCCCGCAAGGAGCATGAGGCTAATGAGCAAATTCAATTTTCCGCGCAACGTCCGTACCCGCACCGAGCGCATCCAGCGTGCTGTTTCCCATATCAACAACGAGACGATGACGAACAAGAACAAGCCGTGAATAGACAGATATGCCCATAGCGGGGTTTTGCGACCATCCCACACCTTAAATTCGGTGAGTGCAGAGGAGAACCACCATGAAAATGGCAACGCCACCACCACAGCGATGATGAGGAATCCGCCCACACGAAGCAATAAATTCCACAATGACCAACGCGAGATTTTTCCCCAATTCAACCACCACGCATAGCCCAAACCGAGTACGCCAAAAATAGTGAAGGTGGGGGTCTCCCATGTATTGGTCGCGGTAAACAACCCGATAACCAACGCGCCCAAGAAAATCGCGCCAAATTGCATCCACCATGCCCGTTTATCACGTCCCGCGTGCATAATTTCGGCAAAGACGAATAACATCGCAAAGAGCATTAATGGCATTGAGACCATGTGTGCGTGCAAATCACCATATAAGAAGGTGAAATAAGGCATTTCGTTGATTGCACCATCAGCCTGACAGGGAATTTCGGTGATGGTGCGCGTTGGCGCCCAAAACCATCGTTCCCCAGAAATATAAACTTGTCCACCACTCAATGCGCTCAAAAAGCCACTGGGGATACTGGTGAGCAAACTCGAAATGCTATTCAATTCATACCCAATTTGGTCGGTGAGGGGTGCTTGGTCGCGCAATATTTGGGCATCTTGGCAAATACGCAATTTCGTCAAAAAGTCAGGATATTGCCCGTAGGTATCATAGTATTCTTGTTCAAGTTCCACCACAAACATGCCTTGTGCTTGTTTATAGCCACCCGCATTTGCCAATGCGCCAAGAAATACCCGACCATTATCCAAATTGCCAAATACAACTGCCATCATGAGCGCCATAATACCCGCCACCCATGGATTACCCAATGGACGGCGTTTTGGCTTGTCATCTTGCATGACAGGGACGAGTTGCCCATCTTCATCCACCGTCTTTTCGGTGATTTTCCAGCTACTAACGACATTAAATGCCACCGAAAACGCGCCCATCCCTGTCACAGAAAATAGCATGGGGATGATGAGGTTATAGGCAACCGATGGCACAACACCCAATAGTAACGTTGGCACACCCGCAATCACAAACCCAAAGTAGTAATAATTCAAATACCCACCGCCAAACCATGGGTCATAAGCGGGGAAGATGGTACTCCGCAATACCGCGTTAAAATAGGCAAAGTCCATCGGCTTTTCGCCACCAAATTGTGGATGCCACAAATCGGGGTTAGAAAGGCGTACCCCCACAAAGGCGATGAATAATGCCAATGCCAAAATATCCATCCATAAGAGCATTTTCCAACGCGCCCGTATAAATGGGAAGAAGGTGGCACGCACACGCCATGTCACCCATGCGCTAAATCCTGCCAGCACCAGCAAAATGACAAATAGCCCTGCCGATGACCATGTGAGGAAGCGCAACGTCCCCAGCGCCCATGCAATCCACGCGGTTAAAACAATACCGATGATTTTGGAGAACCCATAGCCCCTATCGGCTAATGCAGGGAACACCGCAAATAAAATCGGGAATGTGATAAATCCAAAGACCATGATGGTTAGCCACCAAACCACCATCGTCACCAATTGATTGCTATTGATGAAGCTATCTGGGTTAAACCGTTCCAACCATGTGCCACCCGATTGTTGAATTTGTTCCATTTCAGGGGTGAGCATCAGGTTAGATGGGGCTTTATCGGCTTGTAGTGATGATACCGTGGTGATATTCACCAATGTTGGGTCTACATAGCCCCCCAAAATGCTATCTGTGCGGGTGAGGACGACACTTTGCATAATCGCCCGCATTTGCTCTGATGAATAATCGGGGCGCTTTTTGAATAAGAAAATGACAGGATGGTCATATACCGTAAAGGCTTCTTCTGCTTCATATTCGTTGAGCCATCTTGGGGCATTATAAGTGGGCAAATATTGGTCAGAAATTTTGATAGGTCCCAGTTCAAACGTCTCTTGAAAAGTTGCCACCAATTCAAACCCAAGTTCCCCGCTAAAAAGTGCCTCATAATAACGCATGGTCAATGGATAGCGCACAGGCAAGCGCGATTGCGAGTCGTAGCGACGGTTGCTGTTGATATAAATATAATCCGATTGGTCGAGCATAACTTCCCAACGGTCACGCTTTTCTGGAATATCTTCTGCGGCAATATCCAGATTATGGACATGAATTTGGTCATTCCAAATCGAGACCCGTTGGCAATTATCGCGCCCAAACATCCCCGCCCATAAATCATCAGCAAGGGTCATACCGAGTGGCAATTCACACACCGCATTCGGCACAGGCTCATCCCAGGGTTGCTCACTGCCCATGACAGAGCCAATGCTCACCACTGCATCACCTTCTACGATTTCTACACGGAAAAGATATTCCATCCCTGCTTTGACTTGGAGGGGTGTTTCAAAGGTGATGGGATATGTCTCGCCTAATGTGTTTTCTGGCGCGACAAAATTACTACGAATGGTCGCCCCTGTGAGTTCTGTATTGGTAAGCGGGTCTATCACCGTCAGGCGGAGGGTATGCACCTTTGAGCTATCCAACGCCATGAGGCGAGTCGCCGTCACTGTGGTGATAATGCCATCGGTTGCCGTCTTAAATCGGGCGATTGCAGGCATATTGGGGTAAAAGCGCGTGGCATCATTGACAATCCACTGCTCAAAAGGAATCCCATTGCGCGATTTATATTCATTGGGAAAAGACACATTGATAATCGGTTCATCCGCCGTTGCCCCTGCCCGTTGCATCCAAAAATCGCCTTCAACGCGCTCCATTGCGTAATAGGTCGCTTGGACAAAGGTGGCAGGGTCACGATAAATATTGGTGAACATCACACCCCACAACACAGTAAAGGCAGTCACACCCACCAGCGTCCCTGCCGCGACCAATGTCCGCCATAAGCGCACATTTTTAGCCGATGACCGTTTGAGGAACTCGACCAACCCCCATGCACCCAATACCACCAACGCGGGATAGAGGGGTAAATAATAGCGCATGGACATGACCCACAAATTCCCCGCAAACAGGAAATAAGCCACTATCCATGCCGACAATGCCAAATTCTGAAACCCACCTGCCCGTCCCCGAATGAGTCGCCAGAGTGACCACAGCAAGGAAAACCATGCCGTCAGCCCTAATGCAATGCCCATCCCCCATAACACCATGTTCGAGAGGGGGAATAAATAGCCTGCCCTATTGACCCATTGCCAATTGGGAGGGCTTTCATATTCGCCACCCACATAAAATTGGGCTTGCCCCAATGTCTTGATATAGCGTTCAGACGGGGCAATATTAAAAAATCCGGGTCCTTCAAAGGCGTATGGGTTGCCAACACGGAATACGACGATTGATACAATGCCCGCCAGCACCAATCCTAAAAATTGGAATAGCATGATATTGCTTCGTTCTTTGAGTGACAGGCGCACATCAAATGCGGGCAACATGCGATAAATTGCCACGACAATAATCACAGCAGCGAGTGGCGCGACATTCACCCGACTCGCCACCGCCATCCCAAGCCCAACCCCAAAGCCTGCATAATCCCACCACTTGCCAGAGCCTTGTGTTCGCACAGCAAAATAAAGCGCCAGCGCCACAAAAAAGTTTGTGGTGGCATCATTTGTACCAAAGTGTGCTTGTTGAATCGAAAAAGCGACACTCGCATATAAAATTGCCGCCAATAACCCAACCCACTTGCCATGTAAGCGCAATCCCATGAGAAATACGAGTAAAATAACGCCTGTCTCTGCCAATGCCGATAGCGCCCGCCAAACAGCAACGATACCATCTGACCCCAACCACACAGGGTCATCGGTTTGGCTATACATCACCTCCGCGCCCATCCGCGCCAAAAATAGGGGCAATGTGCCATAGACATAATAACTTCTATCCACATTTTCTGGATTCAAAAGCGAACATTCGGTATCGAAATAACTGCCTGCACCATTGGTCTGTGGATACCGTTCACGACATATCTTTTGGCGCTCAAAACGCTCTTGTTCATCGGGATGACAGGTGTTAACCCCGTTAATATCCACTGTGCAATCCACAAAAAGCGGTCTACCCAATGCTGGCGCGATAATCATCGTCAAATAACGCTCATCGGGATGAAAACGCACAAAGTCATCCCAGTTATTCGCCATAAACCGCGCATATCCGCCCGCAAATAGTGTGAGTAACAACACCACTGCCACCAAAATATCACTCATCGAAATGCTGATGAGTGGGCGACGCGGGGGTGGTGCTATCTGATTTTCTTCAATAACATCCGTCACAGAATTATTCTCCATTTTGCCAACATCACGGTACGGCACAAGCAGGGTTGCTCACAAATTGTCGCGCAAATGCCCTAAAGCCTGCTTCCCCCAACGCGGGAACACGATACACTTTGAAATCATCATTTGGCTGATAACTGGTTATCACAGTAGTACGTCCATTGGGAAACCATAAACGCAAATTAGCTTCCATTTCATCATCTTCGAGATAATAGAAGAACAGCAAATCTTTATTCACATCCACGCGCAATTCTCGATTGGGGCAATAATACGCATCACTGACAAAATCTGGTACAGCAAAGACATTGACATCAATGCCATTTAACCAGTTTATCATCCCGCCTTCCATCCCAATAATGCGATGGTCAAACCAAAAATCATACGAAATCATAAACGCATTACCATACGACCCATCGCTCATCGCAAATCCGCGCAAAATACGCCCTGCCTCGCTATGGGGCAACGATTGGGGCAGATACGATTCATAATAATTTTCATAGTAGGTCTTGCTATTCAGTGATACAGCAAGAATGACCAAAAAGAACACAATAAGGACGCTTATTTGCGTACCAATACGCTTAAACACCTGCCCTGCTTGGGATATAAAAAGCCCTATCGGCAATGCCGCTATCAGATATGCCGCAGGCAACGACCCACTCGTGCGTGTCGCACTCGGATTTTCAAGCGGTTGTGCAATCGAAAGCGCCGATGGCAACAACATGATGAGTACCATCATCGGCACGATTAATAAAATGCCCTCTTTGCGGATGAAAACCAGCCCAATCCAAGCCGCCACCCCAATAATCAAAAATGCACCTGTGACCGTATCCATCGCAGGATAATTGGGATAAGCATTAATCCACGCAATATCGCCCTTCCAATTGAACATCAACACCGCATTGCGGATGTTGTCGGTCAAAATGGGGACATTTTTATTGAAGGCTTCTATACGCTCGGCAATCGTGGCATTACGCTCGGTGATAACCCCATTTTCATCGGTGGTTTGGATGATGTCATCACCCAATAAACGCCCTGCGGTACGCATCCAGAACAAATTGGGATATTCCACCGAAAAGCGGAATAATGGGATAAAGGCGATGAAGGCAATCATCACCAATACCGCTAAATGGCTCGCATAAGCCCAAAATTGCCCACGTTGGCGCAATCTGCACCACATCGCCCATCCAACAGCCACCACAATGAATACGGGCATCATCCGCACAGCTTGATAGGTATATAAGCCAAAGCCCAATACCAACCCCGCCATGATAAAATCACCACGCCGATTATACCGCAAGGCGCGGATGATAAATCCGAGTAGTAGCGTAGCGACCAATGGGGTGAGGACAATCCGCAACGATAGCCGTGTAATGGCTAAATGCCAATAACTGACTGCCACCAATGCCATCAGGCTCAAACCAACGATATTGCCTAATTTGCGGTCTTTTTCGCCAATGACCTCGCGCCCCAACCACCATAAAAATGGCAAGGTGATGAGTGATTCTAAAATCGCAACCACTTTGAGCAACAGAAAACCAACTTCAAGACCTGTAAATTGCGAAAAAAGCGCAAGAATATACATATGCAATGATTCGCGCCCGCCATTATTGGTGAAAAAAATTGACCTATCACCATTGAGGATTTGGTCAACATTGAGCAATTTTTCGATATGGTCACTGGTCATCTCTGGTGGGAGGCGGTTTAGGTCATAAAACCGAAATGCCGTCCCCATGATGAGGATAGCCATAAATATCAATACTGACGGGCTAAACAGACGAATCCCATGCGCCCATTCGGTCATATTTTTATATAATTGCGGGAGCGACCACGATTTTGGAGCAAATAAAATGACAACACATACGATGGAAGCCAACCATCCCCAAAAACCCACTCCAGAAAATTGATTTTGGGGGTTACTTATCCATGCCACCGCGCTAAAAAAGACTGCCCCTATCCCCGCAAAAATGCGAACAGGGTGAATTACCCATGTATTGGTAAACGGCATGAGCATGGCAGTATCTTCAAGCCGTTCTGGATTGGGTAGTGTGTCATCACTCGCAACTGTGGCTACAGGGCGATTTGTGAATCGTGCCAAAAGGGTAAATTTGCCATCAGAAAATTCAGCAAATAACCAGAGCAAGAATCCCGCCAATAAAAATGGCGCACCTTTATCCAATTGCCCCGATTCATACCGAATTTCCGCGCTCACCAAAATAACACTGCCCCAAAATGCCAGCGCAAACGCCATCACATACAATCCCAATTTGAGGAATTGACGGCGTGCCTCGCGGAACGATAACCGTTGTTCTGGGGTAATTTCACCTTCTAGCGTGTGGTCGGTGGGCGTTTCAATAGACATGCGGGTGGTCGTTTCCACATCAATGTCTATAATATCATCTAATGTAGGCGATTCTGATGGATTTGCATTGACAGACGATTGCCCCGCAATGTCACTTAATCCACGCCATGTCTTAAATGGCGCACGCAAAAATTGTCCCAATAATTCTGCCAGCGTCAAATCTTCTAATCTGCGCCGATAGGGTAATTGTGCCACTGTATCCGATGAGAGAATAGTTTCATCCGATGGTTTTGGCAAGGGTTTGGGAATTGTCTCTTCTATATCAGAAAAATCGTCAAAGTCATTCATTGGGGTTTGCGCCCTTTGATACACAAATTCACAGTAGATTTTTCGGGTGATTCATTCATGCTATTACGACGGTCAAAATAATTGAATAGCGATAGCCCAATGGTTATCGGATTCCACCATACACTATTTCGTGGTTCATCAAATTTGGTACGGTCTGCGACTTTTGCCATATCACTGGGTAATGCGCCTGCTTCTAATAACGGCTTGCCGATGCCATAAACCAAATTATGAATAAAGGGGAAGCTATAATGGGTGAAGGCACGTTCTTCTTCAATAATAAATCCCGCACATGCCGTATTTTGGCGCAATTCCTCACGGGTATAAAGGCGCACATGATTCGCCCAAATCCCCGCCAACATGCCCTTGCTGATATGGGTCTTAAATAGGTGTTGCAGTGTGCGATTAATCGGGTCCCAAAGAAAGGGATAATCGGCATTGGGGACAGTGATGACCACTACCCCACCGGGTTTTAATACCCGATAGGCTTCTTTTAGCCCTGCCACATCATCATCAAGGTGTTCCAACACTTCAGATAGGATGACGGCATCAAAAGTGTTATCTGGATAAGGCAAGGCATAAATGCTGGCATGATTGAGGGTGATATCAGGCAACCCTGCTAAGTTATTTTTTGCCTTAACTAGCACATCCCAATCCAAATCACCGCCGACCAAACGACACTTGCTCACATAGCGGAACATATTCAAATAAAACCCACGACCACACGGCATATCTAAAATGAAGTCGCCATCTTGTGGATTCACCCATTCAAAAATTGTCTGCACACGCCGTTTGAATGCCATATCTGCTTCGTTGCGCGTCATGTGTTGGATGGTTGCGTCATCAATCATTTGGCAAACTCCTCAAATACCGCCTCATATTGTGCCACAGTTTCTTCAAATGAAAACACCGTTTCAATTTCGGCGCGTGAGCGCACAAAATCGGCACGATTATCCAAAACACGTACAATCGTCTCGCCAATTTTTACATAATCGCCCACAGGGGTTAATGCACCCATGCCTGTTTTCATCACAGGGACACGCCCACCGGGGGTATCGGTCATCACAACAGGCGTGCCAGAGAGCATGGCTTCTACTTGTACCAATGCAAAACATTCACTATCGCTGGTGAGCGCCAACACATCACACGCCATAAAAAAATCTGCCATGAATTGCATATCTTTGTGTAATCCCAAAAATATCAATTGGTCTTGATATTTTTCCACCACATGCTGATACATCTCCCATGTATTTTCGTAGGGGATGTTATATTCACCTGCAAAAACAATCCGCGCATTGGGGTATTTTTTGTTGATGATTTCCAGTGATTGAATCAGCAAATCGGGGCGTTTTTCTTGTACAAAGCGTCCCGCATAGCCAATGATAGGTCCGCCATCATTATGTGACCATTCTTCGCGCAAGGCTTGGGCATTTTCTGGATTTGGGGCGGGCATGGTGATGGGCGGGTAAATCACCTT
>JANRKU010000183.1:0-9562 GCA_033763335.1 bacterium
GATATTGAGACGCAGAGGGTCGGCTACGACTTTGAGTGTTTCAAGGTCATGGATGATGAATTCATCTGCGGGAGTAAATATGGTCGTTTCTTCAGTCATGTATAAATCCGTTTGAAAAAGTTGAAATGTTCAAATTACGCCCCTAATTATAACACGCCATAGGTAGATATAGGGTAGATAGAATTTGTATACAGATTAAAATCCCCCCAAATTAAGAGGGTGTCCCATGCGAATCTTATAATTGTGGACTAAAATAAAGCTATATAACCGAATAATCCAAGAGGAAAAAATCACCATGTCATCTCAATGGTGGGGAACACGTACCAATGTCTCTCCCAGACTGCGCCTAGAGGTCGAAGCGATGCGTACCACCTTTGGCGACACGTTTAAGCTCATTGTGCCACAATCTGAGCCACTTTATTGGCAAGGGATTGTGGAGGTCAATTTGGAGGGGATTAATCAGCAGGAACATGCACTCAAAATTTTGTACCCGCGTGATTATCCCAATCGCCCCGCAGAGGCTTATGTCCTCAAGCCCCGTCTTTATAGCGAAAAACATCAATATGAAGATGGTCAGCTTTGTTTATTTAATCCCAAAGATGGCGAGCAATATGGTTGGAATCCTGCCCGTTCCACCGCCGTAACGGTGACAGCATGGGCAATTCAGTGGGTTTATGCGTATTATACATGGCGCAAAACAGGTGAATGGCCCGGGATTGAGGAACGAGTAGACCCCAATACACCCTTGCCTCCGCGCCATCGGAATCGTTAGGGGATACTGATTATGTTCTTAAAACGCTTGTTACCCAATAAGGGTGTTATTCCCAATTTGGTCATCGCCCAACGGGTGGTGGATAAAATGGTGTTGGCGGCGAATCATTATGTCGAAGATGAAACAGGTGAGGCGCTGATTGGTTTGGTGGTGGCTGGCGATAATACCAATGGTGTGCCAACCATTTATGTTTTAGAGACCATTGCCCCCGATGAAAGTGCTGTGCGTGAGGAAGCGGTCTTTAAGCAGGGCGATGAGCGCCAAGATGAACTCATTTGGTGGTATCATCAAAATTGGAATAATCAACGCGAGAAAAAACGCGGCATTTTTGGTGGTGGCGGGGTAAAACCCAAATGGGATGTGCAATTACGTCATTTGGGCGATTGGCATCGGCAACCCGGATTCATGATAGCACCGAGTGGCGGTGATTTGATGACCGCGCTCGATATGCTCGATGATTCCGACATGGGATTCGACTTTTTGCTCGCGCCCATCGTCACCTTAGACCATCCTGCGACCACCAGTGGCGGGGAAGGGTATGTCAATTATCTCACTGTCCCCAGTGGTGATGGTGAATATGACCTGACGCGCATAGATTTTTGGTATATCACCGATAAAACACGCGCCTTTGTGCCGATTATCCCCACCATATACCCTAATTCGCAATTACCAGAACTTGTCCCCCCACCATGGCATCTGACCCAAGATGAGCGCATCACAAAAGAATTGACAGCACTCAAAGCCAATAATGTGTTCACATCCATCATCAGTTGGGATGTGGATGATAAACTCCCGCTCGAAATTTGTTTTTTGGTGGCACAACAAGGCGCAAGCCATGTGCTAATTTTGGTCACACAACATGATTATCCCAAAACAAAACCGATTGCCTATCGTGCGCCCTTCATCAAATTGGGCGATACCGAGGTTATTTATGATATTTTTGGGCGGATGTTGGCAGAAGCCAAAAAAGTGACTGACCCACAGGGATGGGTATGGTCTGAGGAAAAGACTTTAGCCGATTATTTGCTCGCCATCGAAGCCGATGGCAAAAAGGATAGTTAGCCATGTGGGATAGAGTAGAAAGACTCATCGGCAAAGAAAATTTGACCCTGCTCGCCCAAAAGCGTGTGGGTGTGGTGGGATTAGGGTCTGGTGGTGGATTTGTGGCGCAAAGCCTTGCGATGAGTGGGGTGAGTCATTTTGTATTGATTGATGATGACACCCTCGAAGCCACCAATATCGTCCGTCATGTGGCAGATAGGCGCTATTTGGGGCAACCCAAAGCCGAAGTGGTCGCAGACCTCATCCGCCAACGCAACCCACAAGCCACTATCAGCACGCGGGTAGGGCGGATTGAACAACACATGGATGCCCTCGATGATTTGGATTTGTTAATTGTGGGCGTAGATGGCGAACAGGTCAAATATATCATCAACGAAGCCTGTTTAGAGCGTGACCTCGTGGCGATTTATGCAGGGGTATATGAACGTGGGGAAGGTGGGGATGTGGTCGTTATTTATCCCTATGATGGTCCGTGTTATGCGTGTTGGTCGGCGGCGGTGCGCGAAGAAGTCCAATTGACCAACGAGGTGGGTGAATTGGATTATGGCATGATAGGTCCAGAAGGCACACTCGAAGCAGAACCCGCCTTATGGTTGCATGTGGTACGGGTGGCGCTCACCCAAACCGATTTTGCGCTCAAATTTTTGCTCAAAGAGACCGACCAATATTCGCCATTGCCCACCAATACCGTGATTTTAGCCAATACTGCTATCGAAATTATCGCTGGGGAAGTGACACCGCCTCATTCTGCCTTATGGGTGCAAATTGACCGCGACCCGCATTGTTTGGTCTGTGGCGACCAAATGCAAGCCAATATGACCGATAGCCAAACCATTCATGCTGTATCTTTACAAGATTTGGCAGATGAAACAGGTATTTCAGTCGAAAGTGATACATAGTGATGTGGGCGCAAAACACTTGCGCCCCTTACGAATTGTGACGACATAGGGCTATCGTACCATCCCCGATAATGCACATCGCGTCAATACACGCTATAATGGAACAAAGTGTTTACATTTAAGAAGGACAACACGCCATGCGACGGATTGGTTTATTTATAGTGGCGCTTTTTGTGGTTGCGGTGTCTATCGTGCAATCTGCGCCCAACTCACAAGCGAATTTATTTGAATTATTTATCTCGCAGGCTCGCGCCGATTTGGAATTGATAGCCGACCAAGCGATTGGGATAGGGGTACGCCCACCCAATTGGACATTCAATTTTGAATTTGCATCAGAGACTGCCGTAGTGGATTTGTGGTTTGATAACGAAACCCTCGCAGAGGCGATTTTTGGCGTTGGGATTCGTCCTACAGACTGGTTTGGGGCGACCACCAATGATATTCAACTATTGGCGCGAAATATCCGCCATGACCTCGAGATCTCTGCCGATGAGGTATTTGGGGTTCGTACCCGCCCAGATGAGTGGTTTGGGTCTGCGCCGATTTATCGGTGTGACCGCACGATTCAAAATGTTGTTCGTATTTTAGCCAATATCTATAATACCCAAGACACGGTATCGCTGACCTTATTCAATTATTGTGATGAATTGCGTATCGCATTGGTCAATGATTTAATTGGGGTTGTCTATAATGCCGCCCCGATTAGCGAAGCACAGGTAATCGCCAATCAAGCCATCACCGACCAAACATTGGCGGTGCGCGGTGATGTGGAACGGCTTGCCAATGAATTATTTGGGGTGAATACACGCCCCCCGGGTTGGAATTGGGAAGTGGGTATGGATGGCACAACGCCAAGCCTCGCCATAGACATCAATTCTGACATTGAATTGCTCCTCGCCGAAAAATTGCCTGTCTCTCAACGCCCTAGCTTGCTCCCTGGGTTGACGGCATCCCCCGCCATCACTTTGCGGAATTTGCGCTATAACATTGAGGCGATTACCGATACCCTATTGGGTCGTAATATCCGTCCCAATGGCTGGCAAGGGGTGAATCTTATTGAACGCTGTGACCCACTCACACAGGGGTTAGTCCTCATCGCACAACGGAATTATTCGTTTGTGGTGGATGAAACATTGGGAACATCGCCCGATTTTTGTGAACTCATTGCTTTTACCGCCAATAGTGTGCTTGAAAGCCCGCCACCCGCAGATGAAGAATCGGTGCAGGCACAAGATAGCCGTTATATGGCAGAATCACGCAATGCCTTTTCTTATTTGGATGTTGGCACACGTCAATATATGGGTATTATGCCCTCTGGGACGGTTTTCCGCGCATGGTATCGCAATTATGGCGAATCGAATATGATGTTCGTCAGTGGCGAAGATTTTGCGCTCTATGTTGACCGTCGTTGGACATCTATGGAAATTGAGGTTTATCGCACATTGCCCACATTAGATGGGGTAAAGCCCCTGACCTTTTGCGATGCTGGCTGGTGCAATGGACCTGGACCAACCCCTACACCAACCACCAGTGGTCCCTTGTTGGCATTATATCAAGGGACGGATGTTCCCGATACAGGCGTTGGTCAACCGACTGCTGTACCGGGTAGTCAAACACAAGTGTCGTGGAATTATATTCGTGTGACCTATCTATTAGACCGCCCAGAAGCAGGGGTGGCACAAGTTGGCTTGGAAATTTGTGCAGAGCCACAACAGATTAACTGTGAGCCTGTATTATCGGTATTCGACAATAATTTGGGGGTAGCAAAGCCGGTGCTTTCGACCTTTAATGGGTTGAATGTGTACGAATTTACCTATGGCTATACAGCGAATTTGCGAATTGAAGGGGCGACTCGGTTTTCGCCAGATGTATGGATTAGTGACCCCACTATCCGATAAGCGGGTCACTCGGTTTAGAGTTAGAGATGTGGGCATGATATGTCATGCCCCTACAACCCTCTGTGGTGTGTAAGGGTGCAACATGTTGCACCCTTATGGTCAATCACCAATGTTAGGATAAATGCCATGCTCGAAAAACTTAAACAATATCAACCGTATGCGTTGCCAGTGGCACTTGTGGTCATTGGCGCGTTGATTTTAGTGGCACAAATCGTCGGATTTGATTGGCTTGGGCTAACATGGTCGTTTTTTATTATTTTGCCCGGTTTAGCGATGTTGCATATCGCCACACAAGCCAAATCACAACAATATGCACGCCTCATTTTTCCTGCTATTGTGGTCATCCTCACAGGCGTGATTTTGCTCTATCAGACGCTCACCAACCATTGGCGCTCATGGACATTTTTATGGGCGTTGTATGTGGTCTTTTTTGGGGTGGGATTGCAAACATTTGGCAGGCGCACGGACAATAAAAATGATATAAAGATGGGACGTAATCTCATTTTGGGCGGTACAGCCACATTTTTCTTCTTGTGGATGTTGTTTGAATTGGTTATATTCTCTGCAACGTTTAGCACCATCATCGGATATGCCTTGCCTGCAATATTTATTGGGTTGGGTGGTATGATGTTGGGCAATCATTATCGGGTCTATCGGCTCGAAATGCACCAAAAATTACAAGAATTACCCCAAAATGAAACGAAAAAGGGTGATTCTACGTATAACGCTATAGAAATCGGCAAAAAATCCAATAGTGGCGGGCAGACCGATTTTACCCAATTCAAGAAACCCTCTTCTACGCCAGTGGAAGAAGAAATTGTGGACATTCCAGAGATTAAGCCAATCATCATTGATGAATCGGTCTCTGGCAAAATTGACCCCGAATTACAACGGAAAATAGATGCCGCACTCAATGATGAAGATGCGGAAGAATCACATAATCAATAAGGGTAGGTAAAAGGACATGGCATTTGAGATTGGCTCGCAAGTGGGTGCTTATCAAATTTTAGAAAAAATTGGTTCTGGTGGTATGGCAACCGTCTATAAAGCCAAACAACCGCGCTTAGAACGGGATGTTGCCATTAAGGTCATGCACCAAAATATTTCGCAAGACCCGAATTTCTTGGCACGTTTTGAGCGTGAAGCACGAATTGTTGCCAGCCTAGACCACCCCAACATCGTCCCCATTTTCGATTATGATGAGCATATGGGGCAACCCTATTTGGTCATGAAATATATTCAGGGCAACACCCTCAAAGATATTTTGCGCTCAGAACCCATAGAGGCATCCGATGCGCTTCGGGTGTTGATGACAGTGGGGCAGGCATTGGATTTTGCCCATAAACGGGGCATTTTGCACCGTGATATTAAACCCAGCAATATCATTATTGATGAGCAGGGGAATGCGTTTTTGATGGATTTTGGACTGGCGCGGATTGCTCAATCTGGCGAGAGTACCATGTCGGCTGATGTGATGCTTGGGACACCGCATTATATCTCTCCAGAACAAGCACAAGGCAACAAAGACCTAGATGCGCGGACAGATGTCTATTCGCTCGGTGTGGTCTTATACGAAATGCTCACAGGGCGCGTGCCGTTTGTGGGCGATACATCGTATGCTATCATCCACGCCCAAATCACAGAGACACCACCCCCACCGCGTCAAATTAACCCAACTATATCGCCTGCGGCTGAAATGGTGGTCTTGAAGGCTTTGGCAAAAGATAGAGATGAACGGTATAACACCCCATTAGAATTGGTGAATGCTTTCCGCAAGGCATTAGAGACGGGCGAAATGCCCCCTCAATTCTCACAGACCAAGCGCCCATCCAATGATACATCACAAAAAGAAACTCCTCCTGTTAGACCGCGTGTGCAAGCACCACCACCTCCGCCTCCACCGCCACAACGGATTCATGTGACGAAGGGCAAATCGGAGGCGATGGATGAGGTACGGAGCGAATTGCGAAAAGCAGGTACAGAAATTCGCAATGCGATGATGATTGCCAAAGAAGAAATTGGCAAAGCGGTCAATGAAGCCAAGAAAAATTCCAATTCATGGGATTGGAATAGCAATAACAACAATAGAAATAATAACCGTGGCAACAGTGGCAATAACAATTGGGGCGGATTCAATTGGCAACCGGGTGCAAAATGGCAAACCGCGCCCGATGGCACAAAGGGCTTTTTTACCGATAAGGAGATAAAGCGCATGGAAAAAGGCATGACACAAGAAGAAATTATCCGCAAGCGCATCGAGAAAAAGCTAGAAGAACGTCAGGGACTGATTATTCATGGGGCATCGTTTGTGTTGGTCAATACCATGCTCTTCATGATTTGGCTTTTTTCGAGTATTGGCAACAGTGAATTCGGCTTCCCATGGTTTATCTTTCCGCTTTTTGGGTGGGGCATTGGTATGTTCGCCCATTTTATGGAATATAACGACCAATATGGGCGCGGACGCGATAAACGCGAGGCGCTGATTGCCCGTGAAATGGAACGGGAACGCTCTCGGCTATATGGAATGGACTCTGAAAAATCGAAAAATGATTTTGTGGATAATCGCGGTATTCGCCTCACTGAAGATGGTGAATTATCAGAAAGTTTCATCCAAGAACTAGAAGAAGATGATTATAGCTCACGGCGTAATGAGCGTCGGAATCGCTAATAACTGATAAAGGGCTTATTCCAATGGCAAAAGAACTCTCACTAGAAGAAACAGTTCGTCGGCGCATTGAGAAAAAACTCAAAGAACGCGCAGAACTCCGCATTCATGCCGTCGCATTTTTGGCATCAAATCTTGGGATTTGGTTCTTTTGGGCAATTTTGAATATCACTTTTCCATTTCCCCTCATTATCACATTGGGCTGGAGTATTGGGTTATTTGCCCATTATTCTGAATATAGTGGCAAATACGGGGCGGCGTATGAGAAGCGTGAGGCGTTAATTGCCCGCGAAATCGAAAAAGAACGCGCTCGTAGCTATGATATCACACCAGAAAAAGCCAAAAATGATTTTTATGCGAATGGCAATATCTTGCTCACAGAAGATGGGGAACTCTCTGATAGCATTATTCAAGAATTAGAAGAAAACGATACCAATATAGGGCGAAGAAATCGGTAAGAGGCAACAGAGAAGAGGGGCATCATGGATTTCGTAACTATTTTCCTCATCTTGCTCGTGATTAGTGGAGCAGGAATTTTGTTTTTTAAGCTAAAAAACAACGCCTCACGTAAAGTGGATGATTCTCCGCGTGACCATGAAACTGTCTATGAGATGCCACAACTTCGCATGACAGATGAGGGTGAGTTGACGGATAGCTTTATTGTGCAAATGAAAACGCTCAAAAAATATCGTGATGAACTTGTGAATGATGAAAACCAAGAGTAACGGCTATGGCTGAAAATCTGACCTTTGGTCAATATGAAATTTTAGAAAAAATAGGTGTTGGGGGCATGGCAACCGTCTATAGGGCGCATCAGCGCAAATTAGATAGGTCTGTTGCTGTTAAAATTATGCACCAGACCATTGCCCAAGACGAAAATTTTTTGGCACGATTTGAGCGCGAAGCCCGTATTATCGCCAAATTAGACCACCCCTATATCGTCCCCATTTACGATTATGATATGTATGAGGGACAACCCTATTTGGTCATGAAATATGTGGATGGGCGCACCCTTAAGACCATTTTGCGGGCAGGACCTGTCCCGCCTCGTGAGGTGTTGCGGATTTTGGAGCGTGTTGGGTCGGCATTGGAATATGCCCACCAAGAGGGCATTTTGCACCGTGATATTAAGCCTAGCAATATCATGATGGATACTCGTGGTGAGGTGTATCTGATGGATTTTGGGTTGGCACGCGCCACCCAATCGGGCGAGAGTACCATGTCGGCGGATGTCATGCTTGGGACACCGCATTATATCTCCCCAGAACAAGCACGAGGCACAAAAGACCTCGATGGTCGTACCGATGTGTATTCGCTCGGTGTGGTGCTATATGAATTGGTCACGGGGCGCGTTCCCTTTATGGGGGATACCTCATACGCCATTGTCCACGCACAAATCACAGAAACGCCCCCATCCCCGCGTGAAATTAATCCCAATATCCCACCATCAGTTGAAGGCGTATTGCTGAAGGCGCTGGCAAAAGACCGTAATGACCGCTATCAAACCCCAATGGCATTGGTGAAGGCATATCGGGAAGCCATGGACGGGGCGAGTGAATTTTCTCCTATTATGCAAATTGCCCCCAAAGAACAAACACCCCCCAATATGCAACCAAATGTGTTTGTAGAACGTCTTGATAAGGTTATCGAAACATGGGCAGAAGAAAGCCAAATCCATGACCTAAAATCGGATAGTGATGGCAAAAAGGGATGGGAAGCGAATATTAATTTTAATTCGCGCCCTGTTATTCATATCAAATCGAAAGACGGTAAGGTAGACATAGACGAAGTAAAAACTGAAAAAGATGATGAAAAGACAATATATAAAGATGACCCAAATTTGACACCAGAGCAAAATTTACGGGCGCGGGTAGAGCGTAAA
Source organism: bacterium (assembly GCA_033763335.1). Classification (GTDB taxonomy): domain Bacteria; phylum Chloroflexota; class Anaerolineae; order Aggregatilineales; family Phototrophicaceae. The sequence continues at coordinate 9,179 of JANRKU010000183.1, forward strand.
ATACGCGCTCGCTCCAAAGCACAGACCGATTTAATTACGCATATTTTATTTTATTTGGGGATAAATCATTTTATCTTCAATTGGACATGGTGGATTGCGCTTTTTTGGGGGTTTGGGTTACTCTCGCAATTTTTTGAGTATTTCTCTAATTATGGATTCATGGCGACCTTGCGTGACCGTCAGATTGACCGTGAAATTGAGCGTGAGCGTCGGCGCTTGTATCGTGATGACTCGCTTTACTACGAAAAAGCCAAAAACCGCGAGACAGATATTCCTATCAGGCTGACAGATGATGGTGAATTAACCCCATCTGTCGTAGATGAAATTAGCTATAAGTCCAAGCGGAAATAGGCTTTAATGACAAACATTAAATATTGGTGTATG
>JANRKU010000184.1:0-44699 GCA_033763335.1 bacterium
TCACAAGCGATGGGTCTCATCTACAATACAGACTCATAGTGGTCTTACTGGCTGAACAGACACACATCGCTTGGACACACAGGGTTGTCACTTTTACTTTTCAAGTATACCCTATCTCTACTATACAACTGGCTGACTAGCGCAAAGCGCGTATGTCAGCCACTAGTTAAAAAATATTTTACAGCATCCGATTTTGCCTATATCTTCCACTCCGCCATTACTGATAAACGGGTTTATCCCTATCTCTACCCCTCGCAATCCATTAAAATAACCCAGAAAATAGCATAAAATCACTTATTTGAGGATGATTAAAAATGGATTTTGAACTTAATTCTGAACAGAAGATGTTTTTGCGTGTCGTGCGCGATTTTTGTGAGGCAGAACTTAAACCATACGCCTCCGAAGTGGATGAAACAGGGCAAATGCGCCGTGAAGCCATTCGCAAAATGCGCGATTTGGGCTTATTGAGCCTGCAAGTGCCAGAGGAATATGGTGGCGCAGGACTCGATACCATCAGCGCCAGCATCGCTGTAGAAGAAATTGGACGTGTATGCGGGTCTACGGGTTTATCTATCTCCGCCCATAACGGCTTGGGATGCGGTCCGATTGTCAAATGGGGGAGCAAAGCCCATAAAGAAAAATGGTTGCCTATTCTGATGGATGGCGAGCATTTAGGCGCATTGGCACTCACAGAACCCCAAGCGGGGAGCGATTTGCTCAATGGCGCACAAACCTTCGCGGGGCGTGAGGGCGATGAGTGGGTTATCAATGGCAACAAAGCGTGGATTACCAATGTCAGCTATGCCCCTGTGATGAGTGTGCTACTCCGTACCAATAAAGCGGGTGGCTCACATAGTTTTAGCATGATTTTAGTCGAGACAGACCGCAAGGGCTTGGTGATTCACCCACCAGAAAAGAAAATGGGACTCAAGGGGTCGCCAACCCACATGCTCACCTTTGAGGGTGTGCGTGTACCAGCCGATAATTTGCTCGGTGAAGAAGGCAGTGGCTTCGCTATGACCATGCAAACACTCGATTCTGGTCGTATTAGCATTGGCGCGTTGAGTGTTGGCTTGGCGCAAGGTGCATTTGAAGAAATGGTCAAATATGCCCAAGAACGCCATGCTTTTGGTGAGCCGATTGCCAATAAACAAGCCATTCAGTGGATGATTGCCGATGCGGCACTTGGCATAGAAGCGGCGCGGACATTGGTTTATAAAGCGGCGTGGATGCGCGATAATGGCAAAGATTACACCAAAATGGCGGCGATGGCGAAACTCAAAGCCAGCGAAATCGCAGAAAAAGTGTGCCATGATGCCATTCAAATTCACGGTAGTTATGGCTATAGCCGTGAATACCCTGTGGAGCGCATGTATCGTGACCAACGCCTCATGAGCATTGGCGAAGGCACAAGCCAAATCCAACGCTTGGTCATCGCTCGGCGTGTGTTGGGTGAATTTAATAAGTAGAAATTTATTCGGGTGCTGTAAGGGCGCAACATGTTGCGCCCTTACAGACATACACCATCTCAAAGGCGTATAGTCCATGACCAGACGGCAACAAGTATTCGTATTATTTGGGGTGTTAATCAGCATCATCTTTTTATGGTTGGCATTACGAAATTTACACCCCGAAACAGTGTTGCAGAATATCGGTAATGCCAATGGATTTTTGCTCATCATGGCGGCTGTTTGGTATTTTTCGGCGGTAGTGGTCATCTCTATGCGCTGGGGATTTTTGCTCAAATCCATCCAAAAAATCGCGCTAAACAAACTCATCCCGTTGGTGTGCATTGGCTATATGGGCAATAATGTCTATCCGTTTCGGAGTGGGGAGGCGTTGCGGATTTATCTGCTACGGCGCAACCATCAAATACCGTATATCAAAGGGACGACCACCGTCCTCATTGAGCGTGTTTTTGACGGTCTGGTGATGCTCACCTTCATCCTCGTTGGGGTGACGCTGACGACTGTGGGCAATGATAATATACAACGGGTGGCGATGTTTACCACGCCCATTTTCCTGATTGCGTTGGGTGTGTTTTTTACGCTCGCCATGCGCCCTAATCTGCTCCGAAAATTATCGAATATCATCGAAAAAATGCTCCCACAACGCCTCGCAGGGGTGTTGGATAAAATCAGCGAAGATATTATCGGTGGGCTAGAAGGATTACGCACCCCCGCCGATTTAGCAGGCACAATCATCACCTCGTATGTGTGTTGGATGCTCGAAGCCAGCGTCTATTTGCTGGTGGCGATTGCCTTTGGCATGAACCCCGATTATCCGTTGATGTTGGTGGTGGTAGGGACGGTGAATTTGGCGGGGCTGATTCCTGCCTCACCCGGTCAATTGGGCGTATTCGAGTTTTTTGTCTCACAGGTGCTATTAGGTGCGGGGATTGCCGAAGATTTGGCGGGTACATACGCGCTCACGATCCATTTGGTGATATGGTTGCCTGTGACGCTAGTCGGATTTTTCTTCTTAGTTCGGCAAGGCTTAAATTTCAGCGCGATTCGCAAGGCGCATGAGCTAGAAACAGAGCCTGTATAAATTGTCGGTGAGATTCTGATTTGAACCTCACCAATAGAAGCCGATAGTTAAGTGTCTAGGGGAAGCAGTGTTAAGTTGGGGTGGTCTGCGATGCGTTTTTGATATTCTGCCAACACCTTACGATAATCTTTTGCGCCATAACGCATAAACACCTCACCAAACACATTTAGCCCTTTGCGATAGGGGCTTAAATGCAGGTCTTTCAACAAAATATCAAGATACTGCTGAAAGCGCGTACTAACTGCCATCCCCCGTGATGGCTCATAATGAATATGGTCGCGTTTCCATTGGCGAATATGCTGGATGCTCATTTCCATTGCTTCTGTGGATGGCAATTGAATATGCCCACCCAATAAAGCACATAACCAGATGGTGGCTATTTCTACGGTGGGGATGTGCATAAAGCCGTGATTCGCACCCGCAAATGCCACATTGGGAATGTGAGGGTGTATCAGATGGCGATAGAGTTGCACCCCATCATCTTCATTTTCTAGCATGGCGCGATAGGTAGCGGGCATATAAGGGAAGGTGGGTGTTTTTGACCCCAACGATAATATTACGATGTCACAGGCTAATACATCATTATCAGAAAATTTGATGCCTTGCTCTGCAAAACCAGCTACCGTTGTGTGATGGGGAATAATTTTTCCTTCTGCCACATAATCATAATAACGCTTGGGTGCGAGGGCGATGGCAGAGCGTAAATCTGGCAAAAGTGCATGTGTTGGCTTGACCATCCGCAAGCGTTGACGCACTTCTGCCCCTTTACCGATGCCCCGTGCGCTAATTTGCAAGCCGAATATTAAGGATAACATGCGCCAAAATCCATTGACCACAAATCCAAATCGTTTATGTAAAAAACGTTCCATCGCCGATGGATGCGCCCAACTGGTCATCATGACAGAGCTAACACGGGCAAAAAGAGGATAACTATAATGGATTCCCAACACCTTTGGCGGAATTGTCCAACGGGGTGTGCGGAAAATATGATGCACTTCTGCCCCATGTTCTGCGCCAAATGTCGCCATATCTAAGGCACTTTTGCCAAACCCCACCACTGCCAACCGTTTTCCCCGCAACAGTTCAAAATCTTTTATATCGCGTTCTGTTAGGACTTGCCCCTTAAATTGGTCTTGGTTGGGGAGTTGAGGGAAATATTTGCCTTCGGTATATTGTCCACCTGCAATGACAACATAATCGAAAATTGTTTTTTCTACCGCATCTGCATGACGAATTTCTAATTGCCATCCATTCGCTTGTTCTTGCATGGCGATGACATCATGATTAGTCCGAACATCTAGGTTGAGTTGTTTGACAGCATCGGTAAGATACCGAAGGATTTGGGTCGCGGTGGGGTGTAAATCGGGCTTAAATGTCCATGGAAAATCGGCTAATTCATATTGATGCCATGTGTTCTGAAGGCGAACATCAGGATATGCTACCGCCCAAACCCCGCCGATTTGGTGATTTTTTTCGTATACGGTGACGGTATGACCATTTTTTTGTAGGATATTTGCCGCGGCAATGCCAGAAACACCACCACCGATAACCGCAATTGTTTTGCCCATAAGTTTTAATCCCTCAATAAATTTTTACCCTGTGAAATGTGTGTGTTTTACCATTCGATATAATAAGTGCAGGAATTCGCCCCTGTTATACGATTCGGTTGGGTATCATCGCGCTTGACGAGTAACTTGGTAGATGTGGAATCTCTAAATTTTTGTACAGTACGGTAAATAAGCCCATAATCAAAATCACTTGGATATGGATTTTCACAAACCATCGTCCCAGATGTGGGTCCAGTCTCTGTATAATAATATCCACCAATTGCCCCATTGCGATGATTCATCGAATACGCGACATTAATAGAGGCTAATGCCGCGTGAACAGTATTGATATCGGGGGGCCATGCCGCTAAATCTGGAATTTTCATCCCAATACTCACCAAACTCAAAAACTTTTTTGAGTTTAGTTCCCTAAAACTATCTAACCATTTTTGTTGATTATACCAGCCTTCTGGAACGATAGGATGTAAGTCATATTTTTTAAGAAATGGTATTGCTTCATCCCCAAGACTGATGATAACAGATTGTATTGTTATCCCTAAAACTTCGACATTTGGGTCGAATGCCACGAATTCTGCCATTGCATACCTGCCTTTATCATATAAACAATGTTATCAGATGGGGTTTAATATGTGTATAAACACATATAAACACTTATGATGTTATCCTATGAATACAGAATATGCAATCAATTGCAATCACATTGAAATTGATGATTTAGTGATGCGTCGCCCCAAATAAGGCATAAAATGACCCGCATACCGCGCCTGTAATTCGGGATTTTTCCAGTCATCCCCTGTGACGGTTTTCCGACACATATCCGACCCACACAGACAGGTAAATTCATCGTATGGGCTACCATCGCAGGTGGCATAATCAAAGCAAATATGCTCGCCAACGGCAATATCGCGTCGTGCGATGATGGCAATTTGCCCCTCTAGCCATGCGTTTGGGTCACAACTGTGATTAAATTTATCACCAGGGCTAGGGTAGGTGGAGACCAAATAGAGACCTTCTTCGACTTGGATACTTTGGCGGATAATTTCTGGTGGTTGGGCTTGCATCTGGTCATAGGTCATGACCTCGCCACCGAATACGGCAATCAGTTCCCCTGCTATGAGTGGCTCTAGGGCAAAGACCCCCTGATGGTCATCACCAAAAATCGGACGGGCTTCACATTTGGGCGATAAATAGGATGAATAACGGGTCATAAAAATTGTCCTTTATGATAAAATCACTCCCATTATATCATTTTTGAGAGGATGTTCGTTATGACCGATTTTATGCCCCCTGCACAACCATTCCCCACGATTGACGGGGTGTATACTGTGCCGATACGCGCCTTTGCCGATGACCGTGGGCGCTTTATGGAGACATTTCGGCGTGAATGGTTTCCGCGTGTATCGTGGGATAAAATTCAGATGAATCGGTCAGAGAGCAAAGCAGGGGTGTTGCGCGGATTGCATTATCATTTTCATCAAATAGACTACTGGTATGTGTTATCGGGTCAAATTCGGGTTGGCATGGTAGATTTGCGCCCATCATCACCAACCTATATGAAAACAGCGACCCTGCACATGGGCGGTGATGACAATATGGGCTTATTCATCCCGATAGGTGTCGCACATGGCTTTGTGGCGCTCACCGATTGCATCCTCACCTATACCGTCAACAATTATTATGATGGCGGGGCAGATGAACGTGGTGTGGCGTGGGATGACCCAGACCTCAAACTGGATTGGGGCATCAATTTTGTGCCAGTTTTATCCCCGCGAGATGTTCAAAATCGGCGCTGGCGCGATATTCCAGTCGTCGAAAAACCGAAATAATCTGATTTTATTGGCGCGGGCAACATATATGTTGCCCCTACGCGCCCCCACCACTGCCACCGCCTTGTAACCTACCCAAAAGACCAGATAACCAGCGCATAGCATCTACGGCACTTTGTGGGTCTTGTTCGCCATTCATCAATTGACGTTCAATATCATCTTCACGGCGAATGAGGGTAGACTTGCTCCGATAATCTGCCATTTGGGTTACAAGGTCTGCCAGTTCCCGTAAATCTTTGGCAAATACACTCCGTTCACGCGGGGTCAATTCTTCGGCACGTTGGCTCATCTCCATTTGAAAAGTCGTTGCATCAAAATGGATGGGTTTGTTATTGAGTGGGTCAAATGAATCTGAGAGTATTTGCAACAGGGTAAAAGTCGTATTGAGAGCAGTCGCTAATTCAGTGAGGGTGCGTTTGCCCAAAAATTTGCGTAAGGCAATGGTGGTCTGTACCACTGCCCGTAATTGTTCTAGGGGACGTTTGCCATCAAATGATTTATCAATAAATTGCAAGCGGGTGAGGGGTTGATTGAGAGCATATCCACGCCACCACGACAAAAATTGATTTTGGAGGTTATTGCTCCATTGCACATGGTCTTGCATATCCAAAATTAAATCAAGCGGGGGTGCATCGTCTTTTTGTGAATCTATCATCGCTTCGATGCGTTTTAAGAAGATTTTCTGATTCAGTTCGAGGCGCAATTCTGATGCCAATTTATGTAATTTGCGAAGTCCCTCTAGGGGCAATTGTAAAGTAACATTTTGTTGAAATAACCGCCCTAATTGTTCCAGATAGGCTTTGCCTTTGGCATTTTTCCAGTCATAGGCATTGCCAAGCTGATAAATGAGCAAGACAGTTTCTTGTGGGTTGATAATGCCAGCTTCTTGCAATTGGTTGATAGATGGGAGTGTAATTTCTGGTGGGTGTCCCAATTGAATATACAGGCTATTGAGGCGCGATAGTAAATCGGGTTTGTTGTGTTGTGCCAAACGGTTACATAAATCTTGGAATAGGGATGAATCGGCATCGCTTAGGGTGTGAATCAGCAAGGCTTGAACAGAATCATCTTCTAGCCATGTGGTGCTGGCTTCTACCAGTTCATGGATGAGGGTGGCAGGCTTAAAATCTTCTATAAAATAAGAAAATGGCTCGTTCTCAACATATAGTGTCCATAGATAGTGAATAATATCGGGTGTAAAGGCGCTGGCGGCATTATGATTGGTTGGCGCATATTTGAGCGCCTGTGCCAATACCAAAATTCCCCATTCGCGCCCCGCCTCAATCGTTTCTTTAATGGCATACGATTGAAAGGTCTGTAATGCGACACCAATCGGCGGGGTTAATGCAGAGACAAAAGCATCATCTTCCACCATATTTGTGACCAAATCACAAGCACGCTTTAGGGTAAACAAGAGCAATCGCCCACCCAATACGCCATCATCATGAGCGCGTATTTGTGCGAGATGAATGCCTTCGCGCAAAATATCATTGAGTTGATAAGTCGCGGGTTCTCTGACGATGAGGCGTAGCCACTCCATGATGCTTTCACTATCGCCTTGTTGGATGACAATTTGCAAAGAAGCACGCGCAGATGCGCCCAAAATGGGCAACCATTGGGTATTAAAGGCGTATACCAATGCAGTACGGGCAAAAAAATAGACGGCATCGGGTTCTGTGGTCAACCAATCACCGAGATAATCAGTAATGACGACTTGTATAGCAGGGGTGGTTTCCATGAATTGGAGCAATTGTACCACTGCTTCACTATTACGCTCTTGCAGGGCATAGTCTAACAATTGTTGAATATTGCTTTGGTCAAATGTCATATAATTGTGCATTCCCACCACAATTGACAGATTAAAGGTCTCGTACCCGCCGAATAAATTCGACACTTTCTAAACGGCGTTCTAGTAAGAAGGTGATATATCCCAAGAGCAATTTTTCTGCCTCTTGGTGAATCCATAAGTCTACTGTTAATCCACGCACCTGCGTGTAATCACTGCGTTGCATGTGGCGCATGAGCCTTAACGCATCCATACTGACAGGAATTGTGCCAGTCGTCAAGTGGTGAGCGCGAGGATTAACCACCCCGCCATCCGCGTAACTAAAAAATTGGTCTTCTGCGATAATTGTTTCATGAGTAATCACACACTCGGTCAATTCTGGGCGAAATCCAACCACATCTAAGAGTTGAATTTCAAAATAACGGACTGCCAGACGCGGGTCTTTATCATCACACAGGCGTTGAAAGGTGGTCATGGTGAGGTCATAGAGGCTATGCAGGTCTTGGTCGCCATCAAACGTGAATTTATCTACCAATTCTGCGATATAACTGGCATACGCGCCCGCCCGCAAATTTTCACGGAGATGCAAAAAGGGATTGGTCATCTCGACTTGTGTCGCAATATCAAGTTCGCGTCCTCTGCTGATGAGCATATCTACACAGGTGAATAATTCTACATGCCCTGTTTTGGTGCTGGCGGGTTTACGTGCGCCTTTGGCGATGGTTTCGCGTTTGCCATATTGTGGTGATAGGATGGTGAGAAGGCGGTCTGCCTCGCCAAAATCACGCCGTTTGAGGATGATGGCGCTGGTGCGGAAGGTACGTTCTGATGATGACATAGGGTTTATTTGCGTAAATCGCCCCCGCTAAAGCCAAAGGGGAGGAGGTCTGTGAGTGGCAGGTCATGATAAATTGCGCCTGTCATATCGGCAATAATCACACGCAGATTGGGAGAGAACTCATAGAGCATTTGCCGACAAATACCGCATGGTGTTCCGCCAGCACGGGTGACAACGACAATTGTAGAAAATTCACGCACCCCTTCGCTAATGGCTTTGACCAATGCCGTCCGTTCTGCACAAATACCCGCAGGGTAGGTGGCATTTTCGACATTGCATCCGGTAAAGATTTTCCCATTTTCTGCCAAAAGTGCCGCCCCGACATAATAACCAGAATAGGGAGCATAGGCATTTTGACTTGCGGTGATAGCACGTTCAATAAGTTGTTGGGTGGCAGAATCGGTCATGGAAATCATCCTTTTTATGCGGTGGTGTTATGCGAATTATTGGGCTGTGGCGATGTCTCATCATTAACGACTTCATCGCTTGTGGGTTGTGGACGCTTGCGAATCACTTCTACTTTGCGAATTCTGCGCCCATCCACAGAGAGCATCTTCATGTGCAAATCGTCACGGTCAATGATTTCATCTACGAGGGGAATACGCCCAAAATGGGTATAAATAAATCCGCCGAGCGTATCATTTTCATCGGTGGGCAAGGTGACATCGAGCAAATCATTAAAATCATCGAGGTCAATGCTGGCATCCACCACATAATGGTCTTCGCTGATTAATTCATATTCGGCTTCTTCGTTCATATCATATTCGTCTTGAATATCACCGATGATTTCTTCAATCAGGTTTTCGATTGTGACCATGCCTGCTGTGCCACCATATTCATCTACCACAATTGCCAGATGAATCTTTTTTGCTTGTAGTTCTTTGAGCAATTCATCGGCACGTTTTGTCTCTGGGACAAAATAGGCAGAGCGCATCATTTGTCTGATGGTCATGGGGTGTTCGTTGTCGCGTGTCCAGTGGGCGAGGAGGTCTTTTGCATAGAGCAATCCGCGAATATTGTCTAAATTATCTTCATAGACTGGAATCCGAGAAAAGCCTGTGCTGACAAATAATTTGCCTGCTTCATCGAGCGAGCCATCAATTTCGATAGCAACCACATCAATGCGTGGCACCATGACCTCACTAATATAGGTCTCGCCTAATTGAAGCACCGAGTAAATCATATCTTTTTCTTCATCTTCAATTGTTCCGCCTGTATGCCCCGCTTCGACCACGGTCATAATTTCTTCTTCAGTGACGGTATTGACTTTACTTTCACTTTTGAAGAGGGCAGAGAGGGCGGTGCTAATTTGTATCATGGCAAATACCATTGGGCTAAAGATGATGAGGAGCAATCGCATCAGATTAAGCGAAAAATTGGCGAGTAAATGGGCATAGCGACTCCCAATTGCCTCTGGAACAATATTCCCAAGTGACATACTCAGAAACATCGTGATAGCAAGTGTGATAATATAGATGATATTGGCGTTGAGAATGGGCATCTCTACCAAAAGCGGGTTGGCAACATGTAAGATAGTCAGGCTGGCTATGATAAAATAGAATGTTGCTGTGATAGTCTGATAGGTAATCAGCAAATTCTTTGACCCAGCAAGGTCGGTTAATTGTTTGATAGGAGAATTTGTTGTTTCTGCCCAATCGCGTACTTTGGCAATTTTTGTGTTTGTAACGGAGGCATATGCCAAAGTCACTGTTGCTTGAAGCAAAATTAAACCGAATATGCTGACTAAGCCAGCGATACTAGCGTCCAAGTGGTATCTATCCTTCTACATAGGGGAAGCAAATACGCATGTAACGCACCTACCCATCCCCTATGATGAGGATGTGGAGGCTTGGCACGGCGCTTTCTGCGTTGGGGAACACCTTTTAACACGGTTTTGGATGAGTCCAATAACTTGTAAACAGATTGTGCATAGTCTACCATAGGCTATAATCATCTTGCAAGTGACCCCTATATCAGAAAAAGATTAAATAATTTGATTGCCCGTTGCCCCGCCAGATGCTTTAGCATCTGGCTAATCTCACCAAAGCCCCATAAATGGGGCTGATATGTCGAAATAATTTTGGGGAAATGGTCTTAAAAAACCCTGCTTTTCCCTAAAAATTGGTAAAACAACCTGCTAAAGCAGGTTTTGGGCAGTCTAGGCAGGTGCTTTAGCGCCTGCCGTATAATAATTAGATGAAATGGCAATCAAAGTAGATTAAATTTGCGCTTTTGCGAATTGCAAAAATCGCTAAAATAGAGTGTATATATTGGTGAACGTGTGAGATAGGGTACTTTATGGCATACGGGCGATTGGATGTGTTTTATCCCAATGGGGATTTTGCGACCTACCTGTTAGATAGCCCCAGCGTTTCTGTCGGGCGGTCTGCGGGTTGTACCATCGTGTTAGATACCGATACCATCTCTCGCTATCACTTTAGCATCACCTACGATGGCAAAGAGGTTAAGATTTCGGATATGGATTCTGCCAATGGCACCTTTGTAGATGGGGTGCAATTGGGAGCAGATGAATCGAAATTGTTGCTAGGGGGCGAGGAATTGCAAATCGGTCATTTGCGGATGATTTATCATACCCTCAACGAAGACCCCACCACGTTTATGGATCCTGTGCCAGAAGAAACCCAACGCTATGATAGACCAGACGTGGGATTTTCGATGGAGGTGTATGGCTCAGAAATTTCCATTCCACCAGGGTCACATACCACCGTAGAAATTAGCCTCACAAATATGACCAAAGAAGAACATAGCTATACTATTGAGGCGGCGGGTTTACCCGATGGTTGGGGGCGGTTAAATCGCCCATCGCTATCCCTAGACCCAGATGAGACGGCGCAAATTATTTATAATATCAAACCGCACCGCCAAAGCACCAGCGCCCCTGGCGATTATCCCATCACCTTCACCGTCACCCAACAAGACGACCCAGAAAAACAACTGGAAGGTGGTGTGAGCGTCAAAATTTTGGCGTATGGCGGGTTTGGGGTGGCGCTTGCCAATCCCAATTTGCAAGATGATGAATCGTTCCGCCTATTTTTGCTCAATCAGGGAAGCGCCCCGTTGCCCATGACCATTAGCGGCTATTCTGCGACAGGGCAATTGCAATTCGATATTCAACAACCACAAGTCACACTCGCCCCCGGTCAACGCATGGAAGTGCGTGGACAAATTAAGCCCAAGCAACGGCGACTATTTGGGGCTGTGCGCCAGCACGATTTTGACTTGCGCGTCAAATCGAAAGATATAGCGGCATTTTTGACGGCTGTACCCGCACATTATACCGAGAAGGCATTATTCCCCAATTGGGTGGCATACGCGGTGAGCGGGGTAGGTGTGTTATTTGCCCTATTGGTGGTTGGCTTATTAATTATTTTGGGGCAACCCGCCGCGCCAGAACCCCAAATTGTGCAATTTTCGGTGGATAAAGAACAAGTCATCGCGGGTGATGATATTAGCATCACATGGCAGGGACAAGACGCATTGACCTATGAGGTTCGCGCCAATAATCTGTTTGTTGAGCAAAATATCCCCGCCAATTCTACCCAACTGACATTTGACACATCGGGCTATGAAGGCATTGTCCAATTAGAACTGATTGCCTATCGTGACGAAAAATCGGTATCACAGATAAAACAAATTACGGTTCACCCGCCTGTGATTATCACCAATTATACCATCACACCCAATGTGTTACGGCGCAATGTTATCCAAAATGTGACCCTCAGTTGGGAAGTTTCTGGGACACAAGCCGTGACGATTAGCAATATTCCCACACTGCCACAACAAGCCCCTGTGCCATCGGCGGGGTTGGCGGCTATATCAGAATTGACAACATCGGTTTTATTGGATGCCGAAGGAGATACCTTTTTCTCCCTCTCTGTGAATGATGCGCTCGGCAACACATTTTCTGAGCGCCCCAACTACACAGTCGTGGATGCGGAATGTTTTACATTGGTAGATGGTGTGCAATCGCGTAATTTCCCCAGTCAAGATGGTCAAATCGTTCAGACTTTTGATGTCACAGGGGCGCGGATTGTCGTGGATGGACGCGATGCCAATACGACATGGCTACGCTCTCCATTGACAGGTGGTGCTTCTGGATGGATTTTGCGCGAACAAGTGACATGCGATTTTAACGAAGAAGATTTGCTCCCTGTGAGTTTGCCTGCGGCGACAGCAGTGCCAGCCACAGCAACGGCAGTGCCTGTTACCAATACGGCAATACCCGCCACCAATACAGCCATACCGCTTCCTAGTGCAACGGCAGTGCCACCGACCAACACAGCAGTACCACCGCCCACCGCAACACCGATGCCAACCAATACACGACCACCAACACTCACGCCAATAACGCCGACTATCGCGCCGACTAAAACACCGCGCCCGACGAGTACCCCCTAGCCATGATGCGTTTTTTGGTTTCATTGATAATTGGTGCTATTGTTGGTGGGATTATTGGGGCATTACTCGGATGGGGAGTATTTGCCACAATTCCCACCAATGTCCCCACCGAAACACTCGCAGGGCAATATAAAGAGGAGTATTTGCTCATGATTGCGGGTGGGTATTGGGAAGATGCCGATATTTTGGGGGCGTTTGAACGGCTTAAAATTCTCAATGTAGAAAACATCCCTCAATTTGTCCAAGATGTGACCGAGCAATATATCACCTCATCGCGTGCGGTGGAGGATATTTATTTGCTGGTGGCACTCTCTGAAGGATTTGGACGGCTAACCCCTATTATGCAACCTTATCGTCAAGTGAATATACCCCAAAGCCCATGACCGATTACGATGCTTATGAAACCGATGCACGGCGACGAATGCGTAGCCGATATGACCGCCCACGCCGATTTGTGTCGTGGACAGGTTTATTATTGGGGATGATGTTGGCGCTTGGGGGGGCGTTTTATGTCACACGGGAATTATTCCCATTGCCCCAAACCGATACCGCCCCGTGGCAATTGCCCACAGAGGCAAAAAATGCCTATGTGGTCGCTATTATCCTCGACTATTCCCATAATGGCGATTTGGGGACAACGATTCAAAAATTGGTAGATTTACGCTTGCCCACCACAGACCCCATTCAAGCCGTTGCCGATATTGCCTGTCAATTGGCTACATCACCCTATATCAGCACCAATAGCGGGGTAGATGCGGTGCGTGCTATGATTCAATTTTATAAATTACAAAATAAAACGGGTTGTGCCGATGATTTACCGTTGGTCGGGCAAAATCAGCCGATGGTAGTCACAATGGTATTGCCAACCCCCACCTTGCCCCCACCACCGACTAAAACGCCAGAACCGAATATCACTATTCCAGATAATACATCCCCAACCCCCACACGCACGCCATTTGTGCCACCAACCGCCCCGCCAGCTTCATTTGAGGTGGTGATTGCCAATACTTTTTGTGATGAGGTGCTATCGGGCATTATTGAAGTGCGGGTGATTGATAATAATGGTGTGGAATTGCCCGCCCAGCCAATTCGCGTGCGTTGGGATGGTGGTTCAAATAACTTTTATACAGGCTTAAAACCAGAACGTGGCTTGGGTTATGCCGATTTCCAGATGGAACAAGGGCGCTCATACACCATCGAAATGCCCGGTTTATCGAATCCATCTACCACGCCCATCACACCAACCGCGTGCTTTACCGATAACAACCAACCCGCATTTTTGTCCTATCGGGTGGTGTTTAGGGAAGGGTAGTTTTTTTATTGCATAAGGTGCAAACCTCACCCCTAAATCCCCTCTCCAGTCTGGCGAGGGGACTTAAACCGACCCACAAAATGGTTTTCTCCCCTCTCCAAATTGGAGAGGGGCAGGGGGTGAGGTAAAAAGAGTGATTTTGCTACTTATATTCGTGCCATAAAATCAACGTATCGGCAACACGATAAACCCCTCTGCAACCCCATCCACAGGCACTAACGCCCCATTTTGCACCCATCCAATCCGCACCGACACGGCATTTTCTGGCGGGGTGATAAAATAGAGGTGTTCAGTTATATTATCCTCTGTGGGCATAAATCCGCCCAATGCCACTCTATCCTGTTGGGCGATAATTTGCCCGTTTTCATCTAATATATGCACAAACCAGCCCCAATCGGCGGGGAGTGCTGTCAATAATTCCCAATCCAGCGCGATAAACACCCCGTCATCATCAGATGTGATCCCATACCCTGATAAACGAATCGTATCCCCAAATTGCCAGTCTGTCGCTATCGGCTGTGGGGTTGGTGGATGGAGATAAAATAGCACGCCCCGATACCCGCCTGCCCATACTTCTTTGACAAAAGCATGATGCGTGAAAAGCTCTTTTTCTGCCCAATTTTCGGGGTTAGCTGGATTAAACCACGTCACAAACCAGCTTAATCCACCTTCATCAGTGGCATTTTCCCATAATTGGCGTGTGAAGGGTTCATCGGGTGCTGTTGGGGCGTAAATGGTGGCAATCTGCCCAAATCCGCGCAGATTGATAAATGTCGTGTCATCGGTGGTAGCGATGATGGGTGCTGATGGGGATAATGCGGTTTGGAGCGCATCCCGATTATCCCGCGCCGTCCCTGATTCGCCCCGTATGGCAAAAATTCCCATGCCGACCAACACACCAATGATAGCGATGGCTTGCATTGCCCGATGGCGGATGAGCATGAGCAAAATTCCCAATCCGATGAGTGCCAAAGCCACCCCTAAACCCACCATATCGCCATTTTTCGCCCATGACCAATTGATAGGGTCGCCATTTTGGAGCATGGTCAGGTTGGCGTTGATGGCGCTTAATTCGGGGTGGAACATCAACGCATTGGCGAGTTTATCCTCATGGACGGCATATAACACGCCTTCATGGGCGTTAAAATCGTACAGTGTGCCGAGCAATTGCAAGCCGATGGATAGGATGAATAGTGAAATTATGGCAATCATAATTATCCATCTGGTGAGGGATGTAGGGACACGATATATCGTGTCCGCGTTGGACGGCATATATGCCGTCCCTACGAACACCCTTTGCACGATTGGCGCTAATCCTATCATGGCGATGGGGATGATTGGCACGAGGAATCGTGCGCCCCATACCACGCCACCATGCCAACTCCACCACAGGGCATAAATCACCGATTGTACCGCTATACAGGCAATGATGACCCATGCGAGTGAGCGATATTTTTTCTGTAAAAACCACCATCCCACAGGCAGAAGCCCAAATAATGGCATATACCACAGTATGCCCCGCCACGGGCTAAAAAATAGCCCATATAACCCTGTGAATAGGGGCGTGGTGAAGCCTTCTCCCGCGCCGAATTTGTAGCCTGTTTCAGTCAATGAGCCATAACGGGATAAATTGACGAGCCCCACTAAAATCCCTGTCGTGATAATAAAGCCGATGCCCATCATGACCAATTTTCCCCATTGGCGCGGGGATTGGATGAGGATATACAGGGCAAAAATTGGCACAAAGGCGATATAGGTCAGGTTTATGCCAGTCAATAAACCGAGTAGGATACCAATTGTAGGGACACGATAATGTGGGTTAGTAAATAAAGACGGTGTATACAATTTTTTTAACCTCATCCCCCCGACCCCCTTCTCCAGTCTGGAGAAGGGGGAGAAAACCATTTTGTAGGTCGGTTTAAGTCCCCTCGCCAGACTGGAGAGGGGATTT
Source organism: bacterium (assembly GCA_033763335.1). Taxonomy (GTDB): domain Bacteria; phylum Chloroflexota; class Anaerolineae; order Aggregatilineales; family Phototrophicaceae. The sequence goes on from JANRKU010000184.1 coordinate 16,251, forward strand.
AGGGGTGATGTTTTACGCGATATTGATGCGGACGGCATATATGCCGTCCCTACTGGGTGCATGAGGTAAAAACAGGATATTATCAGCAACCCTGCCAACGGTTCACCGAATAATGTACGGGCATAGACCAAATACAATGTCCCAATGCCCAATAGCAACGCCACAATGAACGCCACCCGCTTCTCATATCCCAAGCGGGTGATAAATCCGAATAGCACCAATGCCGTGAGTGTACTCACCACACCGTTAAATAGGTGGGCGGTGGCTTGTAGGGGCGCATTGGGCAATAGGTCATTTATCCATACCAATGGCAACAATGCCAACGATGGGGTAATGCCTTTTTTGCTGTATAACTCGCTATCTAGCCCAAATGTCCCCATACGCCCTTTTGGGATGATGAGATAATCCACTGCGCCCATAATGGTGATGTTGCCACTTTTGGCGGTGGCGAGGATGGCATAGCCATCGGCACTTTGTACGCGGTCATTGGCGGTGAGCAGATATGCCCCCATCAGCAGGCAAATCAGGATAACCCGATACGGCATAGTGGTTTAGTCCTGCATCATCAATTTTGCCACGCGCCGACCCATTTCTACGGCGAAATTTGTCCCTCTATCCCATGGATAGACTTGGCTCATGCTCGCCCAATACACACCCTCTAAGGGTGTTTTGAGGGGGGGAATATGGTCGCTATGGTTGATATTTGGCACAGGTTGGGCATACGGAGCGCGGAATGCCCATGCTTTACGAATCCATTCTGGACGAAATTCAGTGTTGAAGGTGGGTAACACCTTGGCAAATCGTTCAATCAAATCCGATTCGCTCATGGTGAAGTATTCATGGTCGGCGGGGACATAATCGCCACAATAGACCAACACATCATCGTTATAATGGCTTTTATCCATCCAGTTGGTGTGTTCGACCAATGCCAAAAATGGGAATTGGCTCTTGGATTTATCGGGGCTGGTGGCGGGTAAATTCAGCCAATAGGTGCCATCGGTCAACAGTGATTTTTTGAGCGCAAACACCACACACACAGCGCCAATGCTTTTGAGATTTGCCACTTGTCCTCCGTATGGCGTATTTTTGAGCGCATCGCCTCCCAATTTGAGAAGCAATTGGGGAGAGGTGGTACTCAACACACGGTCATGCGACTGCCATTCGTTATTGACGAGTAAGCGCGGCTTTCCCCCTTGCACATCTATCCCAGAAACAGGGCTATTGAGGTGAATGGTTGCCCCACCAGCGCGGATTTTATTCGCCATATCATCTAATGCGCGTTGGAATCCGCCCTGATAAATGCCCAGACGCAATGACCGCGCCCGTACCCGCGCCCACATCCACGCCATATTGACATTTTGGTATTGTTCGCCAAATTTGCCAATCAGCAAGGGCTTAAAAAATTTGCCATACGCCTCTTCGCCCATACGGTGACGCATCCAATCATGGGCGGTGAATTTTTCTAAAAATGTACCGTCTTTGATGAGTTTTAGATACACGCCAAACAAGCCCATACGGAAAGTAGCGATGGGCGATTGTGGCAAAAATAATGCCGATGGGGATATTTCTGAGCGATAAATTTTGCCATTTATCCAATAACTGGTCTTGGGGCGGGGGAAAATGACATTATCCCATAAGCCCATTTCGGTGAGGATGGCGCGAATATCGGCATCCGTCTCAAACCAATGATGATAAAATTTTTCCAGTGACCATTCCCAATTATCATCCCGAAAACCCGCTGCCAATCCGCCGAGTTCTGCCCCTGCTTCGTAGAGGGTCACGGTATGTCCTGCACGGCTCAAATCCCACGCGGCGGCGATGCCTGTCGCGCCTGCGCCGATAATGCCGAATGATAGTTTTTGCATAGCTGAATTCCTTTGCTAAATGAACCTCACCCCAAATCTATTTATGTAGGGTGTGTAAGGGCGCAACATGTTGCGCCCTTACATGTGGTTGGGTATGAAAAATCATAACCCTATAGGGTGAGGTCAAAATAAAAAATATCCCCTATTGTATGCGTTTTTGGGCATCTCGCCATGTCTTGACCGTGAGGAAATAGCCCGTCCACGCGAAATAACGGCTGAGAAAATAAATCAGCCATCCGCGCCAATCGGTATAAATCAAAAAACGCCTGCCTTTAATCCCACGTAGGATAGCACGCGCGATGTCTGGTGCTTCATATACTTTTAGGAATACCGATTTTGAGTGAACCATCGCCGCTTTGCGATTTTCTGCGTTCAACATGCCTGTATTGACGAAATTGGGGCAAACCACACCCAAATGCACACCTGTCCCTGTCAGTTCCACGCGCAGGGCTTGGGCAAAATTTAACACGGCAGATTTACTCGCACCATAAGTCGCAAATTCTGGCGCACCCTGAAATCCAGATATAGACCCCAGAAAAATGAATTGTCCTTTGGTCTCTATCAAATAGGGCAGGCACGCATGAGCCACATTGAGCGTCCCCGTGAAGTTGATTTTGACGATATTCGCCATTTTTTGTGGGTCTGCATCTAAAAATTTGCCTGTGTGCAAAATACCTGCACAATGCACCACGCCATAAATCCTATCATAGGTACTTTGGGCAGATTGTATCGCATCGCTGACTGCTTCATAATTGGTGCAATCTACCACCGCGTAATCTGCGCCAATTTCTTTGGCGATGGCTTGTAATGGGAGTAAGTGAATATCCCATAACATCACATGCGCCCCGTTTTCTATCAATAATTTGGCAGTTTCGATGCCAATGCCACCCGCGCCACCGGTAATAATCCATGTATGGTTATGAAAAGTCATATAATTTGTGTCCTTTATCGTTTATTGGATAATTGCGGGGCAAGATATATCCTGTCCCTACTTATCCGTTTTGGGTGTAAAGAAGCAATATGTTGCGCCCTTACGTGCTAATTGGTATATAATATTCTTCAACCGCTTAAATTTTTTCAAAAGGAGATTGTCCCTTTATGTTTAATCAATTGCCGACTACTGCCGAAACTGCATTTGATTGGGATGCAGACCAATATACCCCATTTTATACCGAATTACTCAATCGTGAACTCACACAAGCCACATCCAAAGACTGGTTGGCAGATTGGACACGCCTTGCCAACCTTGCAGGCGAAGTTAGCTCAAAGCTATATGTTGGCACAACCGTAGATACCAATGATGAACTGGCAGAAAAACGCTTTAAGAAATTTTTGAATGAAATTTACCCCGTGTTGATGATGAATGAAGATATGCTCAAGCGCAAACTCATTGCCAGTGGGGTAGATGTGCCAGAACTCGAAATCCCCATGCGGAATATCCGCGCCGATGTGGAATTGTTCCGCGAAGAAAATTTATCCCTGTTCAGCGAAGAGGGTGAATTGGGCATGGAATATGATAAGGTCATCGGCGCACAGACCATCAACTGGGATGGGGAAGAAATTACCCTGCCACAAATACAACTCACATTAAAAGAGACAGACCGCGCCCGCCGTGAGCAAATTTGGCGCTTGGCAGAAGAACGCCGTTTACAAGATAAAGATACGCTCGATGCCATGTGGCGCAAATATATGGGTATTCGCAAGCAGATGACGGCTAATGCGGGTACAAAAGACTATCGTGCCTTTCAATGGCAACTCAAACATCGCTTTGATTACACCCCAGAAGATGCCATTGCCTTTAATAAAGCGGTGGAAGAAGTGGTTGTGCCTGTGGCGGCGAAATTATATGACCGTCGGCGCAGACGGTTGGGTGTAACGACCCTACGCCCATGGGATATTTTGGTAGACCCCGATAATAACCCCGCGCTCAAGCCATACGACACGGTAGAAGAACTCGAAAACACGATGGCGACCCTGTTTGACCGCGTAGACCCGCAATTGGGCGCGTATTATCACACGATGATAAATGAAAATCTGCTCGATTTGGATAATCGCAAAGGCAAAGCCCCTGGTGGCTATTGCACCTATTACCCCACTGTCAAGCGCCCATTCATCTTTATGAATGCGGTAGGGGTACATGATGATGTTCAGACCCTTTTGCATGAAGGTGGACATGCCTTCCATGCGTTTGAAGGGGCAACATTACCCTATTCCCAACAACAAGATGTGCCGATGGAATTTGCAGAGGTGGCTTCGATGTCAATGGAACTCATCGGCGCACCCTATCTCAGCAAAGCCAATGGTGGGTTTTATAGCGATGCTGATGCCAACCGCGCCCGTGTGGAACATTTAGAGGGGATAGTGCAATTTTGGGGCTATATGTCGGTGGTAGATTCGTTCCAACACTGGATTTATACCAATCATGACCTCGCCACAGACCCATCTGCTTGTGATGATAAATGGGTAGAATTATGGTCACGCTATATGGTGGGTATTGATTACACAGGCTTGGAACACTTCATGGGCAATCGTTGGCGCAGACAACTGCACATTTTCCAATTGCCATTTTATTATATCGAATATGGGCTGGCACAATTGGGCGCGGTGCAGGTATGGGGCAATTCGCTCAAAAACCAAGCAGGGGCATTAGCCGATTATCGTAAGGCACTCTCATTGGGTGGTACCGTCAAATTGCCCGATTTATTCCGTACAGCAGGCGCAAAATTGGCATTTGATACCCAAACATTGGCGGATGCGGTATCATTGGTCGAGAAAACTATCTATCAATTAGACCCTGCATAGGAGGTGTTTTATGCAACTGAGTATGATTGACATTATTGTTGAATATTGTGCATCTTGAGGGCATCAAGACCGCGCCGTCAGTTTGACGACAGAAATCTTGATGGAACGAGAACTCGAATATTACATCCGTACATGGCAACTCGTCCCTAGCAGTGGGGGCGTGTTTAATATCACCGTGAATGGTGAACGAATCTTCTCCAAAAAAGAATTAGGGCGACATTTGGAAGAAGGCGAGGGCAAGCGCCTGATTAGCGAAAAAATCAAGGCGATTGTCGGTAGTAACAGCGAATGAGAAACTAACCTCACCCCTAAATCCCCTCTCCAGCCTGGCGATGGGACTTAAACCCACCCATAAAATGATTTTCTCCCCTCTCCAATTTGGAGAGGGGCAGGGGGTGAGGTAAAAATACCCCTTTTTATCAATCTTGGAACAAATCCCACACCACAAACGTCCTAATGCTATCAATCCAATTGCATGAGGGCAAATATGCCCCACATAAGGAGTTTTTTATGTTCAAAAAAGTAACCCTCTTGAGTGTTTTATTTTCGATGCTGATGCTTGGTGTATTCACTACATCTGCCCAAGAAGAACCCCCCGCCGATGAACCAGAACCAACTGTATCCTTGACCGTCTACAACGAAGGCACAGCATTGGTGCGTGACCGCCGTACTTTTAGCTTTACCGCAGGCATGAACACCATCAATTTTACCGATGTTGCCTCTTCGATTGATGCCACATCCGTGAGTTTCTTGTCGCTCACCGACCCCGATGGCACATACGTTTTGGAGCAAAATTACGTCTATGACTTGGTAGATACTTATGCCCTCACACGCCGTTTTATTGACCAAGTGATTACCGTCACTGCCGCAGATGGCACCGTCTATACGGGTAAATTGCTCAGTGGTGGCGATAGCATCATTTTGCAAACGGATAATGGTCAGGTTGTGGTGTTGAGTGCCTATACCTTGCGCGATATTCAATTCCCCGCGTTGCCAGAAGGGTTAATTACCCGCCCAACACTCCGTTGGTTGGTGAGTAGCGAAACGACAGGCGACCAAAATGTGGAATTGACCTACCTGACCGGTGGCATTTCGTGGACGGCAGATTACAATGTGTTGCTGACCACCGATAAATCGGCATTGGATTTGAATGGGTGGGTTACACTGTCTAATAGCAGTGGCACTAGCTATCAAGATGCCCAACTCAAACTCATTGCAGGCGATGTGAACCGTTTGCCAACCTATGACGAATTTGCCTATGCCGATATGGAAATGTCCATGCGTAGCGATATTGCTCAAGAGCAAGTTGAACAACGCGAATTTTTTGAATACAAATTGTATGAAATCAATCGCCCTGTGACCGTTGGCAACAACGAGACCAAACAAGTCGAATTTGTGACCAGCACCAATGTCCCCGCCACCACTTATTATGTCTATGATGCCAGTGATGCCTTCTATGGTTACTATAGCCCCATCGTAGACACCTATTATGGCAATACAGGCATTACCGATGTCCAAAATTATCTTGAATTCACCACCGCAGAAGAAAACGGTGTGGGTGCAGATTTGCCCGCAGGTCGTGTGCGGGTGTATCAAGAAGATGTGGACGGGGCGGCGTTGTTGATTGGCGAAAACAGCATTGACCACACGCCAGAAGGTGAATCTGTCAATATTTACTTGGGGAACGCCTTTGATTTGGTGGGGGAACGGATTCAAACCGATTTCCGCATTATTTCTGACCGCGTGATGCAAGAAACGTATCAAATCACCCTCCGCAACCGCAAGGAAGGCGAAACAGTGGAAATTCGTGTGCCAGAACGCCTTTTCCGTTGGAGCAATTGGCAAATTCTGAGTGCTACTGTAGATGGTGCAACCGCAGAATTTACCCAATTAGATTCTGCCACCATCGAATTCCGCTTACAAGTTGCCCCCGGTGGCGAAACTGTTTTAACCTATACCGTACAATATAGCTGGTAAAAGATGCTTTTATCCCCACCCCATCCTAGAATGGCTTTCTCCCCCTTTCTCCACGCAGTGGGGATAAGGGGGGCGGGGGGGATAGGGGATGGTTTGGAACAAATCTCATGCCATAAACGTCCTGATGTTAACAACCGAATTGAATAGGGAAAAAAATTTTCCCACACAAGGAGTTTTGTATGTTCAAAAAAATAACACTATTGTTGATTATGCTATCCCTTTTTATGTTAGGGGTATTTTCCGTGACTGCCCAAGAAGAACCGCCTGCCGATGAGCCAGAACCCGGTGTATCGTTGACCGTCTACAACGAAGGCACAGCATTGGTGCGTGACCGCCGTACATTTAGCTTCACCGAAGGCATGAACACCATCAACTTTACCGATGTTGCCTCATCTATTGATGCGACTTCTGTGAGCTTTTTGTCGCTCACCGACCCCGATGGCACATACGTTTTGGAGCAAAATTACGTCTATGATTTGGTAGATACTTATGCCCTCACACGCCGTTTTATTGACCAAGTGATTACCGTCACAGCAGAAGATGGCACTGTGTATACGGGCAGATTGTTGAGTGGTGGCGATAGCATTATTCTACAAACGGATAATGGGCAAGTAGTGGTATTGAGCGCCTATACCTTGCGCGATATTCAATTCCCTGCGTTGCCAGAAGGATTAATTACCCGCCCAACACTCCGTTGGTTGGTGAGTAGTGAAACGACAGGCGACCAAAATATTGAATTGACCTACCTGACTGGTGGCATTTCGTGGACGGCAGATTACAATGTGTTGCTGACCTCTGATAAATCGGCGTTGGATTTGAATGGGTGGGTTACACTCTCTAATAATAGTGGCACAAGCTACCGTGATGCCCAATTGAAGCTCATTGCGGGTGATGTCAACCGTTTGCCTGCCCCTCAAGATTTTGGGTATGGTGGAGATGTGATGGTGCCGATGGCGATGGCGACTCCTACCCAACAAGTTGTCCAACGTGAATTTTTTGAATACAAATTGTATGAAATCAATCGCCGTGTGACCGTTGGCAACAACGAGACCAAACAAGTCGAATTTGTGACCAGCACCAACATCCCAGCAACCACCTATTATGTGTATGATGCCAGCGATGCCTTTTATGGCTACTATAGCCCTATCGTAGACACCTACTATGGCAATACAGGCATTACCGATGTCCAAAATTACCTTGAATTCACCACCGCAGAAGAAAACGGTGTGGGTGCAGATTTGCCCGCAGGTCGTGTGCGTGTGTATCAAGAAGATGTGGATGGTGCGGCATTGCTGATTGGCGAAAATAGCATTGACCACACGCCAGAAGGCGAAAAGGTCAATATTTATTTGGGGAACGCCTTTGATTTGGTCGGAGAACGGATTCAAACCAATTTCACCATCATCTCTGACCGCGTGATGCAAGAGACCTATCAAATCACCCTCCGCAATCGCAAAGAAGGTGAAACTGTCGAAATTCGGGTGCCAGAACGCCTTTTCCGTTGGAGCAATTGGCAAATCCTGAGTGCCACAGTAGATGGGGCTACCGCAGAATTTACCCAATTAGATTCTGCCACCATCGAATTCCGCTTACAAGTTGCCCCCGGTGGCGAAACGGTTTTGACCTATACCGTGCAATATAGCTGGTAGGAATTATTACCCCCCATGCTCATAGGGACGGCATTTTTGCCGTCCTTTTGCGTTATAATCGTTCATGATGGGGGTTATCAGTTGATGGAAGGAATTTTAGGATGACAGAAAAACAATCAAATTTGGCGCTCACCGTATATCAAGGCATTGGCTTGGTGCGGGAACGGCGTAAAATCACATTCGCCAAAGGCGGGAATAGTGTTAATTTTACCGATGTCGCCGCATCCATCAGACCAGAATCGGTTAAATTTGTATCACGCACCGACCCTGATGGTACACGGGTTGTGGAGCAAAATTATGTGTATGATTTGGTGAATAGCGAGGCACTCTTCCGCCGATTTATTGACCAAACTATCACCGTTACGGCAGAAGATGGGACGGTGTATGTTGGCAAATTGTTGAGCGCCGACCATCGCGTGGTGTTGCAATCAGAGACAGGGCAATTATATGTGTTGCGAATAGATAGCCTGCGCGATGTGCAATTTCCGTCATTGCCCGATGGACTCATCACCCGTCCAACCTTGCATTGGCTCATTTATGCTAACCAAGCCGGTGAACACGATGTTGAACTGACCTATCTCACCGATGATATTTCGTGGAATGCTACCTATAACTTATTGCTGGCACGAGACAACCAGACAGTGGATATTAACGGATGGTTGACCCTGACCAATAACAGTGGGACGACCTATTCCAATGCACATCTCAAATGTGTGGCGGGTGAGGTGAATATTGTACCAAAACGTCCCTTTAGTCATGGCATCGTTGCCAAGCGGTCTGATTTCTTCGAAGAACCACGAGATGTTGTACAACGCGATTTGTTTGAGTATAAGCTATATGAAGTTCCGCATTCGGTGACAATGGCTAACAATGAGACCAAACAAATTGAATTTATAACCGCAAAGCATATCGAATCTAATATCTATTTTGTCTTTACAAGAGACCAGCAAGCGGTTTTTAATCATGAACCTAGCATAGATAGAAATTCATGGCAGGTCAAATATCAACATATTGAGGTGTATTTGCAATTTAGCACGGCAACAATAAATGGGGTCGGTGCAGATTTGCCCGCAGGGCGGATGCAAGTTTATCAAAACGATGTGGATGGCTCGGCATTGCTCATTGGCGAAAATACGATTAAGCACACACCAAAAGGCGAAAAAGTGAGTGTTTATTTGGGTAAGGCATTTGATATTGTTGGTGAGCGTCGGCAAACTGTTTTTCATCTGGTCGCAGAAAAAGTGCTACAAGAGACATTCGAGATTAAATTGCGGAATCGCAAAACCACAGAGCGTGTCGAAATTCGTGTGCCAGAGCGCCTTTTTCGGTGGAGCAATTGGCAAATTTTGACTGCCAGTATGGATTATATCCAAAAAGATTCTGCCACCATCGAATTTGTGGCGAGTGTCCCGCCGAATGAGGAAGTGGTTATTTTATATACGGTGCAATATAGCTGGTGATGGTGTTTTGGGGTGTGATAAATGATTTTCACACCCTCTTTTGCGATATAATAGAAGATGAAAGCATATAAAAAGGATTCATGATGGAAGTTTTAGTATTAGAATATATTGTGCGTGACCCAAAAATTCGCGGTGGTCGTCCTGTAGTGGCTGGTACAGGGATTCGTGTGATGGATATTGCCGCATTGACCAAATATCATCATCGCTCCCCAGAAGAAATTACTGAGAGCTATGGATTAACGATGGCGCAAGTTCATGCCGCACTAGCCTATTATTATGACCATCAAGCTGAAATTGATAAGCAATTAGAAGATGATGACACGGCAACATTAAAGGCGAAAGAGCAAAAAATTGGCAACCCGAATCCGCTTTTACCTTGATGAAAATGTTGAGATTGAAGTTGCTCATCAATTACGTTATAACGGTGTTGAGGTAATAACTGCCCGTGATTTAGGTTTGTTGGGCGAATCGGATATTAAACATCTCGATAATGCTTCTCAAATGGGGTATGTGTTATGTACTTATGACACGGATTATATGGAATTAGCCCATAATGGTGTTGTACATTCAGGCATTGTTAAAGGGCGCTGGAATAAACATAACATTGGCGATTGGGTTAATGCTCTCATGTTGATATATGATGTCTTATCACCCGAAGACATGATAAATCGCATCGAATATATATAATCCTACGGACGGGGCGTAGATGTCACAAATAGCACAGGTAGGGGCGTGGGTGATAGCTCTACCACAGCCGATGTCGCGCTAGGGGTGATTTGTGGGGCAGGGGTGTTGGTCGCCGATGGGGTCGTACTTGCCCCAATATACGACACGCGCCAAATATGCCCATAGATGAAATCGGCAATGACCAACGAGCCATCAGGCGCGATGATGACATCCACTGGACGAATCAGACCTGTCACAAATGGCTCTGGTGTATAGAGTGCGAGTTCTTCTGGGGTAAATGGCACGGTGAGCGGGTCTATCCGCACAATGCGCTGGCTATTCGGTGTGCCGTTCCAAAATGCCACAAATAACGAATTAAATAGGTTTGATGGGAATTGTGTCCCTGTATATGCCACTAACCCGCGTGGGATGGTGTAGTTGGGCAAGGGGAGCATATCTGCCAAAATAGCAAAGCCACCCGTTTTTACAGGACAATCTTCACAGCCACGCTCACGCCAATAGGGGAAGCCATAATGCCCGCCTTGTAGCACACGCAACACCCTATCGCCTCCGCCATTGACCATGCCGTTATCGGTGGCATATAGTTGACCAGCCGAATCGAATGTCACATCATACGGGTTGCGGATTCCCTCTGCATACACTGTTTTTTCGCCTGTATGGGGGTTAATTCGCAAGATACTAGCTTCATAAGGCACGATGGCGCTGTTACGCTCTGTTTGCGGATTTTCTGGCTCTGCGCGGTCTGTAAGCGACCCCACCCCTAAATATAGATAGCCATCCAAGCCAAAGGTCATGCCATTGGGTTGATTATCAATCTCAGAAAAGCAACAGGGCAGGTCATTGATGACCAGTTCTGTGGTCTCATCGGGATTAATCCGCCACACACCACCACCTGTTAGGGGGGATAGGCGGGTGCTCACATACAAAATATCGCTATTCGGCGCAAATGCCAAGCCGATGGGAGAATAAAAGGATGCCCCATATTGACGGGTTGTGCCGTCAGCTTCCATCACATACACCGCGCCCTCGCGTGTGCCATTCAGCAACACGGTGGCATAAAGCCGTCCATCGCGCCCATAGGTGATTTGCATGGGTTGACCATCAAATTTACCCACATGGGTCACTTCATACCCCTCTGGAACACGGATGCGCTCCAAAAATCCCGCAATATCATCTTCACACGGAAAATCCACACAGCTCCAGCCTTCTGTTGGGCTAAATGGCGCGGGTTGGTTGATGAATGGCGTGCCATTGGGTGGTTGCGCGGGTGTGAGTGTCACCAGTGGCGGGGTCGGGGTGATGGTGGGCGGGATGGTCGGTGAGGGCGTATATGTGGCAGTGAATGTTGCCGATGGTGTCGCGGTTTCGGTGGATGTCGCTGTCGCCGTTGGTGTAGCAGATGGCGTATCAGTTGCCGGTGGGGTATAAGTCGGTGATGGCGTATGCGTGGCGGTATAAATGGGTGCTGTCGCCTCATTTGCAGGGACAGTCGCCTGAAATGCCTGTTGGGTGGCATTTTCTGTGCCACAGGCGGTTGAAATCATCAAAATAAAACCCATAAGGGCGCAATATATTGTGCCCCTACGGATGTTATTCAGGGATATATGGGCAGGAACTAGCCTGCCCGTATGAGATTGTTTTTTCAATACAGCCACGCAGATTTACCAACTATTCCATGTTGAAAACGCGCTCAATGCGTTCAATTGCCCAATCAATATCGGCACGATTAATGACCAGTGGGGGGGCAAAGCGCACAACATTTTCGTGAGTTTCTTTGCTCAATAGTCCTTCACGCATCAATGCCTCGCAGAAACGACGCGCACCGCCAGCCGATTCTTTCAATTCGACGCCGATGAGCAAGCCCTTACCGCGCACCTCTTTGATGTGTTCGCTTTCGATTTGGCGCAAGCGATGGAGCAGATATTCACCTTGTTCTTGGGCATTTTCAATCATTTTTTCGTCTACCAACACGCGAATGGCTTCGCGTCCAATTGCCGCCGCCATTGGGTTGCCACCGAATGTTGAGCCATGGTCGCCGGGGTTGAATACGCCCATGATGGCGTTATCGGCTAACACGGCAGAGATGGGGTAAAATCCGCCAGAAAGGGCTTTGCCGAGTGTAATCACATCGGCACGCACGCCTTCCCATTGGGTGGCGAGCAATTTGCCAGTCCGACCCAACCCTGTTTGGACTTCATCTGCCATCATGAGGATGTTGTGCTTGGTGCAGATTTCACGTACACGCTTAAGATACCCATCGGGTGGGACAACGATGCCCGCTTCCCCTTGAATCGGTTCTACCATGAAGCCAACAGTGTTGGGGGTTATGGCGCGTTCTAAGGCATCGGCATCGCCATAATCCACACTCACAAAACCGGGTGTGAAAGGACCAAATCCATCACGATATTGGTCTTCATCACTAAATCCGACGATGGTGGTGGTGCGTCCCTGAAAATTGCCATGACAGACGATAATTTCTGCCTGACCATCTGCCACGCCTTTGACCTTATAACCCCATTTGCGGAGCAATTTGATAGCCGTTTCGACGGCTTCTGCGCCACTGTTCATGGGCAACATGCGGTCATAACCGAGCAATTCGCATAAGGCTTGGGCGAAAAGGGGCAATTGATTGTTACGGAAGGCGCGGGAGGTGAGGGGCAAGCGGGCGGCTTGTTCTTGCATCACACGCAAAATACCGGGGTGGGCATGACCTTGATTCACAGCAGAATAAGCACTCAAAAAATCTAAATAACGGTTGCCTTCAACATCCCAAACCCAAACGCCTTCGCCACGTTCCAACACGACATCGAGGGGTTTGTAATTATTGGCGTTGTATTTCTTTTCTAATTTGATGTAATCTTCATTTGATAAATCTACAGGGGTATTCAACATGATTTTTTCTTTCTTATCAACTCAATTTAGGATGTTTGCACAAAAGCGATTGGCGATATTTTACACATGAATCTGAAATAATTGTAGGGGTATGATGTGTGGAGATAGTGCCATACCTGATATTTTGAATATTTATCTAACTAGCGATTGCTTACCGTTTGGGGCTTTTGGACAGTTTATACTGGTACATTCGTAATAGGAGATGAAGGACATTGGGGTAAGACTGCGTTTTGTCATAGAATAGAGAGAGTAGAGCATCTTGAGTGATATATAGAGGCGAATATGTTGAAACAATTAGAACAAATTGGGGCGCTGGAAGAGGTTCGGAACTACAGATGTAAAGCTATATCCCTTTCTGACAGTCATCCGACATTAGGTATTCGGGTACATCACCACCAAATACCGGGCTTAAGATGGATGTTATACTTCATGGGCATTTATTACTTTCAGGGTCCCATATTCTGGACGGGGGCAAATTTTGTTGAGACTTCAAAAGAAATTGGCATTGATCTTTGGAGAAGAGTATATCCTAATATTCCTGATGAGCGTCTTGAGCAAATAACTAGGATTTTCCCTCCTTGTACAATAGAAACTACCACACCACCTATCTTTATTGTACATATGGGTATAAGTATATCAGAACCAGAAAACATATTGTCAAAGTAACACCTAAATCTGTAAACTTGAGAAATTAACTTGGGATTCTCTAACCTGTTGTGGTTGATGCGTTTCATTCCTGACATTTTTACTGTCCATCATTTCGGGGGAAGTTCAGTATTGCACCAAAAATACATTCACTGAACACCCATTATTACCCGCTACTTGCTTGCAGGATATATCGGCGCTAAACTAGAGGTATAAATATAGTTTCGGTTAGGGAAGGATTTTTATTGATGAATACACATTATGAAAAATGGGATGAACTTGCCCCGCGCGGGTTGCTCCTCATCGGCTTGGGGATGAGTGTCACGGGCGAAGCCATTTCTGCCAAATCCAGAAAAAAGGGATTTTTGCGCTGGTTCATCACAGGGGTGATTGGGCTACTATGTCTCAATGCTGGCATCGCTATTTTTGGCGAAGCAGTGAAAGAACGCACCCTCTATGAACTTGACCTCAAAGCTGTGCGCGAATCTGATAAAACACCAGTGGCATGAGCCATCGCACGACTATCATCACCGCCACCTTGCTTGGGGTGATATGCCTGCTGGCATATTTGCTCACACGGAGCATGTCATACGATGATTTTGATTCGTATAATTTTGGCTTGGCGGTGGAGCAGTTTGATTTATCCCTGCAACAACCCCAACCGCCCGGATTTCCCCTTTATATCCTCAGCGCACAGGGGCTGAATGCCGTTATCCAAAACCCCCTCATCAGCCTAACGACCCTCAGCGCCATCACAGGCGCGTTGGCGGTTGTGGCGCTGTTTTTCATCGGCAAGCACATTTTTCAATCTCCCCTCACCGCATTTTTTGTCGCGTTGATATTTGCCATGATGCCCATTCAATGGCTCACTAGCGTGAAGGCATTATCCGATTCGGCGGGGGTGATGATGGCATTGGTGGCAATTTTTACCCTGTGGGTAGGGCTGGACACGATGTATCGTGTCCCTACAGACTTGGTGGGGATGGTATTTAGGGGTGGGGCGTTCATCATCGGCGCATTTGCATTGGGGATGAGCATGGGAGTGCGCCCACAAGCGAATTATTTTGGGATTATTTTATATGGGGCGGGCATTCTGTGGCTTGTCATCCGTAAAAAAGAATGGCGACTGGTCATTTTTAGCCTGATGGCATGTGGGGCAGGGGTGCTGATATGGCTCATCCCCACCTTACAATCGGTTGGGGGATTAGACCACTATCTGGCGCTGATTGCCCAACATGGTGAGCATGTTGGCACGAGCGACTCGTTATTCAGCGCGGGGATGACCCTACAAGCCCGTATCAACGACTTTTTAGAGACCTTTTTCTTGCCAACCTTTGGCGTGAGCCTCTATCGTCCATTGGGATTATTAGAGGGTGTCATCATTGGTGGGTGTGGGATGTGGTTGTTGGTGGGTGTGACATTTGCGCCCTACCGAAAAATCACGACATGGGGTGTTGTGGCGTGGTTTTTTATCATGATAATCCCCTATTTTCTGTTCACATCGCTCAATCGTCCCCGTTTGATGTTGCCCTGTATCCCGCCATTGCTCCTATGGGCATCTATGGGCTGGGAACGGATTTTACGGGGGGATAAAATTCGGCGTGTGGTGGGTAGCATAGGGGCGCTGGCGATAATCGGGCTTTTTATCAGCCAGAGCTTGCCACTGGGCATCATTATCAGCACCGTTCCTGCACCGCATGACCAAGCCAGCGACTATATCCGCCAAAATTATCCATCAGACCAAACCGCTATTGCGGTAGCGGGGTCTTATCGCACCGCACAAACGGCATTGGGGGATTATCGGGCGTTGTTTTATCGGTATCAATTTGACCCCATGACGGTGCAGGCACAAATCCAAGCTGAAAATTATACGTATATCGCCATTTTAGACCGTGACGGCTTTGGCGATGTCCTGTCGGCGTTGGATGATGATGGGCGCTATGTGCCGATTGATGACCGCCTATTTTATCGGGATGAGCGTGTGCATTGGGAACATCATCAGACCCGTTTGCAGGTACTCATGCCACTCGACCAAGTGACATCTGCCCAATTAATGCTCCCCGAAAATGGGCAAATTGAGTTGGCGACCGATGGCAAATTTTTGGGCGCAGGATGGTTCAGGGCTGAGGATATTGGCGGGGTGATGGCGCGATGGGGCGGGGATAATCTGACCAGCGAATTGCGGGTGGCACTCGCCAAAAATGATTATGCGGTGGAATTTTTTGCCACGCCATTTACGGATGGTGCCAGCGTACAGGTGATGATAAACGGGGTGTTGATGGGGGAATTTATCCTCACAGGTGGTTGGAACACCTATGGGTTCGATTTGCCCGCCGATATGATTTCAGTAGATGATTTTATGCTGATAGAATTTGTGCATGAGGGGATGCAATCGCCCTATGAGCTATCTGGCGGGGCAAGTTCCGATAAGCGTGGGCTGACAGTTGCCTATGCTTGGGTGCGGTTTACTTTAAGATAAAAGCGGATTTGAGTTTCCAAGTTTTGCCTCTTTTGCCTTTTGGATAAAATTATCATCCTCAATTAAAGCCGAATCTATCTCGGTTTGATGGTCATAATAATAAGCCAATGCTCCATGAACCTGCGATAACGACAAGCCATAATTCTCTGCAATCGCTTCGATAGAATAATCATGATAATTTTTGAGTGCCGCAATATCCATGACACGAATCCCTGTACCTGCAACAACAGGACGACCTCCACGGATTTTAGGGTCTATGGCAATATATTCTTGAATAATCACCGTCATGCTCGTATCCTTTTTGAATTTTCTTGATTAATTATAACATGGTTTGCCTCTTAGTGTTTCTGTAGCACATGGCTTGTGCTAAAATAGAATGAGAATTTTATCTGTTAGGAGCGAGGGCTTATGAGCCAATCGGACATCGAAGTTGTAGCGCGTCGTAGGACGTTCATTCGTGTGGGATTATTTTTAGTGATTGTTGGTACGATGCCACTCTATCTCATCGGATTTGTCTTGTGGGGGACATCACCAGACCCCAAAGCACCCACACAATTGACCCAAGCACCTCTAACCACCCCCCTTGGCAATAATACAGCGACCAGCACCACCCGCGCCACATTAACCCTGTTGCCCGTTTCTACCCTGTCGCCACTGGGTCCAACACCCGGTCAATTTATCCCGCCACCCATCCTTGTGCGGACAAATACCCCACCACCAGTGTTTATTCCTACATCTACCACTGCACCGACCCTAACACCATTCCCAACGGTGACACCATTCCCGACCAATACGGATTTGCCCGTGATTCCGACCTTCACGCCCATTCCACCTGCATCGGACACGCCGTTGCCACCACCATCAGATACCCCGCCACCACCACCAGAGGTTACTGCCTCTCCGTGAGTAGCCTCATTTATTCCCCTTTCGGACACGATATATCGTGTCGCTACAGCCTACCAAATGGGGGATAAAAAATTTATTTTTAGTGTATAGGGCGCATTCAGGTGCGCCCTTACGCAACCATCTATAAGGAGTAAAAAATTTTGTTAAATCTTAAAAAACATTTGAAAGACCTCACAGAAGCCCATGCCCCATCGGGTCATGAAGCGCCCATCCGCGCTATTTTGCGCGAAGCGTGGAAAGACTATGTGGATGAATTTGTGACGGATAAGCTCGGTAGCCTCATCGGTATCAAACGTGCCACCCATCCACAAGACCCACCGCGCAAACTCATGATAGCCGCCCACATGGATGAAATTGGCATGATGGTGAGTGGTATTGTAGATGGATTTGTGCTGGTGCATCGTATTAGCGGGGTAGATAATCGCATTTTGCCTGCACAATCGGTCATGGTACATGGCAAACAACCCCTACGTGGATTGGTCGCCACCAAACCGCCACATTTGCTCACCGAAGCGGATAGAAAAAATTATCCGAGTTTTGAGGAATTGGTCATTGACCTTGGATTGCCCGCCGAAACGGTGAATGAACTCGTCACCATTGGCGATTTAATCACGATGGATGCCCCCATATATGAATTGAACGGCAAGCGACTCGCTGGTAAGGCGATGGATGATAGGGCATGTGTGGCAATCGTCACCGCCGCCCTAGAATTGCTCAATGGCATGGCGCACACATGGGATGTATATGCTGTAGCGACTGTTCAAGAAGAAACGGGATTATTTGGCGCACGTACCGCCGCTCAACTCATCCGCCCCGATATTGCCATTGCACTCGATGTATGTTTTGCAGAGCAACCCGGTGTAGATGCCGATGATGCTGTCGAGATGGGTGCAGGACCTAGTATCGGCTTGGGGGCAAATTTCCACGAAAAACTGCGCCTTGCTATCCGTGAGGTTGCCAAACAATACGAAATAAAATATCAAGACGAAGTTATCCCCGCCGCCAGTGGCACAGACGCATGGGCGACCCAAGTGGCAAATGAAGGCATCCCCTCTGCGCTCCTCAGCTTGCCCCTTCGCAATATGCACAGCCCTGTCGAGACAATTGATTTGACCGATATAGAACGCACCGCACGCCTATTGGCATTTTTCACCGCAGGGCTACCAGCAGACTTTTTGGCGACCATTGAGTGGGACGCAATGAAAGAGGGTGCAAAATGACGATGCAATACCTACAAGCATTATCCGAAGCGGTAGGGGTCTCTGGGAATGAAGAGGCTGTCCGCAAAATCGTTTTAGAAGCCATTTCTGGGCATGTGGAGGCTATCCGCATAGACCCGATGGGTAGTATCACCGCCATCAAACGGGGAAAAGGGACAAATCTCCCCCGTGTGATGCTCGCCGCCCACATGGATGAAATCGGCTTTATGGTTACAGGATTTGACGGCAATGGACTCATCCGCTTTACCCCATTGGGCGGGATTGATGACCGTATTTTACCCGCTCTGCGCGTCAAAATTGGCGATGATGGTGTGCAAGGGGTGATTATTTGGACACCCATTCACAAAAATCGTGACCAAAAAATTGTCAAACAGAGCAATTTACGCATTGATATTGGCGCGAGCAATAAAGACGGCGCGAGTGGCAAGGTCAAAAAAGGCGATAGAATCGTATTTGATAGCGCCTTCTATGAAATTGGCGACCATGTGCTACGGGGCAAAGCATTTGATGACCGCGCAGGGTGTTCGATGCTGATTGACCTGTTGCAAGGGGATAATTACCCTGTGGATATTTTGGTTGCCTTCACCGTCCAAGAAGAAATCGGCTTGCGCGGGGCTTTGGTAGCAGGGAATACGCTCAAGCCTGATATGGCAATTATTTTAGAAGGCACGACGGCAAATGATATTCCAGACCCCACCGTCGACCCCGATACTGCCTCATCGCCCAATCCAACGGCGCGAATGGGTGCTGGTCCTGTGTTGACGGTGATGGATAAGAGCATGATAGCCGACCCGCGCCTGCTCAAATTTATGCGGGCGACTGCGGAGAAAAATAAGATTCCCTATCAACTCAAAACCCAATTGGGCGGGAGTACCGATGGCGGGAATGTGCATACATCAGGCGTGGGCGTGCCAACATCGGTTGTATCGTTACCATGTCGGTATATTCACACCCCATCGGCTTATCTGAATAAAAATGATTATCGCAATGCCTATTCGCTCGTGTCCCATGCGTTACATGCCGTGACATGGGATGTGTTGGCACAAGGATAATACTCATGATTCATGATGATATAATTGGGCTTGTTGAACGAATTGCAAAATTGCCAAATGCTTTTGATAGCTTATCAGAGGCATTGATGTCTTTAAGTCGGCAAGAAATTAGCGACTTGTTACTGACATGTGGCATCATCCCAGAAAATTTTGACCACGATTCTTCTCAAGAAAAGTTATGGGCAAAATATGGCGATATTTTGTTTAGCCTTGCGCTCAATGCCTTAAACATATCGTCACAAGTCATTCGCTTACGTGGCAATTCGGCAGATATTCTGGCACAAACACCCGATTATACACTTGTGGGAGATGCGAAAGCCTTTCGCATGAGTCGGACGGCTAAAAATCAGAAAGATTTCAAAATTTCGGCTTTGAATGATTGGCGAGGTAAACATACATTTGCCTGTTTGATAGCACCTCTGTATCAATATCCCACGCGCAAAAGCCAAATTTATCAGCAAGCACAAAGGCATCGTGTCTTGATGCTCTCGTATGTTCATCTCAAATTTTTGCTGGATTTTATGCCAACTGCATCATTAAAGGTTCTGTGGCAATTGCCCGAATCGCTCAGTGTTGATGTTGATGCTTCCGATTATTGGAAGTATGTGGATACTATATGCCTTTCTTTGACAGGGCAATCCGCACAATTTTTAGCCGATTATAAAGCCATAGAACTTGACCATGTTAAAATGATGGGAAATAAGAGTATCTCTTATTGGCAACAGGTTATTCAACAATACCAGCAACTTTCTCAACAAGAGGCCGTACAACGGCTGATAAAATCTGAGAAAATTGAGCAAAAGATGTTCACCATTCGTCAAACAATTGAAAGGCTAACACTCCCATGAACCGATTTTTGAATACCATCACACAAGGGGATTGTTTAGACCTCATTCCACAATTGGCAGATGAGAGTATTGATTGTTTTCTCTCTGATATTCCCTATGGCATCAATTTGGATGATTGGGATGTGTTGCATGAAAACACCAATTCGGCACTCTTAGGACAATCACCCGCACAAGTTGGTAAAAGTGGTTTTAAGCGACGTGGAAAACCCATTCAAGGATGGAATGAGGCAGATAAGCATATTCCTAGAGATTATCAGATATGGTGTTCTCAATGGGCGGAAGCGGTTTATCCAAAGATGAAAGCGGGTAGCAGTGTATTTATCTTTGGTGCAAGGCGATTGTTGCATCGTGCTATTATTGCCTTAGAAGATAGTGGATTTTTGCTCAAAGATTTATTGGCATGGGAAAAGCCCAATGCTCATCACCGCGCACAACGCTTGAGTGGCATTTTGGAAAAACGTGGTTTATATGATGAAGCACGCGAGTGGGATGGTTGGCGACTAGGTAATCTTGCCCCTAAATGGGAAGCGATTGCTTGGTTTTTTAAGCCTTATCGCCTTACGATTACCGATAATGTCCTCAAAAATCAGACAGGGGCAATCAATATCGAAGCCAGTTTGATTGATGGCAAAAGCCCTACTAATTTGCTTAAATTTTGGTTTTCAGATGATGAACCACGTTTGCATGAAGCACAAAAACCCCTTGACCTGATTGAATTTCTTATCAATCTGACGACTCGTGAAGGGCAAGTGATTTTAGACCCATTCATGGGAAGTGGAACAACAGCATTGGCGTGTGTGAGGACAAATCGGCAATTTATTGGCTTTGAATTAATCCCACACTATGTCGAAATGGCAAATCAACGCCTCTCCCATTATCATCCCGCAAAAAAGGCGATGAATAACCCTCAACAACTTGATTTATTTTATGAAAACACATTGAAAAAGGTGGAAAAACTGTGATTGAACTCATTAAAAAACTGACCGAAGCGTGGGGACCCTCTGGCTATGAGCATCATGTCCGCGCCTTGATTCAAGCCGAAATTGCCGATTTAGCCGATGACATTATCGTTGACCCACTCGGCAATCTGATTTGTCGGGTCGGCAAGGGTGGCACAAAGGTGATGGTATCGGCGCACATGGATGAAATCGGCATCATGGCGACCTTTGTTGAGCCACATAGCGGTTATTTGCGCTTTGACCAAATTGGTGGTTTGAATAAACACAATTTGCGCGGGAATCGGGTCAAATTTGAAGATGGCACTATCGGCGTGATTGCCATGCACGGTACAGGCGAGGCGCTCACCGATTTTTATGTGGATGTGGATGGTGGGGATGATGTCGCCCGTGTGCCACAAGGCTCACCTGCCGGATTTTGGCGCGAATTGGATGTGCGTGGTAATCGGCTGGTGAATAAGGCGATGGATGACCGCATTGGTTGTGTGATTGCCATAGAGACCATGCGCCGTTTGGCAAAAAAATCGCCTAATGAGGTGTATTTTGTCTTTAGTGTACAAGAAGAAGTCGGGTTGCGTGGCGCAAAAACCGCCGCTACCCGTATTAATCCCGATGTCGGGGTGGCGTTGGATGTGACGCTCACAGGCGATGAATCACATGGCAAGAAAATGGCGGTATCATTGGGCAAAGGTGCGGCGATTAAAATCCATGACCCCGGATTGGTTGTGCCACCATCCGTCATTAATTGGATGGTAGGACGTGCCGAAGCGAATAAAATCCCATATCAACGCGAATTGCTCCCTGCTGGGACAACCGACGCCGCCGCCATTCAAGTTGCGGGGTGGGGTGTGCCGAGTGGGTGCATTTCGATTCCCTGCCGATATATCCATACCGTCAGTGAAACAGTGGATTTGCGCGATGTGACAGCTTGCGTGGATTTGTTGACAGGGTTGCTGGCAAATCCTGCGCCATTCCCTGTGGAATTATAAAAAGATAACCAAATTTGGGCGGATATATGGCTTTGCCTAATCCGCCCCTATATATCCCCTCTACGTTTCATCGGTACTACATTTTTTCGAGTATCTTTACTCTGATAAATGACACTATTATCTTCATTTGGGATGTCTTGAACCCAATGATAATTAGGGTCTTTGCTATGCGGATGTAGCCTTTTCAACTCCGCACGAAAAAACATCTCCTGCTCTATATATGCCTGTTCTTCATCATCTATTCCGAAAATAAAGCGTATAAATCGAATGAATAGGCTCAAGTACATTCCAAAAACCATCATGCCCATCCCAATTCCACCTATAAGAACAAAGTCCTTATTATCAAAAATAATGGCTAGAGATAGTCCGCATCCAAATAAAATACCACCAATCGCTGAAGATAAACCAAGTATCACAGCAGATAAACCACTTACTCGAATAGGATGACGCCCTTTACCAATGAAACCTTCACGTTGAGAATAAACATAAACTCCGGTTAGACTGAAAGTTGATGAGAATATCAAAATAAAGATAACAAACAGCAGATTTTGTAATGACATGATTTTGTTATAGCTTCTCGCCAATTGATATCAATTAAATAAAGTATGGGGCGGGATATACCCGCCCGAATACCGTTAGAAGTAGCTACTAATCAATTCCAGCAATGCCTGAATATCATTTGGGTCGCCCGATTGCACCCGTGTGTTGCTGGCGCGTGCCATACGGCTCAATGTGGTCACATCTGCCGCCGTCCCATATGCCACAGGGATGAGGATAATGGGGTTCATCGCATCACGACTCGCCGTGATAGTATTCACCACATCATTCAGCGTCACCGTTCTATCCCCTGTATCTTCGCCATCACTCAATAAAATCACAGCGCGGATTCTATCTGCATCATCAGAGGTGTTCATCAGCGATACAATTGTTTGTGTGGCTTTGAACAATTCTGTCCCTGCGAGGGGTTGTAATGCCTGAATTTGAGTGCGAAGGGCGCTTGCATTGCGCTCTAAATCGCCCATTTCCACCAAAATATCTACTTGTTCAGAGAAAACTGCCAACCCAACACGGTTATTGGTCTCTAGCCCTTCAATAAAGGCTAATGCCGCCGTTTTTGCTTGTTCGAGCTTATTTTCATTTGCCATTGAGCCAGAGACATCAATCACCAACCAAATATCAGCTTGTTTTTTGACGAATGCCCAACTTTGTTGAATGGCAGAAACTACTTCTGGTGCAGGGACATCCAACACGGTGGCGGGTTGATTAATATCGATACCATTTTCTGCCACAAATGGATATGCGAGTGGCACATCAGGATTGGCGGGGCGGAAACCTTGTGACATCACCCGTTCTTGTACAGCAGGGGTGAGGACATATTCGGTAAAAACACGCGCCGCTTCTGCTTGTTCCGATGTCACCCATGACGCATTCAGGATGCCGAAGGGATGTTCATGCCAAAATGTGCCTTCTTTGGGGTAGAGCGCCACCAATTGTTCAGGTGGGCGGGTTTCGGTGAGTCCCATATTGATGAACAGCAGGTCGTTTTCTTCTAGTGCGACAAAATCGAGATAGTCTGGACCTTGCGCGATATATTCCTTAAATTCGGTGGTACGGCGCGAATAATGGCGGATGAGTTGCTCAATATTTCGCACCCCTTGTTGCACATTCGCATCATTCACTTCTGTGAGGGTTAAACGCCGTCCTGTAAAGCCGTTTACCCGTGCAGAGGCATAAAATTCTGCGATAAGGGTCGAGAGGGCGGTAGAGCTGATATACGGGTCAGTATGTCCATAATAGACGGTACGCCGTCCGTTGGGGATGCCAAAATCTTGCCATCCATTGGGGCTATTCAATACTTGGAGTAATTCTTCCCACCCAATTTGCACATCTTCTGGATTTTGCCCTGTGCGGGTTGCCACAGTGTTGCGGATGGCATCCAAACGGCTTTTCCAAATTGCCATGACCACAGGCGCGAGGGCAGTGGGGCGGGCTTCTGCGAGGTTGAATAAATCACGCCCCGCAAAATAATTGGCGAGCGCCAGCCAATGACTCACCGAGGGCGCAAAAATGGTGGGGCGCTCTACATTTTGATTATTTGGAGAGAGGATGGCATTCACAATGCCTTCCATCACCGTCCCAGACGACCCCGACCTGCCCACAACATAAATGGGGCGCTCCCCACTCGCCAATGGCTGATTGGTGAGTGGGTTAATCCCCCGTGCATAGGCACTATTAAAGTCGGTGATGGTCTGGGGCAGGTATAAATCCGATTCTGGTGCATAAATGATGCTAATTTCAATGGCATTAGCAGGACGTTCCACCGCCATTGTTGCAGGGACTGCTTCAAATACGGTGGATTGGCTAGAGGGTTGGTCATCACAACCAACCAGCCCCAATAATAAGATGCTGAGGATAAAAAAACGAATGACTAACAAACGGTGCATAATGTTCTCCTTTTACCGTTGACGTTCTTGTGCAAACCAAGCCAGCAAAATATTGGCAAACGATACCGATGCCGATTCCAGTTGTCCAGCAAAAATAGGGGTATATTCCACGCCAACATCTGCCCCCAAGCGGAATAAATCATCGGATTCAGTCGGATTTTCTGACAAAGGGCGCAACCCATAACGCGGGAGTTGTGCTTGTTGGGCAGGTAATAAAAGCCATTCCGAAAAGGCTTGGATGGCTTGTTGGCGACGATTTGCCTCTTGTTCGGGTAAATTGGTCACTTGCCATTCCGCAAGTGGAAAATCGAATAGCACAGAGTATGCTGGATATGCCACCTGAATGGCACGTCTGGTGGTGAGCGCCTCTAGCTGATTGAGCAGTTGCACTTCTGGCAAAATGCCGATATTGACCGATGACCCCCGTTGCGACACCATAAAAGTGGCGACATTATCCCCAATAGTATTCAGATTTGGCACACTTTGGATGATGGGTGTAAACCATGTTTGATAGGCGGGTGTCATGGCACTATTGCCCAGCGTGGTCGTTTGGTTAAAATTGGCGAGGGCGCTATATAACACCATCAGCCCGTTCATCGTCCCTTCTGGTAGGGCAAAGGCGATATTCACATTGCCGTTGATACCTGTCGCGCCAAAATTTGCCCATGTGCCTGCTTGGGCGGCGGCTTGTACGGTTTGCCAATCAAATGGGCTTATCCCATCTTGGGTGATGGCTTGTGCCACATCCGCCGAAGCCACCCATATCATGGGGCTTTGTGCAAGGCTAGGGGTGATAATTCGCACCGGGTAGCCTGCATAATCCACTGCCAATGAAGTGCTGGCAAGCCATAAATCGGGGTGATTTTGGTCTGTCCATGCGCTATTTTTCCACACAGCCATATCATCTATCGGCACAGTGTTGAGGACGATGGTCACGGCATACCCGTCTATTAAGCGGTTGTCGCTGGTATTGAATGACATTACCGCATCATTCATCCATGCTTGTGCCATCGGGTTCACCGTTAAGGTGAGTTCTAACGGGGTTGCGGTGGGGTCTGGTTGGTTGCGTTGAAGATAGCCCAATCCCACAATCCCTAATGAGATAAGGACGAATACAATGACAATACCTGTTCCTATCTGTCTCATCCACAAATTTCCTTCCATTTATAATTTCACTATATTTCAAATATGAAGATTATTATCCCCTATAAATTGGGGGAAGGCTATGGCGATGGGAGATTTGGGGCAATATAAGGGTGTTAGGAAATAAAGATTATAGGTGCATAAGGGCGCAACATGTTGCGCCCTTACAAAATCACCTATTTTGGATGTGTAGTGGCGGATTAGAGTCTTTAGGCTCGTATATCCGCCATAAAAAGTTGTCTAATATTTACGGACTAAGGGGCGATAAATGGCGGGTTGCCGATTTTGGATGAATTGAAATTCTTCCCGATTTTTCCGCACTTGGTCGAGGTCTATTTTGGCAATCACATAGCCCTCTTTGGGAGCGCCTGTTTCTGGCTCGGTTTCATCGGCTAATGAGGCAAAAATTTGCCCACGCGGACCGACAACCATGCTCTCACCGCCAAAATTGAGGGTAATATCTTCCCCCACGCGATTCGCGCCCACCACATACACCGAATTTTCATAGGCGCGGGAACGGAGATAGGTTTTCCATTCATCCATATAGGTGGTTTCCCAGTTTGCCATCACAAGGATGATTTCTGCGCCATCCAACGCCAAACTACGGGCAATTTCTGGGAAGGCGAGGTCATAGCCCAACATCATGCCAATAGAGCCGACTTCGGTATCATTCACAGACAGGCGAATCCCTTCACGGAATGCCATGCGTTCTTCACCGCGTAGGTGAATTTTATGATAAACATCCACCAATTCGCCATCGGGTCCAATGAGGATAGCAGAATTGTATAACACACTTTCCACTTTTTCTTTTGTCACCATCCCAAACGCCACATACACACCATAATCGTTGGCGCGTTGGGCGATGAGGTTGATGGTCGGACCGGGGACGCGCTGTGCAAGTTCGGTGAAGCGCAATCCCAATTCGTTGCCACTGGTGACAAGCTCTGGAAACACGATGAGGTCTACTTTTTGCTCTGCGGCAATTTTGCCTATCATCTCTGACATTTTAATGAGATTTTCTGAGGCTTCATTGAGCTTTGGCTTCATTTGCACAATTGCAATCGAAATTTCACGCATTGGGTTTTATCCTTCTATCGGTACAAAGATAAGGCACAATTTTAATGGCGATATAAAAGCAATAACATCCTATTTTTGCAGATGTAACCGCTTTAAGATTTTTTCGAGTTCTGGGGGTAATGGTGATTCAAATGAGAGGCGCTCGCCTGTTTTGGGATGGTCAAAGGCGAGTTGTTGCGCGTGCAAAAACATGCGCTCCACTTTCATCGTTGGTTTGCGGAAGCCATAGGTTTTATCGCCTACTAATGGACAGCCTATAAATGCCGCGTGAACGCGGATTTGATGGGTGCGCCCTGTGAGCAAATTAAACCTGACCAAGCACATGCCATTGACGAATGTCTCTAACACTTCATATTCGCTGATGGCGGGTCTGCCAGAGCGCAGGGGGGTCATTTTACGGCGGTCTCTTTGGTCACGCCCAATCGGGACTTCGATACGCCCAATATTGGTCTTTGGAGGACGTTCTAAGAGCGCCAGATAATGTTTTTCGACAGTACGGACTTGGAATTGGCGCATGAGTTTGCGTTGGGTGACATCATTTTTGGCGATGACGATGAGACCACTGGTCTCTTTATCCAGCCGATGCACGATGCCTTTACGCTCATTTTGCATATTCAAAACTTCTTCCCAACGCCCACAAATCGCATTCATGAGGGTGTTGGTCGGATTGCCCGCCCCTGGATGTGTGACCATACCCGCCACTTTGTCTATGACGGCAAAGTTGGGGTCATCATGCACCACGGTGAGGGGGATATTGGCGGCAAGGGGAGGGGGTTCTGGCATAATCGGTAATGTGACAGCGATTTTTTCGCCACCACGTAATTTTAGGCTGGCTTTGGCAATTTCACCGTCTACCATCACCAACCCGTCTTTAATCCAATCTTGGACTTGGGCGCGTGAATAGTCTGGAAAATGAGTGGCAAGCCATTTATCGAGGCGGTCACCGCCTGTTTCTGGGATGAGTGTTTGGGGGTCTTGGGTCATCAATTTTTCTTATGATTATTATCGGATATACTGTATTATAGCACATCTGTTTGATTTGAGCAAGATAGGAATGGTGAAAATTGCACCGACAGAAAATCTGCAATGTACTGTTGTTAGTTTATACAATCGCTTTACGGCAGGCGCTAAAGCACCTGCCTAGCCTCTTTGAAGCCTACTAAAAGGCTTGTCCGATAATTATTTCGGTGTTTTGCCTAATCGTATCAGGTTTTTTGGCATCGCTGGATGTTCAAAACATCCAGCTAGTCGAATAAAGTCCACTAAAGGGACTAAAACCGTCTCTTAAAAAGAGATATGCCTTATAACAGGCAGGTTTAATGTCAATTTTGTGGAAAAAGCAGGCAAATCAGCCCCTT
>JANRKU010000185.1:0-13602 GCA_033763335.1 bacterium
GTGTCTTTGGGGTGCATTTCTCGGCTGGCGAGCTTATAGGGTACGCTCACACGGCGCACACTCGCTACACCGTTCATCGCTTCATATTTGGCGGTATTAAACGGAGTGGCACTTTCGCCCACCACACCGATAATTTTGGCATCATCGCCTTCTGTCAGGTGGGGATGATACCCATCGGCTTCGACTTGGGCGATAATATCTGCCACATGCTTGGCAGAGGCTTTGGGTTGCATCAAGATAATCATGTATTCGCGCTCCAATCGGGACGCAATTTGACGGCATCCCGCAAATAAATATGCTTTATCTCATCTAATGGCTTATCGGTATTCCAATGGATAAGCACCCGTATGCAACGGGGAATACTCCCTACCACGTCCATCTCAACCCCACCCATAAGGGCGGTTTTCGTCCACCCCAAGCGCCGTGCGCCCCGTGCGGGATAGGCAGTGGTTAAATCGGGTGTGGTGGTGAAAAAAATGCTGGCAACATCATCTTCATGGAGTCCATTGGCAGAAATCATCGCGCTTAAAATTTCCATCGCGGCTTCAATAATGGCTTCTTCGGTGTTAGCATCTGTCGTAATTGCACCGCGTACCCCGCGTATCATGCCCCTGCCCCTCTCAATGCCCCTGCAAGTTGAATCACATCTGCCGATGTGCCATTTTGATGAGCGCGGATGAGGGCGCTGGCGACAATATAGCCGTCCACCAACCCATTGAGTTGACGGGCTTGTTCAGGCTTGCTGATGCCAAAGCCCAACACCAAGGGTTTATCGGTTTGAGAACGCGCACGCGCAATAAACGCCTGTAAATCTTCTGGCAAACTGTCGCGTGCGCCTGTAATGCCTGTGACCGCAATCACATAAATAAAGCCTGTGGCTTGTTGTGTGACCAATGAAATGCGTTCTGGATTGCTGGTAGGGGCGATAAAAAAGACCAATGCCATGTCTTGTTTTGCACATTCAGCGAATACATGCGCTTCTTCTGGGGGCAAATCGGGGATGATAAAGCCATCTGCCCCTGCTTCTTTGGCATCCATCACGAATTGTTCCGCACCATACGCCAACAATGGGTTGATATAACTAAATACCAAAATGGGTTGATACACCCCCCGCGCCCGCAAATCTCGCACCGCTTGGAGTCCATGACGCGGGGTGATGCCATTATCCAATGCCACTTGGCTAGAGGCTTGGATAACTGCCCCATCAGCCAGTGGGTCACTAAAGGGAATCCCAATTTCAAACCCATCCACACCCAATTTTGACATTTCCACCAAAATTTCGATGGATTCATCATAAGTGGGGTAGCCAATGGTGAAAAATGGCAAAAAAGCGGCGCGATTTTGCGCCTTAGTCGTGTTGAACATGGCTTCTATGGCAGGAAGCCCGTGTGATGTATATGTCAAAAATCCCATCTCCTATGTGTGTATATGAGGTCGTAAGGGCGCAACATGTTGCGCCCGTTATCAATCGTATTTTATCGTACCTGCTCGACTACATTTTGCACCGCAATCACGAATAAGGTCGGATTTTGCAAATGCACATAATGGGCGGTTTGCGCCTCGACCAATTCACTATCTGTAGACATCATCGCCAACAATTGTTGAGCGTCATAACTGGCATTCGGCGCTGGGAAATTGGGTATCGGGAAATTGCTTGTAGGACGGTCAGTAGCGACAATGACCACCAATGGCGTATCCCCAAATCCGCCAATATCTGCCAATTCTGTCGGTGCAGATTTTAGACCATCTATTTCTGCCCATGCCGTCTCCCAATAAGCAGGCTTATAGTACCCCGCACGGAAAACAGGTTTTAGGTCTGCACTCAAACTCGCTCCCTGAAATAGCCATTTATCATATGGGAATACTTGGTCAGCAAGGCGCACAGTCCCTAATGGGGCAAAAAACTCAGCCGCCTTATATAAGGTAATTTGCTGACTAAGTGCGGCTGGATAAGGCGTAACCAATGTTTCATTTAAGCTATCTACCAACACCACCCCTTCAACATCATTGCGGAAACTTTGAGTAAAGACACGCGCCGTCATACCTGCTATGCCATGCCCCACTAACACATATGGTCCATCTTCTTCGGCGGCTTGGAGCAATAAATAGAGTTCTGTCGCCATCCGTTGGACGGTACGTGGCGCGGGGTTGCGGTCACTCCAGCCATATCCAGCGCGGTCATAACTGCATACACGGGTGAATTTGGCAATTTCGGTTTGAACATCTTCCCAAGTGATTGACCATGCCCCTATATCGGCATCCAAAATCACGGTTGGGCTTCCGCCACCTGTACAATGCAAGTGCATGTTATATGTGCCGTTGTCCATTGGCACAGAGATAATTTGCCCCAATGGGGTAAAATTCTCGTTTTGGGCAGATGCCAATTGATACACATACCCAATAGCAAAGGGTGTTGCAATAATGAGGATGAGCAAAATAAAAATAGTCAATAAACGCGATGTACAACTGCCTTTACGCTTTTTGCGGAGCGCCTTTTTAGCGGCTTTTTCTGCCTGTTGTTGTGCCTTGCGCTGTTGTGCAATTTTACGTTTTTCTTCTGGTGACAGATTAGGGTCTTGCACCATTTTTTTCAATTTGGGGTCATACACCATACCGGGTTCTGCGGGCATATCACACCTCTCTTTATCAATTAATCACCAATGGCAGACATGACTGTATCCAAATCTTTATCGCCACGCCCAGATAAATTCACCAACAAAATGCTATTTTTCGGCATTGTGGGGGCGAGTTTGATGGCTTCCGCTATCGCATGGGCGCTTTCTAATGCGGGGATAATCCCCTCATTTTGGCTGAGTGTTTGTAATGCCGATAGCGCCTCTTCATCGGTGGCATAGGTATAATAAGCCCGTTCTGTTTGGCGCAAAAAGGCATGTTCTGGTCCCACAGAGGCATAATCTAGCCCTGCGGAAATGCTATGAGTATTGACAATTTGCCCCTCTGCCGTCTGCATAACATAGGAACGTGTGCCTTGTAATACGCCGATTCTCCCAATATTCGGGTCTGCAAAACGGGCGGCATGTTGCCCGCCAGCGATGCCATACCCCCCAGCCTCCACGCCGATGAGGTCTACCCCTTCATCTTCACGGAAGGCATGAAATAAGCCAATGGCGTTGCTTCCGCCACCCACACAAGCAATACACACATCTGGCAATCTGCCTGCCATCTCCAAAATTTGACCGCGTGCCTCTACGCCAATAATGCTCTGGAAATCGCGTACCATCATGGGATAGGGATGCGGGCCCAAGGCAGAACCAAGCAGGTAGAAGGTGTTATTCACATTCGTCACCCAATCGCGGATGGCTTCGTTGATGGCATCTTTGAGCGTTTTACTACCACTTTCGACAGGGATAACCTCTGCGCCGAGCAATTTCATGCGGAATACATTTGGGCGCTGGCGGGCAATATCAACACTGCCCATATACACATGACAATCGAGTCCCAATAATGCCGATGCGGTAGCAGATGCCACGCCGTGTTGACCCGCGCCTGTTTCTGCAATCACCCGTTTTTTGCCCATCCGCACCGCAAGTAAGGCTTGTCCGAGCGCATTGTTGATTTTATGAGCGCCCGTATGTGCCAAATCTTCACGCTTTAGGTAAATTTGCGCCCCACCGAGCATATCACTGAGCCGTTTGGCGTGAGTGAGTGGCGTGGGTCTGCCAACATAAGTCGCCTGTAGATAGGCGAGTTCTGCCATAAATTTAGGGTCGTGAATGGCTTCATCATAAGCCTTGATGAGTTCATCTAAGGCAGGGACGAGTGTCTCTGGCACATAGCGACCGCCAAATTCGCCAAAATAGCCCCGTTCATCTGGGAGATTATTGGTCTTGTTAATTTCAAATACCATCGGTTATGCCCTTCATGATTTTTATCCCGATTTTGCCGCCTCAATAAAGGCTTTTATCTTGGCTTGGTCTTTTTTGCCATCCGTCTCGACACCACTCGCCACATCTACCCCCCATGGGCGATAGGCTTTCACCCGTTCTGCCACATTATTAGGAGTATATCCACCCGCCAACATCAAACGCGGGACTTTTTCTTGAATGGCGTGAATAATGTCCTCACTCACGCTCAAGCCTGTCCCACCTGCTAAATTGGGATGATAGGCATCCAATAGCAATGCGGGCATTTTTTCACGGTGGGTAAAATGCGGGCTATAATAAGCCACATCCTCTAATGCCTGTTGTGGATTCATCGGTTGAATCCCTTTATACCCCAATCCGCGCAATTCTTGGAGCATTTTATCGGATTCATCGCCACTCAATTGAGCGCCATTCAGCCCAACCTTATTGGTGATGACAGAAATTTTACTCACCAATTCATTGACAAAAATGCCAATCAGTTGCGGGCATTTTTCGCCAAATTCAGCGCGGAGTGTATCGCAAATCTCAGTAGCGAGGTCAATATCAATATAGCGTGGACTCTTTTTATAAAAATTAAATCCGATTAAATCTGCGCCCGCTTGCGCTGTAAAACGCGCATCATCCAAATTGGTGATACCGCAAATTTTGACCTTTGTCATGATAAAACCTCTCTTTCTCTACGTCATCTTATATATGCGCGTAGGGGCGCAATATATTGCGCCCTTACACATCACATTATTAAGGACGAGAAACGGTGCTAAATTGCTTCACTGCCTCTGCCATATCCCCAGATTTGACCAAACTCTCACCCACCAAAACAGCATGTGCGCCCACTTGCCCCATCCGCATCACATCGGCAGGACTCGAAATGCCACTTTCCGCCACCAAAATAACCTCTTTGGGGAGCAATTTGGCGAGGCGCTCGGTTGTATTCAAATCCACATCAAACGATTTTAGGTCACGATTATTGACCCCGATAATGGTCGCACCTACTTTGAGTGCGCGTTCCACTTCGGCTTCATCATGTACTTCAACCAATGCCGACATGCCCATTTCAGTGGTCAACGCATGTAAATCTGCCAATTGAGCATCATCCAATGCGGCAACAATCAGGAGCAAGGCATCGGTCTCTTCTGCGCGGGTTTCATACACCTGATAGGGGTCTATAATGAAATCTTTGCGAAGCACAGGCACGCGCACCGTACCGCGTACTGCATTCAGATAAGCCAAGTCGCCCATAAAAAATGGGGTATCGGTCAATACAGATATGGCACTCGCGCCATTATCAGCATAGGTTTTGCCGATAGTAGCGGGGTCAAAATTTTCGATGAGGACACCTTTGCTCGGTGAGGCTTTTTTGACCTCTGCGATGAGTGTCACATACTCACCCACACGTAAGGCTTGGTCAAAGTGGCGCGGAACACATGCCACACGCGCCAAATTTTGCACCTTTTTTAGGGGCATTTTGGCTTGGCGCGTTGCCACTTCATCCACTTTTTGGGCGAGAATTTTATCTAGGATGGTATCGGTCTTAACGAACATTGTGTTAGGTATCCTCATCTGTATGGTGTGTTGTTTATTGATATTATGCAACAAATTGCTTAGAAAAGGCGATAAGCCCATCTAATTTTGCCAATGCAGACCCATTATCAATGGCTTCACCTGCGAGTTTAATGCCTTCTGCGATGTCGTTGGCTTTTCCGCCCACATAAATCGCCGCGCCTGCATTAAGCAAGACAATATCGCGTTTGGCATCTCGAATATCCCCCGATAAAATACCGCGCAAAATTGCCGCATTGGTCGGGGCATCGCCACCGAGCAAATCGCTGATGGTCGCGCCATGAAATCCATATTCACGCGGGTCTAGGGTGTAGCTATTGACCACACCATCTTGATAATGGCTGATGGTGTTAGGTCCTGTGGTGGTTAATTCATCCATGTTGCCATAACCACACACCACCATCGCAGAAATCGCGCCCAATTCGCCCAACACATTCGCCATCAGGTCGGTTAAATCGGGGGCAAAAACCCCCATTAATTGCCGACGTGCGCCTGCGGGGTTGGTGAGCGGACCCAGAATATTGAAAATACTCCGCACGCCCATTTCTTTGCGCGGTGCAATGACATATTTCATGGCAGGGTGCAATTTGGCGGCGAATAAAAAGCCAATCCCCACCTCATCCACCGACTGCCCTACTTGCTCAGGTGTAAGGTCTAAATTCACACCCAATTCTGCCAGTACATCAGCACTTCCGCATTGGCTACTGGCGGCGCGATTGCCATGTTTGGCGATGGGAATCCCCGCGCCAGATGCCACAAATGCCACAGTGGTACTGATATTGAAGGTGTTCGATTTATCCCCACCCGTCCCGCAGGTATCGAGTAGTTGCGCCCCCGCCATTCTGGTGGGGACTTTTTCTGAATTGGCACGCATGGCGATGGCGCTCCCCGTGATTTCACTTTGGGTTTCGCCTTTCATCCGCAATCCCATCAAATACGCGCCAATTTGTGCCTGCGATGCTTCGCCACGCATAATCTGGTGCATCACCACTTCGGCTTCGGATGATTGCAGATGTCCAAATCTGCCAATAAGGTCAATTGCCCGTTTAATATCCATTATTGCGCTATTCCCTCAATGATTAGACCGCTAAAAATTGATTTTCTAGGAAATTCTTGAGTATCCGCTTGCCATAGATGGTCAAAATACTCTCTGGATGAAATTGAACTCCCACCACAGGATATTCTTTATGCCGTAGCGCCATAATCTCACCATCTTCAGTGAAGGCAATCACCGCCAACGAATCGGGCAAGGTGCTTTCTTCCACGATGAGGCTATGATAACGGGTCGCCTCAAACGGACTCGGTAGCCCTGTGAATAGCGGGTCATGAGCATGATAAATCATGCTGGTTTTGCCGTGCATAAGGCGTTCTGCCCGACGCACAACCCCGCCATATATCTGCCCAATACATTGATGCCCCAAACATACGCCTAATAATGGGATTTTTTCGCCTAATTGCTTGATGACTTCTAATGACACCCCACCATCGTCGGGGTTGCCCGGTCCCGGAGAAATGACAATATGCGATGGGGCAAGTGCCTCAATCTCTGGCAAGGTGATTTGGTCATTGCGGATGACACACAATTCACCGCCCAATTCGCCCATCAATTGCACCAAGTTATAGGTAAAACTATCGTAGTTATCAATCACCAAAATCATATTACCCTCCCATCTCATTCGGGGGCATTACCCGCGCAATTTTTCCTTCCAAATGTGCCGTATCATTATCGGCAGTGATACGCCATTCCTTGCCATCATTCAATAAGGTTGTCACAGAACTATTGCCAAAATGCCGTTGCTTAATATCATCCTTAGAGAGCAATGACTCCAATATCATGTTGATGGTAATCGTATGCGATACAATCCCAATGGTGGCATTTTCTTCCCCATCATGCTTTTTCAAAATCTCTTTTAGGCAGGCTTGTGAACGTTTCCGCACTTGCCCCAAAGATTCACCGCCGGGTATTTGATATTTATCGGGATCTTTTTCAAATTCAGCATATTCATCTGCATACCATCCATGAATTTCTGGCACAGTGAGTCCCTGCCAATGCCCCACAGACCGTTCACGTAGGCGCTCATCAAATATGGGCGGATACCCCAAGCGTGAGGCAAGAATTTCTGCCGATTCTTTGGCACGACGAATATCACTGCTATATAAAACAGTGACTCCCAAATTGCGAATAAAATTCGCTAGACGCTCAATTTGTAACCGTCCATAATCATTTAGAGGGGCTTCGACCCATCCTTGAAATCGTCCTTGCAAATTCCAATTTGTCTCGCCAGGGCGGATAAATACCAATCGTTTGACGCTCATGGTGTGCTTCCTTTCGTCAAAAAAAGTCTCATTGTAAGCCTTGCTCGGCGTAGTGAATGGCAACTGCCACTGCCTTCGCTTTGTTGATTGATTCTTCATACTCGGCGGTAGGGTCACTATCAGCAACCAATCCACCACCCGCCTGCAAGTATACCCTATCCCCCTGCATGACCAATGAACGAATGGTAATACAGGTATCCATAGAACCATCATAACTAAAATAGCCCACTGCCCCACCGTATGCACCACGACGAGTGCCTTCTAGGTCTTCGATAATTTCCATCGCCCGCACTTTTGGCGCACCACTCAATGTCCCTGCGGGGAATGTGGCGCGGAATAAGGCAAACGCATCATATTCTTGGCGCAATTTACCTTCTACTTGGCTAACGATGTGCATCACATGGGAATATTTTTCAATTTTCATCATACGGGTGACTTTCACTGTGCCATATTCGCAGACACGCCCTAAGTCATTACGACCCAAATCTACCAACATCACATGCTCGGCAAGTTCTTTTGGGTCGGCGAGGAGTTCTTCCACAAGCGCGTTATCTTCTGCCTCATCTTTGCCACGTCTGCGCGTCCCTGCAATCGGGCGTGAAGTCGCTATACCATCTTCATAGCGCACCATCATCTCTGGAGATGCGCCTAGTAGCGTAAAATCGCCCCCAAAATGCAGATAAAACATATAGGGAGAGGGGTTTAATGCCCGCAATGCCCGATAAATCTGCAATGGCGAGGCACTCGTCCGACAAGTGAGACGTTGTGATAACACAATTTGGAAAGCATCACCCGCTTTGATATGTTCTTTGGCACGACGCACATTTTCTTCATACGTCTCTTTGCTAATATTAGAGACCATTTGCTCCCCGCGTGGTGTTGGTGTTGGTTGGGGAACTGGCAAAGGTTGGCGGATAGTCGCCGTAATTGCTTCGATACGGTCTACCGCATCTTGATAGGCTTGGGCAGGGTCGCCTGTGTTATGTGCATTCGCCAAAATGATGAGCTGGTGCTTTACATGGTCAAATATCACCAATGTGTCGGGCAATAAAAATGCCGCATCGGGCAATTCTAATTCTCGCTTGGCAGTTTGGGGTAATTTTTCAAAATAGCGGACAATATCATAGGCAAAATAACCGACTGCACCCCCAACAAGGCGTGGCAATCCATCTATTTTGACGGGTTGATATTGCTCTAATTCAGCTTGTAGGGCATGAAGGGGGTCTTGTCCTTGTGGGAGTTCCCATGTGGTTGTCTCGTCATAAATGGTGCGTGTGACTATGCCATCTTTGAATGAAATCATCCCTTTGGGATTGACACCCAAAAACGAATAGCGACCCACTTTTTCGCCACCTTCCACACTTTCGAGTAAAAAAGCAGGATGGTTATTTTGGGTTAGTTTGAGAAATACAGAGACAGGGGTTTCTAAATCGGCTAATAAACGGCGGTGAACAGGGACTAAATCACCCATATCAAAAAGGGGTAAAATGTCATCAAACGAGGGGATAATATCAGCACGTTGAGCAAGTGAAGGTGTTGTCGCAAAGACCATTTTTCATTCTCCATAAAGAAAACAAAAACCCGCTCGCAAATACAAGGACGAGAGCGGAAGTCTCGCGGTGCCACCTTGTTTTTGATGGTTTTGCCATCAACCCTTATTGGGGTGCGATAATGCCTTATGACACCCCGCGCTATGATAACGGTGCGCTTCCGATGCAGACTACTGCGATATGATTCTCATATCGGTTCACCCACACAACTCCCCGACCCATTCATTACAAGCGTCTTGTGCCACATTCTCACCAAGTAGTGGCTCTCTGAACAGCGTTTTTGTAATTACTCGCTCGGCTCATCGTTTTTAAGTATAGGATTAGAGGAAATAGTAACGTTTATTTCATAATCTGTCAAGGAATTGAGTTGACAATTGAGATACAATTGATTTAGAATTAATGAATCGAATCAAAAATCAATTATTCAACAATTTTACCCTTTGGAGGGGAAAATCATGGCACATTATATCGCTAAACGCTTTGTGGCAAGCTCACCCAACGCAGAAATAAACGGACAGGTGATGATTTCATTTTCAGATAATCTTGAGGCACGTATTATCAAACCCATTCTTGAGGCACATGGAATCTTAGAAATAGACCCAGAAAAATGGTATTCTCAACAATTATGGTTGGATATTCTCAAAGATATGCAAGATAAACTGGCTGGCGAAGCAACATCTGCTTTAGTTGCCATGGGTAAACAAGTAGTCAGTAATGCGGTTTGGCCCGATAGTGTGCAATCTATCCCAGATGCACTCAATGTGCTTCATTTCATCCACCAAAGCAATTTACGCGATATCCCCTCCGAAGAAGGTTATAGTCTTGAGGCAAAGGGCGAACAACATTATATTATTTATCATAATACACCAAATCCTGATGATGGTATTTATGGCTTTTTATGGGGAATTGGTGCGCGTTTCAAAAAACCGGGCGAATCTTTCACAGTAAAAATGATAGATAACCCCGCACCACACAAAGCTAGTTCCGCCTTTGAAATCATTTGGGGCTAATCTGTTGAATTTTTGTGTGGCAGTGGTGTCTTGGTCACTGCCACATGCACTATTTCTGAATTAGTGAATCTCATTTGTAGGCGGTGGCATCATATACCTATCTAGCCACTCACATTTTAGAAATTCGGCAACTTTATTAATTTCCTTCGATAAATTTTCTTCTGGGTCGTTAAAAAGTGACACAAAAAGACCAAATTCTGCCAATAATTCCGATATTTTTAGCCTCGCAAACAGATTTTTATAGGTTAAAACCCCTATTTCATATGGGGCATTAAACCAATCATCATCTGTTGAACCAACTTTCAATTTTTCAAAAACAGGCATAATATCTCGTAGTGGCGCAACTTCGACTTGTTGCCGATACTGCACGATTAATTTATTGAGTTCAGTCTCATTTACTTGCCCTGCTGGTGTGTTACACCAAACCATAATTTGCTCAAATAACTCTAATAGACTCATTTTTAATCCTTCTGACTCAACATCTCTGCCAATTTGCGGATTTTTTGCCCTGTCTCATACCAGCTAATTTCGCTCAAGCCTAATTTTTCGCGCAACAAATCATCTTCCATCCCAAGCCGATGGTCACGCACCGCACATGTCCAGCGCAACACCTCAAATGACAAATTAAATGGTAATCCCGCCGCTTCGCCAATATCAGTGAGGATATATTCCAAATTGCGCGACGTGCAGGTGATAATTTCTGGCTTTTTGACCCCGTTTTTATCGGCTTTGGGTGGATATTGGTCAATATATAAATCCAGCACATTCAACCAATCGGGGTCTAATATGATACGGCGCTCTTTATATACATTATTCGATTTATGCCGAATGGTCACAATCGGGTTATGGGGATTAGAACGGTCAATATCATCGGGTTTGAGCGCCATCACCTCCCCTTTTTTCATCCCTGTATCGGCACATAAGCGCAATAACATCTCTGGGCGATAATCCTGATTCTCCCCTTTTTTGAATTCACGGCTGGCATCAATGCAATCGCGGATTTGTGATAACGATAACGCATCGGATAGGGGTGCAGGACCTGACCGTTGCAAAACAGCTTTAGCGGGGTCTTGTGATATTGCACCAATGCCTTTTAGCCAGCGAAAATACACTTTTAGCGTGGTCACACGGCGAGCATACGTTTTTCTGCTACATGGCACACCACGCCCGACTTCGAGCCAATGAAGAAATTCGTTGAGGTCGGTGGTGGTCAATTCGCCAATCGGACGGGTATCATCCAAATAACCCCCTGCAAGGCGCAAATCGGCATCAAACGCCTTGAGGGTATGCTCCGATTTGCCCGATTCTTTGAGGAATTGCAAAAAAAATGGATAGGTAAATTTGAGCGCCGTTTTTTTATTGAGGTCGTTGGCGCTTTGGGGTGCATCAGAAAAAAGAGGGAGTTGGCGTTTATCAGACATAATCGTGTTCCTATTTTATATGGGCATGAATAGGTCGTATTTGTGAATATTGGCTATGCGAAATTATACCATATTTTCTATGATATAATATAATAAATAGAAATTTTTCTCCAAAGGAGAACTTTATTATGACCACACTTACCATTATTGCTATCGGCGGGGTTCTACTCGGACTCGGCATCACATTTTTTGGGTATCGGTTATTTAGCTTATTTCTCAATTTACTCGGCATTGGCTTTGGCGGGGTTGTGCCTGCCTATCTGGTCAGCCAAATGATTACCGATGCTCAACCCATCGTCATTATTGGTGTTGGGGTTATTGGGGCATTGGTCGGCTTGGGATTGGTGACATTTTTCTTCCGCGCAGGCTTATTTTTCGTGGGGATGGGTTTGGGCGGTGGATTGGCATTTTTAGCCATCCGCATCACCAACACACCTTTATTTGAGCCACAAATCAATTGGACATCACTAGCAATTATCATCGTGAGTGCATTGGGTGGCGGATTGGTTGCCCAATTCATGCAACGCCCATTGTTGATTGTCGCCACATCGGTGCAAGGGGCAATTTTGACCGTTGGCTCAGGTATCATTTTTCTTACAGAGACGAGTGGCACATTTGGAACAGTCGAAAATTTACAATTTGATGGCACACAAACAACACTAATTATTGGCGCAACAGGGCTACTGGCTTTGTTTGGCGGATTGGTGCAGTTCTTTGGGATGCCAAATGTCCAATGGCAAGCACAAGTCATGCCTAATGGACGCAAGCAATTCGTCCGTGTGATGGTCGTGCCAACACCCGTTTATCCCGCACAAGGCTATTATCCGCCACAAGGATATAATCCCCAACAGGGGCAATATCCACCACAACAGCCACCTTATCCGCCACAGGGATATAACCCACAGCAACCGCCACCCCAATACCCACCACAGGGGCAAAATCCGCCACAGCAACCACAATATCCACCTAAAAACCCGCCCAAACGCTAATTTATGTTATGGGTTTTGGATACGGTTCACATCAGCATAAGTCGTTTGGGCAATTTGTTCCGCATGAGCAATTTCTGAGGGTGTTAATTGCCCCTCCTCAAATTGTGCATCAAAGGTCATGATGAAGCCTTGCACCAGCGCGTGTGAGGCTTCCCCCCATGACACAAATCGTCCTAATGCTTCGCGTAAGGTGATGGCGCGTTGGATAACCTTGTGTTTGGCAATTTGACGGGCTTCATCGTTCTCAAATGTCAACACCTCACAAATACGCGATAAATCGCCTGTGAGGGGCAATGTACCATGTTGTAATACCCCGCCACGCCGACGCAATTGGGCGCTCCCCACTAATTTACGCCCGTCTGGGGCAGTAATTTCGTAATGCGATGGGGTTTCAAAGCATACTGCCCCTGTTATTTTGGTATCATCGGCACGTTTATCGGCATGAAGGGTCGCACCGAGCATATTGAGTCCTGCCATCAACCCACTACTAATATGCCGATAGCTATCTACAATGCTTCCTTGTGCCAATGGGTGATTTTGAGGCACTATCAAACTATAGGTGAGTTCATCGGTGTGTAAGATGGCTTTTCCACCTGTGGCACGG
Organism: bacterium; assembly: GCA_033763335.1. Lineage (GTDB taxonomy): Bacteria > Chloroflexota > Anaerolineae > Aggregatilineales > Phototrophicaceae. Next base: position 13,335 of record JANRKU010000185.1, read on the forward strand.
CGTACCACATCCCAGCCAAAATAATCGAGCCGCGCAACATCAACATCGGCAAACGATTGACCATATCCAAGTGACAAGCAAGGCGGATTCCAGCCATAAAATCGGAGAGTTGGCGGGGCTTCTCCAGCGATAACCGCGCCCAAAATAGCCTCATCTACAGCCATGTTCCAAACCCCATTAGCAGGGGTATCGTATATCAAGCGATATTGACGCATTTAGCACATCACCCTATACTGTAAAAATATCTGTCTATCTATGTTAGCATAAA
>JANRKU010000186.1:0-12290 GCA_033763335.1 bacterium
GGGAGGTGCCAGAGTGGACGATCGGGGCTGCCTGCTAAGCAGTTGCACCGTGTAAAGCGGTGCCGCAGGTTCGAATCCTGTCCTCCCCGCACTGTAATAAAAAATCGGCAGACACACTCCTGCCGATTTTTGTTTTATATACCAATATCTAATTTATATGTTACAGAAGACGAAATTTCCACTTGGCACTATTATTTTAGCTCCATTAGCAGTTATGGCTCTTGTTTGGTGGGTAGTTGCTAACTTTAATGACCCACAACGCCCAATGTGACGTAGGGGCATGACATGTCATGCCCAAAACAAAAATATCCCCAAATCTTTGATTTTAGATTATAATTTGACATAAAAATTACTATTTATGGGGGTTTTTATGCTATATAATCCAAATATTCATCATCGGCGTTCACTTCGGCTTCAAGATTATGACTATAGCCAAACGGGAGTATATTTTGTGACTATTTGCACCCATCTACGTGAGAAATTATTTGGCGAAATCCATAATGAATATATGCACCTTAACCAGATTGGCATGATTACTCAAACGTGTTGGAGAGCAATTCCAGACCATTTTCCTCATGTGGAAACGGATGAATTTATTGTGATGCCTAATCATATACATGGTATTTTAGTTTTTACAGCATTTTCTGATGTTTCACCATCAAGACAATTTTCAAAACCAATTTCTGGTTCACTGTCTGTTGTAATTGCCTCATTCAAATCAAGTGTCACGAGAAAGATTAAACAATTCAATGCGAATTTTGCCACACCTGTTTGGCAAAAGAATTATCATGAACATATTATACGGGATGAAATATCATTATCTACCATTCGGAATTATGTCATCAATAACCCATCCACATGGGGAAAAGATACATTTTATTGTGACGATAGATAATTAAAATCAGGGCATGACATGTCATGCCCCTACGTTATACCTCATTATGTGGAAAAAATTGCTGATAAAAACTTGTTATGAAGTGGTATCAAGAAATGCCCTTATGTTAAGATTTTATGAATATCCCCCAAATTACTAGCACAATCTGTAAAATCCGCTATAATAAATAGTACGTAAGCGCAAACCTCAGTAGTCTATACTAAAAAGATCCCCCAATGGGTGATAGTCACTGCTCTGAGAAGACGCTACTCTGTTACACAAATATTGTTAAGTTCGATATTTGGGTCTGCAAAGTACGCTCTTAAAGACGACTATCAAGCAGGTTTAACCCCAAAAAAAGTCCACTTATCTATTTCTGCCCGCATCCTTGTGATGATTAATGGGTTTTGTTCGTTTTTCAGTTAAAGAACAGTATTCAAGGAGAAAATCTGATGGACTGGCAACTGACTATCAATTTGGAAGGTGATATCCCATGGCGGCATGGCTGACGGCGCATACTCGTAAACATAGCGGGGTATTGCTCGCCTTGCCGAGTATACTGTGGCTACTCCTCTTTTTCCTCATCCCCATCGCCATTGTGTTCGTGTTCAGTTTTATGACGCGCACCACAGGGACAGGTGGTGTTACCTTACCGTTGACATTCACATCTTATGAACGCGCCTTCGATGTCTTTAGCGTGATTTTAGCCCGTTCCTTACGGATTGCGCTCTTTACCACACTGATTTCGCTCATCATCGGCTACCCCATTGCCTTTTATATCCGCACCCGCAAAACCGTTTTGGGGCGCAATATTGCCCTATTCCTGATTATTTTGCCATTCTGGACGAATTTTTTGGTACGCACGTATGCGTGGCAAGTGCTTCTCAGCGAAAATGGCACGATTAACGGATTTTTACGTGGGTTGGGTATTTTGGCAGAAGGTGAATCGTTGCAATTGCTCCAAACAGAAGGGGCGGTATTGCTTGGGCTGGTATATGGTTATTTGCCATTTATGGTATTGCCCATATATGCCTCTTTGCGACGGTTCGATTTTCGCTTGGTAGAAGCCGCTAACGATTTGGGCGCACGCGATTGGCAAGTTTTTTGGCGTGTTATTGTGCCACTCACCATCCCCGGAATTATCGCGGGATGTATTTTGGTCTTTATCCCCGCCATTGGCTCATTTGTCACCCCCGATATGCTCGGTGGCACAAAAACGCTGATGATAGGTACGCTCATTCACGAAAAATTTGAGCGTGATAGACCACTTGGGGCGGCACTTTCGATGATTATGATGGCGTTGGTGATGGTAGCACTCATTATTTATGCTTGGGGCATGAGGAAGGAATCTCGAAATAATGGCTAATTCTGTTCTTTCTCAACCGAAATTCGGACAATATCTCCCCGTAGATGACCATATCAAACGCGGGCGCGTTTTACAGACTGTTGGGCGCTTTTCTGGCGGGGTTATCATCCCCTTTGCGTCGTATTTTTTCTTGTGGGCACCAATCCTTGTGCTGATATTATTTTCGTTCAATGCCTCGCGCACTGTTGATGTGTGGCGCGGATTCACGATGGAATGGTATTTGAATGTCATCAATTCTGTGGGGATGGAATCGGCTAAGAGTAGCGCCACCCTCATGGAGTCGTTGCGAAATAGCCTATTTATTGGCGTGACTTCGACTGTTATTGCCACCCTGTTGGGGACAGCATTGGCACTCAGCATGGCGCGGAGCAAATTTCCGGGCAAGAAATTTGTAGATACTGTGTTATTGTTGCCGATGGTCATCCCAGAAATCACACAAGGTATTTCCTTAGCGATTTTCTTCAAAATCATTTTTGATTATGTTCAAGGTAGCACAGGGCAAAATTGGCTACCGGGTTTTGGGACAATCATCATCGGACATGTGGCGTTCAATATTTCGTATGTGGCAATTGTTGTGCGTGCCAGCATAGAAGGCTTGAGCAAACATTATGAAGAAGCTGCCTACGATTTGGGCGCAAATCATTGGCAAGCATTTTGGCGCGTGACATTCCCGCTTATTTTGCCCGGTATCATCGGCGGGGCGTTGCTGGCTTTTACCCTGTCGCTCGATGATTATCTCGTCACCTTTTATAACAAAGGGGTGGGGTCTGGCACATTGCCCATCTATGTATATGGGATGCTCAAGACATCTGTTTCCCCAGAGGTGAATGCACTCTCGACCCTGATGTTAGCCTCGTCCACCGTATTGGTCGGATTTTCTTTGTGGCTACAGGGACGGAATGGCGCACGCGCCGACTAGAATTTGGTTTTATATCACAATTTGTTTGATGCTTTAAGAAGGAGTTCACCATGCAAAAACGTGTTTTGATGATATTGGGAATGCTATTGGTCGCTATGCTCGGCATGATGCCCGTAATCGCACAAGAAGAGACCGAGGTTGCCCCTATCACCGAAATTACATGGACATGCCCAGAAGGGTATGAAGGACAAACACTCGTCCTCTACAATTGGCTTTATTTCATCAGCGATACCGTCATTGCCGAATTTGAAACCCGTTGTGGTGTGACGATTCGCCTCGAAACATATGGGAGCAATGAAGAACTCATCGGCTCAATTCGGCAAGGGAATCCGGGCTATGATATTGCTATTCCCGCCGATTATGGCATTGCTGTGATGGCGCGTGAGGGGCTTATCGAAAAAATTGATATGACCCGCATCCCCAACTATGCCAATATTGATGATTTGTATAAGGGGTTGTCATTTGACCCCAACGAAGAATATAGCGTCCCGTATCTTTGGGGGACATTTGGTGCGTTATATAACACCGATGTTTATGGGGATGACATCACCTCATGGGAACAAATTTGGAATTTCCCCGGACGCATTGGCTGGACAGATGACCAACGCTCTATTTTGGGGTTGGTTTTGCGCGAATTGGGGTATAGCCCAAATTCTACCGATGAGGGAGAACTGTATGAAGCCCTCGATTTACTCTTAGAATATGCCACAAACAGCAATTTGGTACATATTTCAGAAGATGCCGCGCCTCTTTTTGTGCGTGGTGATTTGGATATGGTTTTGACTTATAGCGGGGATGCCTTTCAACGCATTATCGAATGTGCGTGTGATAACTTCAAATATGTTATCCCCACCACAGGCAGTGTATTGGATGTTGAATCTATGGTGTTGCTCAAAGATGCACCCAACCCCGATTTAGCCTATTTATTCATGGATTTTATGCACGACCCCTATGTGGCGGCGCTTAATACCAACGAAACCGCCTATGGCTCTGTTAATTTGGTCGCGCTCGAAGCGGGTCTAATTGACCCAGAAATTAACGAGACTATCATCCCCTCTGCCGAAATCCTCGAAAATATGTGGGTGATTGAAGATATTGCCGATGCAGAATTTATCTATGCCGATGTGTGGGATGAATTCCTTATCGCTATCAGCCAATAATAGCTTCATCGCAATTTCACCTATGAAATGAATCGGTAAATAAAACATCATGTAAGCCCGCCACTATATTTTAGTGGCGGGCTTATTGTTTGAAATTGGTACGAAAAAATACGTTCTATGCTAGATGTGTAGTATGCTGGGTATAACAGTTGATTTTGTATGAGGAAATTGTGATGACACTCGTTACCCATTCGATTTTTATTGACCGTCCGCCAGCAGAGGTTTTTGCTTTTGTTACCGATTTTCGCAATGATACCCTATGGTGGAAATCGGTCATCCATACCGAGAAGGTTACACCGGGGGATATAACCGTTGGGACACAATTCATTCAAGATTCTAAGGTGCTGTTTGTTGTCATTAAAGGTCATTTGGAAGTGTTAGAGTGGAATCCGCCACGTTTGGTACGGTATCGTAATGAAAGCTCCAATTTACGCTATGACTTGCTCTATCAATTTGATGCAGAGGGTAGTGGGACACGCTTTACACTCGAAGCCAATTTAGAGATGAAAGGTGCATTGCGCTTGCTCAAACCACTCACAATGCAAACATTACATAACAAACTGCGGACATACTTTGGATTTTTGAAAGATGTGCTAGAAAGTTCTCCTGTGACCCAATTGGCGGGTTGAATATCACCCTCTCCATAAGCCTATTTATGAATTTTTCCCAAAAGGTGTAAGGATTTCCTGCGCCTTTTTGCGTTTTATGCTAATATAGAGGCAAAAATACCCTCTAAAATTCTGGAGTGTGGTGCAATGTCATCAGCCAATGTAGATGCAATGGTACGCGAAGCCAAGCGTGCTATTCGTGAAGGCAATAAATCTGAAGCACAAGCCTTATTGTTGCGAGCAACAGAAATTGACCAATCCAATGAACAAGCATGGATGTGGTTGAGTGCTGTGGTGGAATCTATTGAAGACCAAATGATTTGCCTCGAAAATGTGTTGCAAATCAATCCCAAAAATGCCGATGCCAAACGCGGACTCGATATGCTCCGCAAAAAAGCACCCCCACCAATAGAAAAACCACCGTCCAAACCCAATAATCCATTTTTGGTAGAAGGTTCTGAATGGGATATTGATGGGAATACCGACTTTTTATTGGACGCACTCTCGCCCACACCCTCTAAATCCAATAAACCGAGTACATCCTCTTCCACATCGCCCCGTGATTTGATTAGTGACGATGATGACCCCATTAACCCGCCAACAGACCCATTCGTCTCTGTGTTTGAATCGGCAGATGTGTTTCAGACCGCCTATGATGATGTTGACGATGAACCTGAATCGGACTCATTAGACCGTTTGGGCGCATTGACCGATAAAAAACCTGCCACCCAGCCTAAACCGCCGACCCAATCTAAGCCACCTACTTCATATAAACCTGTCGAGACAAAACCTACCTCAACATTTGATGACAATGATATATTGTCATTGGATGATGATATTTTTGGCGGTGGGGCAGTGGATGAAGTGGACGAATTTTTGTCTGATGATTCGTTTTTAGATGCGCCACCACCAACCCCTAAATCACAAAAAGCATCATCTCAACCACCCAAACAAAAAGCACCATCTAAGCCCGCAAAAGAACCAGAGATGGCAATCGGGACAGATGAAGACCCTGGTGTATATTTTGAGATGATTCCCGCCGATATTAAACCGACTCGTGTACCGGGTATTGATGAAACTTATCCCCCCATGATGATACCGAGTTTGTTGGGATTGGTGGTCTTGAATATTGGCGCGTTAGTGCTATTCTTATTGTGAATTGAGCATAGACGATGTTTACTGCATCTGCTATGATAACTATCTATTTTTACCCAAAAAGTGATGTTAAAAAGGTGAATTACACGCATGGCAAATCATAAATCTGCCCTAAAACGTATTCGCCAAGCGGAAAAACGTCGGATTCATAACCGTACTTATCGCAATCGCGCACGCACGCTCGTCAAAAAAGCACGTACCGTCATTGCGAGTAAAGATTTAGTACAGGCAAAAGAAGCGACTCGTTTGGCAGTCAAAGACCTCGATATGGCGGCAAGCCGTGGGACAATCCACCCCCGCAATGCCGCACGCCGCAAAAGCCGTTTGATGAAACATTTGGCGGCGCTCGAAAAAGGGTCATAATACTCCCCAACTTGTGGGGAAATTGTTCACAACAAGGGGCTTAAACGCCCCTTTTTGCATATCCACTCATTATCACATCAAACAGAAAGTGGTTGTCCGATGACAAATCCATCACACTTTGCCTCATCCTATACCCCTCCATTACCACAATCGCTTCACGCTCAAGATTTTACCCACCATGCTTCCCAAACCACCACCCGCGCCATTGAGATTCAACAAATACCCGCCCCCACTTTTGCAGAAGATACCCGCGCTCAGTATGTCGCAGACCAATTTCGGGCGCTTGGATTGGCAGAGGTGAGCATTGATGAGGTGTTTAATGTCTATGGCTTGCTCAAAGGCAGTGGTGATGGTCGTGGGTTGATGGTCTCTGCCCATACCGATACCGTATTCCCAATTGAGACTGACCTCAAAATTAAATATGAGGGCGACCTTATTTATGGGGTGGGGTTAGGTGATAATAGTTTGGGTGTGGCAGGGGTATTATTTTTGGCAGAATTTTTGCAAAAACAGGCGATTCAACTCCCCTGTGATATTTGGTTTGTTGCCCCCAGCCGAGAAGAAGGTTTGGGCGATTTGGGTGGGATGAAAGCCGCATATAATCGGCTAAAATCACAATTGAAAGCCGTCATAAACCTAGAAGGCATGGCATTTGGATTTATTTATAATGGCGGAATCGCGGTGCGCCGTTTGCATATCACCACCAAAGCCGAAGGTGGACATAGCTGGTTACAATTTGGTAGACCAAGCGCCATCCATAGCCTTATGGCAATTGGCGCAAAAATTGCCACTATTCACCCGCCCAATTCCCCACGTACCACTTATAATATTGGTGTGATAGAAGGCGGACACTCCATCAATTCCATCGCCAATGATGCGGGGATGTGGCTGGATATGCGCTCAGAATCTACAGAGGCATTGGCGAAGCTCGAAACTCATGTTCGTCAAATTGTCGCTCATTCTGTTCAAGATGGGGTACAATTTGCTATAGAGGTAGTTGGAGACCGCCCCGCAGGTCAAATTCCAGATGACCATCCTTTGGTGCAAATGGCGCAAAGCGCATTAACCATTGTGGGAATAACAGGGTCGTTGGAGACAGGTAGCACCGATGCCAATGTGCCACTTGCGGCGGGATGCCCTGCGGTGACAATTGGATTGGCGCGGGGGGGAAATGCCCATCGCCTTGATGAATATATAGACCCCAAACCCCTCGCAGATGGGTTGCGCCAATTGGTCGCACTCACCATTTGGGCGGGGCAGTGGCGCGGATAATTTTCTACATAGTGGCACATGAAAGGAGCATTTGATGACGGCAACAGTGGATATTCTGCTCACCATCCCTAGTGAACAAGCAAAACGCTATCATAGCGGATTGGTTGGACAACCGGGTTTTACGTTACAAATTGTCCATACGATGGACGATGCTTTAGAAATTTTGGGTGATAAAGACAATCATGTGGATGTTTTTGTCATTGACCAAGCACTTGGCGATACATTTTTCTTTTTGAATCATCTACGGCGTAAGTATCCTCGTTTATTGGTGGTGTTGGTGGATGAAGAAGCCGATTTGGGGATGCCCGGTCAAGCCGATGAATTTACCAATGAGCCATTTAAGGACGATGACCTCGCCAAACGGATTATCAAATTGATGTCTGAACGGCGCATGGAAACCTTGCGCTCCGATAGCTTGCCTGCGGTGCGAAATATCAACAACAATATCAAAAAAGCGGTGGGGGTATTGGGCAAAATCGAAGCCTCTATTACCGCTTGTCTTGACCAAGGCTATGATTATGTGGCGTACTATGGCATTGAAAGCCAAGAACCCCTCAAATTATCGCTGAAAACACAAGTCGGTCCAAAGACCATACAATCTATTGCCCCAAAAGATGCCACACCCGATGACCTGATGGGGTGGGTGGCACAAAATGGTCAAAGTCGTATTGCAGGTCCAGAAGATAAACCCAATCATATCTTGGTCTCACGCGGGCGTTTGGGCGCGATTTCATGCGTGCCTGTTAGCTTTAGCAATCGTAGTTTTGGTGTAATTGCCGCTTGTAAAGACCGTCCGGGGAGCATCACCCAAGAGAGCATCCTCATGCTAGAACTGATTGCCGCCCAATTGGCAACCGCGCTCACTAAGGAACTTAAATAATTATGCCCATCGCCTTTGTGTTTGATTTTGGTGGCGTATTGATGAAAACCGCCGATTATGCTCCTCGTCACGCATGGGATAAACGGCTTGGCTTGACTGTGGGGAGTGTAGAAAAAATTGTGCATAATGCCGATAGCTGGGTACGCGCACAAAAAGGAGAAATTTCTCCGAGTGCCTATTGGGATGATGTGGCGCGTCAATTGGGATTATCGCACGATGATGTTCAGCAATTGGCACACGATTTTTATTCGGGTGATGTGTTGGATATGAGCCTCATCGCGCTCATCGAAAAATTGCGCCAAGAAGGGTATATTGTTGGATTATTGAGCAATGATAGCCTCGAATTAGAGGATAAATTGCATCGGCTAAACATCCATCACCTATTTGACCCACTACTCATTTCTGCCAAATTGGGGATGATGAAGCCCAATCCTGCTATTTATCAGCACCTTTTAACATCGCTTCCATCGAGTAGTTATCCTGTGGTATTTGTGGATGACCGCATAGACAATATTCATGGGGCGATTAAAGCAGGCATGGTAGGGGTGTTTTATCAACCCAAATTGGATGTGGAAAAAAACTTGCGTGACCTAATAGATGCACATCGCAAAAAAATGGGTTAAGATAGTGTCATTATTATGAAATTAAAGGAGCATGTTTGATGTTCAAATTTACCCGCAATCACATTTTACTAACGATGATGGTCGTGGTGAGCGCCTTATTTTTTGTCTCGCCTGCATTAGCACAAGATGGAACGAGTTTGCAATTATCGGATATTGGGCGGTTGTTGGCTCCGCGTGAGGGGACAGCGTTATTATTTGATATTATGCTCTATCTCATGTTCTTTTTGGGACTTGTCAATTCATTGCTCATCCCCGACAAGCAACTTTTTCAGACCATGCTCAATGTGAGTGTGATAGCCGCCGCCATTTTGAGCAAATTACTGGTCGGTGGTGAATTCTATGTGCCATTCGATGGGGCGAATAGTTATACTTTCCCGCCCTGCGATTTCCCGGTATTCATCATCAATGTGTGGATGTTCGTCATGCCGATGATTGTGGCGGGGATGCTCCGTTCTGTTAAAGGTAAAAAGACCAATGCTGTGCCTGTTTCGATTATGATGGGTTTGATTGGTGGGGCATATTTCTTCTTGTTTTGGGCAACTGAACAACAAGGCTGTAGCACTGCGCCACGTCCCGGTGACTTTGAACAAGAACAAGGTCAACCCGGAATTATGTTATTCATCGTTGCCGTGTGGGCATTGCCTGTTTTGGAATATCGCGCTCGTCAAATTGTGCGTATTTTGCGGAATCGCAACCAACAATAAAAAATTATGGGTGTATGGGGAACAATTTCCCTATACACCCATTTCCCCTATTCATCCCCTTGCGCCCAAAGCCGTTCTCCATCTGTCCAAAAATGAATAACCCCCTGTAAATCAGTACGCCAGAGGGGGATATTGCCCAAAAGCGATAATGTATCCTCACTGGGGTCTCCCAAGCGATTGGCGGGGTCTGCTTGTAAGACGACAACCGATGGCGCGACCATATCCAAAAAATCACTAACCAGCGTTCTTGCACCGCCATGCTTGGGCATTTGTAAAACGGTAGATGGGGCATAAACCCCGTTATTTATCATTTCTGATTGTGTCTCTGCGCTCAAATCGCCCGCCAATAAAAATGATATATCGCCATAAATGACCCGTAGCACGATGGTATTATCATCAAAATCGGGGCTTAATTCGGCATTGGTGGGATTTAACACCTCAATGCGTGTGCCATCGCTAAATGTGGCGGAATATCCCGCTTTGGCGGTCACTCGTTGCGAGGCTTGTAGCCCACTATCCAACGCACTTTGGATTTCTGACTCGCTCCCTTGTCCATGCCATAGGCTGATGCCAACCTCATAGCGCCCCAATACATCCAAAATAGCGCGGGTATCAAAATCATCTGGTTGGGTGACGATGAGCATTTCAATGGTTTGGTCATAAAAAGGCAAGGTGTCGCCTAATGCCGTTAATAAACGCGATGGATAACTGCCCCCATCCACCAAAATTTGCGCCCCATCGGGTGTTTGGATGAGTACGGCGTTGTTGTGTCCCATCGTCAAAAACCAGACGTGCAATTTTCCATCTGGACGGCTGATGATGCCCCCACCTATCAACAAGACCACTCCCAACGCCCCGAAAAAACTCATGCTTTGGATGAATTTACTCTGGATTGTGCCGATGAATATCCGCCAGAAGCGGGGTTGTGTGGCGGTCATGATGAGTCCTCCTACCAGACCAACATAAAACAGCAAGGCGAGGCGCGGGTCTAAGCGCCAATCCACATCCGCAAAGGGTAATGAGGCAAAAAGCCTCACCATGCCGATTGTCCAATTGAGCAACAAATAGGTTAGCCAAAATAATATGTGTGAGAGGAATGGAATCCAAACAATGCCTATCCCCACCGCGATTACGCCCAAAATGAGTAGATAGGCTTGGATGGGTACGATTAATAAATTGACAGGCAATGCCACCAACGAAAATCTGCCAAAATTAGCGAGAATGATGGGCATGGTGGTGATTTGGGCGGCGATAGACACAATCAACGGCTCGGTGAGCCAATTGCTCAGGGTTTGGGCAGTGGATTGTGGCAAAATTTGTCGTACCCCACTATTGAAGGCGCGTTGTAGCGGGGGTACGAATACCGATAACCCCAAAACGGCGGCGAAACTGAGCTGAAAGCTGACATCCCAAAACACGCTAGGGGTGATGAATGACATCACCAGCACCACAAATGCGAGTGAGGCGGGGACATACGTATTTCGGCGGAGGGTTTGCCCAATCAGCAAGACACTGGTCATGAGTGCGGCGCGGAGTACAGCAGCATTTGCCCCTGCCAGCGTGGTATAAATGCCCATCACCGCTAAGGCAATCCACAACACCCACCAACGGCGATTTGGCATGAGCCATGTGAGGATACTCTGCACCACACCCGCCACAATGACCATATTAAACCCGCTAATGGCGATGATATGCGATGTGCCTGTGGCGCTGAAGGCATCGCTCACGTCTGGCGCAATATGCTGTTCATCGCCTAATATCATGCCGATTAATAAGCCTGATGCGGGTTCTGGCAAGGCACGCAGAATGGTATTGCTCACGGTGGCGCGAATATCGGCTAGGGTGCGAATAAACGGGCTTCCGCCACCGCGTGATAATACCTGCACAGTGGTTTTATCCATGATAGAAAAAACACCCGTCCGCGCCAAATAATCAGCATACGAAAAGGTGTCAAAGGTCTGTGGGGTGATGAGTTCCCCTGTCACTTTGAGCATATCGCCATAGGCAATATCGGCATTGGGCGGGGCGACGACCAACACCACACCCGACGTTTCATCCACAATATCCCCGCGCACCACTTGTATGGCATTGAGGCGAATCAATTGGCGTGTGTCGCGCATATTGGGCAGGGCAATCACCTCACCGATGACGCTGATGCCGATTCCGCCTTGTTGGTTATATTGAGCGACATCACTGGTTTGGGGCAGGGAGGCATAGCGCCAGCCACCGATGGAAAAAGCCACGAGGCTAATAAGCGCCCATCGCCAGCCGATTGTTGCTCGATTTGCCCATGTGAGGAGAAAAAATCCGAGCGCCATGATAAGCCATGCGGTTGGCGGGAAATTTGGCAAATGTGAGGCGATAAA